>JAEEQN010000012.1 GCA_016285345.1 Victivallales bacterium | reverse complement strand
TTGTTCAGGGCAAGTCTGAGCCCGATCGGATTAATTTTTTGTCCCACTGTGATTTCCTTTCAATCTCAGTCGTCGGTAAGAACCACCGTGAAGTGGCTCATGCGTTTGCGGATTCTGCCCGCCATGCCGCGTGCCTTCGGACGGAACCGCTTCAGCATCGGACCGGGGTCCGCGACTGCGGTTTTGACCATCAGGGACGCTTCGTTCATTCCGCTTTCGACTGCGGCCGCCCTGGCGCATTTGAGCGTCTTGGCGAACAGCTTGGCGGCTTTTCTCGGGGAAATTTCCGCGATCGCAAGCGCGTCGGCGTAGGATTTGCCCTGGATGACCCGGGAGAAATCCATACCCTTCGACGGAGCAATGCGGACATACCTTGTTACTGCCCGAACTTCCATGTTGTTCTCGCTTTGTTGTTATGGTTTTGGGTTGAAGATAGAGCGAATTGTATGTATTTGAGCATCCCGGACCCCGCGGCACAATGCACCGCAAGACCCGGAACGGGTTTCCAATGGAGCTGCCGTCCGCCGCGTCTGATACCGGGCATTTTCAGCTTGGCTGAGTGTCCCCGGGCAAAGATCGCTTAGAACAGCGAATTGGGCTGCTGCCGCCTTTTTCGCGGCAAACAGAGTAAATACTATACATTCTCATTCCATGATTTTCCAGTCCGTTTCCAAAAAAAACGCACTTTTTTTTCGATTTTTTCAGTCCGGGATGGATAAACATGGGAAAATGTCGGATTCATTATTTATTTGCTTTCCGCCGAACTGTGTCCGCGGAACAGCCGGTCGACCGCTTTCACGAAACGCATCGTCCGCGTCATCCGCGGCGTGATCGCGCCTTTCGGACAGTGTTCCTGACAGCAGAAACACCGGATGCAGTGCGGAAGATCGAAAGCGGGTTTGCCGCCGGAAAGCTTCAGGGATTTCGGCGGGCACATCTTCACGCAGACGCCGCAGCCGACACATTTCGCCGGGTCGAGAACCGGATTCACGACCATCAGTTTATAAAGCGGCTTCTGCATCCATTTCGGGATCCCGACGCCGAGATGCATCTGCGCCATGTCCATGACGGGACGATCCGGGAGCGCCAGCGGCTCGCAGACGGGCAGAGGGTCGGGATTGTCGACCGTTTCCGGCGACGGGAAGAGGCCGCGCGCCTTCGCGCGTTTGACGATGTGCAACGTGTCAGGATCGACGCCGAGGACCCGCGCCGCGACGGCGTCGAGCGCCAGTGCATCTGTGCCGCCAGCGATGAAATGCCGGTCCGTCGGAGTCCCTGCGCCGGGGCCGTTGCCCTCCATGCAGGTGACGGCGTCAAGCAGATTGAATGCCGGACGGACGACGAGATAGAGGTCGAGGAGCATGTCGGCGAATTTGTCGTAGTCGCGTCCGACGGCGAGATGCCAGGCGAGGCGGTCGCCGCCGTTCACGAGGCCGAAGAGGTTTTTGACGCAGAAAGTCAGGGTCATCATGCCGTGCGTCTTGGCCTTGGCAAGGTCGGCGACGAAATCGTATTCGCGAAACTCATTGGCGATCTCAAGATTACGGAAGAAAACGGCATCGAGCGGAGGCTGTTTGATGTAGTTCTTGAAATTGGCGGACGCGACGCCGAGCGATTTCAGTTCGTCGGCGATCCCCATGGCGCGGAGGATCTGCGGCGTGGTCTGCACGGCGGGATTCTCCAGGATGGCGACGCGCGATGCCCCGGCGTCCAGAAAGACTTTCGCCGTCTCGACGATGAACCGCGGGTTCACGGCCTGCGGATCGTTGTCTTTGCGCCAGGCGAGCAGATTTGGTTTCAGCATCACGGATTTGCCGGAAACGCCGCCCGCCGCCTCGATCTGAGGGTGCAGGACGTGTTCCAGCGCCGGGCGCAAGTTCTGCGGCGTGTAATCGGCGCAGGAAGCAAACGCCAGCCGTATCTTTTTTTGTTGTTCGGGCTTCACTTGCGCTTCAGCCATTGAATCAGCTCCGTGACGTCGGCGATGAGGTCGGGATTTTGTGTGCACTCCGGCTTGTGGCCGGGGATGAACGCGGCGATGCGGCCGCCCCACGGCGTGGTCGCCAGATACGCCTGCGGATACGTGCGTCCGTTTACGGTCGTCTCCATCAGGACCGTGACCGGGGAGACCTGTTCGAGGTCGATGTACACCTCGTCGGTCGGGAGTTCGATGCGGCGGAGACGCGAGGCGAGCGGATGGCGCACCTTGGCGACCTCGACCGTGCAGGGGACGACAGGATGCGTGGACGGCGCGATCCCGTCCGGATCCTCCGGGCGCACCCACCGGAGCCCGACTATGCCGCGCCACCAGTCCCAGCCCCAGAACGCCGCGCTGGATCCGTGGAGCAGCAGCAGATCGCCGCCGCGTTCGCAGTACGCGCGGACGGCTTTCTCCGCGCCGGCCCCGGGCATCGGCTGGCCGCAGGTGCCCGCGATCATGTGGAGCACGAGCAACTCGCAGTCCTTCGCCCATTCGCCGGATTCGAGGAGGGACCAATCGTTCTCCGTGAACATCGTTTCTTTGCGGAAATCCTTCGGCAGAAGCTCGAAGATGTGCCTGCCGGGGTTCACGCCGTAGTGATCGTCGACGAAAAAGTAGTTCATAGGGCCTCCTTGGGTTAGGCGGATGGCGGATTCAGGATTTGTACAGCTCAATAATATAGCATCGTCCCCGGATAAAATCAAAATGATGCTTGAAAAAACCAGGGCGCGCGTGTATTGTATTTTTTGTCAATGTTACGCAGGCGGAACGGTTTCGCTTCGACCCGGCATCCGCTGTTTATTTTTGAATGAGGTCATCATGGGACACTATCAATCGCTGCACAATGGCGGGAAATACGGATACCCGATGCCGTGTCTCGAACACGAATTCCGGCCGGCCGTGCTGGAACACCGTCTCTTCCGCGCCTCGGTCGGGAAGTCGGGACGCGCAACACCTCTGAAGCTCGCGGTCGCGACGCCGTCCGGGCAGGTCCTGACCGTGGAAACCGTCGTGTACGGCAAACCGGACACTGCGGAGTTCAAGGCGAACGTATGCCATGCGGAACGCCTCGTGAAAAGCCTGCTGTGGATCGGCGGCGGGAGCCGGATCATCATCGCCGGATCGAACGAAATCGCGGCGGCGCTCGCAAAAATCTATGCGCCGGACGGCGAACGCGCGTTCGATTACGCCAGCATGACGAGAATCTACGAAACGCCGCTTACTGTTGAGGCGGTTTCCTATGAGGACGCCCCGGCGGCGAATGAACCGCAAAACGGTCTCGGACGGCATTTCGAGGGCTGCCGCATCGGATTCGACCTCGGCGCGAGCGACCGCAAATGCGCCGCCGTGCAGGACGGCAAGGTCGTTTTCTCCGAGGAGGTCGTATGGGATCCCTCCAAACAGGCCGATCCCGCCTGGCACCGCGAAGGCATCAACGACTCCATCCGACGGGCCGCCGCCCATCTGCCGCGCGTTGACGCGATCGGGGGCAGCGCAGCGGGCGTGTACATCAACAACCGCGTGCGGATGGCCTCGCTGTTCCGCAGTGTTCCGCCGGAGCGCTTCGAACAGGAGGCCGCGCCCGTTTTCGAGTTTGTCAAACAAGACTGGAACGGGGTGCCGTTCGCGGTCGTGAACGACGGGGAGGCCGCCGCGCTCGCCGCCTCGGTCCAGCTCGGACGCAACGGCATCCTCGGGGTATCGTTCGGCAGCAGCATGGCGGGCGGATATGTGAACGGCGCCGGGTGCATCACGGGCCGCCTCAACGAGCTTGCGTTCGTGCCGGTGGACTATTCCGATTCGGCGCCGCGCGACGAATGGAGCGGCGACCGGGGATGCGGCGTGAACTACTTCTCCCAGCAGGGCGCGGCGCGTCTGGCTGCGAATACCGGGCTGGTCTTCTCCCCGGACGTTCCGCTTCCGCAGGTGCTGCTGGGAATTCAATTTTATGCGCAGCAGGGCGACGAACGCGCGCTGAACGTCTTCCGCAGCATCGGGACGGCGTTCGGGTACACGGTCGCGGGCTTCTGCGAATTCTACCCGGTCATCGAAACCGCCGTCATCATGGGCCGCGTGACCAGCGGCGTCGGCGGCGACATCATCCGCGACGAGGCGAACCGCGTCCTCTCCGACGTCTTCCCCGAGCTCAAAACGACCGTCGCCGTGCCGGACGACTCCATGCGGCGGCACGGGCAGGCCGTCGCGGCCGCCACGCTCCCGGAAACTTGAACTTATTTCAACACAAATCAACCTCACATACACAGGAGAATCAACATGAAAGAAATGACGCTGATGGTGCTTGCCGCCGGAATGGGCAGCCGCTACGGAGGGCTCAAGCAGATCGACCCGGTCGGGCCGAACGGCGAAATCATCCTTGACTATTCCATTCACGACGCCATGCAGGGCGGATTCAACAAGGTCGTGTTCGTGATCCGGCGCGACATCGAACAGGCGTTCCGCGAGGCTGTCGGCGCGAAGTGGGAAAAACGCGTCGCCGTGGAATACGCGTTCCAGGAGCTCAACGCTCTGCCCGCCGGACACGGCGTCCCCGAAGGCCGCCAGAAACCGTGGGGGACAGGCCACGCCGTACTCTGCGCCGCCGACAAAATCTCCGGGCCGTTCGCCGCCATCAACGCGGACGATTTCTACGGGCGCAGCGGATTCGTGCAGCTCGGCAAGGCGCTGGCGGAAAATGCCGATCAGAACCGCCATTTCATGGTCGGATATCCGCTCCGCAATACGCTCTCCAAGTTCGGCTCCGTCTCGCGCGGCGTCTGCACCGCCAATGCGGACGGCACGCTGAAGGAGGTCACCGAGCGCACGAAGATTGAACCGGACGGCGCCAACGGCGCGGTCGCGGTCGACGAGAACGGCGCGAAGCTTACGTTCACCGGCGGCGAGATCGTCTCCATGAACTTCTGGGGATTCATGCCGTCGCTGTTCGACGGTCTGCGCGGGCTTTTCGAAGACTTCCTGCGCGAACACGGCAGCGAGCTCAAATCCGAGTTCTACCTCCCCGCCGCCGTCGCATCCATGATCGGCGCGGGACAGGCATCCGTCGGCATCCTCGAAAGTCAGGATTCCTGGCTGGGCGTGACCTACCGCGAGGACAAGCCGCGCGTGCAGGCCGGCATCGCCGCGCTGGTCGAATCGGGCGTGTACCCCTCGCCGCTGCTTCGCTGAGCTCGAATCCAACGGAGAAATCCCATGCCCGTTTCCGACCGTACCGCGCTGGAATCCGCCGCTCATTTCGAACTGGGCGGACGTGCCCTTTCCGCGGCGGCGTTCGGCAGCGGGCACATCAACGACACTTTCGCGCTGACGGTCGAGAAACCCGCGTCCGACGCATACGTCCGGTTTGTTCTCCAGCGTATCAATCCGCACGTCTTCCCGAATCCGCTCGCCGTGATGGACAACATCGTGCGCGTGACGCGGCATCTGAGGGAGAAATATGCGATTCTGCCGGACGCCGGACGGCGCGTGCTGACCGTGGTTCCCACGAAGGATGCGAAACCGTGCTGGTTCGACGAGGACGGCGCTTGCTGGCGCTGTTATCGAATGATCGAAGACGCGGGCACGATTGACGCCGTGCGGGAGCCAGCCCAGGCAAGGACTGCTTCGTTCGCGTTCGCCCGGTTCGCCCGCGACCTCTCCGACCTGCCGCCGCCCCGCCTTCAGGAGACCATCCCGGCGTTCCACGACACCCCGGCGCGGTTGCGCACGCTGGACGTCATCGCCGCGGAAGACCGCCTCGGACGCGCCGCATCCGCCGCTCAGGAGATATCTGAACTCAACTCCTTGCGGCACCTCGCCCCGCTCATCACGGACGCGTTCGCCGCCGGGCTGATCCCGGAACGCATCACGCACAACGACACGAAGATCAACAACGTGATGCTCGACTCCGCCACGGGCGAGGCGATCTGCGTGGTGGACCTCGACACCGTGATGCCGGGGCTGGCGCTGTACGATTTCGGCGACCTCGTGCGCGTGGCGGCGAATCCGGCCCGCGAGGACGCGGGCAAGCTCAAGGGATTGGAAGCACGCCGCGACATGTACGACGCCTGCGCCGAAGGGTTCCTGGCAGGATTCGACGGCTACCTCACCGAACAGGAGATCAAGCTCATGCCTGTCGCCGGAGCCGTCATCACGTTCGAGCTCGCCGTTCGGTTCCTCTCCGACTACCTCGACGGCGACCGGTATTTCAAGACGGCGCGTCCCGGCCACAACCTCGACCGCGCGCGCACCCAGATCGCCCTCGCGCGTTCCCTCGAAAAGCTCGCGGGCTGAAGCGTTATCCGCAATCCGCACACGTTTTTTGTTCGAAGTTTTCCCTTTCCGCTTGATTTTTCGACGGTTTCGCGTCATATTATTGTAATGTTCTATCCGGGAGAATCCGCTATGACCAGACGTTTCCATCTCTGCCTCCTCACCGCCCTCATCGGCTCGGCGTCCGCCGTCCTGCCGTGCGCTCTGCACGCCCAGGCGGTCCGCAGGCCGATCAATGGTGCATCCCTCGGCGGCCTCTCCACCGGGACAAACATCCCGCTCACGCCATATGCAGCGGATGACGCTTACGGGGAACTGCTCGCCGCGGTCCGGCGCGGCACGCCGTCGCTGCTGGAACGCGTCCTGCAGAACTACGCTCACACGCCGCGTTTTCTGGACATGCGGCTCAACTACTACGAAACGCCGCTTATCTTCCACGCGATCTCCGAGGCCAAGCTCGAACACTGCGACCTGCTGATCCGCTACGGCAGCATCGTGGATTTCCAGCTCTCGGACAACCAGTTCCGCACATTCCAGAAGAGCGCCGCGCGGAAGATCGACTACAAGCAGACGATCAAGGGGTCCTGCACTCCGCTCGCCTACGCATGCCATCTTCCGGTCCTTTCCGGTTCGCAGCGTCGCGACGCACGGGCGATCATCAAGCTCCTGCTCGACTACGGAGCGGACTGCAATCTGCCGGGATTCGAGGGGAAGCCGCCCGTGCAGATCCTGGGCGAACAGGACCGCATCGATGACCTGAAGCTCGTTCTCTCCTACAAAAAGGTTGAGTTCAAGTCGCCGGTTCTCGCGGAATACATGCGCACGCACAAGGAGGACGAGGCGGTCCTGCTCCTGAATGCGTACAAGGCCGAACGCGAGGCCGAAGCCGCGAAGAACGCCGCCGCGGCCGCGAAGAATGCGAAGAAACCGCCGTACACAGGGAAACCGACGCTCACATTTGACAAGGCGGTCCTCACCAACAACACGTCCGAGATTCTGAAACACCTCGGCGCGATGAAGGACGTCGACGATCCCCTGCCCGACGACGACAACAAGTTCAAGCAGACGCCGCTGATCCGCGCGATCGTGCTCGAACGCGCCGCCGCCGTGCGCCTGGTGCTGGACGCGGGTGCGGACGTGAACAAGGCCGACGAAACCACCTGCAATCCGCTGGTCTACGCACAGATCGGGAAACAGAGCGAGATTGCCGCCATGCTGAAGGAAGCCGGGGCGAAACTCCCCGTCTGCGAAACGATCGAGGACGCGGCGAAACAGGACCGCCCCGACGAGATCGAACGCTTTTTCAAGGAAGCCACGGCACGCAAGGTCAAGACCGCGCCATTGCTCGCGCAGGCGATGATCGCTTCGGTCAGCCTCGAACGCGAGCACGCCTTCGAGGCGGTCCTCAAGCTCGGCGGCAATCCGAACCAGATCAAGGTCAACAACCAGGTCCCGCTCATTTTCAACCTGATCGACAGGAACCTTGACAAGTTTATTGCTCTGTGCAAAAATGCCTCGACTCCGCTCGACCTGAAGGAAAAGCATCCGACATCCAAACTCACGCCCATGCTTTACGCCGCGTCCAAAGCGAAGACGACGCCAGCCGTCATTCAGGCGCTGATCAAGATCGGTGCCAGCGCAAACACCAAAGGCACAAGGAACAAGACCGCGCTCATGTACGCCGCCGAGGCCGGGAATACGGCGGTCATGGACGCTCTGCTGAAGGCCGGAGCCGACCCGAAGGCTGAAGACGCCAACGGCAAGACCTACAAGGATTACAAAAAGTAATCAATTTCTCTCTTCATTCCCCTCGTCTCCGCCTCAAAAACGCATTTGCGAATCTGTGAAAGGTTTTGAGGCGGCAGTCACTTTGCGAAGCCCCCTTTTGAACTCGTTTCGCGGCTTTTCCCGATTATTGGAAGGGGTGTCCAGCTCCTGAACGGACGAACCACGGACCGCATTCGAACGCTCTGCGCCGAAACTCCCGGCATGGGCGGCAAAAACGCCGACGAAGTGATCCGAGCTCGATTCAGTCCATGAAAAAGGACGCACCGGAAACCCGGTGCGTCCGAATTGCGCTTAGGCGTGTGAGGGGATCAGCCCTTCGTCGCGCCGCTGGTCAGACCGGCCACGAATTCCTTCTGCAAAACGAAGAAGAGAATCGCGGGCGGGATGATGGCGAGCAGCGTACCGGCGAGGAAGATGCCGTATTCCTGCACGTACAGGCCGATGTACTGGTTCAGCACGACCGGCAGCGGCAGCTTGGACTGCGTCTGCACGAAGATCTGCGGCTGGAGGAAGGCATTCCAGGTGCCGAGGAACGTGATGAGGCAGTAGGCGGCCGTCACGGGGCGCACGAGAGGAAGCGTGATCTCCCAGTAAATGCGGAACTCGCTGGCGCCGTCGACGCGGGCGGATTCCAGCAGACTGGTCGGAACGCCGACCATGGCCTGACGGAACAGGAAGATGCCGAACACGGTGATGGCGCCGGGAATGATCAGGGCGTAGTAGGTATCCATCCACCCGAATTTGTAGACCATCTCGAAGAGAGGCGCCAGGAAGAGCATGCTCGGGAACATCATGGACCCAAGCATGACGAAGAGGATCGCGTTTCTGCCTTTGAACTTGTACTTCGCGAGCGCGTATCCGGCCATCGACGAGAAGAAGATGTTGATGGACGTGATGGTGCAGGACAGGAAGACCGAGTTCACGATGTACTGCCAGAAATAGACCGATCCCTGCGGGGAGTGGTACTCTTCCGTAAGCAGACGCCGGAAGTTGTCCAGGTTCAGCGACCCGTCGAACCAGTGAGATACCGGCGGCAGGAACGTGTACTGCATCATGATCGTCTTGTCTTTGAACGCGCTGCAGATCAGCCACGCGAACGGCGTGAGCGTGAGGAAAGCGGCGATGCAGAGCAGGACGACGCGGAGGTAGGCGGGGGCGATCTTCCAGCCCTTGCCCGGAATCATGCGCAGGGCGACGTAGACGATGGCCGCGACAATCAATACCCAATGGACTAAATGCATTGTATCTGTCTCCTATTCCGTCAATCCACGTCGTACGCGTGCGTGACTTTAAGCTGAATGATACTGATGGTGAAGATGATGGCTGCCAGGATCCATCCGATGGCGGCCGCCGTGCCCAGGTCGCCGTTGTTGAAGCCCCACTCATAGAGGTAACCGACGACGGTCATCGCGGCGTTGTTCGGGCCGAATCCCTCGCCCTTCATCAAGGCGAACGGGAGTTCGAACAGCTGGTAGGACCCGATCGTGCTCATGATGACCACAAAGATGGCGATCGGCTTGATCTGCGGCAGCGTGATGTGCAGGAAGGTCTGCCAGGCGCTGGCGCCGTCGATCTGCGCAGCCTCGATCAGTTGCTTGTCGACCGACTGCAAACCGGCAAGGAAGTAGATCATGTTGTAGCCCACGTACATCCACAGGGAGATGATGATCAGGGCGGGGAGGAGCAGGTTCGGATCGGCGAGCCACTGCTTTTCAAGACCCCAGCCGACGAGGGCGTCGAGGCCTTTGTTGAAGAGGCCGTAGTGCGGGGTGAAGATCACGGCGAACATCACGCCGACGAAGATCTGGCCGACGAGGTTCGGACTGAAGATCATCAGACGGAACGCGCCTTTCATGCGGCTGTTGCTGTTGTTCAGCAGCATGGCGAGTCCGAGGGAGATCGGCAGCTGGATACAGATGGACGCGATGGCATAGATAGTGGTGTTGCTCATCGCTTTCCAGAACATGCTGTCGGTAAAGATAAACTTGAAGTTGTCAAGTCCGACGAAGACCGCGGTGTGCGGGCCGTCGGTCTGGTGGAACGCCAGCCAGCCGGCGTAGAGCAGCGGATACACGAAGAACACCGCCGCATAAAGAAGGTACGGCGCAAGGAACATCCATGGCGCCACGGGATGGCGGTCGGGACCGCCTTTCTTTTTTTGAATATTGGCAGACATTTCTGTTATTGCTCCTTGCTTCCGGTTGCGGGCTCGACGGGTTCGGCGGCAGCAACTGTCTTATTTCCGGAGTCTCTGAGGAAGACGTTGAAATCGATCATCTTGCGGACGTTGTCGGCGTTCGTTTTGAGTCTCGGCGTAATCCGCGCCAGCAGATCGGCATCGCTTGCATTCGGATTGCTCTCATAATACTGGCGGGCATCGTAGTAGACGTCAAGGAGCTGCGTTTCCGCCTGTCTGGTGTAAGCCGTGATGTAGTGCGGCGGGGTGCCGTCAGCCTGGGAAGCGTACATTTCGCCGATGGAGACGAATTCGTCCACGAGATCGCCGGTCGCCGGATCGTGGTACATGTGCTTGTAGAAATCGCTCTTCTGCCTGAGCTCGGGAAGCTCCCAGGACGCCTTGATCGGGGGAAGGATGTTCGTGAGGAGGAAGCGCTCGCCGAGGTCCTCGGTCTTCGTGTAGAGGTACTTCGCGAACTTCCAGGCGAGTTCCTGATTCTTGCAGTGCTTGGTGATGGCAAGTCCGGAACCGCCCCAGGTACCGGTCATGTAGCTGCCGGGCAGCTTGTTGCCGTCCTTGTCCGCCCAGATGGGCATCGGCATCAGGGCCAGATTGCCTTTCTGGCGCGGATTGTCCAGCATGAACTGGGCGGTGCGCCAGTCGGGAGTGAAGAAGAACAGGTCGAGGCCTTCGTTCATGGCCTGGTAGAAGTTCTGGCCGTCGCCGGCAGGGAACGCGATGCGGGTCTTGGTGTTCGGAGTCGTCTGACGGACGAACCAAGCGATCAGCTCCGCGACCTCGGGTTTGTCGAACGCGACTTTGCCGTCGGCGTCGAAGAGGTCGAATCCGCGCTGGGTGAGCAGAATGATCAGACTGACCATATTGTTGTCGGACATGTCGATCATATAGCGCTTCCCGGGGACCGTGATCTCCTGGCCTTTCTTCACGAAGTCGTCCCACGTTTTCAGCTTCGTCACGTCGATGCCGAGTTCCTTGATCAGGTCGACGCGGTAGCAGAGGCAGGACGGGTGCACGTCGTGCGGAAGGGCGAAAATGTGTCCGCGGCTGGACCAGAGGGCATAACGCGTCTGGACCATCTTCGCGGAATCCATGAAGCCGTCTTCCTTCAGGCGCTCCGTGAGGTCGACGAAGCCGACGTTCTCAAGCGGGCCGCGCGTGAAGTAGCCGATGGTGCCTTCCAGCATCTCGACGATGTCCGGGACGTCGCATCCGGTCTGCATGGCGGACTGGAGGCGGCTCATCAGGACTTCCTTCTGGACGCGCTGGAGAACGACGTTGCAGTTGTTCTCCTTGTTGAACTGGTCGATGGCCTTCTGGTAAGGCTTGACATGGATTTCGGCCTGGATGGCCAGGATGAGATCAGGTCTGTCCTTCTTTTCACCCAATCTCATCCAGAGGAACACAATACCGGAGACGATTGCAATGATCAGAATGACAAACGGGGCTTTTCCGAATGGATAAATGTTTCTCATTGATAACTCCTCAATGGTACGGTCATGACACCGTCGGCATCATGACCATTGCAATTCCTCCAACTCGCGTTACCGTTTCACCTGAACGTTGTCAAGGCCACACATCTGCATGATGCTGTCGAGGTCGCCGGCGCTCTGGGACGCGGGCTTGCCGGCGGGCTTGATGCGGGCGGCGAGGGTGATGGCGATGGAAAGCGCGCGGATGCAGTCGCGGATGAACTGCTTGCGGCATTCGATCTGGGCGTTGAGGTCGCCTTCGGCGCGGAGCATGTGGCAGTCGAATTCCACGATACCCTTCCAGCCGATCTGCTGGAGCGCGTTGAACATGAAGACGGTTTCCTTGAGTCCTTCCGGTCCGATGAGCGGCGGGAAGTCATTGTCGAACTGGGCCTTGATCTGGCAGCCGAAATGCAGGAATTTGAGCTTGTTCATGCTGCAGAGGTAGCTGACCGTCATGACGGAGTTCAGCAGGGCCATGCTCTCGTGCTGGAGCAGTTCGGGGTTGACGCCCCAGAAATCCGGCTTCTTGAGCATGCCGAAAATGAATCCGACGGCGTGGCCGCTGGAGGGGAGGAACATCTGGCCGCGGGGCTCGTTCGGCTTCGGCTCGACCGTGGCGCCCTTGTAGTTCTTCAGGCCCTGAGATTCGATGTAGTCAGTCACGTGGTTGAGGCCGTCGGCCAGCCAGGTGTAGACTTCGCCCCACTTCGTGATGGCGGGGACTTCGAAGCCGTCACGGGCGACCCAGTAGGTGTAGTAGTCTGCGCCGAGGTACGCGCCGATGCGGAGGGTGCGTTCGACCTTCTTCGCGGCGAGCTTACGGAGTTCGGGATCAGGATTGCAGAGTCCGCCGTCGCGGAAGATCTTGTTGCCGTGGAGGCTGCAGGTCATCGTGTTGAACTTGATGCCTGCGCCGTCGAGGATGGATTTGATCTCGCGGAGGATCTTGCTGGTCTCGCTGTTCGGATCCAGGTCGTCGTCCGGATTCGCGGGATCCCACGGGACGAGGTCGTCGTCATGCGCGCTGGTGGCTTCGATGAGGCCTTCACCGGCGGCCCAGGCGAGGATTTTGGCGACTTCGATCGAGCTGATCTTGTCGAGGACGGAGCCTCCGAACGGGTCGGACAGCGGGTTGCCAACGCACCAGAAGGGCATTGAACGGCGGGTGACGCAGTACTGATTGAATTCCATTTGTATAACTCCTTATAGAACCGTAAAAAGGAAAAAACGGCCCCGGTTAAAATTGCAAACACAGTCTCCGGCTGAGGCTGATTCAACTCTATTTACTATAGCACGTCAAATCGAAATTTAAATGGTGTTTGCGGCAGATAGCATGTACTTTTTATCAATAAACATTCACTTTTTGACATCCCGTGTACAGTATTTTCGAGAATAAATTAAATTTGCCGTTTCGGGTGGATTTGGTGTTTACAGTATATCAGATTCCCGGACTATCTTCTGGATCAAAAAAAGCCCGGCAAGGGAAACTGGATTCCGATGCCGGGCAAGTCAGTCTGAAATGGACCGCTTATTTTTTCTTCGCGGGCTTTTTCGCCGGAGCCTTCGCCGCGGGTTTCGCGGCGGGTTTTGCCGGAGCTTTCTTTGCCGGGGCGGGAGCAACCTTTTTCGCCGGAGCTTTAGCGGCAGGCTTTGCCGGAGCTTTTGACGCAGGCTTCGCGGCAGGCTTTGCCGGAGCTTTCTTTGCCGGGGCAGGGGCAACCTTTTTCGCCGGAGACTTTGCTACAGGTTTCGCGACGGGCTTTGCCGGAGCCTTCGTCGCAGGTTTGGAAACAGGCTTGGAAGCGGCTTTTGCAGGAGCAGGCTTCGCGGCAGGTTTCACAGGAGCGGCTTTCTTTGCCGGGGCCGGAGCGGGCGCGGCTTTTTTCGCAGGAGCGGCGGCCTTTGCCGGAGCTTTCGCCACAGGTTTCGCGACGGGCTTCACTTCCGCTTTCTTTGCAGGTGTCTTCACGATGGGTTTGGCTTCCGCTTTCTTCGCGGGGACGGGCTTTTCGACAGCCTTCGCGGCGGGCTTGGCTTCAGCTTTCTTCGCAGGAGCGGCGGCTTTCGCGGCAGGTTTCGCAACGGGCTTGACTTCAGCTTTCTTCGCGGGAACAGCGGCCTTTGCCGGAGCTTTTTCGGCAGGCTTGGCTTCCGCCTTCTTAACTTCCGCCTTCTTCGCAGGATCCGGCTTTTCAGCAGGTTTCGCGGCGGACTTCGCCTCGGCCTTCTTCGCGGGAGCGGCTTTCACCGGAGCGAGCTTGATCGGGGTGAGGCTGATGAAATACACGCTGTTCGCCTGGAGCGGCATCGTGAGCGTGACCATGCCGTCGACCTTGATATTGGACTGGAACACAGGTTCCATGGCGGAATTCTTCTTGATCTCCTCAACATCCTCGCGGGTGAGGTCGGCCGGGGCGCCGGCGTTCAGCCAGAGCGTGTACGGGTCGTTCTGCTGGAAGCCGATCATGTGGACCTTGACATCGTATTCGCCCGCGGGGAGATGATGCAGGACGACGGACGCTTCGCCCTTGTCCGTGGCGGGTACGGTCTTGAAGAAGAAGTCCTGGTTGCTGACCTTGCCGCCGTCGGTGGGGTGGGAGAGATCCCAGAACAGGACCTGCACGCCGCCCTTTTCATCGCGGCAGACGTAGGAGGACTTGTCGGAGGAAACGAGCTCGGTACTGCCGAGGAGGGAAAGATACTTGTACGCCCAGTAGGCCGCCTTCGGGATGCCCTGGTAGGACATGAGGCCGAAACCTCCGTGGAACGGACGCGGCGCGGGGCCGTTTTCCTCGAAGATGTCGGTGAACGTCCAGAAGCTCATGGAGTCGAGCGCCTCGGTGTTGCGGAGCTGTTCCAGGATAAACGGACCGGCGAAGAAAGAATCATGTACCGGGTCGACGGGCGAATAGGAGGAGTTCCACTCGGTGATGTAAACGGGGAGTTTCTTTTTGCCCTTCTTCACGATGGCGGGGAGCGGCTGGTTCGCGCTGTCGCAGACGTAGTGGAGGCTGGGATGCAGGAAGAGCTTGCGGTTGCCGTACTGGTCGAGGCCGCTGGGGCCGTCGCCGAGGCCGTAGGTGTGGTAGGTGATGAAGTCCAGGGGGACTTTCTTCCTGTTGCAGTAGTCGATCAGTTCCTCAATGAAGACCGGACCCGCGCCGGAGGGGCCGCCGACGGGGTAGTCCTTGTTGACGGACTTCACGGCCTTGGCGGTGTGCTCGTAGAGCTTGAGGTATTCGGGGAGACGGTCTTTTTCGGCGAGACGCCAGAAGATGTTGAGATTCGGCTCGTTCCAGACCTCGAAACGCCAGGTCTTGACCTCATCCGCGCCGTAGCGGTCGGTCCAGTGCTGGACGAGCGTCTTGATGAGGGCGTCCCACTTCTCGTATTTCTTCGGCGGAGTCACGTTCGCCTTCCACCAGAAGACGGTGTCTTCGTTGAAATTGGGGCGTTCATCCTTGAAGCTGTCGGACGCGAGCTTTTCGGGCATGAATCCGAGCTCGACGAACGGCTTCATGCCGATGGAGAGCAGGAAATCGTACACGTCGTCGATGTACATGAAGTTGTAGACGGGGTTGCCCTTTTTGTCCTCGGTATACACGCGCATTTCGTCGTGGAGCAGGCCGTGCGCCCGGAGGTAACGGAATCCGAATTCCTTGTGGCAGTGTTCCAGCTGTTTGCGCCAGGATTCGCGGAGCCCTTCGCCGATGCGGCCGGCGCCGACGCAGTCGCTCCAGACCATGGAACGCGGCCCTTTGAGCTGCGAGAGGTCGGATTCGATGACGCGGGTTTCATTCTTCTTTGCGGGGGAAACTGCCGTTTGTTTTTTCATGAACTTGCTCCTTGAACTTTGGGTTCGGAATCACATGCGGTTCAGACCGCCCGCTTTGAGCTTACAAAACCGGAAGGCAGGCGGAAAACTACATTTTTTCGTTTAAACTATACAGTACACCTACAAGAAAATCAATGCACTATTTGATTTTTTTCATAGATTTAATGGTTTATTTTTCAAAAAAAACGGTGGAGAGGAAGACGGAAAAGCCGCCGCCCGTTGCGGAAACGGAAGCGGCGGCAGGTAGAAACACACTTGAGAATCGAGCTCAGGCAAAACGGATCATTTCGGCAGGACTTTCAGCTTGCGGATGAAGAGCGCGCGGTCGCCGCCGTCGCCGAATCCGTCGTTGCCGTAGGTCATGCGGATGTGGTGCCTTCCTGCGTCGAGCGTGACTTCGGCGAGGTCATACCCGGCGGTGACGTCGGACGGGACTTCGCGTTCTGCGGCGGGCTTGCCATCGATCTCGATCGTGACCTGGGAATAGATGCGCTGGTAGGGATAGCAGACGGCGTCGATATGCACGACATGAACTCCGGACTGCGTTGTTTCGAAGTCCGTTTCCAGCTCGACGAGCGTGTTGTTGGACAACACCTGGACGAGCCCGCCTGCGATGCGCGTCTGGGAAATCAGGTTGTGCGGATCGTCGGCTTCGCCCGCGTCCCGGCGTTCCGTATAGAATCCCGCGCCCAGATTGCGCAGAAGCCCGCTCAGATAGCGTTCGCCGCGCGGACCGTTGTTGTCGCGGACGCACGTCCAGTTCGCGCCGTCCAGCACCACGCGTCCTTCGCCGAGTTTCCAGCTCACGAGCGAACCCGGCACGGCGGGAACTTCGGTTCCGGCGGGATATTCCGCTTCGGAGAGATACGCTTCGGCGAACACGCCCGCGCCGACTCCGGCACGGCCTGCGCCGCGAACATCAATCTTCGAGGTCCCGGCGGGGAGATGGATGACGGTACGGTATTCGCCCGGGCTGTCCGGAACAAACCAGACCTGTTCCGTGTCGCCGACCGCGATGCGGCAGAGCGGTTTTTCGGCAAACTTGAACACGTAATGTCCGCCGTTCACGCCCATGTCGACGATGTCCGGCAGCGGTTCGGGAGCGTCGACGCGGAGCGTGAGGCAGACGAGGCCGGCCTTTTCGCGGACGGCGGTGAAGACCGAATGCGGAGCGGGATCCACGAATCCGGGCATGCCGACGGGCGGCGTGTTCATCGGAACGGGGCCGCCGTCGAGCTTGACCGCGCCGGAGACCGGACCGGGCTGCGCGAACGCCTCCGGCACAAACCGCATGGAAACGGCGTCGGGCTGAATATCGAGCTTGCTGTCCCAGTCGTAGATGCGGCAGTGCGTGAGGTCCTCGTGGGAGACGCCGAAGAGGAGCGGCGATTCGCGGCCGGAGACGAAGCCGGAGCAATCGCCCTTCACGCAGGCGATCCCGTCCGCGCCAATGGCGTGTTTCAGGCGTTCGAACGTCTGAGCATCGGGCGTGTGCCAGCAGAAGACGCCGCCGTCGCGGATCCACGCAGCGAGCCGATCCGGCGTCATATTCAGGCCGGGGCACGCGCCGTCGGCCGCGATGAACCGCGCATCGTCCGCGCCGGAATCGTTCACACCGACGGTCCGCAGTACGCGGAGGACGTCGGGATCGGATGCGAGCACTTTGACCGGGACGGCGGGCTTGCGCGGGAGATTTTTGAGGTAGGAAACGGCATTTTTGTACAGGATCTCCGCGGCGGGCTCAGCGACGCGCTTGCTCCCGGCGAGCAGCTGCATCAGCACCACGTGGCCGTCCCCGAACGGCAGGTCGGCGAACGGCCCCTGCGCGAGGGCGTTGAACCCGCCTGTCACGAGGTGTAATTCCAGGCCATTGCGCCCTTCGCGGATGACCTCGCGGCGGGAGATGTAATGTCCGTCCGCCCACCATTTGAAATCAGTGGGTTCGAGCCCTGCGAGCAGAGGATGGTTCGGCGCGAGCGGGAACGCCATGGTCGACGCGTGGTCGGTGAGGTTCACGCCGAGCCCGAGCGGATCAAGCGTGCCCTGCGCCAGCACGAGCGCGCGTCCGCCCGCCGAGAGGAAACGCCGGAAGCCTTCCGTATCGAACTGAGCGGGACTTTCTGGTGTGCCAAGTACGTTTTCATCGATGATTACTATATCCTCCGCCGGATTCAGCGAGGAAAAAACCACATCGCCGGGCGCACGGCAGATATGCATGTTTTCCGTATCGTCTCCGGCGGACGCAGGATAAACCTTGTACTGGAAGCTCTCGCGCTGGACCTCGTTTCCGTTGGCGGTCAGACGGAATTCGAGCGTGGAAGTCTCGTAATCAGGCAGAGCTTTCCCTGAAACGTTCTTCGCCATGAAACCGAGCGAAACCGTGCGCGCGCCGCCCGGTTCGAGCGTGAAAGCAACGGAATCCGTATCGGCACCGTCAACGGAGATCGTCAGCTTCAAATCCTGCGTCTCCGGCGAGTCGTTGAGCACGTCGAACGCGACGTTTTTCTTCGTCTTGGCGAACACACGCGATGAGCGGTCACGGCGGAAACACGCGATCCGCCGGTAGAATATCTTTTCCGCTTCGGCCGCGCCGGGGACGGACGTGCCGCCGAACCCGTAGGCGGTCCAGGGGCACATGCCGGTGACGTTCGCCATGCGGAATGCCTCGGTCTGGTCGATCCAGCCCAGGTATTTCGCGTCGCGGTTGCATCTCTGGCGGTTGAGGTAGACTTCCTCGCCGAACCAGATGGAACCGACAGAGTAGTCGGTCTGCGGACACCACAGGTATTCGCCGATGTACAGCGGCTTCTTCCGATCCCAGAAGAACGTGCCGGACTGTTTGCCGAGCATTCCGCCCGCGGCTTCCGCCTCGATGCGGCGTCCGAGCCATTCGGCGGCGTCGGGGTACGCGTACAGCGCGGGCATTTCGTGCGGATAGTGCAGCCCGATCATGTCGTACTTGCCGTCCGGGTCGCGGTCCGCCTCGAACATCGTGGCGCGGGTCGGGTCGAACCGCTTCGTGAGCGTGCCCATCTCGCCGAGACGGCGGTTGAGGTCGGGACAGAACTTGACCGAGCCCATGAACAGGATCTCGTTGCCGACGCTCCACATCACAAGCGAGGCGTGGTTGCGGTCGCGCCGGATCATGCCGCGCAGCACGTCGGCAAAGTTGTTCCAGAAACAATCCTCGTTGTACGCGTACATGGCGTTGCCGTCGGTGTACACGGGCGACTCGTCGATCGTCATGATACCGAACTCGTCGCATGCCTCCAGGTATTCTTCCTGCCACGGCTGGTTGTGGAACCGGAATGCGAGGATGCCGTCTTCCTTCCACTGGCGGACGCGGCGGAAGACCTCTTCGCGCGGGATGTAGCCGTAGGCGGGCCATGTGCTTGAAGCCAACAGACGGCGCTTCACGCCGTTCAGGAAGAAATCGGGGCCGTCGCACCAGACCTCGCGGAATCCGAAGCGCATGAAGGATTCGTCGCAGAGATTTCCGTTCGAATAAAGGCGGATTCTGAGGCGGTAGAGGTTCGGGGTCTCGGGCGTCCAGAGTTTCGCGTCCGGGAACGCCGTCTCAAAGCGCCACGCGCCGGGATTGAACGCCGTATCGTCCGCTTCGTCCGAGAGTTTGACCTCGCCGAATTGCGGAACGCCGCCGAAGGTCAGCACGGGCGTCTCCCCGTCCAGCACGGCACATTCGATCTTGAGCTCAGCCGCATCCGGAAGCGCGCCCGCGGCCTGCACGACCGCACCGGTCACGCCTATGGTCATTTTTCTTACCGAAGTCACGATCGCGAGGCGGGAATCCTCAACATGAAGCGGTTCGTACGCGTCGAGGCAGACCGGCAGAAACGGGCCGCAGTTGTCGTGGAATCCGCCGACCGGGGCGATCGTGTGCGCGATCTCGTCCGGGCTCTTCGTGAGGTCCTCGACCGCGCTCCGGTCGCCGCAGCACAGGTCGAGCGTGTGGCAATTGCCCGGCCGCACGAAATCCGTGATGTCGAGCTCGAACGGCGTCCAGCCGTCGAACTTGCTCCCGGCGAGCTTGCCGTCGAGGAAGACTTTCGGGGTATTCCGCGCGCCGCGCAGGTTCAGCACGACGCGTTTGCCCTGCCAGGCCGCCGGAACCTCGATTTCGCGCCGGAACCACAGGAAATACGGCACGTCTTTTCTTACGGCGCTCTTCCAGCCCGGCACTTCGTAATCCTCCCATGCGATACTGTCGTCGGGGCGTTCGGCGGAGGTGTTGATCTGGTGCTTCCAGATGCCGCACAGGCCGATGCGGTCGCGGGTTGCGGATTTCGTGTAGACGGGACAAACGGCGGTTGAGGTGGAATCCATGCTGCGGCCTCCATAGAGCTTGAGGTGGAATGGTGGTGTGCTGCACGGGATGCCGTCACCCCGCGCAAACGTTTTCAATGTATAAAATACTCCGGAACAACAAAAAAACTATCGCTTATTTGCTCAAAAACATAGACTTTTTGTACACACGTATGGACTTTGAACGGACGCAAAAAAAAGACTCCGCCGGGAAGCGGAGCCGAATAGAAACAAAACGAATGCTGTTTTCGTCAGGATCAGTCGAGCACAACAAGCTCGGGCGCGATCACGATGTCGGTGCGCGGGAGCGTGTTGAACGAGTGCATCCTGTCGAGGAGGCGTTTCGCGGTCATGACGCCGAGCTGCCGGTGCTTGATGTCGATGAACGGCGGGACTTTCTCGAAATAACGGAGCGTATGCTCGCAGGTGAACGCGGCGATGTACTCGTAGGCGGAGATGTCGATGCCGCGCGCCCGGAGTTCGTTCATGACGCCCAGCATGTCGGCGCTGGTGACGAACGCCATGCCGGTGGCGGTTTTGAGCTTCAGGAACTCGTCCGCGAGCTTCTTGTAGAATTCGTTCATCGGAACACCTTCCCGTCCGACCTCGGGAAGTTCGCCGCAGCGGATGCCGATCCGTTCGCATTCGGCCTTCAGGGAGTCGACGAGCTCCCTGTGCATGAAACGGTTTTTGTACTCGGGGAAAATCACGACTTCCTTCACGCCGTTCTCGAAGAAGAAGCGCATGCTCTGGCGGGAGATCTCGGCGCCGTCGAATATAACGGCGTCGAAATCGTTGTCGTCGCTGTTGGCGTTGAGGAAGGTGTTGACCGTGGAGATGCTCCGCAGGCGCTGATGCAGACGGGCGCGCACTTCAGGGTCTTCCGGTTCGCTGCAGATGATTGCGCCGTCACAGTAATCTGGATTCAGGCGTTCCGGGATCGTGCCGTCCTCGCCGATGATGCAGAATTCCATGGAGATGTCGAGTTTCTGAAGTTCTTCGAACACGGCGGAGATGAAACGCGTGGTGGATCCCCAGTGGAAATACTGTTCGATGGACGAGATCGAGTTTATGACGATCATGACGCGGAAATGGCGGATGCCGACGCGGTCCGGCGTGCGAGGCCCCTGGCGTCTGGCGCGCTGGCGGTAGCCGAACTCCCTGACGATGGCGTCGATCTTGTCGGCGGTCGAGGCTTTGACGAGTTTGCGGTTGTTGAAGAACCGCGAGACGGTGGCGATGTTGACCCCTGCGCGATCGGCAATGTCTTTCAAGGTAGCCATGGGAAATCTCCTTACATGCTCGGGTGATGGATTCTTTGCGGGGCGAATGCATTAATATAGCACCAAAATGCAAGAAAGCAACCGATTTTTAAGTCATTTTTCAAAATTCTTTTGTGATTTCCACAAATTGAGATAAATTCATGCGGAAACAAAAAGAAAACCATTCATAAGGAACGGAATGCGCAATCGAGCGGCAACATCCAAAAATGTCCGGAAGACGCGTCTTGTCTCAAAAAGAGGAACGACAACGAATGAAATACAATAAGATTTTTTTCATTCGCAGACACAGCGAATTCTTTATTCGAAGATGTCGAAGTTTTCGCCCGGACCGAGAAATGCTTTCCCGTCGGTTTTAAGATAATCCAGCATCAGATCGAGGAAGCGCATGAAGAGCGCAATCTTTTCCGGCTCGATCCCGCGGAAGAAATTCATCATGAACCGCGTGTATGACTCCGAACTCATCCGCCGCACGGACAGCCCCTTCCGCGTCAGCTTCACCAGGCCTTCATGAATCACCGGAAAGACCACCTGCTCCACCATGTCGTCCCTGTTCAACGCACGAACCGTCTGGAAAACAAGTCCGGTTTTGCAGCGGAATCTCGCCGCCAGGTCCGCGATCGTCGGGCTCGTCTTTTTCCGTTCCGACAGGAAGAAAAGATAATTCAGTATCCGGAGTTTGCCGAGCGAAATCCGCTCTGAGTTCCCGTAATAATACATCAAGATCGGCATCTTCAGTTTTGTGGTGAAATGAAGAAGGAGCATCCATACGGGAAGCCTGCCCAGTTTTCTCAAAGGAACGGAAACAAACCCCGGTTTTTCCAGGTCGGAAGGCAGTTTCATCGCGGCAAGCTCGCCGCCGGTCCGGCTTTCCGCGAGACGGACGAACATCGACTTCACCTTGCGCATCTCTTCCGGCGTCACGCCGCAGACGCGCCGGAAATCATCCTGCATTTTTCCGAAATAGCGGACCGGTTTTTCCCTGAGAGTTTTCAGTTTCTCCGTTGCACGCACCATTCTTAACCGGGAATCCGTTTTGGACGACACTCGTTCCAGATATCCGTTTTCGACCAGGGCATTCACAGCCTGGGACAATGCGCCGGAGGACAACCCCGAAACTCCGATCAGCTCCTTCATCACGGGTGTGGCGTCCGGGCATTCCAAGAAGAACTGAATGACCGGAAGCCGGGCGAAGTTGACATATTCCAGTTCAATGACGCTGCACGACGTATTCCTCAGAATGTCGGATATCAGAAACAGCTTCGTCCAGGCTTCTTTAGCTGTCTGTTTGTCGATCGGAGGAATGTTATATTCAGACATGACGTTGAGGGGAACAATGTTTTTTGCGACTGACGGACCGTCACATTTCAGGGAAGCACGACGGGGTACTCTTTCCGGTTTATTATATATAGCGCGGTTCAGGCGTAAAATCTAACACCGGATTATCATTTTTCCGCAAAAAACTCTTCAGGTTTTCGAGAGGTAATACATCAGGCCGAAAATAACCGCGACGATGATGCCCCAGATGATAATGCCGCCAATCCCTTTTATATCTCCATAGTTCAGATTGGCATGCATCATCTCCATCCGGCGTGCTTCGCGTTCTTCAAGAGCTCTCTGCTCCTGTTCGCGATCTTCGGGCGTTGGTTCTTGCTTACTCATTGCGCTGCTCGTAACGTTTTGTTTAATGCTTGTGAAACAAATGCGGAAACAAACCGGCCTTTCGGCAGGAGGGATGTGAATGCGGACAAACCGGCGGGGAATAGGAAACGATGCGGAAAACTCTTGTCCGGTTTAAATAAGCCTTTATTATGTTAAAAATAATAAAGGCTTGCTTGCTTGCTTGCTTGCTTGCTTGCTTGCTTGCTTGCTTGCTTGCTTGCTGAACAAATTCTGTCTCCCGACAAAACGGAAACGTAAAAAGGCGCGAACGGATACGCGACAAATCGGAGAGGAATTCTCCGGAAAGCACAAAACATGTTCTAACATTTGTCATATATTTTGATCCATTCAGGCGTTTGAACCGGTAATTGCGGAAATTGTTATTCATCTCGTACCTTCACAATATACCCCTTTTTCTTTTTTTTGCAAGGATATCTAATAAAAAACACCGCGGCGGATTTCTCCGTCACGGCATCAGGAAACAATGTTTGCGCTTACAGTCGGGCGAGGATGCCTTGTCGTTTTCCTCGAAGATATTTTCCGAGGAGAAACGATATCCATGATACTACTGCCAGATCTGAATATCCTTGACAGCAAAGACGGAACCGGGTTCCCCCTCGAACTTTACCGCGATGTCCCTTGTTCCGGCAGGCAGTTCATACAGCAGGTTGAAATACTTGGAATAGAGCGAAAGGCTGTCGGAATTCATTTGTTTTTTCTGTCCGTTGACGGAAACACTGACAGTCATTCCCTTTGCGGAAAGAGACGGGATCACGCATACGAGGGGCTTTGAATCATCAACTTCCTTTGAGGAGAACTGAATATCAAATGAATGTTCGATCCCGCCCTCTTTTCCGATCTTGAACAGATTGTTGTTCTCAATGGAAGGCATTTTCTCTTTCGCTTCGGACAAATCCTTCTCATCTGTGCCCGGGAGCCGATAACGCCCCCTGCATTGTTTTTTGTTCAGGAGAAGAAGATCGGAGTCATATTTCCTCAGGTTCAGCATGAGGGATGCCTGATTCACTGAACGCAGGTGCGAGGTCCCCAGCATCATGATCAGGACCTTTTTCCCGCTGAAAAACGGACGTGCGTCGGACAAAAACCGCAAAGGAATATCCGTGATGGAACCAAACCGGTAGGAGACATACCAGTCGACGGGAGAAAGCGTTTTCCATGAGACATAAGACGGGAAGGAATCCGAAGAGGATACGGGCGTCTGAAGAAAAGAATTCCCGATAATCAGAACGGGTGAGCCGCCTGTCCTGGGAACCGGCATATTTTCATACAGTATTTTATTGCCGGAAAAACGCGCTCCGGGCTGATTCCCGTCAATATCGCAATTGTCCGGGAAAACGATCTTTTTGTTATCCACGGCAATTGTCCGGATCGAAAAAGACGACGGATTCAATTCCTGTTTGAGTTGATAGCGTTTGAGTCTTTCCGCCGCAAGCTCCGCCATAACCTCCTGCGCCACATCTCCCGGATGCGGATCCGAAGGATACCAGAACGCGATGGGATACCTGTTCCAGTTCCGGATCACGGCATCGGAGGAATAGATCGTCTCAACTCCGATTTCGGAAAGCTGTTTCACATACATCGCACTCTGCAGGTCGGGAACATCCCGGAATTCCGGATTCATCACACGGGAGGATATGACGTAGAGATCCGGCACAAGCAGAACGATGAACTGGATGCCGTTTGTTTCAAACGCATCTTTCAACGAGGAGAAACTCTCCAGCGTCTCCGGGGTGAGCATATCCGGCTTCGACAAGAAAGCATACTCTTCCGGCAGGCTCCAGAAGGAGCGACTGATGTTCCTCCAGACCAGACGTTTATCCTGATCGACGACCCTGTTGTACCCCGGAGGATCCTTTGCTTTCTCCTTTTCCCAGGCGGTGTCGAACCGTTCATTGATTTCCCGGATACGCGCATCGTCATATCCGGACAGCAGCCAATTCATTTTTCCCAAATCCTGCCTGATCGCATCGTCCTGGGCCTGTTTGACCTCCGGGGAAATCGCCGGGTTGACATGCCGGTCAAAAATGGAGACGTATTCTCCGGCTCTGTCCGAGAAGACAATCTCCGAGGTCGGCATGTGTTCCATTTCCTTAAAGTATCTGATCCGTCTAATGCTTACGGCATAATAACTGTTGAGCATGAACAAGTTCAGATTATCCGCCGTCTGCGTTGACTGGGCTTCCGGAGGCAAAGAATCGAACGGGATGACAAGACATTCCACCCGGTCTCCCCGTTTCAGCTCGTCCAGCCGTGTCGTTTTGTAGTTTTTAATCCCGTCGACGACAAGGGAGATCTCTTTGGGGCACGGTTTCCCGGACAGAATGGCGTTCCCCCTGAAATGGACCGTATAACGGCAATCCGGATACTCCATATCAGCAGGATCGGGCAGAGAGGAACGCTCCATGATCTCCCCCTCCACGACCGTCCCTTTTTCATTCATGATCGCCCTGTCAAGTTTTATGATGTCTTCCGCATCATCATTTGACACGGCTTTTGACAGATCGCGAATATAGCTCCGCGCAAAAAGAATCGCAATGAGTCCGGCAACGACAAGAAACAAAAGCCGGACCAGTCTTTTCCTGTTCGTTCTGCCGGACGGGTTCATAGCTGCTTACCTTACCATCAGGCGAGGATGCCCTTGTCATTTTCCTCGAATATCTTTTCCGAGGAGAAGCCGAGGAACGCGCCGGCGGACACGAGGTCGTCGAACATGTCGGACCCGTCGTCGTCGAACTTGAGCGTAATCTGATCGGCGCTCACGCCGGAGACCGTGACGCGGTTGTTTTCATTCTGCGTGTAGGTCAGCGTGGATTCGTCCCAGTTCTCCTCGCTGCCGGAAGCGAACCAGAGGAGGACAAAACCGTCCGCGAGCTGTTCGATCGTGTCTGTCCCGAAGCTGTCACAGAAGACGAAGGTATCGGTTCCGCCGCCGCCGTGCATGCGGTCGTTTCCGATGCCGCCCGCGATCACGTCGCATCCGGACGCCCCCGCGATGCGGTCGTCCCCGGCATCGCCGAACAGCAGATTGTCGCCCTTGTTCGCCCAGATGACATCGTTTCCGGCGCCGCCTCGGATGATCAGGCCGTCGCCGGTGTATTCGATGCGGTTGCTGGTCATGTCCACGATGTCGTCGCCCGCGCCCGCCCGAATCTCGTCGATCCGCGCGATGCGCGCCTGCTGCCCTTCGATCCCTTCCGGCAAATCGGTGTACTCGTCGTCCACGAATATCCCGTCGCCGTTTTCTTTGATTTTGGTCGCGGTCGCGCCGGAGGAGACGATGAGGGAGCCGCCGGAATTGACGGTGGTATTGCTCGCGAAAGCGCCCGCGGAG
Organism: Victivallales bacterium; assembly: GCA_016285345.1. GTDB lineage: Bacteria > Verrucomicrobiota > Lentisphaeria > Victivallales > UBA1829 > UBA1732. The sequence goes on along the minus strand of JAEEQN010000012.1, from coordinate 43,686 downwards.
ACCATGACCGCGCCGCCGGACTGAATGAGGCTCTGATGCGCGGTGCCGCCGCTGGAAACCAGATACAGGCCGCCATCCTCCACCGTAACGTCCTGCGCGAAACCGCTCTTCATGACCGTCGCGGTCCCGCCGGAGGAGACGGCGCAGACGTACAGGGTGCCGCCGCCGGACACGACAGCGCGGCCTCCTTCGGCGAGGCCGATGTCCTGCGCCTTGCCCTCGTCCAGCACCTGCAGGACGCCTTCCTGAATGACATACAGCCCGGTCGAGGAAACGCCGGCGGAAACGGCGATGATGCCGGATGAAACGATTTCCATTGTCGAATTCTCCTCAGCTCAAAAATCGCGGCGGGCTTCCCCCTCGCGAACGCACACGCTGGAATAGACTATCATAACAATAATGTACTGTTTCTTTTCCGAAAAGCAAGCGGAATTCCTTATTTATCAGGCGAAAAAAAGACCCGGAACCGAAAACCGGAACCGGGTCGGGAGGATTCGCTCAGTGCGATCAGATCGCGGGCACGCCGCGTCCGCTCTGGTCTTCGCGGAACGGAGATCCGTCGGGCTTGATGAGGCGGCTGGTGAGGAAGATCAGGAGGTTGGTCTTCTTGGAGCCTTTGCCCTTGCCCTGGAAGAAGCGTCCGATCAGCGGGAGGTCGCCGAGGATCGGGTACTGGTCTTCGATCATGGAGAGTTCGTCGCGGATCACGCCGCCGAGGACGACGGTCTCGCCGTCGTAGCTCATGACGTTCGTGTTCAGGTAACGCGCCTCGATGATCGGCATCTTCAGGGTGTTGGGATAGAGCTCGCCGTTGTCTCCCAGCGGGATGGAGTAGGAGTAGTCGGTCCAGCCGATGAATTCCTGGATGACCGGGGTCATTTCAAGGAAGATCGTGTAGTTGTCCTCTTCCACGCGCGGGCGGACCTGGAGCGCGATGCCTTCTTCGGTGGCGCCGCCGAACTGCGGGATGGACGGCGTGAAGACGGGCACGTTGGAGCCGTTGGTGGAGATGGTTTCGAGTTCGGCCTCGTCCCAGTCGGTCGGGTAGTACTTCTCGGTGACCATGCGGATGACGGCGTTCTGGTTGTTCATGGTCGTCAGGCGCGGCGCGGAGAGGATTTCCGTGGAGTCGGCGTTGTCGAGGGCGTGGATGCCGCCGGCGAACTGGTAGCCGTCCGCGTTGTAGGTGGACCAGTTGAAGACCGTGTCGTTGTAGGAGCCGGTGGTGGCGCCGAAAACGCCGGGGCTGGTCTGGGCGTTGCGGTTGAAGTGGCTGTTCGGGCCCCAGGTGATGTGGTGGCCGTAGTTCTTCGCGGCTTCGTTCTGGAGGACGCCCTGATAGTAGCCTTCACCGGGTTCCAGGTTTTCGGGAACATAGAAGGTGTCGCCCTTGGAAACGTTCATGGACTGCATCGCCTGCGTGTTCAGCTCGGTGATGGATTCCGTTCTCCAGGCGTTCGCGAGTGTGGTGTTGCGGGTGTCCGAACCGTTCTGGTAATACATGATGAACGAGTGGTCGGCGACGGTTCCGTTTTCCGGAGTGGCCGGAAGCGGATTGATGCCGCTGGCCTTGACTTCGTCCCAGGTCGGGGCGACACGGGAGAACGTGTAGTCGAAGGAGAGTTCCTGGAGGTCGTTCATTTCGATTTCCACGAACTTGACCTGGATCAGGACCTGCGGGTCGGAGACGTCCATTTCGTCGATGAGGTCTTCCACGCGGTCGATGGCTTCCGTCGTGTTGTAGACTGTCAGGCGGCTGCTCATCTCGTCGTAGCGGACGGACGCGCCGGTCGGGAACGGGATGCCGCGGTCGATCAGGTACTGCTTGACGCTTTCGTTGGTGAGGTCGCCGCCGATGATGCCGCTGGCGAGGATTTCCTTGTCGATCGGGAACGTCTTGCGGACGAACTCGTCGAGCGGGACGTCCTTGGCCGCGATCACGACCGCGTAGTTCTCAACGCGGAAGTGGAGGTTGGCCGCCTTGCAGATGTAGCGGATGGCGTCGATCAGGGAGACGTTTTCGACCACGAGGCTGACCGTGGTGTTTTCGATGGTCTGCACGGGTTCGGATCCGTCGGGGCTGTCGATGGGATCGTCATAGGAGTAGAAATCGCCTTCGTCCTCGGGCTCCTCTTCCCCGGTTTCCTCGTCCTCATCGCCGAAACCGTCGTCGTCGCCGAATTCGTCGTCAATGTCGTCGGAAGGACGCGCGGAGGATTTGGTTTCGTCGGTGTTGAAACGGAGGATGAAGTTGACGCCGATGCGGTCGGGATCCTTGTCCTTGCTGGTGCTCTTCAGGTACTGGACCACGGAGGTGATGGAGACATCGTCGAAGTCAACGCGCGGAATGATGATGTCGTTGAGCTTCTTCTGGATGGTTCCAATGTTGTCTTCCTTCACCTTGATGCTTTCGGTCACGACGTCGTCGGAGGTCTCGGAACCGGTCGGGATCGGGGAGATCATCTTCCAGACGGCTTCCGCCTCGCGTTCGAGGAAGACGGCGCCCTGGCGGCGCTGCCCGACCGCGGACTCATGGAGATAGATGCGGCGGAGGTAGTCGATGGCCGTGATGTTGTACGGGTCGAGGATGATGACCTGGTTGAACTTCTCCTGCGCCTTGTTCCACTGCTGGGTATTGTAGAAGGTCTGGCCCTGACGGATCAGGACGGAAATGCGCTTTTCACGGTTCTTCGCCTCGGGGAGAAGCTCATCCTCGGAGGTATCCTTCTTGTACTGGGCGGACGCCTTCATGAGGGTGTACTCGTCGATGGTTTTGCGCATGATGGGCTCGGAAAGCGGATATATCTTGATGCCTTCCTCGCACTTTTCGATGGCCTCGTCGTAGAGTCCGAGCTGCGCCGTCTTTTCCGCCTCGTTGAAGATCTTCCTCGCCCAATAGTAGTAGGAGTTGGAAATCATCTTCTGGACTTCGGCGATCTTCCTCTGGTTCGTTTCCGGCACTTCGCCGTCGACGACGTCGGATTCAAGAAGCTTCAGGACGTCGACGTACGCGTCGACCGCGACGTCGTATTCCTCGTGCTCGAACGCGGAGGAAGCCTTTTTCATGAGTTCATCGGCATTCTTGTTCATCGCATCGCGGGCGATAAGCTCCTCGATGGATGCGGCGGTCTGATCCCGGAGCGCTTCTTTTTCTTCGTCGGTGAGTTCGGCCTCAGGCTGTGCTTCGGCCGTCTCGACGGCGACGGTTTCTTCCTCGACGGGGATGTCCTCGACCTCCTGCGCGAGCGCGGGAACAGAGAAAGCAAGCGCCAGAAGGATGGCGGAATAGCGGGGGAATGCGTGCATGGGAGCCTCCATGAAATATTTCAAATCTTTAATCTTCTTCATTTCAGCTTCTCCTTACCGTCTGAAGTCCGGCAGACCGTTTTGCGTGTTTGTCCGGACGGGGATGCCGTCGCCGCTGATCAGGCGGGTCGACACCGAGATGATGAGGTTGTCCTTGTGGGCCTGGGAGGCGGACTCGGTGAACAGGCGGCCGATGAGCGGGATATCCGCGTAGATGGGCCATCTGTCGCTGAGCTGGCCATGGCTGTCGCTGAGGATACCGCCGAGGACCACGGTCTGGCCGTCGTAGACCTTGATCGTGGTCTGGACCTCACGGTTGGAGATTTCCGGCATCTTGAGGGTCATGGGATATTCGTCGCCGGACGAGAAATCGCCGATCACGTAGTTGTAGCTGTAGTCGGACCAGCCGGTAAGGTCGGTGACCGAGGGATTCAGCTCCAGACGGACCGTGTAGTTGTTGGGCTGGAGGGTCGGCGTGACGGTCAGGCTGGTGCCGATGTCGCGCGGGCCGCCGAATTCCGGATAGGACGGCTCGAACGAAACGCTGGAACCGCAACTGGTGTTGATCTCAGGCTCGGTCCAGCTTTCAGGGAAGTACATCTGGCGGACCATCTGCACCTGGGCCTGACGTCCGGAAACCGTCACGACCTTCGGCGTGGAGAGGATTTCCGAACGGTCGGTGCGGTCGATGGCATTGATTGTGAGGAAAAGACTCCAGCTGCCGCCGGGACCGAAGTTCGGGATCAGGTTCAGGTTGTTCACAAGCGTATTATCGGACCAGCCGGAGCCGATGGACGGAGAGGTGAACGTGAAGTTCCAGTGGTCTTCCTCGCCGTTGCCGTGGGACAGGGTCCAGTCGAAACCGAGTTCTTCCAGGTCGTTCATCTTGATTTCGACCATCTTGGACTCAATGAGAATCAGCGGATCCTGCATGTCCATGTCGCGGATGGCGAATTCAAGCTGGCGGATGTTTTCGGGCGTGTTCACGACGGTGAGCTTGTTGGCGCGGGCGTCGTAAGCAATGGAGGAACCTTCCTCGAACGGAATGCCGCTTTCGGCGAAGTAGGTGCGGAGCGTTTCGGGCGCAATGGAGGTAACGCGCTGGCTGTCCGGATCGGACTCGGCGCCGCTCAGGGTGATGAGGCTGCCGACTGTGTCGCCGGCGCCGAGCGTGTCTTCCTGCGTGATGCCGTCGCCGATGCCTTCGGCGCGCATGTTGCCGACGATGCGCAGGATGGTGGCCTGACGGATCGGGATGTAGCGCGTGACCATGTCGCTGACGTCGGAACCGGAGCCGATCGTGATGATCTTGTCGGTTTCGTCGATGCGGAAGTTGAGGCCGGTCATCTTGCAGATGTAGCGGATGACTTCATACAGCGGAATCTGGTCAAGATTGAGGGTGATGGTCTTGTCCGCGTATTTTTCGGACTGCGGGACGATGATGTTGAATCCTTCGCCCTGCGGGTCGAGGTCCTTGCTGCGCTGACGGAGATGCGAGATCGCAGAGGTAATGTCGGAGCCGTCGAATTCGATATGGTCGATCATCAGCTCGTTCAGGCGGTTGTAAAGCTCGTTGCCGGCCGCTTCGTAGGTCTCGGCGCCGCCGGTGATCACGATGTTGCGGACATCGGGGATGCTCTCAACCCAGCTCCAGTCGGACTGGGCCTGTTCGCGGAGAAGTTCGTTATAGGTGCGGACGTCCGCGATGGCGTAGAGTCTGCGATAAATCTTTTCGAGCAGGGTAATGGCGTTCTCGTTGTAGGGGTCCTTCACCAGGATCTGTTCCATTTTGTCGCGGGCCGCATCCCACTCGTCGTTCTGATAGAGGAACTGGCCGGCACGGAACAGGAGAGTGATCTCGCGCTGGCGTTCATCGTAGCGCGGATCGACGGCTTTGAGGCTGGTCTCGTCCCAGAAATTCTGGCTGTCGATGAGTTCCTGCGTCGTCTTGATCATGGAGTCGGCGGCAGTGGCGAACTGTTCTTTCTTCTTCACGGGATCCTTGGCGATCTCGACCTGAAGCGCGGCGTTGTCGTAGGACTCGCCGGGGAGGATGCCGAGGTAATAGACGACCTTGGCGTAGGTGAGGTCCGTGATGAGTTTCGGACCGATTTCAAGGATTTCGTCGTTCCGGCTGGTGTCGGCGATGAGGAGAAGCTTGTTGAAGTCTTTCTCGCACTGTTCCAGAAGCGCGTTGCCGTAGAGGATCTGGGCTTTCCTGCGTTCGGAGGAAAGACGGTCCGCAAAAGCGGCCCTGGTCGTGGAGACCTCGCACTTTTCCAGTTCGGTCTTCGCGTCGTCGAAGAGCTTGAACGCTTCCTCGAACTGTTTTTCGTTCGTGCGGGTGATAGCCTTGGCAAGAAGCTCGTTGAACAGGGCTTCGTTCTCAAGCATATCCGCTTCCGCCGCGGTCGTGACTTCCAGTTCGTCGCCGGAAAGCACGGGTTCTTCTGTTTCGGGCTCGGCCTCGACGACCGGTTCTTCGGCCTCGGCCTCGACGACCGGTTCTTCGGCCTCGGAAGCCGTTTCCTCCGCGGTTTCCGTTACCGCCGCGTCGACGTCCGCCGACACGCTCTCATCCTGAGCGGAGAGCATCAGGGACGTCACGCCGAACGCGAGCGCAAAGACGGCCGCGGGCCGGAGGAACGGGCGAAGAAAACAATGGGGTCTCATCTTCATTGTCTCATCCTTGGTTGTTTTATTTTGAAATATTGATTATGTATCAACGGGTTAAAAGGGTTATCTCTGTCTCTGGAGGAAAGGAGAATCGTCTCTCGACACGGGCGTACCGGGCGGAAGCGTCCTGCCGTTCGTCGTGGTCGGCGTACCGGGCGGGAGCGTTCTGCCGGTTTCGGCGGAGTTCTCCTTCGGGGCGAGCTTGAGGGTGTAAGTCTCGGGATTCTCGCCGGAGGATTCGACGACGGCTTCCTTCCTGGACGGATTGGCGGAAACGACTTTGTAAAGCTCTTCGCCGGTCTTTTCGGTACCGAGCTTGAATTCGGCTCCGACCGAGGAAATGAACGTACGGTTGAACAGGGCGTTCAGGAATCTCACGCGAGGCGCGGGATCATAGACGTTCTGCTTGGGACGGCAGGGGATGCGCTCCGTCTTGCCGACGCGCTGGATATAGACGACCGGTTCCTGCGTCTTGTCATCGATCTCAATGTCCACGACGCTGAAGTCGACGTTGTTGTTCTTGAACGTACTGACGCCGATCTGGACGAATTCGGTTCTCTTTCTGTTGTTGCGGACGACGTTGAACGTGGCCTGCCAATCCTTCTTGTCGCTCTTCGTCCTGTCGACGGAAACCAGTTCCAGACCGGTGAAACGCTGCTGGCTGACCGCATCGACATAGACCTGCGTGATATATTTCGGATGGCTGAGCGGATCGGTGGGATCGGTCTTGGCACGATATTCCTGAATGAGCGTGAAACCGTCGCTGTCCTCGTCCGAATCGGCAAGCACGAATTCGGCTGAAATATTGTTTTCCTTCTCCCATTCGTCGGGGATGTTGTTGCCGTTCAGGTCGGCCTTGCCGGCGAGTTCGTCCTCATCGACCTTGATGCGGGGCGCGAGGGCCTTGCCGCAGGCAGGGCATTTGCCGTTCTTCGTCTCGCCGACGGCCGGATAGGAACTGGCGGGGATCATGGCATGGCAGAACACGCATTCGGCCATGGGATACGGCGACATCAGCTGGGTCTTGTCGAGGGACGCGACGGCAGGCTCGACCGTATTCCAGTCGGAGAAAATCGTCTCCATTTTGTACTTGGGACCGGATGTAAAATCGACGGGTTCGTAGTCCGAGGGCGGCTGTTCGCGATTGACCGTCGTGGTAACCTTCTGGTTCTGGGCCTGCTGGATAAACATCAGCTGATAGTAGAGCAAAGCCGTAAAAATGATGAGCAGGGCCGCTAAAATGAGTTTTTCGTAATGTGCAAGAAGAAACTTTTTCATGTCAGGGCTGCTCCGTCATTGGGGGGTGATATTGTCCGCACGATAGAACAGATAATTCACCACAATCGTGCATTTGATCTCGTCCCGTTTTTCACCGATCAGGGGCTGGCCGTATTCGGGATGGTGCGGGTCGGTAAGTTCGTATGTCGCGACCAGCGTCGCGGCGGTCTGGTCGGCGGCGGGCTGCTGGGCCGCATTGGCTCCGGCCGGAGGCGCTCCGGGGATCGCCTGCCCGGCTGTTGTGTTGCGGCGGACCACCGCAGCGGTGTTTGTGCCGGAATCCATGTGGGAGCCCACGACCGCGTTCGCATTGATCAGGTCTTCGAAGGGAGCGGAGAACTTGATGTCCTTGATGACATACACGCGGTCGGTTTTGTACGCGCTCTGCAGGGAATTGATGAATTTGTCAAACGAGTCCATGGTCCCCGTCATCTCCAGCGTATAGGTGAAGGCGAGGATGGGACCTTCGGCGTCGTTGTCCAGCGTGGATCCGTAGAATGCGCCGGCGGTCATGGTGAGCAGACGTCCGATTCCGGCGTCCTTCATTCTGCGGAAGAGGTCTTCCTTGATCTGGAAGTTGCGGATGATCGGGATGACCATTTCAGGCACGGGGAGCGCCTGACGGTTGAGGTTCTTGCCGTAGATGAAATCCACCACGCGGCCTTCCTTTTCGATCGGATCGTCTTCGGGAAGACCGGGGATGATGTCGGAGGAAAGATATTTTTCGTAAAGGTAGTCGATGTAGTTCTTGCAGTCGCGCTGGCGCATCAGGCGCGGAAGTCCGAGGGCGTCGAGGAAAAGCTCGTGCGCGACTCTGTCGGTCACGTTCTCAAGCGTGAGATCCTGAACGTCGTCGCGGAAGATGGCAAAAGCCTGGGCGAACTTCGCGGCGGCGGCCGTGCGGAAAGCTTCGGCACGGGCGGGATCGACCGCTTCCGGCGCTTCGATGATCGCGTCGAAAAGCTTCTCGAAAAGCCGGGCGCGTTCGGACTGGATCGTGTCGGGGATCACGAACGTATCGTCGGAGGATTCCGAATCCTGATGGACTTCTGCGTAAATCTCTGCAAGTTTGGCGCGGAGAGAGTCTTCGTCAAAGGCGAGAACAACAAGATTCTTCTCGGGATTGAAGACCGCTTTTTCCTCGTCGGTCGGGGGTTCGGGCGTTGCGGGCTTGGTCTCCGCGACTTCTTCTTTGCTCTCTTCTTCCCCTTCATCGCCTTCTTCCTTTGCGGGAACCGGTTTGGGTTTGGCGACGAGACTCGGATCGACCGGAAGTTCGGTCTTGAGTTCGGCCGGAGACGCGATGTTCTTCAGAAGCTTGAGCAGAGCCGGACGGTAGGGCTTGCCGAAATGACGGTATATCTGGATGTTTTTCTTCGCCAGCGTCTCGGTATCGGCCTTGATCCTTGTTTCGCTCTCCGCGACGCTGTTGGGCTTGCGTGCGGAGTCGATGGACTCAATGGTCCGGGCGTTTTCCTCAATGGTCGCCATGGACTCGGCGATCGTCCGCCTCTTACCCTCGCAGAAGATCATAAGGACAATGCTGCCGATGAGCGTAAGGACCAGAATGACCGCGAGGACAATATTTTTCAGGATAAACTGTTTCATTCTTCTTCCTCCTCCTCGTCATCGTCTTCGGACGGAATAGGTGAAAGCTTTTTGGCGAGAGCCTTTTCAAATTCCGGCGAGTCGATGGGTTCCGTCAGTTCGACGGCGAGCAGGAATTTGCGGATGGTGAGACGGTCGCAGATGTCGCGGCCTTCATCGTACACGATCATGATCTCTTCGTCCTTCGCCTTGAAAATACTGCTGTTTTCCTTCATTTTCGAAGTGATGTTGTTGATGGCGGCGCTGCGGTCGTTCAGCCAGGTGTCGTTCTTTTCGCAGATGACGTATGCGACCATGTTGATCCAGGTCAGACCATTGCTGGTTCCGTCAGAACTGTTCGCAGTCTCGTTGCCGTTCTCCGGCATGTTCATCGACAGTCCGCCGTTGTTCTGAGCTCTTTCCGGATTGTTGTTGGCCGCATTCGTGACGGCTGTGGCGCTTTTGATCTGGGCGCTGGGGGCGGTCGAGATCGAGAAATCGGTAAGCCAGACGTTGTCCGGGATGCAGCTGCGGATGAGCGAATAGAACGCGATGAGATTGTTGCGTTTCTTCAGAAGATCGACGGCCTCTTCGAATTCGCCGTTGGCCGAGGTAAGCTTGCTGCCGGCGTCTTTCACGCGTTTCTGGATCGCTTCGCGCTGGGAGACGTAGGTGCTGAACTTGTCGCTCTCGCGGGCAATGTTGTCCGCCTGCTGCGACATGGTCCAGAGCGTAATGCCGAAGAAGAGCAGCACGACGGCCGCCGACGCGAAGAAGAACGGGCGTTTCGAGCGGAATTCGTTCTGTTTGCGGATGTAGTCGGGAATCAGGGAGATTTCGACGGGCGACGTGCCGAGGCGGCGGAGCGCCAGACCGATCGTTTCCGCGTACAGGTGCGCGACCTCGGAAAGAACCTGCTGGTCGACCGCCGGACCGATGCCGACGACCTGGAACGGGTTCAGGTATTCGACCGGAATCCGGAGCTTTTCGGAGAAGAACCGCGGAGCATACGGGAGAATGGAGGTGCCGCCTGCGAGGAAGAGTTTTTCCGGCTTGCGCCCCTTCTGGGTGGCGCGGTAGACGTTGATGGAACGGTTGATCTCGCCGTGCAGGCGCGTCATGACGTTGCGGACGATCTTGGAGACGGCAGAGGCGACTTCCGAGTCGGATTCCTCGTAGGCGCCGCCGAGGGAAACATAACCGTGTTTGCGCTTCATTTCCTCCGCGTCGGCGTAGGAGATGTTGAACTCCTTGGCAATCTGCTGGGTGATGGTGTCGCCCGCGATCGTAATCGTGCGGACGAAGAAACGGGAGCCGTCGAGGAAGATGAGCGTGGAGCAGCGTCCGCCGATGTCAAGGATCATCTGGCATTCGTTGGCGCCGACGTTGTTCGCGCGTGCGCTGTTATAGCAGGAAGTGCCGGCGACTTCGATCAGGACGATGCGCTTGCCGAGTTTTTCCACGAGTTCGGAGATGCGGGAGACTTCCTGCTTCTTCACGATGACGATCATGGCGTCGATTTCGCTGCCGTCGGAATCCGCCATGGGCTGAAGGAGCTGGGAATCCCACACGACCTCGTCGGAGGAGAACGGGATGGCCTGCTGCGCTTCGTAGGAGATGATCTCCTGTATCTTGTCCTTGTCCGTGGTCATCGCCGGAATCTTGACAAACCGGACGAACGCGTTTTTACCGGAAAGGGAGATGTAGACGTCGCTGGCGGTGAAGCCGTTCGTCCTGATGACGTCGGCAAGCGTCTTGAGGATTACGTCCTCCGGGGGTTCGTCGGAGGAGAACTCGTATTCCGTATACGCAAAACGCTCCAGGGTCAGGCTCTGCCCGGGAACATACGAGAATTCGGCGGCCTTGATGCTGTCGCCGCCAATGTCGATGCAGAGGATTAAGTTTTGCTGTGCCATCGGTTATTTCCCTGAGGTTTCCTTGATCGCTTCAAACCGGTCGAAGAGGACCCATGCGAACGGGGTTTTCGAGACGGGAAGCAGCTCATCAGGCATATATTTGAAAGTCTGGGGGTTGAATTTGTTCTTGATGATGTAATCGAAAAGCTTGGCCGTGGAAGCGGCGGTGGGATTGCCTCCTTCGCCTTCGCCTTTCACGAGCGTGTAGAACAGCTTTGTGCGCTGGTTGCTCTGGTTCTTGTCCAGGCGGTTGAAGATTTCCTTGCCGCAGGTCTGGAAACCGTACACGGTGCGTCCGCCGTAGGAAATGGCGGCCATCACGGGCAGGTCGCTTGCGTATTTCTTCAGGTCGCTCGTGATCTTGCTGTAGTCTTTCGAGAGGTCACCGGACGCGCCGTCAAACACGAAATGCCGGTAGATGACCTCGGGGGGAACCATCATGCGGACGAAATGACGCCCGTCATTGGCCTGGAGCGAAGCAAGCGTCTGCTTGCCGCCGATCACGGTCCAGCTGATGTTGCCGCGGTCATCGGAGGTAGGAAGGAACATATTGATCTCAACCTCGACATTGTCAAGCCATTTCGGCCACTGGGCGGCGGATTTCGGCTTGTTCGTAGAGAACACGACGTCGATCGCAAGCCAGTGCTTGGCGCTGTTCATGTCGCGTTCATTGAGGCGCATGTCGATCACGCGCTCCTCGTTCTCTATCTTGAAGAACGGGGTGAAGGTCTGGGAAATATTGACAGCTTTCCCGTCTTTCGGGAACTCGATCGCCCAGCTGCCGGAGCGGGCGGTCTGAGCGGAAACGGTAAATGCCGCGGCCGCGAAAAGTGCGATGAGAAGTTTTTTCATAATTCCAGACCTCTTCGTGGTTTGTTGCTTAATGAGAATACACACGTCCATGAATAGAAAATACTATTGTTTTCCGATTCTTTCAAGTGTGTTTCTCCAAAATTTCAAATTATTTTTGTTAATCCCGGAACTTTTTTGTCCGTTCAGGTTCAGTTCTGCGCCTCCGGGGCGGTTGCTTCCCCCGCGGCGGCAGGCGTTTCAACCGCCGTTTCAGCGGGTTTCGCAGCAGTCTCAGCCGCGGGCTTTTCCGTCTCGACAGCGCCCATTACGAGGGAGGATTCCTCGACCACGCTCGTGTCGGCCGACTTCATGTGGCCGGCGATGATCGCGGAGGCGAGCGTGAGGACGAAGAAAATGGAAATGCACCAGACAGTGAGCTTGGAAAGATGGCTCATTGCCTGTGCGCCGAAAACGCTTTCTCCGAGGCCGCCGAACGCGGAACCGAAACCGCCGCCGCTCTTGGACGGCTGTACAAGAATGAGGGCGATCAGAAGCACCGCCAGAATCACGACGAGCGTGTTGAGAATTGTCGCAAGTGTCGACATGTTTTATACCTTTATCATTTTTGAGTTAAAAGTCGATGACAAGCGTCCCGTCGGGACACAGGACCGCATCGGTAGTTCTAAAACATAGCACTCATTTTCCCGTTTTCAAGCGCAAAACGTTACTTTTTGAGAAAAATAGTCCTGTTTTTTGACATTTCCTTTCGTCTTTAAAGCATTTTTCATAAAAAAATGTTCCAAAACGGCATTTCCGGTTCTAAAAACGCTTTCATCAAATACGATGGTTTTGACAAAGAAAATATAGTCATAATCATATTAAAAAGTTTCATTTTTATCCAAATGACAGGAAAAAGGCGACAGGACAAATCATTCAAGTACTGTTTTACACCATCTGACAAACGACAGTGAAACGGCGGCGGAACTATGAGGAAAGGATACGACCAGGACGGAATCAGACGGCATCTTCGGGGAAGAGTGCCCGATGAAAAATACCGAGGTCGGCGCAGCAGTAGTCCGCGCGGGTTTCCGCCGTGCCGCCGCCGACGCCCGTGGAAATGCGCAGGGTGCGGGCTCCGGCGCGGATGCCGGATTCGATGTCGGTGTGCTCGCGGTCACCCGCCATGAGGAGTTCCGAGGGGCGCAGCCCCAGGCGGTTCATCATCACCCGGAGCATGTCGGGATTGGGCTTGCCGAAGACGCGCTGACAGCGGACGCCGGTGGCCGTCTCCAGGCACGCAGTGATCGCGCCGCAGTCCACGAGCCAGGTTTGTTCCGTGGTGGGACAGAACACATCGGGATGCGTGGCGAACCACGGGACGCCGTTTCTGATCCACCAGGCGGCGCGGCAGAGACGGTCATAGTTCAGCGACCTGTCGAAGGCCGTGATAACGGCGTCGGGACGGTCGTCCGGAGAATCGGCGGTCTCCTCCAGACCGAAGGACCGCATTTCATTCCGGAAATCCTCCGTACCGAGCAGAAAAAAACGCTTGAACGAGGGGAACTCCGTTCGAAGGGCATCAATAACGCTCAGGACCGGAGTCACGATCTGATCTCGTCCGGAGAGCGGAACGCCCATGCCGCGGAGACGTTCGACGTAAGAATCAATGCTGCGCGAGGTGTTGTTGGTGACGAAGCCCCAGGCGATGCCGTGGCGGGTGAGCGCATTGAAGAACGGCAGAGACGTCGGATACAGCGTGTCGCCTTCATAAATCGTGCCGTCGAGGTCCATCATCACGCACCGGATCCCCGCCAGAGAAGGCGGCGGAGAACCCGGTTTGACGCGCAATGCGGAATCCCCGGCGGCACTCATAGCCGTCACTCGACCGTAACGCTCTTCGCGAGGTTGCGGGGCTGGTCGATCTCGCAGCCGCGTTCGCGGGCAAAGTAGTAGGCGAATATCTGGAGCGCGACGACCGTGGTGATCGGGGCGACGAAGCGCGAGCTTTCCGGGACGCGGATGATGCTGTCGGTGAACTTATCGCAGCAGTCGTCATCGCCGGAAACGACAGCGATGATCGGGGCCTTGCGTGCACAGCATTCCTGGATGTTGCCGAGCATCTTGTCCTTGCCGGGGATGTCGTTGCAGAGTGCGACGACGGGGACGGAGGGTTCGAGCAGAGCGATGGGACCGTGCTTGAGCTCGGCAGCGTGGTAGCCTTCGGCATGAACGTAGCTGATCTCCTTGAGCTTGAGCGCGCCTTCGAGGGCGGCGGGATAGAGACAGCCGCGTCCGATGTAGAACAGGTCGTTGGCATGCGCCGTGGCCTTGGCGATCTGTTCGATGCGCGGAGCCTGCTTCAGTACTTCACGAAGATGGTCCGGAATGGCTTCGATCTCTTTGACAAGAATCTCGCCCCACTCGTGGTTGAGACGGCGGTTGCGTCCGAGCAGCAGCGCGAGCATGAGCAACACGGTTACCTGACAGGTGAACGCCTTGGTGGACGCGACGCTGATTTCGGGACCGGCGTGCAGATAGATGCCGCGTCCGCTCTCGCGGGCGATGGTGGATCCGACGACATTGCAGAGCGAGGCGACGATCGCGCCTTTGTTCACGGCCTCACGCACAGCGGCCAGCGTGTCGGCGGTCTCGCCGGACTGACTGATCGGCAGGACGAGTGTGTTCGGCTCAATGATCGGGTTGCGGTAGCGGAACTCGGCGGCCTGTTCGACGGACGCCGGGATACCGGAAATATCTTCAAAGTAATAGGACCCGACGAGTCCGGCGTGGAAGCTGCTGCCGCAGGCGGCGACGACAATGCGGTTGATCTGCGCCATTTCGCGCGGGGTGAGGTTGAGGCCGGAGAGAACGGCGTTCGCCGCCTTGAAGTTCAGGCGGCCGCGGATGGAATTTTCGACGGATTCGGGCTGCTCGTAGATCTCTTTGAGCATGTAGTGATCGTAGGATCCCTTGCCGTCAGCGGAAATTTCCCAGGAGACCTGCGACGCCTGGCGCTGGACCGGGACGTTCGCGAGGGTGCGGAGTTCGACCTTGGACGGCGTGAGGATCGCCATTTCGCCGTCGTTCAGGTAGATGACGTCGCGGGTGTAGGTCACGAGCGCGGTGACGTCGCTGGCGACCATGTTGGCGTCCTTGCCGAGTCCGACCACGATGGGGCTGCCGAGGCGGGCGGTGATGATGGTATCCGGATGCTTGGAGGAAATGACCGCGATGCCGTAGGTGCCGGAGATCTGGCGGAGGGCGGCGGCGACGGCCTCGGCCAGATCGCCGTTGTAGAACTCCTCGATCAGGTGCGGGATGACTTCGCTGTCCGTGTCGGACGCGAACTTGTGTCCGGCGGCCTCAAGGCGTTTCCGCAGGTCGGCGTGGTTTTCGATGATGCCGTTATGGACAACGGCAAACTGGCCCTTTTCATCGGTGTGGGGATGGGCGTTGCGTTCGCTGGGGATGCCGTGCGTGGCCCAGCGGGTATGGGCGATCCCGGTATGCATTTTCTTCTCGCCCGCGGGGCGTTTCGCCTCGAGGTTGACGACCTTGCCGATGGATTTGACGGTCAGGACGGAATCGCCGTTCAGGAGACTGATCCCGGCGGAATCGTATCCGCGGTATTCCAGACGTTTGAGGCCGTCGATGAGAAAAGCGAACGCGGGCTTCGGCCCGGTGTATCCTACAATTCCGCACATAATATGGTTTCTCCGTGGTTCATGCAGATTTGCGGTGGAGAATGCGGCCCGTGGAGACGGGAAACCGGGGAAAACTGACGGGAAACGACACGAAGAATTCCCCGGAATGCGGCGGGAAGCGGACCGCCTCCGGAAGCCGCATTCGGTGCGGGGTGACGGTCAGCAGAGCGCCTTCTTCAGGAAGTCGCTGAACTCGTCGTACCACTTCTGGGCGAGGGCTTCGTCCTTGGCCTCGACGAGAATGCGGACCTTGTTCTCGGTGCCGGAGTAGCGGATCACGGTGCGGCCGGTACCGGCGAATTCCTTGTCGGCCTTCGCGACAAGGTCGGTGTAGCCGGGGATCTCGGCCAGCGGGGGTTTCTGCTTGACGTTGAGTCCGCCGAGCTTCTGCGGGTATTCCTCCATGAATCCGGTGAGCTCGTGGAGCTGCTTGTTCTGCTGTTTCATGAGCTTGAGGACGTGGAGGGCGGAAACAATGCCGTCGCCAGTGGTGGCGTAGTCGAAGAAAATCAGGTGGCCGGACTGTTCGCCGCCCAGGTAAATGCCCTTTTCCTGCATCCGTTCGATGACGTAGCGGTCGCCGACAGCCGTGATTTCAGTCTTGATGCCGGCCTTCTTCATGGCATCCACGAGGCCGAGGTTGCTCATGCAGGTAACGGCGATGGTATCGTTCGGGAGGTGTTTGCGCGCCTTCATGTCGAGGGCGCAGAGACCGATGATGCGGTCGCCGTTCACTTCGTTGCCGTGGCAGTCGCTGAAAATCACGCGGTCGGCGTCGCCGTCGAGCGTAATGCCGATGTCGGCGCGGTATTCGCGCACGAGACGGCAGATGCGTTCGGGATGGGTGGCGCCGCAGTTGTAGTTGATGTTGATGCCGTCGGGGGAGACGGAGTCGGCGATGACTTCCGCGCCGAGTTCGCGCAGGATGGTCGGTGCTATCTCGTAGGAAGCGCCGTTGGCGCAGTCGAGCACCACGCGGAGGCCGCGGAGGCTGACGTTGCCGATGGTCTGCTTGGCGAATTCGATATAACGGCCGCGGGCGTCGTCGAGGCGGAACGCCTTGCCGATCTTGTCGCCGGCGACGCCGTTGATGGTGCCGGACATGATTTCTTCGATATGGGCTTCTTCTTCATCGGGGAGTTTGAATCCGTCGCCGCCGAAGACCTTGATGCCGTTGTCCCTGGCGGGGTTGTGGGAGGCCGTGATCATGACGCCGCAGGAAGCGTTCATGGATTTGACGAGGTGGGCGATGGCCGGGGTGGGCATGGGGCCCGTCTGGAAAACCTTCATCCCGGTGCTGACCATACCGGCGGTGAGCGCGGTTTCGAGCATATACCCGGAGAGGCGCGTATCCTTGCCGATGACGGCGGTCGCGACGTGTTGGCTGTTCACGTATATCTTACCAAGGGCTTTGCCGAGGTTAAGGGCGATTTCCGGGGTCACGGGGTGGGAGTTAGCCTGTCCACGAATTCCGTCGGTTCCAAATAGCTTTCTTTCCATAAGAGTTTTCGGCCTTTCCAGAATTGGCTTGTTGAAGCGGCTTGTACGCCGCCGGGAAAAACGAATGGAATAATATACATCCTTTACAGGATGAAATCAAGATAAGACTACAAGATTGTTCGGGATTTCTTGTGAGCAAACAAGAGCGGAATCCTGACGGAAAGCGGGAGCCCCAATGATGCCGTCACATCTTTCGGGCCAAACGGTCTTACTGCCGCTGGACGCCGGGATTCTGGCTGTTGACAAAATCGCGGTTCTCGACGATCTTCTGGAAGGTCATGCCGTCGAGGGATTCGATCTTCGGATTGCCCTTGCGGTACGAGGGCATTTCCCTCAGCCAGTCATTAAACGTGGTGACCTTGGACGCGGGAAGTCCGGCCTTCATTTTGGCGAGGGAGCTCTCGTACGCTTCTTTTGAGGAAGCGTCGAGTTTCGGAAGGGACGCTTTCATCTCTTCCATGAGCGCCAGCATTTCCTTGCCGGATTTGCCGTCGATCATGGCGTTGGTGGCGGCGTCGGATTCAGAATAGAACCAGATCATGGCCATGCCTTCGTCGAACTCGCGGTGTTTCGAAGCCGGCAGGGAAGCCATGACCTCGGTCAGCGACTTGTAGTATTTATCCTCGTTCGAGGTATCAATGCGCTTGGAGCATCCGGGGAGCGCGGAGAGGAGAACGGCGGAAAGCAGAAGATATGCGGCCAGCATCGCGGTGCGGGATTCGGACATGGTTTCACCTTTCTTAATAAACGAAATAATCACCGTAGTACCGTATAATGTACTACCAGTTTTGTAAGAAATCAAACCGTGTCCGCAATTATCCCGGAAAAGAGGTTCGGAACCGGAACGTCAAAACATGTTTTTTTCGGGAAAGCGCCTTGAAAAGCATTCAAAACGGGTATATATTCTTCAATTAAGCTTAAAACCGTACCGATACCAGCATCAAGGAAGGATCCTACCCCATGCCAGCGCAAGTCAGCCCCAGTTTTTTTGAAGTCAGCAAACTTGGCGAATGCCAGATCAAATCTCCGCTCGTCAACAGCCCGGTCCATTTCCATTCCGACGACGAAGCGATCCTGCTCGACCGCGACTACACATTCCTGCTCGAACATACAAAGGCTATGAACGGCTGCGTGCCGGTCTTTGAACGAGCCGGCATCCGTGAGATGATCTTCCACGATCCGCGCTGGAGCAAGGCCGCCATCCTCACAGCGGGCGGACTCTGCCCCGGCCTGAACGACGTGATCAAGGGGCTCACGCTGACCCTGCGCCAGACCTACGGCGTGCCGCTGGTCTACGGCATCCCCTACGGCTACGCGGGCCTCAATTCCGACCTGGGATACCAGCCCATCATCCTCAACGAAGACACGGTCGACAACATCCACGAGACCGGCGGCACCATCCTCGGCTCCTCGCGCGGCGCGCAGGACCCGGAAAAGATGCTCGAAACGCTCGTCCGCATGGACATCAACATGCTGTTCTGCATCGGCGGCGACGGCACGCTCCGCAGCGCCCACGCCATCGCCGAGGCCGCGAAGAAACGCAACCTGAAGATCAGCGTGATCGGCATCCCGAAGACGATCGACAACGACATCTGCTTCATGGACCGCACGTTCGGGTTCGAGACCGCCGTGTACGCCACGAACCCGATCATCACCGCCGCCCACAACGAGGCGAAAGGCGCGTACAACGGCATCGGCCTGATCCACGTGATGGGCCGCGACAGCGGATTCATCGCCGCCTACGCCACGCTCGCCAACACACACATCAACTTCTGCCTCGTCCCCGAGGTGAAGTTCACGCTCAACGACGGCCAGAACTCGTTCATGCCGCATCTCTTCGAACGCATCAAACGCCGCCACCACGCCGTCATCATCGTGGCCGAGGGCGCGGGGCAGGAGCTCATCCCCGGCGAACGCGAATACGACAAGTCCGGCAACCTGCTCAACAAGAATATCGGCCTCTTCCTCAAGGACGAGATCAAGAAGCAGGCGAAGGAAGCCGGGATTGAAGTCAACATAAAGTATTTCGACCCCACCTATCAGATTCGCGCCGGCGCGGCCAACGGCACCGATGCCGTGTTCTGCCTCATGCTCGCCCAGAACGCCGTCCACGCCGCCATGGCCGGCCGCACCGACGTCGTCATCGGCCACTGGAGCGAATCCTTCACGCACGTGCCGATCCCCATGGCCGTGAAGGAACGCAAGAAGATTGATCCGGTCGGCTCCCTGTGGCAGGCCGTCCGCCTCAACACCTGGCACATGTGATCCCTGCGCGCCAAACGGAAGGAAACCTAAGCTATGTCATACCAGGTAATCGCCAGAAAGTGGCGTCCGCAGCGCTTCTCCGACATGGTCGGGCAGGAACATATCGCGCGCACGCTCAAAAATGCCGTGAAATCCGGCCGGATCGCCCACGCGTACCTCTTCGTCGGGCCGCGCGGCATCGGAAAGACCACCACGGCGCGTATCTTCGCCAAGGCGCTGAACTGTGAAAACCCGCAGGACGGCGAACCGTGCTGCGAATGCGAATCCTGCCGTTCCATCGCCGACGAGACCAACGTGGACGTGATCGAGATCGACGCCGCCACGCACACCCAGGTCGAAAAGGCGCGCGAACTCTGCGAGGACGTCCAGCACCTGCCCATCCGGTCCAAGTACAAGATCTACATCATCGACGAAGTCCACATGCTCTCGAAGAGCGCATGGAACGCCCTCCTCAAGACCATTGAGGAGCCGCCCGCCCACGCCAAGTTCATTTTCGCCACGACCGAGGTCAACAAGGTCCTTCCCACGGTCATTTCCCGCTGTCAGCGGTTCGACCTCCGCCGCATCCAGACTACAGCCATCGCCGGACGCCTCCGCATGATCGCCGATGCCGAAAACGTCAAAATCTCCAACGACGCCATCAACGTCATCGCCCAGGCGGCCGACGGCGGCATGCGCGACGCCCAGTCCCTGCTTGATCAGCTCATTTCCTTCTTCGGGGGCGACGAATCCGGCATCACCGAGGATCAGGCGCTCAACCTCTTCGGTCTCACCGCGCCCAGGGAAATGGAAGCACTCCTGAACTCCATCACGCATAACGACCGCGCCGCCGTGATCCGCGACATCCACGATTTCGCCGACCAGGGAAAAAACCTCGAAACGCTCTTCGAGGAAATCATCTCCTGGCTCCGCGGGATTCTCCTCAGCCGCATCCTCGGCGACAACACGGCCTCCGTGCTCGACGAAACGCCGGAGAAGATCGAAGCGTTCCGGCGCATCGCCGACACGGTCGCGCCCGCCTCGGTGCAACGGCTCCTCGAAAGCATCTCCGGCGCGGGCTATCTCCTCCGCGACGCCATCAACAAACAGGTCTTCCTCGAATCCATCCTCCTGAAGGCCATGCGCATCGCGCACGCCCCCCAGATCGCCGACCTCATCGCACGCCTGAATCAGATCCGCTCGAAGGGCGAACTCGCGCCCCTCGAATCCGTCGTCCCGCTGTACGAACTCCCTGCCGGACAGGCGTTCACCGCCCCCGGTTCGCGGTTCGCCGTGCCGTCCATTCCGGCCGTCCCTGTGGGCGAGATCGGGAAACACCCGGAACCGCAGGCTGCACAAGCTCAGGTCGCGCCCGAACCGGAAAAAAAAACGCCCGTTGACAGCGCTCTCTCCGCCCCAGCCGTAGAATCCGCACCGAAGCCTCAAGTTGAGGTGAAGCCGGAACAGCAGGCCGAGGAAAAACAGGAGCCTGTTCAGGAAACAAAGGCTGCTACTCAGGACGAGGCGAAGCCGGAACCGGTCCGGGAACCCGATCCCGAGCCTCAGGTCGAGGTCATTTCCGAGCCGGTCGCCGAACTAAAAGAAGAGCCTCAAATCGAGGTCATTTCCGAACCGGTCATCGAACGTCCGCCCGAGGAGGAAAACACTGTCCGGGTCAAAACGCCGCGCACACGCCGTCGCGCCGAGGCTGTGCCCGCTCAAAAAGACGCCGACCCCGAGGTTGAAGAAATCCCCGGGCCGGTCGTCTGGGAAAAACTGATCTTCGACGTCCGCGAAACGCTCTGCAAGAAGACGCTCGCCCAGGCCATGCTCGCGGGAAAGGTGATCTCGTTCACCGGCCCGTGCCTCCAGGTCGCGTTCGACTCCGTATATTCCGCAGGCGAATCCATCCTGATCTCTCGCGAGAAGCCCCTGCTTGACATGCGGCTCGCGGCCATCGCGGAGCGTCCGGGCGCGTATCTGAGCATCGAACGCCGTCCCGGACTGGTCACGCCCGCACAGCGCAAGCAGAAAGAGGATGCGGAAGCCCTGCGCCGTGAGACCGAACGGGAACCGTTTATCGCATCCATCCTGAATAGTCTGGACGGCGTTCTGACGGACGTTCATCATCTTGATAAGGACGAATCCGGGGAGGATGCCGCGATGTAGTTGAGGTCAATTTATTCGGATTTCCAAAAAAATTCGAAAAAAGTTTAAAGATCCATTTGACAATACGAATTATTCGAATTATATTTTATTCGTTCGATAAGAACATTCGGTTGTCGAATTAGTTTTAACCTTTCAACAGAGGAGATCCGACTATGAAGACTCTCAACAAGACGCTCGCTATCGGCGCCGCAGTCACTGCGGCGGTAATCCTTGCCCCGGCAGCTTTCGCGCAGGGTCGTCACGGCCCGCCGCCCCCGCCGCGGCCGAGCAACGGCATCCAGCTCGCGGCCGACATCGTGAATCTGGTGCGCGCGGTTTTCGAGCCGCGCCCCGCCCCGGTCATCGTAACACCGCAGCCGCGCGTCGTGGAAACCAAAGTCGTCACGACAACCCCCGTCGTCACGACCACACCGACTGTCGTTACCACCACACCAGTCGTTACCGCGCCGACCGTCGTCACGACCGCCCCGGCAACCACGGTCGTGACGGAGGAGGTCATAACGACGATCCCGGAGTACAGCTACGGCTACTACTGCGGCGAGTACGTCCCGTACTACGAAGGCTGGTTCTACTATGCCGACGCATGGATCTGGGGCGGGATCGGTCTGCGTCCCCCGGCACCGCCGAGATGGGCGCCCCCGCCGCGCCGACATGCCCCTCCGCCGCGCACGGTGGTCGTCCGTCCGGAACCGCGTTCTGGCCACGGCCCGGCTCCCGCGCCTGTGGCGCACCGTGTGGAACCGCGCCGTGAACCGGCGCGCACGGTGGTCGTCCGTCCCGAGGCCAAAGCCACGCCCGCTCCGGCAAAGAAAGGCGGCGGCATTCCGGTCGCGCCGAGCCAGCACGGCGTCCCGCGCAAAGGCCGTTGAACTCAGGGGAATCCGCGCACGTCGCGCCTCCGACAGGTCTCAAGGGACAATTCGACACTCGCCCGGCTCCATCCGTGGGGCCGGGCATTTCGTTTTTCGGAAGAAACGTTTTCTCAAGAAAAAAAGGAGAAAATCAAGGCGTTCTCTTGAAAAAACGTCTTTCAAGGCTATTGTTATGTAGTATATTTTCGCTTCACCAACCAACAAACATCAGAACAGGATGCAGCCATGAGTTACTATCTGGGTCTTGACTCCAGCACGCAGGGCCTCAAAGCCGAGGTCATCGACACCGTCGCCGGCAAAGTCGTCGGCTCCTTCGCGGTCAATTTCAAGAACGATCTGCCGGAATACAAATCCCCGAGCGGATACCTTCCCAACGACGACGAAAACGTCCGCTGCGCAGATCCGCGCATGTGGGTCGCCGCCATGGACATGCTGTTCGACCGCATGAAAAAGGCCGATTTCCCGATGGAGAAGATCGCCGGCATCTCCGGGTCCGGCCAGCAGCACGGGTCCGTGTACCTGAGCGCCCCGATCCCCGACTGGGATCCCGCGAAAACTCTCGCCGACCAGCTCGCGCCGATTCTTTCCCGCGCGGTCGCCCCGATCTGGATGGACAAGTCCACCGATAAGGAATGCGCGTGGCTGACCGAACAGTTCGGCGAACGCCTCCGCAGGGACACTGGCAGCCCGGCGATCGTGCGCTTCACCGGTCCGCAGATCCGCAAGTTCGCCATGAACGAGCCGGAAGCCTGGGCGAAGACGAAGACCGTGCACCTCGTGAGCTCGTTCCTCTGCTCCGTGCTCTGCGGCAAGGACACCCCGATCGACTACGGCGACGGCGCGGGCATGAACCTGCTGAACCTCCACAAGCTCGAGTGGGATCCCGAGATCACGGCGGCCACCGCTCCCGACCTCATGAGCAAACTCCCGCCCGTGAAACCCTCGAACACGATCGCGGGCAAGCTCTCCGCCTACTTCACGAAGTACGGCCTGACCGCGGGCATCCCGGTCGTGGTCTGGTCCGGCGACAATCCGTGCAGCCTGATCGGCGTCGGCGGCGGCTCCTTCGGCACCGCGGTCATCAGCCTCGGCACCAGCGACACGTTCTTCGCCACCATGCAGAATTTCGTGACCGATCCGGACGGATGCGGCCATGTATTCGGCAATCCGGCGGGCGGCTTCATGAGCCTTATCTGTTTCACCAACGGCTCGTTCGCCCGCGAACACCTCCGCGACGAACTCGGCGTGGACTGGAAATTCTTCGACGTCACCGCGTGCGCCGAGACCAAGCCCGGCAACGGCGGCAAACTGATGCTCCCCTACTACGAAGCCGAAAACACGCCCGCGGTCCCCGCCGGCGTCGTCCGCAATTTCGACCCCGCCGCGGCGTCCAAGGCCGAACAGATCCGCTGCCTGCTCGAATCCCAGGCGCTCACCATGCGCCGCCATTCCGCATGGCAGGGCGACGGCAGCTTCAAGCGCATCCGCGTGACCGGCGGCGCGTCCAAGAGCGCCACGTTCCGTCAGATCCTCGCCGACGTCTTCCAGGCGAAGATCGAGACCGTCTCCATCGCGAACTCCGCGTCCCTCGGCGCCGCCATCCGCGCCGCCAACGGCATCGACAATACGCCGTTCGAGGACCTCTACGCGATGTTCTGCGCCTCCGCATCCGTCATCGAGCCCGACGCCTCCCTGCGCGGCCTCTACGACGGCATGATGGCGGACTACGCCGCGCTCGAATCCGGCCGCGGCTGATCCGCATTTTCACAACGATCCGCACCGTCTTTCCTCCGGGTGAGACGGTGTTTTTGTTTTTCGCGCGGATTCCGCGCGTAAAAATACATTGTGCCGCTTGCTTTTTCGCGATTGCAGGCTATATTATTCTCTGCTTTTTTGAAAACCGGAGAGATGGCTGAGCGGTCGAAGGCGGCGGTCTCGAAAACCGTTAACGGGTTTTTCCCGTTCGGGGGTTCGAATCCCCCTCTCTCCGCCATTTTTTATGCCCGGATTCCGGGTTTTTTCCCCATTTCCTCCCCGCCGCGAGCTTACGGATGAAGAAAAGATTTTTCGTACTTTTTTCGAGTTTCAGTTTGCTTTTTCCGAATCCGGGGTGTATATTAAGTTTCATGCAAGAAATTGCGGGGGCGTAGCTCAACTGGTTAGAGTGCCACCCTGTCACGGTGGATGTTGCGGGTTCGAATCCCGTCGCTCTCGCCATTTTTGTATCTACAGAGTACAAAATGGCGTTTTTTTATGTCTTGAATCCGTGCCGTCGCGGAGCACGGCACAACCGCAGTGGAGGACTTGTCCTCCGGGGGGCGCATGGAAAAGATTCTTCAACATTTCATCGGCTACCTGACTGCCGAACGCGGCCTTGCCCGGAATTCCACCTCCGCCTATTCATGCGACCTCGAAGACTATGTCCACTGGCTCAAAGCGCAGGGTATCGAGTCGTTCGACGATGCCGGACGCGACGCCATCATCGACTACCTCGAATACTGCCGCGACGAACGCAATCTGGAGACGGTCAGCATCGCACGGCGTCTGGTCGCGATCAAGATTCTCTACAGGTACCTTTTCCGCGAACGTCTGATCGCGGCGGACGTGACAGACGTGATGGATTCGCCGAAATTCTGGCGCATCCTGCCCGATTTCCTGAGCGTGGCAGAGGTCGACGCCCTGCTCAACGCGTTTCCGCTGCGGGCGCAGGACCCGCTCGTCATCCGCAACCGCTGCATCCTGGAGCTGCTGTATTCCTGCGGGCTCCGCGTGAGCGAATGCGTGAATCTCCGGTTCGGCGCGGTCCGTTTCGACGAACGCACCATCCGCGTGCTCGGAAAAGGCTCCAAGGAACGC
This sequence comes from Victivallales bacterium, assembly GCA_016285345.1. GTDB lineage: Bacteria > Verrucomicrobiota > Lentisphaeria > Victivallales > UBA1829 > UBA1732. Next base: position 18,786 of record JAEEQN010000012.1, on the reverse strand, counting down.
ATCGTGCCGATGGGCGACGCGGCGATCCACCAGCTGAAACGTTATTTGGAAAAGGCGCGTCCCGAACTCGCCGGAGACGGCGGCGCGCCCCAGCTATTCCTGTCCAACCATGGCAAAAAGCTCGACCGTGAACGCATCTGGATGATCGTGAAGGAGGCCGCGCGCCTCGCCGGGATCACGAAGAACATCCACCCTCACACGCTCCGGCATTCCTTCGCGAGCCATCTGCTCGAAAACGGCGCGGACCTGCGCGTGATTCAGGAAATGCTCGGGCACGCCGACATCAGCACCACGCAAATCTACACGCACGTCGACGAAAATCGTCTGCTCGGCGTATTCAACAGATTCCACCCGAGAGCCTGACCTTTTTATGAACCTGAAAGAATACCTCAATACTCCCATCCGCCGTATGATCGCGCGTAACATCGCGCTGGCGCTCGTGGTCGGCATCTGCCTGTTGTTCGTAATGCTGCACGATTCGCGCCGCATGTACGGCGAGACCATCATGTTCTCCACCATGAGCACGATGGGCTCGGTCACGCTGAGCCATAAGGAGAAGATCGTGGTGAAAAACGCGCTGGCGGCGGCGCACGAGGCAATCCGCGAGGTAGAGAAGACCTGCAACATCTTCGACCCGGAAAGCGAGCTTTCCAAACTCAACGCGACCGCGGCGGACGAACCGTTCGCATGCAGTGATTTATTGTGGGACGTACTCACGCAGGCGCGGACGTTCTGGATGGATTCGGGGAGCGTTTTCGACGTGACGATCGACCCGCTGATGAAACTCTGGGGATTCCACAGCAAACGCGAGACGCTGCCGTCCGCAGAAGAGATTGAGGAGGCAAAACGCCTCACCGGGCTTGACAAGGTGGTGTTCGACGACGAAAAGCACACCGTGAAGTTCACTGTGCCCGGCACGTCGATCAATCTCGGCGGCATCGCAAAAGGCTACGCGCTCGACCGCGCCGCCGACGCCGTCCGCAAGCACGGCGTGAAGACCGGCTGGATTGAGATCGGCGGAAACATTCTGGCGCTGCCGAAGAAATCCGGCGGCGGCAAGTACGCGGCGGGCATCAAAAATCCGTTCCACAAGGACGACCTGCTCGGCAAGACGCCGCTCAGCGACGCCGCGATCAGCACCAGCGGCAACTACGAGCGATACGTGGTCATCGACGGAAAGCAGTACACGCACATCATTGATCCCGCGACCGGGCTGCCGGTATCCGGCATGGACTCCGTGACCGTGATCGCGCCGACCGGCGTCGCCAGCGACGCCATTTCCACCTCGATCTTCATCGCGGGACCGGACGCCGTGGCGGGCTGGACAAAGAAAATCCCCGGGCTGCGCGTGCTGATCGTGCGTGGTCCGGCGGACAAGCCGGAAGTGCTGAAATACGGCAAAGGCTGGAGCGACATCCCCTCAAATCTTCTGCCGCAGTAAACGGGTTGTCAGGACTGCGCGGCGAGCTTGCGCCGGAGGCTTCCTTTCACCCGGACAAACCGCATAAGCATCGCCAGATACTGCACGATCACGCGGCCGGAAAGCTTGCTTTCGCCGTGCTTGCGCATGGCGAACGTGATGGGATGCTCCAGGACTTTGTCGCGTCCGGTGAGGGAGAGCAGGAAGGCGAGTTCGAGCATGATCTTGAAGCCCTCAGGCGAGAGACAGGATTTCACGCGGTCGAAGGCGTCGCGGCGGATGGCGAAGACCCCGGACATCGGGTCCTTCAGCGTGATCCCGAGCACGAGACGCGCCGCGAATGCCGCGCCGTCACTGCACATCACGCGGAAGAGATTCCATTTTTCGGTGAAGCCGCCGCCGGGCACATGCCGGGAACCGATCACCATGGACAACGCCGGATCGCGGTCAAATTCCGCGAGCAGTCCGGGCAGATCCTCCGGCCTGTGCTGACCGTCGGCATCCATACAGACGAGGATTTCGCCTTTCGCTTTCGAGAATCCGTAAACCACGCTGGGCGCAAGCCCGCGGACGCCGGGATTCTGTTCCACGCGGACGGGTGTATGCAGCGTTTTCGCGATTTCGAGCGCGGCGGCCTCCGTCCCGTCCGGGGAATGGTCGTCGGCGACGACGATCTCGAGCTCGGGCAGGTTCAGAGCATCAAGGGCGCGAAGCATCGGAGGGATGCTGTCTTTCTCCTTGAACGTGGGGAGAACAACGGAAACGGAGCTCATTCAACGCCGCAAAAAACAGATCGGAAGAATGAACCGTCAGCCTCAGCCTTCGGCGAGGTAGGCTTCGTGCATCTGAAAGATCTTCTGAATCGACGCCTGACACGTGGGGATATCCTCGGCCTTGGCCGCGGCATTCAGCTCTTTGGCCAGCGCGAAGAGGTCCATGGCCCCCATGTTCTCGCAGTAGCCGAACATGGTGTGCGTGATGATCCTGAGTTTCTGGAAATCGGAGTCGACGCCGGGCTCCTGCAGGTCGACGCAGGATTTGTCGAATTCCTTGATGAACGCATCGTAGAATTCTTTGATTTCGTCGTCTTCGAGCTCAAGAAGCTCCTTCAAATGGGCAGCGATATCGGCTTTCATGATTCGGGTGTCCTCTTATTGAATACGAATTTCGTTTCGTTTAATCCGCAGTTGGTCTCGTACGACACGTATTGCGTGATCGCCTTGATGATCTGGATCCCGCGTCCGCTGGTGGCGAAGAGGTTTTCCTCTTCCTCGGGCTTCTTTTCCTCCGTGTTCTCCGCGGTGAAAAGCTGGGGATCGTTGGTCTCGCGGGTCCCGGTGATGTCCCACTTGCCGCCGCGCTCGGCGCCCTGAAGGACCAGGTCGCCGTTCTCCATGCCGATGCTGGCATAGATGAGGTCGGGGGCCTTCTTCTTGTCGTGGTTGCCGTGGATGACGACGTTGTTGAGGTATTCGTGGACGCAGAGGTCGATCTCGGTGCTCTGGCGCACGTCGTCGGTGATGGCGGAGAACTCGCGCGCGAGCTTGTCGACCTCGGGAAGCGTGGCGGGGATGACGCGTTCGATGAAGCCCTTGCGGGCGGAACGCTTCTGGAACGCGACGATGGTGAAGTCGTCCGGGGCCTTGTCGAAGCCCATCTTCGCCATCATGCCCTTGATGCGGTACGGCAGCGCCACGACGTTCGGGTTGTCGAGCTGGGACTGGATGATGGAGTACAGGTCCTCCTCGTCCATGGTCTGGCCGTCCTCGTTGTTCATATCCAGCACGCCGTCGGTCATGGCGACGAATATGGTGTCGTCGTCGAAATCGCAGTCGTAGTTCTCGGATTCGGGGAACTCGGCATCGGCCATCCAGCCGAGGGGCATGCTGCCCTTGTTCGTGTCGCTGACGGTCACGGTCTTTTTGCCCGGAGAGGCGAAGATCATGGCGGGATGCCCGGAGGAATGCAGGGAGATGTGGTTGTTCTTGAAGTCGATGATGGCGGCGAGCGCGGTCATGTAGTTCTTGCTCTGGAGATCCTCGCAGAAGAACTTGTTGAGGCGGGTCATCAGCTCGTGGATCTTGATGTCGTTGTCGCGCAGGGTCATTTTCAGCCAGGACTGCACGGCCGCCATGTAGAGCGCGGCGGACAGGCCGTGTCCGGAGATGTCGCCGATGAAGAAAAGATACTTGGAATCGCCGAACGGAATCATTTCGTAGAGGTCGCCGGAGACATGCATGTACGGGACGTAGATCGAGGAGAACAGCACCTCGTCGTTGCAGATGCACCAGTTCGGGAGCAGGACTTTCTGAAGTTCGCCGGCGAGCGCGCGTTCCTCCTCGAGCTGGTCGCTGTACTTATGCGCCATGAGTTTCTGGCGGTAGGTGGTGACGACCTCGGTGATCTTCTGGATCAGCGTCTTTTTTCCGACCGCCTTGTTCAGGTAATACGTGTTGGCGTCCCAGGTGATCTGGTTCAGCATGGTCATGTTCTTGTCCTCGACCATGCTGGTGAGGAAGATGATGGGACGCTCGGGATCCGTGGCGCGAATGAGCTTGCGCAACTCGAACCCGTCGATGCCGGGCATGATGACGTCGAGCAGAAGGATGTCGAAATACTGTTCCTTGAACTTCTGGAGAGCGTCGACGGCGTTTGTGCAGGTCACGATTTCGAAGCCGCCGCCTTTCAGGCAGCCGCGAATGATCATCAGGTTCGCCTCAACGTCATCTACGGCCAGGACTTTGATCACATCGCTCATATTAACTCCAAGGAAAATTCAGCGCGGGGCTGTTTGTGTTCAAGGAAGTTCAAAGGAATAGAATTTGCCATAATATATACTGCGAAACGTCAGCTTTCAAACGGTTTTCTTCAAAAAAAACGTCTTTTTCGCGCATTTTTGTAAAATGAAGTTGAATTGAGGCTGTTTGCGAATATATTAAAGCAAAATCTTTTTCGTTTTCAATGTCCTTTCAACCGCGTCTTCAGCTATGCCCCGCATTCGTTTCGTCAACCAGTACGCCGGGATTATCGGCGGCATCGAACGCTACATGGAGCGCACGGCTCTGCTCCTGCGGCGGAACGGCTTCACGGTCGACTGCTGTTATGCGGAGAAAACGCAGGACTCCGAACGTTTCCTCGCCGCGTTCGACCAGGCGGAAACAATAGCCGAGGCAATCAGGCGGAGCGGAAACGAATACGACCTCACGGTCCTGCACAAGGTCCGGGATGCCGAAGCTGTCCGCGCACTGCGGAATGCGGGCCGGACGGCGGTCTTCATCCACGACCACGAATACTACTGTCCGCGGCGGGCGTATTACTACCCGGTCACGCGGAAGAATTGTTCCCGCGCCTACTGCGAGTTTATCTGCGGATGCTGCGCGATGCTGCGGCGGCCCGCGCCGGACAACACCTTCCGCGCCAATTTCAGCGGATTTGCCGAACTCTGGCGGGAAATCCGCGCATGCGGCGAGTTCATCGTGCTGTCCGGGTTCATGCGGAACATCCTGGTCCGGCAGGGCATCCCGGCGGAGAAGATCACGTTGATCCCCCCCGCGATCACGATTCCGGACGAGGTTTTTTCCGCCGAAACGGACGGTGTGCCGCACATTCTGGCGATCGGCCAGCTCATCCGGGGCAAAGGCGTCGACCAGCTTCTGGCCGCCATGCACAGCGTGAAGACGCCCTGTGTGCTGGACGTGATCGGCACAGGCAACGACGAAGCATACCTGAAACAGCTGGCGGAACCGCTCGGCAAAAAAGTCGTGTTCCACGGTTACTCGCCGAACCCGGACGATGCGTTCCGGGGGATTCGCGCGGTCGTGCTCCCCTGGCGCTGGCAGGAGCCGTTCGGCCTGGTCGGACCCGAGGCGCTTGCGCACGGCGTCCCGCTCGCCGGATTCGACGTCGGCGCGGTCCGCGATTATCTCATCGACGGTCAGACCGGCATTCTTGTCCCGCCCGGGGACACGGATGCTCTGGCACAGGCGATCGACCGTCTGCTGAACGCCCCGGACGAAGCGCGTGCCATGGGACTGCGTGGCCGCGAACTCGTTTCCGCCCGGTTCACGGACGACGTTCTGCTGCATGGCTGGCAGGCATTTTTGAACAAAAAACAGGATGCATAAACATGATAACCCTGCAAACTGAACTCGCATACAGCCCGGAAAGGAGCGCTTCATGAGAATCCTCGTCAGCTGCGTCCCGTTCGATCACGGACGGTCCGGCATTTCCGTCTATATGCGCAACACTGTGGCGGCGCTGGCGGCTGCGGGCCATGAACTTACCCTGATCGTGGAGCAGGAGGCCGCCGATGTCCCGGAATTCGCTCCGTATCCGCGGATCGTCGCACCCGGCTGGATCCGCCGTCCCATTCTGAGCATGCTCTGGCACCTCTTCTTCCTGCCGTTCCGGATCAGCAAACGCAAATACGACCTCTTCTTCATCGCCGCCGCGAACCGCCGCGCGGTGCTGTTCCGGCCCGTCCCGACGGTCGCCATCGTGCATGACCTGGCGGCGCACCGCATGAGGGAGAAATACGACAAATTCCGCACGCTCTACCAGACGGGCATCCTGCCATTCTTTACAAAGCGGGCGGAGTTCCCTGTAGCGATCAGCGAGTCGACTGCGAAGGACATGGTGGAATTCATGAATCTGCCGCGCGAGCGTATCACGGTGAGCTGGAACGGGCTGTCGCTTCCCAATGTGAAGCCGGCGGGCGGCTGGATGAAACGCTACGGTCTGGAACCGGGCGAATACCTGCTGTACATCTCCCGCCTGGAGCACCCCGCGAAAAACCAGTACCGCCTGATCGAAGCCTACGAAAAGCTTCCGCGGGAGATCACCGCCCGATACAAGCTCGTGCTCTGCGGCGCGGACTGGCACGGAGCGGACGTCATCCACGCCCGCGCGGAACAGTCGCCCCTGCGGGAGCGAATCGTCCTGACCGGATTCGTCTCGAACGAAGACGTGGAGGAGGCGTACCGAGGATCGGCCGCGTATGTCTTCCCGTCGCTGTTCGAGGGGTTCGGGCTGTCGCTGATCGAGGCAATGCACTACGGCGTGCCGTGCGCCTGCTCGGAGACATCGTCTCTCGGCGAAATCGGAAAAGATGCTGCGCTGCTCTTCGATCCCGAAGACCCGGACGCCATCGCGGATGCCCTGACGCAGCTGCTTGGCGACCCGGAACTCCGCGCGGAACTGAAGGAAGCCGGACTCCGCCGCGCAGCGGAATTCACCTGGACCAAACATGTCGAAAGGATCATCCATGCAGTCGAATCCTCCCGTTCCTGAAGAAAAGCCTCGCCCGGTCGTGCTCGGGATGCATTTCGACGCGGTGACCGTACAGCAGGCGCTCGACCGTTTCTTCGAGCTTGCAACCATGCCGCGGGGACCGCGCGGATGCCGCATCGCCGCGACCGTGAACGTCGACTTCATCGTGAACACCTACCGCGCCACGAAAAGCACGCCGCGCAACCCGCCTCTTGCCCGCGTCCTGCGCCGGGCGGAACTCGTCATCGCCGACGGCATGCCGCTGGTCTGGCTCAGCCGCCTGATCGGCACGCCCCTGCCGGAACGCGTGACCGGCGCGGACATGGTGCCGCTGATCGCCGAACGCGCCGCGCGCGACCACGTGAAGCTGTATTTCCTCGGCGGGAAAGAAGAGTATACACGCAGCGCGGCGGATATCCTGACGAAACGCTATCCCGGACTGGAAATCGTCGGGATCGACACGCCGTTCGTGAAGCTGGACGATCCGGACGCAGTACAGAAGGACCTCGAAATCTGCCGGAAGATCAATGAATCCGGCGCGGACATCCTGCTCATCGGGTTCGGCAACCCGAAACAGGAGATCTGGGCGGAACGAAACCGCGCCAACCTGAAATGCGGCATCGCGGTCGGCATCGGCGGCACGTTCAACTTCATCGCGGGCGCGGTCAAACGCGCCCCGGACTGGATGCGGCATACCGGCACGGAATGGATCTTCCGCATCATCCAGGAGCCGGGCCGTCTGTGGAAACGCTACGGATTCGGACTGCTGGTGTTCAATACTATGGCGTTATTCGCCTTTTTGAACAGGCCGCGAAAGGGCGGCGCGAACGTGACCGCAAGCCCGGACAAGCCCGGTGAGCTCACGACGACCGGACGCGGACGCTTCTCGCCGGAAGCGCTTCAAACGATTCTCGACACATACGCGTCCGCAGATGCTCCAATTGAAATCAAAGGTCTGAGCGGACGCCAGCGCCGTCAGCTCCGCGCGCACAGGATGATCGACCTGATCGCAACGGAGGAAACAACATGATCGATCTCAAAAAGACTCTCGCGCCACTGAAAAAGGATTGGAAATGCACCGTACTCTTCGCGGTTGCGTTCGCGTTCGCCTGCTGGCAGTCCGCGTATCAGATCCGGTCCGAATTGGGCGGCGCGGCGGCGCTGCTGATTCTTCTGGCGTGCCTGCTTTACCAGGCGCTGAAAGTCTCCGCGGGAACACAGAAAAAAGGCGGATTCCCGTGGAACAAGCTCCTGGCCTGGCCGCCCGTCCTGATCGCCCTGGGGCTGCTTTTCCTTCCGTGGTCGAATCAGGATGCGCCGGGATTCAAGTTCGGCGCGTGGTTCTTCCTCTCGCTCGGGGCGGTCTGTTTCTTCTGCGGCGTACGGACGATGCTGTACGGCTTCGTGCCGCTGCTCGGATGCTTCCTCGCCGTGCCGTTCCGAGAATCCATCGTGCTGTACCTGAGCTATCCGTTCCGCATGGTCTCGACTGTGCTTTCGGTCGGATTCCTCCGGATATTCGGGATGCACATCGAAAACGACAACACGACGATCCGGATCGAAGGGCTGGACATCGCCATCACGGACGCCTGCAGCGGCATCCAGCAGTTCGAGGCGATGATCCTGGTGGCGTTCTGGCTGGTGATGATCTGGAAACGGCCGTTCGTCTGGCGCTGCGTCCATTACGCGTTCCTGATCCCGTCCATCATCATCGCCAACGCCATTCGCATCGTCCTGACCATCGTCCTGTACAAGACCATCGGCGAAGTCGTGCTGAACAACATCTGGCACGAGGGGCTGGGCTACGCGCAGATCGTCCTCACGGTCGCGCTGTTCTTCCTCGTGGGATGTCTTCTGCCGGAAGACGGCGGAAGTGCATCTTCGTCCGGCAAGACGAAAGAAAACGGGAAGGACGCAGCGAAGAAGAAAGGCGGGAAAGGAGGCAAGAAGCATGGATAAGCCCGTCAAAGGCACGCCAGCACAGGAACCTGCACAGGAGAGCGTTTCCGCGCCTTCCCTGCTCCGGAATCGCCTTGCAGGGGCTTTCCTGACAGGAATCCCTTTCTTCTGCACCCTGCCGTATATGGTGTATTCCTGGAAGGCGTCCCCGATGGACCGCACGAACTGGATCTTCTTCCTGGCCTTTCTGCTGGTCGCCGCATGCTCCGTGCCCGCAGTCGCCGATTCCGTAAAACAACGCAAATATGACTGGTATGCTTTGCTGGCGATGGCGGCAACGGCGGCCCTGTACGCAACAGGTGTCATGAAGCAGATTCACATGATCCGAATCCTGGCAGGGACCTGGTTCTGGTGGACGGGGATATGGTTTTTCTGCGGATGGAAGGCCGCCTGGGCGATGATCCCCGCGTTCGGGACGCTTTCGCTCGGATGCACGAGCACGACGTTCCTGATATGCAGGCATCTTCTGATCCAGCCGCAGACGGCGCTCTTCCTGAAGCTCGGGGCGGCGGTCGCCTGCGCGGCTGTCTGCGCCGTCCTCATGCTCACCGACTACGTCATGAAACGCGAAGTCTTCTGGTTCCTGCTGGCGGCGGGGACGATCCTGACCGGGACGCTTGTCTCGCGCGGAGCGGGAAAGACCGCGGCGGTGTTCAAGCCGGATTTTACCAAAAGTTTGGAGGGGTTCAAAACAACAGAATCTCCGCTTTCGGAAGACAGCATCCGCTTTTTCGAGGGAGCCACTGTGCATCAGTACGCGGTTTCGGACGGCGTTTTCCATGTCAGCATCCTGGAGGTAAAATGCGGCGACGACATTCACAAAATCCATCCCGCGAGCCATTGTCTGCGTTCCGGCGGCGCGGAAATCCTCTCCGAATCGGTCGTCATGTACACCATGCCGGACGGACGCGGTCTGCCCGTAACCGAAATCCGTTCCAAACTCCGCGGAATTCCGATCCTCACGTTCGTGTGGTACACCGGCCCCGAGGAAACGATCGGGAGTTTCTACGCATTCCGTCGCAAATGGTCGCCGTCCAAACAATGGTATTCCTACCAGATCGTAACGGAAGTTTATGACGGCAAGGAAGATGCCGCCCGCAAATTCCTGCTGAATCTCCTGTCGAAATATTGAGGAGGACAAGTCCTCCTCTGCGGCTGTGCCGGGCTACGACGCTCCGGCACGAAACCGGCGATTCCCGCTCAGAAGAACATCCACTCGTAGAACGGCACGAAGCCGTCGGCGTCGCCGGCGACGGGCGACGGCGTGTAGGTGAAGACGAGGCGGCGTCCGGGAACCTTCTTTTCCAGCTCTTCGCCATATTCGTCGGTCACGGCGGGCCGGATGATGACCGTATAGACGCCGGATGAGTTCCAGCGCACGTAGTTGTTGATCTTCGTCATCACGGTGGAATCGGAAGTGAGGTTTTCGGAAAGCGGGACGCGTTCAATCGAATGGAACTCCGCGATGGCCTCATGCAGGTCTTCCAGTTCGTCTTCCTCCAGGTCGCATGCGAGAACGAGCCAGTCGTCGGTCACGCCGAAGATGTCCGGATTGCCGTCGATGGTGACGCCGGCGTCCGCGGGCGGGATGAGGCGAATGTAGGACAGACGGCCGTCCTGGTCGATGGGGAAAAGATCGGTCATCCCGGGGATGTAGGCGAATTCGTTGCGGTCGGTGATCGCGCCGTTGCGAGGCAGCGGCGACATACCGGCCTCGTAGTATTCATCCGCCTCCCAGCTGTTGGGGTCGGTCGGCGAATCGTCCGTGTCGATGTAGTCCGTGATGATGTAGTTGAGGTCTTCCAGCAGATCGGTGAAGTCGTTTTCCTCGTCGACGAAGTTCCGGAACTGCTGGATCGCCTGCTGGAAGTTCGTCCCCTGCAGATTTACCGGGCCGGCGGCGTCCTTGATCGTGAAGACGACCGGCGTACCGTAGTAGTCCATGTAATGCGGCACGGCGTCCGGGAGATACCGGTCGGTGTCGTACTCGCTGTAGTTGTCGACGTTGATCTGCTGCGGATTGCCGTAGAGCTGGCGGTCCGCGGAGATCAGGAACTGGATGCGCTGCGCCATGCCCTCCAGCACATAGTAGCTGCGCTGAAGCTGGACGAACGGCATGACGGTAAACGACGTGGTCTTGGAGATGGACATCACCATGAGCGCCAGGAGGGAGCCGGTGGCGATCAGAAGCAGCACGGAGATCAGAGCGATGCCGGATTCCCCGCGGCGGAGGATTCTTTCAGCTGTTTTGCGGTTCATCATTCGTCCACCTCATGCACCGCGCCGTAGACGCTGTTGCCGCCGGACGCGGCGGTCCTGCGGAGCCACTGCTCGGTCGTGCCGTTTTTCCATTCCACGGTCATCTGCACGGCCAGCGGAATGAAGTCGTAGTTATCGCGGTCCCATTCCTCGACCCAGATTACGACGCTGTCCTGCTGGCCTGCGTAGAGGAACTCCACGTGGTCCACGTCCGTCGCGAGAACTTCGCGGTCGTAGGGAAATTCATCGTCGTTGTCCTCGTACCACGGCAGGCGCGGGAACTTGCTGTATTCCGCCACAAGCTCGTCCGTCTTGTCGTCCACGTAGACGCGCATGAAGAACAGGTTGCCGCCAGCGTCGTCGTAGGAACGCCGCAGCGTCGTAAAATGGATCATGTCGGGATACCCGGCGAAGACCTGGAACGTGTCGTCGTTCTCGTCGGTCGTCTCCCAGTTGAACGGGATCATGTTGCGGAAACAGCCGTCCATGACCTGATCGATGTTCAGGTACACCTGAAGCTGGGCGGAGACGCGTTCGGCGGACGCGAGCGCGCGGAAAAACGACCGCGAGGCGAACGCGATGATGCCCGCGATCGCCATCATGATGCCTGCCGCCGCGACAAGCTCCATCAGAGTGAAGTTGCTACGGCGGGTCCGGCCCTTCTTATTCCGGTTCCAGACCTTCATCGTCGTAGATGATCCTCTCGAGTTCGAGCGTGCCGACAACTTCCTTGCCGGACGTCTTCAGGTTGACAAGTTCGATGACACAGAGTTCCAGCGGCAGCTGCCCGTCGATGGACCTGAAGTCGTCGGCGATCTGCTCGTCGGTGACTTCTCCTTCGTAGATGACGTTGATCTGGTAATCCTGGTAGGGGAAGAAATCCCGGTCGATGCCGTCCACGCCCGAGTTTCCGCTGTGCAGCAGCACGTATTCCGCCGCCTGCGTCAGCATGTGCATGTTGCGCCAGCTTTCCTCGGCTTTCGCGATGCGGGCACGCGAGGAGGCGATGATCTGGAACAGCGAAGCCAGCGAGATCGCCAGGATGCCGATGGCGATAATGACTTCAATGAGCGTGAAGCTCTTCACGCCGCGTATGAATTGACGGTGAATCATCATTCACCCCGCCCTTTCTCTCGCGCAACGACCGCGCCGGTCAGCTTCGCGACGCCGATTTCCATTGCGATATCCTTGCCCGCGACGGCGAGGGTCAGATTCCATTTGCCGGAAGCGCCGCCATCCGGATAGAACCGGAAGACCTCAAGCGGACGGTTTTCATCGGTCGTCAGCTCGAATTCCTCCGGCAGCTCCCATTTCGCGCCGTCCAGGGGCACGAATCCGTCCTCATATTCCATTTCCTCTTCCCAATTCTGAGTAGGACGCGCCATGGAGAACACATGCGTTTCCGGGTCGTACACGACCATGCGGTCCTCGCCCATTTCCATGGCTTTGTAGCGGACACGGGAACAGAGGGAGCGGAATTCGCTCGTGGTGCGTTTGATGAGGCGGGAGGTTGAGTCCGTACGCATCGCCGAGACGGCGACCGCCCCGGTCAAAACCATGATCACGATCACGACCACGACTTCGACAAGTGTAAATGGCTTCCGTCTCGACATTTTCGTACTTGAACTCCCGTTATGCGGGGGCGTTGATGTATTTCAGGAGATTAGAGTTCCCAGTTGGTCTGGTCGGCGTATTCGCCGTCGCCGCCTTCCTGCCCGTCGGCGCCGAAGGAGTAGATGTCGAATTCACCGTGGTCGCCGGGGAAGACGTAGTTATACTCGGCGCCCCAGGGATCCAGGGGGACTCTCGGCTTGATGTACGGACCGTCCCACTTTTCGGACTGGTCGATGTTCTCCATGAGGCCCTGCAGGTCGGAGGGATAGGTTCCGACGTCGAGCTTGTACTGCTGCAACGCATCGTCGAGGAGCTTGATCTGCGTCTTGGCCGTCGCGATCTTGCTCTTCTTGATGTAGTTCATGTACATCGGGGTGGCGACGGACGCCAGCGTGACGAGGATCACGATCACGACCACGACTTCGATGAGGGTGAACGGTGTAACTCTGCGGCGTTGTTTTTGCGTTTTCATAAGGGTATCTCCTTTAGGATTGGGATGAAATTGATTTCAAAACTTTGTTGTCATATCCGTTTTATCATTCGACCGCGTTCAGGTCCATCATGGCCTGGAAGATCGAGACCACGACGATGAGCACGACGGAGGCCAGAAGCAGGATCACGGCGGGTTCGAAGAGGCTCAGCAGACGCTTGATCTTCGCGCGGGTGTCGCTTTCCAGGTTGTCCGCGATGCGCACCAGCATGTCGCCCACGTTGCCGGATTCCTCGCCGACGCGGAGCATCGGGACGGTCTCGCGCGGCACAAACGGGTTGCCCTGAAGCGTCGCGGAGAGTTTCTGGCCGGATTTCAGTTTGTCGGCGATAGGCTGGAAGGGTTCGGCCACGACCGGGTTGTGGATGATGCGGCCGGCGATTTTCACCGTACGGATGATTTCGACGTGGTTCATGGTCATGATCGAGAGCGTGCGGATGTAGCGGCACATCTCCAGGTCGGAGATGATGCGGCCGATCAGCGGGATTCTCAGCTTCATCTTGCTGGTCACGTAGTCGAACTGCTGCTTGCCGAAAATCTGAATGTAGGCAAAGCAGCCGCCGACGATCAGCAGCGGGATGATCCACCACGCCCATTTCGCGAACGCGCTGAACGCCAGCAGACGGTTCAGCGACGGCGGCGTCTCGCGTCCCATGTCCGCGAAGATGGTCGCGAACTTCGGCACGAACACGGTGAACAGCAGGATCACGACGATCAGCACGATGCCGAGGATCACGGACGGGTAGATCGAGTTCGACACGATGAACCCTTTCAGGTCGCGCGACTCGCCCATGAACTTATAGAGCTGGACCAGCACTTCCGGAAGGCAGCCGGACTCTTCGCCGGATTCGATCAGGTTCGCGTAGTAGTCGGGGAAAAGCGTGCCCTGCGAACGGATGAGTTCGGAGAACTTCTTGCCTTCGTGAAGGCCCTGGCGCATGTTGTTCACGAAAGATTTCTGCCGCGGGTCTTCCGCGCCTTCGGCGATGATCGCGAGGGCGCGTTCCAGCGGGATGTACGAACTCAGCAGCGGAGAGAGCTGCCGCGTGAATGCGAACGTGTCGATGCCGCCTTTTCCGAACAGCTTCATCTTTCCGCCGGCGTTCATGGACGCCTCGCCCAGGTACTGGACCGGGATCAGGCGGCGGGAACGGAGCTTGCTCAGCGCCTCGTTCTGGTTGTCGGCTTCGATCAGCACCTCGGTCGGCTTGTCGCGGCCCGAGGACGCCAGATATTTATACAGACCCATGCGGCTTCTCTCCTGTGATTACATGTCCGCTACGGACCGGTTGGCTTCTTCCTTCGTCGTGATGCCGAGGCGGACCTTTTCGTCCGCATCCTGACGGAGCGTGCGCATGCCGTGCTTGACGGCGATCGCCTGCAGGACGCTGCTGTCCTCTTCGCGGATGACGGCGGCGCGCAGGTCGTCGGTCACGGTCAGGAGTTCGAAGACGCCGGAGCGTCCCTTGAATCCCGTGCCGCCGCAGCGCTTGCAGCGGTTCGTGACGTCGCCCTTCTGGCCCATCGGGACGCCGATGTAGCCGGAGCCGCCGCAGACCGTGCAGATCTTGCGGACGAGTCGCTGGGACAGCACGCCGTAAAGCGCGGAGGACACGAGGAAGGGCTCGACGCCCATATCGAGGAGTCGGGTCACTGCGCCGACGGCGTCGTTGGTGTGCAGCGTGCTCAGCACAAGGTGGCCGGTGAGGGCGGCGTTGATGGCGATGTCGGCGGTTTCGCGGTCACGGATTTCGCCGACGAGGATGATGTCGGGGTCCTGACGCACGATGGAGCGGAGTCCCGCGCCGAACGTCACGCCGATCTTTTCGTTCACCTGCATCTGGCAGAGGCCGGCCGTCTTGTATTCGACGGGGTCTTCGATGGTGATGATCTTTTTCTTGTTGTCGTTCAGCTGGTTGATCACGCTGTAGAGCGTGGTCGTCTTGCCGCTTCCGGTGGGCCCCACGACCAGGATGATGCCGTACGGGATGCTGATGAGCTTCTCGAAGTCGCGGAGGTTGGCTTCCGACATGCCGAGCGTCTTCAGGTCGAAGGTCAGGGCGTCCTGGTTGAGGAGTCGGAGCACGATGGATTCGCCGGTGAGGATCGGCAGCGTACTGATACGCATGTCCAGTTCCTCGTGGCCGAGCTTCACGTTGGTACGGCCGTCCTGGGGGAGACGGCTTTCTGCGATGTTCAGGCCGCCGATCAGCTTGATACGGGATGCGATGGCGGGGAACTGGTTGAGCGGACAGCTCATGATCTCGCGGAGAACGCCGTCGATTCGGCAGCGCACGACCACGGCGTCTTCGCCGGGTTCCACGTGAATATCGGACGCGCCGTCTTCCAGGGCACGCGTGAAAATGTCGTTGACCAGACGGACGATCTTCGCCTCGCCGGCCATGCTGCGCAGGGAGGCTTCGTCGTCGGACTCGTGGAACTGCTCCTCCTCATCGATGTTCTGAAGGCGGGAGAGCATGCGTTCCAGATACGTCCGGCGGACGAACTGGAAGCTGACGGTCATGCGCCAGCTCTTGCTGACCAGGAACGTGATGTGCTCAATGGAATACGGGTCGGCGACGAGGAAGACCATGGTCTTGTTTTCGTCGGACCACTCGTACGGGACGCACAGGTTGGCGTTCAGGAATTCCTGCGGCGCGTTCGGGTATGGATCGGGCATCCGGAGATCGTTCTCGTCCGGGGCCGGGATGCCGTAGCACTCGGAATAGATCTCCGTCAGCTGCTGTTCGCTGATGGTCCCCGCCCTGACCAGATTGGAGTCCGCATCGCGCAGATCGGCCGCGGAGGCGTCTGCGGAGGGATACTCCTCCGAGAGCGCGGCGAGGCGCTCGCGGAGTTTGGCCCGCATATCGGGGAACGAGTTGATTTCATTCGACATGGCTAAGGACCTCAGAAGTCAAGAGTGAACATGCGGGAGCTGGCTTTTTTGTGCGTGCCGTCGGCGGAGCTGCCCAGGTTGTCCTCGAAATCGTTGATGGCTTCGAGGGCGTCGTTGTAACGGCGGATCATATCTTCCACACGGCTCTTCTCGTTGATGATGTGGCCGGTGATCATGATCAGGATCTCGGTGCGCGTCAGCTCGCTGCTGGTGTGGCCGAGAAGACGGCGGAGGAACGGGATCTCGTTGATGAAAGGCAGGGATTCGAGCTGGTCGGTGCCCTCTTCCTGGATCAGGCCGCCAATAATCATTGTCTGGCCGTTGTGGATCGTCATGTAAGTCTTCACTTCACGTTCGGTGGTTTCCGGCGCCTGCGTGGTAGCGTTAAGCGTTATCATCTGCGCGGCGGAGAGTTTCTGATCGATCTTCAGGGTGATGAGGTCGGTACTGGTAACCTGCGGGGTCACGGTCAGCGTGACACCGGAATCCTTGAAGGAAGTGCTGGTGAGGAGGGAGCCGGAGCTGCTGGTGTCGGTCACGGTGCTGCCGATATACGGGGTCGATTTACCGACGTTGATCATGGCTTCCGTGTTGCTGGAGACCAGGACCTGCGGGCTGGCGACGACTTTGAACATGTTATCGCCGGCATAAGCGCGGAGATAGCCCAGCTTGTTGTTCGGATCGCTCGGATCGGCGAGCATGAAGGAGTAGCCGGTCTGGCGCGCATCGATGCCCGTCTCCGCGGTATCCGGGTCGAGATCGCCCCATTTCGTTCCCATCGACATGATATTGCCGCCCCAGCTGCTGGCCGCCGCGAGCTCGAGACCGTACTGTATATTGTCGCCGAGCGTGACTTCGGCGACGGTGACCTGCAGGAGGACCTGCGCGGGCACGACGTCGAGGCGGTCGAGGAGCGCCTTGATGGAGGCGTAGGTTCTCGGCGTGGTACGGATGACCAGGCGGTTCAGGGCGCCGTCGGAGAAGATCTTCACGGGCGTCTCGAAGACGTTGGACTTCTGGTCCGTCGTGGTCGAGCTGTATTCGGAATACGAACTGTTGCGGTTGTTGGTATTGGTACGCGTGGTGCTGGTGCCGTTCACGGTCTGCGTACGGTTGCCGCCGTCGTCGTCGATCGTCAGGGATGTGCCGCTCATGTTGTAGAGCACGGAAAGGGCCTGCATGAGCTGCTCGGACTTGGTGTACATGACCTTGTGGACGAAGATGCGTTCCTGGTCGAGGGAGATCGTGCCGTCGAGAATCTCGATCCAGTTGCGGATCTCCTGCGCGGCCTCCTTGGTGGCGGCGCTGGCGATGATGAGCTGGAGACGGTCGATGGACGTGATCTTCACGGAGCCGGGCTGCTCGTTGTTTTCATTGAGCTGCTTCACCACGAATCCGAGGGTCGGGAGGACTTCACGGAGTTCTTCGGCGATCTTGCTCGGGAGGATGTTCTCGCAGGGGACGACCACGCGGGACCACTTGGTGCGCGGGTTTTCGTCGAGGATGTCGAGCAGATCGGAGATCTTGCGGATGTTGTCCTTGTCGTCGACGAGGAGCACAGCGTTCGGGCGCTGCACCTGGATGCAGGTGGCGGTGCTGCTGAGGAACGGACGGATCTGGTTGATGACTTCCTGGGCGCTGGCGAACTTCAGCGGATAGAAGCAGATTTCAGCTTCGTCGAGGTTGGCACGGGAACCGAGTTTGCTGGGCGGGAGAATGCGGAGCAGACCGGAGTTTTCGACGGCGATCTTGACGCCGGCGTTTTCAGTCAGGGAGACGAACGCGGCCCACAGATCGCGTTTGGTCATCGTGGAGTTCAGGTTCAGGGTCACGAAACTGCGGATATCGGTGTCGATCACGAAGTTGAATCCGAGGGCATCGGCGAACGCGGGGATCACGTCCATGATCGGAGCGCTGTTGAACACGATGTTCACGGCGATTTCCTCGTCGCCGCCGCCGCCGCCTTCGATCTCCTCGTCGATCAGGATGGCCTCATAGAAGGGGACCGGCTTCTTGTCGGCATCCTTGTCCTCTTTCTCGAACTTGACCGGGGTCTCGACATTATCGATCTGTTCGGGTGTCGCCAGGTCGCGGGACGCCTCGCGATCGGTGACGATCATCTCTTCCTGAATGGACTGCGGGAGAAGCGTGATGTCATCTCCCTCGTACTTGTCATGGTAGAGGAAACGGAACTTGCGGGCCGGATCGGTCTTGTTAGGTTCGCCGTCGCCGGGATCATCGCCCATGCCGATGGCCGCGAAGAAACGGCCGAGCCAGGTGGAGTCGCCTTTTTCGGCGGCTTCGATCTCTTCTTCCGCGGCGGCCTCGACGCCCTCGACCTCATCGGAGGGAGCGTTCACGACCAAGACGTTTCTGACCTCGACTTCGCCGTTCTCGCCGGGCGTGACGATCGATGTCTTTTCGACCGTGATCCCGTCGGCGTTGGGGTCTTCCAGGATTACGACCTTGCCGTTATCCTTGTCCTCCAGGATCTTGCCTTCGCTGATCTGTTCGATTGCGGGGGTCGCCGCGCCGTCCGCCTGAGCGGAGGCTGTGTTTTCCGCCTCGTCCGCCGCGCTCGTGATCTGGGGCAAAACGAGCAGGAAGGAAGCGAATGCCGCACCGGTGAGGGTTGTGCAAATCTGTCTCTTCATCTTTGAGGTTCCGTTTCTTATGTAATTGTTACCGGCCGGGCCGGCTTTTTTGTTTGTTTCTGAATCAGGTAAGTTGGTTGTTCGGTATCTGTGGGTTGGGTGTCGGATTATCTGCCGCCGCGGCCACCGCCGCCGAAGCCGCCGCCGCCACCGGCACGGCCACCGCCGCCGGCATTGCCGCCGCCGAAGCCGCCGCCGGTACGGTTGTTGCCGCCGCCAGCAC
>JAEEQN010000011.1 GCA_016285345.1 Victivallales bacterium | reverse complement strand
CTGGAGGACAACCTGATGCGCCTGTTCGGTTCCGACCGCATCGTGACGATCATGGAGAAGTTCGGCATGGAGGAGGGCGAGGAGCTTCAGCATCCGCTCCTGAGCCGTTCCATCGAAACCGCCCAGCGCCGCGTGGAGCAGCACCATTTCTCCATCCGCAAACGCACGCTCGAATACGACGACGTGATGAACAAGCAGCGCGAGGTGATCTACGGATTCCGCCACGACACTCTGTTCAAGGAGGACAGCCGTCAGGCGATCTTCGACATCATTGAGATCGAGGTCGGCCGCCACGTGGAAGAGGCTTTCGCCGCCGCCACGGGCGACGTCAAGATCACCTACAACCGCGACCTGCTCCTGGCATGGCTGAACTATTCGTTCCCGTTCGGGTTCTTCGAACAGGACCTGGAAGTGGACCTGACCGCCGAGAACGCCGCCGAACAGATGGTCGACCGCATCCTGAAGAAGGTGCACGACATGTACGACCTGAAGGTCTCCCTCGAGGACCCGGTCGCGCTGAAGTGGCTCGAACGCCAGATCGTGCTCGACGCCATCGACAACCGCTGGCAGGACCACCTGCGCAGCATGGACGAGCTCCGCGGCAGCATCGGCCTCCGCGCCTACGCGCAGAAAGACCCGCTGGTCGAGTACAAACGCGAGGCGTTCCGCCTGTTCGAACAGCTCATGAACGACATCGACCAGCAGATCATCGGCAAGATATTCCGTTCCGCCACCAGCCTGGCGGCGTTCGAGCGGTTCGTGCCTGCCGCGCGCCAGTACATCCTCAGCCACCAGACCGTCGACCAGCTCGGTTCCACGACGGCTTCCGCCGAGGCTCCGGCACCGGTCGACGCCGCGCCCGTGCAGCAGGCCGCCGAACCGGAATCCGTGGCGCCGCGTCCCGCCGAACCCTCCGTCCCGTTCCAGCGCGACGACGAGAAGGTCGGTCCGAACGATCCATGTCCCTGCGGATCCGGCAAGAAATTCAAAAAATGCTGCGGTAAATGACCGCATCGGGCGGTGCATCGTGACCGGACGCAGAAACATCTGTTTGCTCCTGATCGGGTGTGCCGCCGTTTTTTGCGCCCGCGTTTCCGCCGCCGAGGACGAGCTTCGCGAGAAGGCGCTGCTCGGCGACCCGAAATCCGAGTTCGCGCTCGGCAACGAGTATTTCTACGGCACGGAGACGCGCAAGGCGAATCCCGTGCTCGCGGCGCACTGGTTCCGCAAGGCGTCCGACGAGATCCCCGAGGCGATGTACAACTACGGGTACTGCCTGGAAAACGGCCATGGCGTGGACCGCGATCCCGTCGCCGCCGCCGAATGCTACCGCAAGGCCGCCGAGAAGAAACTTGAGCCCGCCGAATATCAGTACGCCATGGTCCTGCTGAATGGCGTGGAATTCCGCTCCGTTGAGGAAAGCAGCAAGTTCAGAGAATCCGATATCCCCGCCCGCGACCCGGAAAAGGGACGAAAAATGATCCAATCGCTCGCCGACCGCGGGTATGTGCCCGCTCAGGTCGAGCTCGCCGCCATCCTGATCGCCCGGCCTTCCGACGTGTCCGCGAAGGACGCGGAAAAGGCGTTCGAACTGGTGTCGAAGGTCGTGAAGAGCCCGGACGCTCCCGCGCGTGCCTGGCGCGTGCTCGCCGACTGCTATTTCTCAGGTTTAGGCACCGTGCCCGATGGCAAGAAGATGATCGAGGCGCTGGAAAAGGCCGTCGCAAAAGGCAATCTGGAGGCGCTGTCCCGCATGGGCTACTGCTACGAGTTCGGCATCAACGTGAAGGCCGACCCGAAAAAGGCCCTTGAGTGCTACGAACGCGCCGCGAAGGCCGGACTTCCCTCCGCCATGCTCAAATACGGCGACATGATCGCTGCCGGCGAGGTCGAGGGTAAAGGCTCGGACGACGCGCTCGTCTGGATCGAGCGTTCCGCGGTCGAGGACTGTCCGGAGGCGTTGTACCGCCTCGGCAAGTGGTATCTTGATGGCATCGGCACCAAAAAGGATCCCGAACTTGCCGCCGAACTTTTCTCCCGCGGCGCCCAGCTGGAACACCCCGCCTGCCAGTACGAACTTGGCATGCTCTTCCAGAAGAAGGACGGTCCGATTGCGAAGGACGACAAGGCCGCGTTCTTCTGGTTCAACCGTGCCGCGTCCAAGGGCAGCGCTCCTGCCCAGCGCCAGCTCGCTGTTTGCTACGAGAACGGCACCGGCTGCGAAGTCGATCTGGAAAAGGCGCTGGCGCTGTACCGCGAGGCCGCGCGGAACGGCGATGTGGAGGCTCGGCAGCGTCTGAATAACTGACTTCCTGGAGTACAATTTCCTCTATGCCCTCCGATCCTCTGTTTCATATCGTTCTGCATGCCCCCGAGATCCCCCAGAACACGGGGAACATCGGACGCATCGCCTGTTGCACGGAATGCCGCCTGCACCTGGTGAAACCCATCTCGTTTTCGTTCGACGACGCGCACCTGAAGCGCGCCGGGATGGACTACTGGCGGCACGTGGACTGCGTCATCCACGAGGATTTCGAGTCCGTGCTGAAAGCCGCCGCCGGAGCGCCGATGTATTTCTTCTCGACCAAGGCGAAACAGTGCTACTGGGACTGCCCGTTCGAGCGCGGCTCGTTCCTCGTCTTCGGCAGCGAGAGCAAGGGCCTGCCGCAGTATCTGCACGACGCGTATGCGCCTCAGTTCTACACCATCCCCATGCCGGGGAACTTCAACCGGAGCCTGAATCTGGCCAACTCGACCGCGATTGCCGTGTACGAGGGACTGCGCCGGATCCTGCCGGGAACAGGAAAGCTGTCATGAACGAATCTTCTCCTCAGGATATTCAGAAGGAAAATGCGGTCGCGCCGGAAACCGCCGCCGCTGAAACCGTCATGTCCGGCGCACAGGAAAAGAAACCGGAACCCGCCTGGAAAAAGACCCTGAAATTCCTCCTCAAATTCGGCGTTTCGGCAGGCATCCTCACGTACATCGTCTGCACGCGCGACATCAAGTGGCAGGACTTCAAACTCGTGAAACCATGGTGCATCGTCGCCGCTTTCTTCGCCATCTATACCCAGCTCTCCCTGACCGCCGTCCGCTGGTTCACGCTTCTGCGCGCCGCGGGCGTGAAATGCTCCTTCCGCGAGGCGTTCAGCCTCCAGATGCAGGGGATGTTCTTCTCGCAGTTCCTGCCGGGCGGCTCGGTCGGCGGCGACGTGGTGAAGGCGGGCATTCTCGCCACGCGGACGCCCCCCGGCGGCAAGTTCAATGTGGTGTTTTCGATCTTTGTGGACCGTCTGTGCGGCCTCGGCGCGCTGCTGATCGCCCTGCTCGGGACGTGCCTGATCTGCCGCGACACGATCGCGAAGTTCCCCGAGGGGCAGCGCAACGGCCTGCTGGTGATGTGCGCCGTTTGCGGCGCGCTATTGTGCGTCGTGATCTTCGTCTTCTTCAGCGACCTGCTGTACAAGGTGAAGTTCTTCAAGTTTTTCCTCGACATCGCCGACCGCATCACGAAGGACACGTTCAAACGCGCCGCGGACGCTGTGGCGCTGTACCGCCGCTGCTGGAAGCTCCTGCTCGGCTGGGTCGTCGCCACCACGCTGATCTTCTTCCCCGTGCTCAGCCTGCCCGTGTGGGTGATGGCG
Source organism: Victivallales bacterium (assembly GCA_016285345.1). Classification (GTDB taxonomy): domain Bacteria; phylum Verrucomicrobiota; class Lentisphaeria; order Victivallales; family UBA1829; genus UBA1732. Next base: position 68,740 of record JAEEQN010000011.1, on the reverse strand, counting down.
AACGGATTCGAGGGCGCGCCTCACCGGGATTTCCTGCCGTGCCTCATGATCTCGAACGTGAGCCAGACAATCGCGGCGATTCCGGGATCCTTCGGCGGCACCGGCACGCGCGATATCGCCTGCGCCGAGATGATGACCGCCATGGGGTTCACCGACACGGAGAGCGGCGTGATCCCGATCCTGGTCACGATGGTGACGCTCCTCGTGGCGCTGTCCTGTTCGGTCTTCTTCGTGTTCGACCGCGGAAAACGCGCTACGAAGGCGTGATTTTGACCGAAATATACTTGCTTTTCGCAGGAAATGTGATACATTAGAAACGATAGTTTTCAATAACCAACCTCCAACCGCGGAACCGACATGTCAACACGCAAACAGGACGGAACCATGCTGGATTCGCCATCCAGGACGCAGGTCATCGAGCTTTTCCCGGCCTCCGCGTCGAGCGTTGCCGGCGACTCCCATCCGGGGTTCCAGCGCGAACACAACGAGGACAGTTTCGGCACGTTCGCCGATCCCGGGAACGGCTGCGCGCTGCTCTTTGTGGCGGACGGCGTGGGGGGGAACAGCGGCGGCGACCTCGCCAGCCAGTTCACGGCGAAAAGCCTGCTGGCGCATTGGAAACGCTTCACAGCGAGGCTGATGCCCCGTGCGGACGCGACCGCCGGGTTCTTCCGGGACGCGCTGGAGGATATCAACAAAACCGTGTACGGCATCAACGCCGACCAGGGCACGCTCTCCGCGCCCATGGGCACGACCGTCGCCGCTGCCGCGTTGCTTCAGGACCAGATCGTGGTCGCGCATGCCGGCGACAGCCGCGTGTACAGGTTCCGCGACGGCGGGATCGAATGCCTCACCGAGGATCATTCGCTGGTGCAGAAATGGCTGCGCGAGGGCGCGATCTCGGAGGCGGACGCGAAGATTCACCCGATGTCGCACGTGATCTACAAGTCGATCGGACAGCAGCGCAATCTGGACCCGGAGATCCATATCTTCGACCGCAAACACGGCGACAAGTTCATCGTGTGCTCCGACGGCCTGATGTGCCACGCGTCCGACCCGGAGATCCGCGACGTGATGAACCGGATTCATTCCGCGCAGGAAGCCGTGCGCGAGCTGATCGCCATCGCCCTGAAACGCGGCGGCTACGACAACGTCACCGTCGCCTGCTACTATCAGGCGTGAGCTGACCTCGAACGGTCAGGGGCCTTTGCCCGAAAACGCAAAGTCGTGAATAAAGATCGCGTAAACGCATTGAATGAAAGCGTTTATGTCGAAAACGAAGGCGACGATACACAAAAACAGATTCATGCGGTTGTTTTTTATCAGCAAAAATGTGTACCCCCAGAAAAACAGCAGGAAAGCGAAAGGGGCGTATATCGCGACATAGTTCAGAATGCCGAATACGATGTCAGTCGTCTTTCCGCCGGGAAAAAACGGGAAACAGCTCATCAGGATCATCAGCGCCGCATGCAGGATGCACAGGATCATTAACGGCGGCAGATACCGGTGAACTTCTTTGCGCTGCTGTCTGTCGATGAAGAAAAGTATCCCGATCGTGATGCAGTCCCAGAATAAGCTCCCCAGGAAAGCGTCCTGTATGTTCTCCATTTCCGTCCTCCGGTCCCGTTTGTTGTTTCCAGTTGTTTTCTTCGTCTGGGTATGCTGACGGATTTATCCGCCCTGTCCATGAGCCCATACGAGAAACAGGAGAATCCCCTGAATGAGGAAATTGACCGCGAAAAGGCAGGCGGCAAGCCCGATGCGCCAGTTCATGCGTTTCGATTCCCCCAGCGTGATCGCATAGATCAGGACAAACAGGAACAGGACGGGCGGCGCAAGGAAATAAACGGCGAGTGCGATGCCGAAAGCACGTTCTACGATGCCGCCCCAAGACTCGACCTTGTCGAACGGGATACTGTTTATCACGGGAAACAGGATCGTGTGCAGCAAGGTGAGGATCCATAACGGCAGCAGACGTCCGCGCATTTCTTTGTACTGGAAATAGAAAGCAAAAAGGATGATCGTGAAAATGAAGTCGAGGAAGGTCGCCAGAACAAATCCTTGGTCGAGCTCGGAAAGATAATGGGGCGCGTAAAACTTCTCGTAGTGGCCACTCATGTTGGATGTCATCTCCTCGTAAACATCGTTTTCCGCTTTCTGCTGCTTCCTCCAGTCCGCGATCTCCTGTTCGGTGGGGGGCGGAGCCTCCGCGAGAGTGCGAATGAACGCTTCCGCTTCGCCGGAACCGTCGGCGGGATAATAAAACGCGTCCGGCGCGAAGGTCCGGCTGACGCTGCCGATGCCGTTTTCGATCACCACGTCGCTTGTCCACCCTTGATATATTCCCTGGAATTCGGTCCGTCCCGGCGCGGGCAGCATCGTGCGGATGACCAGGATCGGCGGTATGCTCTTCTCCTCGCTCAAGTAGACGTCATGCGGATGGTCGACGGCGATCTTCACGCCGAACGTCTCATCCTTCAACTCCGGCGACAGACGTTTCCGTTCATGGAGATCGCGCAGGATCGCCGCGGCCTGTTCCGGTTTTTTGATGCCGATATACATCCCGATGATGCCGTCATTGGTAAAAGACGGCGGTATGGTAACGGAAAACCCGTGATCTTTCGCCAGTTGTTCGCGGAAATCAGACGCGGGAAGAAAGACCTTTTCGTTCCAGTTGTCCCAAGGCGTCTTTTCCGCATTCCGGGTGTCGCCATGGGAAAAGACGAAAGCGAAAAAGCCAAATAACGCTAGCGCGAAACAGCTTATCAGCAAGCTCGGGAACCGATCTTTCATGTCATTTCTCCATTATGGTGTCGGGGAGGGCAGGCGGATGCCGTATCTGTCCTTATACCATACCACGGATTCATAAAAAAGCAAGCGGAAAAAGCGTCTTTGCAAAAAAACTCTTAACTTTCTGCTTTCCCGCCTCAAAAAACGAAAAAGCCCGCTTCCATCCATGGAAACATGAAGCCCCAATGTCCGGCAAAGAGGAATGACAGTATTCTTGTTGTTGATTTGAACTTGACCACTGAACACTTTTGTCAAAAAAGCAGTTTTTGTTCAATGCTCCCACTCATTTCCATACGGACGGAGAACCTAGAAACACATATTCATTGAAAACTTGGCTATAAAACAAGGCAACTTTTCAATGAAAAGTGTCTCATCCGGCTTTGCGAGGAGCGTCCGAGCTCGGAACAAAGAAACATGTCATTGAAAACTTGCCTATCAAACAAGGCAACTTTTCAATGAAAAAGACCGAATCCGGCTCCGCGAGGCGAGCTTGAACCCGAAAAAATGAAACACACCATTGAAAACTTGGCTATCAAACAAGGCAACTTTTCAATGGCGTATGTTGGGAAAGCAGTATTGCCGCGTTGACTACGGCACTTCGATGTCCTTCGGCATGGTGCAGAAGTTTTCGATGCCGGTTTCGGTGATGAGCACGAGGTCCTCGATGCGGACGCCGCCGATGTCGTGGTAGTACAGGCCGGGTTCGACCGTGATGACGTTTCCGGGCTGGAGCAGCTCGAAATTGCGCGCGGAGAACCGGGGCTGTTCGTGGATCTCAAGTCCGACGCTGTGTCCGAGGCCGTGGAAGTAGCCGCAGGGATAGCCCTCGTCGTCGACGCCGGTCTTGAATCCGGCTTCGGCGAGCGACTTGATGCAGAAATCCTGCATGAGGCTGCACGGGACGCCGGGCTTCAGCTGGGCTTCGACCGCCTCGTTCACGTAGCGGACCGCCTTGTACATCTCGAAGAGGCGCTTGCTCGCCTTGCCCTTCACGAACGTGCGGGTCATGTCGCCCCAGTAGCCGTTGACGTCGCTGCGCGGGAAGATGTCGGAGACGACGGGCGCGCCCGCCTTGATGGGGCCGCTGCCGATGCAGTGGGGCAGGGCGGAATCGGGGCCGCAGGAGATGATGGTGCCGACGGCGGAATAGGATTTGCGCTTGAACTCGGCTTCGACCTCGGCGCGGATGAATTCGCAGGTCAGGACCTTGCCGTGCCATTCGAGGAAGCCCTGCGAGTTGACTGTGGCCTCGGCGATGAAGTCGCGCACCTGGAGCTGGGCTTCCTGCGTGGCGGCCTCGGCGGCGCGGAGCTTTTCGATCTCGTCCGGACGCTTCACGGCGCGTTCGGGGAAGAAGGGGCCGTCCGCCATGACGACCTCGACTCCGGCGGCGCGGAGCTTTTCGGCGAAGATGAGCGGGAAGCGTTCGGGCACCTGCCAGCGGGTCACGCCGTAGACTTTGCTGATGGCGGCCACGAGACAGCGCTTGCAGTCCTGCGGGGCCTGTTTCAGGACGTCGGCGAAATCGACCACCTCGATGCCGGGGCGGACTTCGCGGCGGGCGCGGGCGATCTCCAGCACGGAGACGAAGACATAGCGTTTATTGCCGATCTCGGCGTAGATGAACTCGTCGGGAGCGAAGAACCCGGACCCGTAGACGAGGTCGGCGGATTCGGCGGTGGTGGCGGCGATCAGACGCGCCTGAACATTTTTTTCCATGGAAAAAGGACCTCCTCGCTTGAAAAAGGACGGAAATGAAGTTAAATTGAATGATACACTTTAATATAACACATACCGCGGAAAAAGCAAAGATTCTTATGACGATTCCCAATACTCCAGTCGGCATCGGTATTTCCATCACCGTGATCGCGCTCGGCTCCTACCTCGTCGGGGCCATCCCGTTCGGATTCCTCCTCGGCAAAACGGTCCGGGGCATCGACATCCGCAGGCACGGCAGCGGCAACATCGGCGCCACGAATGTTACGCGCGTGCTCGGCAAGGGCTGGGGCCGCCTGTGCTTCTTCCTCGACTTCCTGAAGGGCGCGGTCCCCGTGATCGCCGCCTCCATGCTCTCCGACCGCGAATCCTCGCAGTTCGTGGTGGAGCACTTGCCCGAATGGCTGAAGATGGAAGCCTGCCTGCCGGATCCGGGCGGACTGCTCGCCTGCGTGGCGGCGTTCGCGGCGGTCTGCGGGCACATCTGGCCGGTGTACCTGAACTTCAAGGGCGGGAAGGGCGTTTCGACGGCGGCGGGCGCGATCCTGGCGCTGAATCCGCTGTCGCTGCTGTCCGCCGGGGCCGTGTGGGTGATCGTGTTCTTCGCCTCGCGCTACGTGTCGCTGGCGAGCATCGCGGCGGCCGTGTCGATCGCGGTGTTCTGCGTGGTCTACAAGATCGCGGGGCTGTCGAACGCGAATCCGCCGGAGATGATCCTCTTTTTCCTGCTCGCCGCGCTGTCCGTGACGAAGCACGCGTCCAACATCAAGCGGTTGCGCGAGGGCACGGAAAACAAGTTCGAACGCAAGAAGAAGGTCGCGCCGCTCTCGATCTCCGCGCTTCAGGACAAATCCGCGATCAACGCGGCGGTGCTGGGCGACGGCGCCTGGGGCACCGCGCTCGCGCTCACGCTCCACGCCAACGGCCACAAGGTGAAGGTGTGGGGTGCGTTCCGGGAGAACATCGACGCCGTGAACCGCGAGCATGAAAACAAAAAATTCCTGCCGGGCGTGCCGATCCCGGCGGACCTGGAATTCACCGCCGACATGGAATCTGCCGTGAAGGACGCGCGGCTGGTCGTGCTCGCGACGCCATCGCAGTATCTCCGCGGCGTGCTCCAGAAATTCAAGCCGTACCTGAACCCTGACACGCAGATCATCGTGGACATCGTGAAGGGCATTGAGGTGAACTCGCTACTGACCATGAGCGAACTCTGCCGCCAGGAACTCGGCCCGACGCACTACGTGGCGCTCTCCGGCCCGAGCCACGCCGAGGAAGTCGCGCGCCGGATCCCGACGCTGGTCGTGACCGCGTGCGAAGACCGCGACATCGCGGGATACGTGCAGCGCATTTTCATGAACGAATTCTTCCGCGTGTACACGTCGTACGACGTGGTCGGCGTGGAGCTGGGCGGCGCGCTGAAGAACATCTACGCCATCGCCGCCGGCATCGTGGACGGCTGCGGCATGGGCGACAACTCGAAGGCCGCGATGATGACGCGCGCCATCGCCGAGATGTCCCGTCTGGGCAAGGTCCTCGGCGGCAAGAAGGAGACGTTCAGCGGGCTGAGCGGCGTCGGCGACCTGATCGTGACCTGCACAAGCAAGCACAGCCGCAACCGGTTCGTCGGCGAGGAGCTGGGCAAGGGCCGCAAGCTCGACGAGATCATCAGGTCCATGAACATGGTCGTGGCCGAGGGCGTGAAGACCTGCGAGGCCGCCTACGCGCTCTCCGAACGCTGGAACGTCGACACGCCGCTGATCCACGGCATCTACGCCGCGCTCCACGACGGCCGCGATGCGCGCGAAGTCGTCCGCGAGCTCATGACCCGCAAGGCGAAAAACGAGGAGGAGTGACGGGGCTTCCCCGTACTCCGAGCCTTTTCCGAGAACGAATAAGAACAGGACTTATAGGTCACATAAGACTTATAGGTCCTATTTTTGCGGCCTTTGCCAGAGGCTGATCGCCTTGTCCGAGGGCGCAAAAAATCCCCGGCTCCGCGTCTTGGCGGGAACCGGGGAGAGAATCGAACGATTCGGAAGGGAGGCCGGAGCCTCTTACTTCTGCAGGTCCTCGAACGCCTTGTTGACGGCGTCGCTGGTTTCCTTGCCGGCATCTTCGGCCTTCTTGGTGAACTTATGCACGCCGGATTCGGTGCTGTCGATCGCCTTGTCGAGCTTTTCGCCGGCGGTTTCCTTCTTTTCGCAGGCGGTGAAGGTCAGGGCGCAGAACGCGGTCGCGGCGAGGGTGAGCGTGAAGAGCAGTTTTTTCATGGTGAAATACCTTTCTGTTTGTGGTTGGTTATGTGGCGGAAAGCCGGATCGGAAGAGCGCGGTCACTCGGCTTTCTTTTTGGGCTTGATGGTGAGGATGAATCCGAGGGCGAGGCTGAGGAACGCGCTCATGAGGACCTGGTAGTTGGCCGGGAGCGAGAACGTGATCGTGTGCGCCGGGATCCAGAAGATGACGACGGTCTTCAGCATGTAGGAGCCCCAGATGTGCTTGTCGATGCCTTCGAGGAATTCGCCGCCGCCGAGGAAATGCTTCTTGTTGATGCAGGTGTTCCAGTATTCATGGCTGAGCATCATCGGGAAGCAGAAGATGAGGTTGATCCAGAGGGACGTTGAGAAGCCCTGCCAGATGCGCTGGACGTTGTCGTTGTCAAACGTGAGCGGCCAGACCGGGGTGTCCATGAGGGCGTGGATGCCTTTGCCGAAGATCGCGAACGCGATGGTGAAGAGCATGCCGTACAAGCCCCAGACGAGGAACTTGAGGAGGAGGCCCGGGGTCTTCCAGCTGCCGGTCTTGCCGCGCACTTTGATCATTTCGCCGAACGTGGCGAGCAGGCCGACCTTCAGGAAGCCGGAGATGTAGGGATATTGGCCGACGACTTCGCCGAAGTTCCTGATGCCCTCGGTCGTGAAGCCGTTCCAGTAGAGGCCGTGCTTCGCGGATCCGGTCAAGGCGTTGAGGTCGATCTTCACCTCCGTGCCGTACGCGAGCGGGAAGAAGAAAACGAGGCAGACGTAGGCTGCGAAGTAGATGACCGCGATGAGGTCGCCGATTTTGAATTTCATGGTAATTGTTTCCTTGTGTGAGGTTTGGGTATATTCAAACTATAACCTATAACATAGCACAAAATAGTATAAAATCAAGTCGAACTAAGCTGATAACCGGCTTAATTCGTCCTGTTTGAACTCATGAAGCTTTTTTCGGTTTCAGGTTCCGAGGTTGTTTTTTCTTCCTTTTGGCTTTTTCTTCCTCGGCAAGTTCCTGTTTGACGATCTCATACATCTCGCGGGCGTCTTTTTTTCTGTCCAGTTCATATTCGCTTGCCGCCGAGGGATTCTCCATTGCCTTTTTGAACCAGGAAAGCGCTTTGCGTTTGTCCCGCGGCATGTGTTCTCCGCTGTACAGCATCATGGCATAATCCCACTGACAGTCGATATCCCCCAGCATCGCGCCTTTTTTGTAAAACCGGATGCCCAACTCAACATCGTCCTGTTCGCCATCCCCGAATTCTCCGGTTACGCACTTGGCTCCGACTTCGTGCATGCAGCGGCGGTCGTTCAGGATCAGCGCCTTTAACGCCTCACGCAACGTAAAACAATCACGTTCCAGTTTTTCGATCCTGTCCATTTGTTTGCTCATGAAAGAATTCCGTTATACATTTTGGAGGTAAAACATAGCATTATGGATGGCGGCCCGGTATTATTGCGGCGTCTGCGAGGGAGCGGGATCGGAATCGCCTTCAGTACGGTTTTCCTTGTTCTTCGCCGCGGCGCGGCGTTCTTCCAGTTCTTTCTGCCAGATGATCTCCCGCCATTTCCTGTCCAGCTCCTGATATTCTTCAAGATCGCGTTTCTTCTTGTGTCCCGGTGCGCCCGGCATGTAGGCGTGGATGTTGACGCCGTATCGTGAATCCGGGTCCAGAGATACGATGCGCCGTCCGTCCACCGCCGGATCATGGACCCACATTTTCAGCTCAAGGGGCTTTTGGCTCAGAATGGACGACTTCTGTTTCAGCTCGTACACCTCGCGGGCGATGTCGAATGCCTGCGCCTGGGCATCCGGATTGAGCTCGATCCTGAGTTCGACCGAATCGTCCGGGTGAAATCCGACCGTGCACTCCCGAATCGTAAACTTGCTTTCGATCGCGTCAAGGATGTCGGCGCGGACCTGAAGGCGCATGCCGGACGAAGCGGCGTCGAATTGAATACCTCGACCCAATTTGTAGGTAAAGTAAACAAAGGCCCCCAGCCATGCAAGCACCACGCATGCGACGATCAGCAGTGCATTCTTTTTGCTTTTGGACTTCGTTTGCATCAATCCGACCTCAAAAGAGAAAGAAATCAGAACAAATCGCTGTGCGATCCGGTACGCATCAACTCAAGAATGAGCTTCTCGTCCGAAATGGAGTAAATCAGCAACCAGTCCGGTCTGATATGGCATTCCCTGGCATTGCGATAAGCTCCGATCAGCACATGATCACGGTATTTTTCCGGAAGTGTTTTGCCCTCGGCAAGCATCGTGACCACGGCCTGAAGCTCGGCGATATTGAATTTGCGTTTTTTAATCCGCTTGTAGTCCCGCCTGAACCGGGCGGTAAATGTAATTCCGTATTTCATGAATCAAGAGCCTCGAACAGGCTTTTTATGTCATGATAAACGGGCGCTTGGGGATCATTTGCAAGGCGATGTCCCTCCGCGATGGCATCTATTGTTTCCTGATTGACGCGCGGAGCAGCCGTGACCTTGAAGGGAATCTCATGATCTCTGGCAATCCGTTTGAGGTAAATCGTGATGGCGGTGGAAAGATTCATTCCCATATCTGCCAGACAGCTTTCGACCGCACTTTTTAATTCGGAGTCGACCCGAACACAAAGATTGGATGTACTCATATCTTCCTCCAGATGTTATATGTTTTGAATACAATATAATGCACTGTATCTGAAATGTCAAGTAAACAGCAAAAGAAAAATGAAATAACTCTCAGTCAGGAACGCGGAAGGGAAAAGATTGTGTGTTCAAAGTTCCGCGCTGATGTTCCGGCCTTTGGAATCGCGCAGGAAGCACGCGGCGATCGCCGCCGGGACCGCGATCAGCAGATAGACGCCCAGCAGGATCCGGAATCCCGCCGGAGCCGCCTGAAGGGTGCCGTCCACGGCGAACCGGTCGAAGAGCCGGCCCGCGAGCTGTGCGATGGCGATGAGGAAGACGTTCGCGCAGAAATTGACGAACGCGATGGCGCTGGCGGCGAAGACGGGCGGGACGAATTCGCGGCAGGCGGTGATCTGGATGCCGGTGAAGCCGTAGCCGGTGCCGAGCAGGAGGAATCCGGTCCAGGCGGCGGCGAGGGCGGATTTCGCGGGCAGGAACGTCCCGGCGAACAGCACGGCGGAACCCGCGGCGAGCAGGATGCAGCCGGCGGCCTGGAACAGCTTTCTGCGGTTGCCGAGGAACAGGCTCACGGACCCGGCGAAGATCATTTCGACCATGACGACGGTGTTCATGGTGCCGAGCGCACCGGCTTCGGCGCCGCAGAGGTCGGAGAGGTATTTCTTGCCGATTCCGCTCAGGCAGGACCAGTAGAGCACGATCCCGGACGCGGCGCAGAAGAACACGCCGACGCACTGCGGTTTCTTCAGCTGGACGAGCAGCTGTCCCCAGGGGAACGGCTCGCGTTTATTCGCCGGTGCGCCGGGGGCGCGGCTAGCCGTCCGGGCGGAACAGAGCAGGCAGACCGCGACGGCGACGCCGCACGCGGTCGTGAGGTGGTTGCACCAGCGCAGGACCAGCTGCCAGGGATGGTCCGCGGCGAGGGATGCGAACGGGGAGGAACCGAGGAGCGTGCCGCCGTAGCTGAAGACGTAGAAGACGCCGATGAGGGCGGAGAAATATTTGCGGTCGAACTCGGAGTCGAGGAATTTCAGGAGCGTGAGGTAGCCGATGGTGCGGCCGCCGCCGTTCAGGAACGCCCCGGCGTACACCCAGGCGGGCGCGGTGAACGTGTACAGGAGCCATTCGCCGAAGACCTGCAGCGCGATCCCGGCGAGGATCACGGGCCGCCAGCCGAAGCGGTCGGTCAGGATGCCGGAGATGCCCAGAAACGCCATGCACCCGGCGACGCCCCAGCTCGAAATGGCGGACGTCTGTGCGGCGGTGAACCCGAGCAATTCGCGGATCTGATCGTACACCATGCCCGGCACGCCGGCGCGCGTGGCGGCTCCGATGGCGTAGACCACGGCGGCGAAGAAGAACAGGAGCAGGGTCGGTAGGGGTATCTTTTTCATGGGGCGTTATGGAGACGTGCTGGAATTGTAAATTGAAAAGACGGACTATAATATAATCCGCTCAAGACAGAAACATAAATAATCATTCGGCATAGTTTGATAAAGAAAAGTTATCGATGTGCAGTATTTTATATGCCCCAAGTCAATCAAACGGAAGTGTTGTTTGTCAGGAAAGGGCGTCGGGGAACGTCTCGCGGAGCACGCGCATCACGCCGTCGTCCTCGTTGGACGGCGCGCGGAACCGTGCGGCGGCGAGCAGATCGGGATGCCCGTTCGCCATGGCGTAGCTCAACCCGACCTGCCGGATCATTTCGAGGTCGTTCGGATAGTCGCCGAACGCCATGCACTGGCCGGGCGCGAGTCCGAGGCGTTTCTGGAGGAATTCGATCGCGATGCCCTTGTTCACGTCGGCGCGCATGATGTCGATCCAGCTCTGGCCCGCCAGCGTGACTTTCAGGCGGTCGCGGAACGGCGCGAAATGCGGTTCGCAGCGGTCGGCGGCGCTCACGGGGTCGAACACCGCCACCTTCACCACGGAGTCGCCCGCGGCCCTGACGGCGGCGAGCGGATCGTCCGCGAACGTGCGTTTTCTGTAGTAGATCGCGGTGTTTTCGCGTCCGACGGGATCGCACGCGCTGCTGATGTACGCCGACTTCACGCCGCACAGGACCGTGGTCGCGGGAATCGCGGAGCCGGTGCGCCAGAGCTCGGGCAGGACGTCGTCGGGCAGGGGACGGCAGAAGATGTTTTCCGCGCCGTCGAACACGAGTCCGCCGTTCTCGGAGAAGAAGAACAGTTTGTCCGCGATGCGTTCGAACATGGCGGCAAGGTTGAAATACTGGCGTCCGCTGGCGAGGACGAACCGCACGCCGCGCGGGTACAGCGCCTCCACCATGGGGACGAAATCGGGCGGGATCTCCTTGCGGTCGTTGAGGAGCGTGCCGTCCAGGTCGACGGCGATCAGTCTGACGTCGGGGCGCATGCGGTCGGGCTTATTCGAGTTCGATCATGTCGTCCGGGCGGAACGGCAGCGGGATCATGTCCTGGCTCTGGATCCACGCCTTCACCGTGGGGGCGAGCAGGAAATCCTCCATCGCATCGTCCTTCGCGAACTTGTAGTCGCAGTAGGGGCAGCGGGAGAACGACTCGACGTCCGGCTGGGCGAGCATTTCGCCGCAGACGGGGCATATCAGAAAACGCTGTTCGTCGTCGACGACCGGGGGGACCGGCGCGACCGGAACATGGATTGCAGGGGTGATCATCTTAACTTTTATCCTTTCTTTTTGCCATCTCTTTTCTTGCACGTTGTCCCGTGTCGGCGGGAAACCGCGCTCATACTATCAATATAGCGCGCGCACCGTTTTTTTCAACCCGCGCCCGCCGGATTTTCCGAAAAAACCCGGTACGGACGCGGGAAACGCGCGCGGATGAAAGGCGGCGTCAATCCTTCTCCGGGCGGTTGCCGTAGGGGAAGAAGAAGATGCGGCCGCCGGTCTTGCCGTCCTCCTCGGAGCGCTCGAAGAGGCCGCCGAGGAAGGACCACTCGTGGAAACCGGGGGCGTCCTTCGTGGTGATGAAGGGGAAGATGAACTTTCGGGTGTTGATGCCGTCTGTGTCCATATTGTAGAGGTAGCCGAGGATGCTCCGGTGTTCCTTCTCGCCGAGCTTCTGGCTGTTCGCGCCGAGGCCGAAGAGGACCTTGGTCTGATAGTCGCCTGTCTCCTCGCAGGAGAAGGATGCGGAGAGGATGCCGCCGCCCGTGCTGATGCCGGAGATCGTGCGCGTCCAGACGTGTTCGGCGGCGATCTCGCGGAGCGCGCTCCCGACTACTTCCAGCAGGCGCGCGCTCCCGTCGAACCGCTTCATGCCGGCATCCGGCATGCGGTCGAGCGCTTCCATCAGCGTGTGTTTGTACCGCGTCAGCTCGGGATCGTTCCTGTCGTCGGGGAGCGCCAGCACGTCGGCGACGGTCATTTGTTCGAGCTCGGCGGCGGAGATCCCCGAAACGTAGCGGACGTTGTACAGCTGGAACAGGGCGTAGTAGAGGGCGGCGACCGCGTCCGGCGTGCCCGGTTTCCACTGGAGGAACGTCTCGTCGGTGGTGTTGACCAGGAACATCGCGTAGTAATCGGTGCTGCCGCGGACCGGACTGCCGCTGTGGGACGCCTGAAGCGGATTGGCGTGCGGGGAAAGGATGCGGTGCGGTTCGGGGATCGCCTCGTTGTGCTGCTGGGTCGCGCCGTAGTAGAGCAGGGGGGCGAGGATGCCGAGGGAGGAGCCTTCGGGATTGGAACTGCCGCCGGAGAGGAGCGGGAGGATGAACCACGACCTGGCGATGCGGGAAAGATCGCCGTCGCGGTCGAGGCAGTCTTTGCTCCAGAAGAAGAACGGGTAGAACCCGCTGGACGTGGAGCGTTCGTCGCCTTCCCAGAAATACTCGTTCTCCCAGCGGACGATGCTGTCGATCATTGCCTGCGTGTCGGCGGCCGTGCGCGCGCCGTCGCGGTAGGCGGTGACGGCGGAAACGATGTCCCGGAACCGCGCATACCTCGTCAGCGCGTTGTTGCAGGTCGCCGTGACCTGAAGGTTCCAGAAATCCGCGAGGCCGGGTTCGCCGTCCGCGGGCGGATTGCGGAGGAGTTCCGCGAAACTGTCGAGCAGTTCGACGTTGCCTTTCGTGCGCGGACGGGATTTGCTTTCGGTGCGGATGATGCCGAGCGTGGAGAGGACGTCCTCCGTGTAGGCGTGGCCGTTGGCGAGGCGGAAAGACTCTTCGCTCGAGCTGTAGCCGAGGATGCCGAGCAGGATCCGCGTGACGGATTCGTCCTCCTCGACGCTGGTATAGGTGAGCGGGGTGATGACTTCGGTGGAGACGGGCGTCGTTTCGCCGTCCTTCTCGCGCACGGTCCGGTCGACGCCGAAGAGCGGGAAGAAGCCGTAGCGGGTCTGGACCTGCGTGCCGCCGGAAGCGTGCAGTTTCAGCTCGACGTCCATGAGGCGCTTCGCCGTGTCCTCCGCTTCCTTCGCGGTCATTTCGCCGGAGAGCGCGCGGTCCATGCCGCAGAGACGGAAGACTTCCTCGTTCGGGACGCCTGCGACGATTTGCCTGAGCCCGCCCGTCTTGACGATGGTCACGGGTTTTGACTCCCTGCCCGGCGCGGGCGAGAACGGCCCGTCTGCGACCGGCTGCGGGACCTCGATCCGGTTCGCGATGTACTTCTTCCCGACGTAATCCGTATAGACGTCCTTGCTCCACTGTTCGCTCTCCTCGGAGCCGTCCTCCATGAGGGCGCGCCTCAGGAGCAGTTCGATGGAGTCTTCGATGAAGCTCCGCGGCGTGATGTCAGGCTTTGACGAATCCGGGACCTCGGTGTCGCGGAACCAGTACGGGAAGACGCCGAGGATGTTGGTGTAGCTGGACGTCCGTTCGAATCCGTAGCTGTCTTTGCTCCGGTCGGAGCCGGACGTGAACAGGATGTGCCAGAGCAGCCAGTTCGAGCTGGAATCCCTGTCGCGGTCGAATCCGAAGAGATAGAAGAGCAGGCGCAGGTCGCGTTCGCCCTCGTTCGAGCGGGTCCACTCGAAGAACGGATGCAGGGCGGTCGTGCCGACCTCCCACTTCGAGGCGATCTCGTCGTTCACTTTTGCCTGCGCCTCCTCGCTCGTGAGGTCGTCTTCCTTCATGCGCGCCTTCACATCGTCCAGGTAGGAGGGCGAATACCCCCAGCGCGGGATGTAGTCGTCGCGGTCGTGCGCCGCCTTGAAGCGGTTGCCCTTCTTCTCGTGGTCGGCGTAGATGAGGTAGCGGCGGCCGTGGACGGAGGTGGTCGCGCGGTATTCGGGGTAATCGTAATCCTCGCGGAAGTACGGGATGGACGTGAATTCGGAGCCGTAGCGGTCCTTCTCCCAGCTGTAGACGGGGAAGAGGTAGCTCCTGTTCGCCTCGCCCTGGCTGCGCTCGACGCGGAAGAACGGGAAGAAGCCGTATTCGCGCTCGTCCTCGTCGTACGCCCACCAGAGCGGGCCGACGTACTTCATGTCGCTTTCGGACGACGAGCCGCGGAAGAACGGGAAAAGACCCCATGCGTGGCGGCCCCAGTAGCCGAGCAGCAGGACGTTGCCTTCCGTCCAGGTCTCTTCCTCGCCGTTCATGCCCGTGGCGGAACGGTTCTTCCATTTTGCGAAGGGGAGGATGAGCCCGCCGTCCTTGTCGAACCACGCGAACGGGAAAAGCCCGCGGTCCTCGGTGTTGTGGTCCCACCACCAGAGCAGGATATGGTTGAATCCTTCATCGTCTCCGTTGATCCTGTAGAGCGGGAAGAAATCATGCTTCCTCCAGTTGTCATCCCAGGAACCGAGCAGAAGGTAACGGCCTTCGCTCCATATCTTTTCGCCGTTTTCATCCGTGGACTTGAACATCCAGAGCAGAGGCGAGAGGAATGAGTATCCGTCATCAATGTAGAACGGGAGAAATGCGGAGCCGCGCGGAAATTTCCAGAAGAGCGGGAAAACGCCGAAGTCCCTGGAGCAATCCTTGGGCGGGTCAAATTCCCACCAGACCGGTCCGATGAAATCATATCGTTCCCCGAAGTAGCAGAGAGGGAAGAATCCGAGACTGTCTTTTCCGCCGCTGAAGACCGGCCCGACGTACCAGAAATCGTCTTCTTCCTTCCCGATATGGAACAGCGGGAACGAACCGTAGCAATCCTCGTCCCAGTAGGTGTTCAGCGCCCAGCCGTCGCCGTTGACGGGATTCCACGCGCAGAGCGGGAAGAGGATGGAGTATTCGTTGCCCTCCTGGTTGAAGAACGGGCGGATCGCCATGCCGAAATCGTCCCAGTCGATGAACGGCCACAGCACGCTGACGTAACGGCTGTTCACGGTGCAGAACGGCCAGACGTTGACCTGGCGGTCCTTCAGCCCGACGGGGGCGCGGAGATTGACGACGGCCTCGTCGAACCTGCCGCCGGAGATGCGGCCGGCCTTCGGCGCGGAGTAGGAATCGGAATCCCAGCCGATGCGGTTCATGCGTTCGCTGGATGCGCAGGAAGAAGCAAGCAGTGCCGCGAGAATTGCGAATGCGGAGAGGAACGATGCTTTCAGGTGGCGCGGATTCATGGAAGTGCTTTCTGTTTCGGTTATATGAGTTCGATTGATATGCGGATGGTCGGTTCAGAAGGGCGGGGCGTCGAGGTCTTTCGAGAGGGAGCGGATGCGGTCGCGGAGCTGGGCGGCGCGTTCGAATTCGAGCGCCTCCGCCGCTTCGAGCATCTGGGATTCGAGTTCGAGCACGAGTTCGTCGATGCTGGCGGCTCCGGTCTGCTTCAAAATCTCCTCGGTCTCGCTGAGGGTGATCGACTGGCCCTTCATGCCGCGTCCCTTCCTGCCCTTCGCGGGGCGTGTCTTCATGCCGGTGTTGTAGGGTGCGCCGGGTTCGTGGAAGGTGTAGGCGCGGCCGGAGTTCGAGGCGGCGGTCGCGGGCGCGGACGTTTTTTCGGGCTGGGTCGCGCCGATGATCTCGGCGATGGTCTCGCGCGGCGGCTTGATGATGGTGTGCGGCACGATGCCGTGTTCGGCGTTGTAGGCGTTCTGCTTGGCGCGGCGCGCCTCGGTGGTCTCGATGAGCGCCTTCATGCTGTCGGTCATGTTGTCGGCGTACAGGATCACCTTGCCGTCTGCGTTTCGGGCGGCGCGTCCGGCGACCTGGATGAGGGAACGGCGGGAGCGCAGGAAGCCTTCCTTGTCGGCGTCGAGGATGGCGACGAGGCGGATCTCCGGGAGGTCGATGCCCTCGCGGATGAGGTTGATTCCGACGATGCAGTCGAAGTCGCCGCGCCGGAGTTCGTTCAGGATCTTCACGCGTTCGATGGCGTCGATCTCGGAGTGCAGGTATTTCACGCGGATCCCGACGTCGGAGAGGTAGTCGGCGAGGCGTTCGGAGCTTTTCTTCGTGAGCGTGACGACGAGCGAACGCGCCCCGACCGCCGCGGTGGCGCGGATTTCCGCGATCACGTCGTCGATCTGCGAACCGAGCGGGCGTACCTCGACCGGCGGATCGAGCAGCCCGGTCGGGCGCACGACCAGCTCGACTACTGCGTTGCCGCACATCTTCATCTCGTAGTCGCCGGGCGTGGCGGAGACGTACACGGTGTCGCCGGTGAGCCCGAGGAATTCGTCGAAGGTGAGCGGGCGGTTGTCGAGCGCGGAGGGCAGGCGGAATCCGTAGTCGACGAGCGTCTGCTTGCGGCTGCGGTCCGCCTTGTACATCGCCTGGAGCTGGGGGAGCGTCACGTGGGATTCGTCGATGAAGAGCAGGTAGTCCTTCGGCATGAAGTCGACGAGGCAGAACGGGCGGGAGCCGGGCGCGCGGCCGGAGAGGTGGCGCGAGTAGTTCTCGATGCCGGGGCAGTAGCCGATCTCCTTCATCATCTCGACGTCGTAGTTCACGCGCTGGAAGAGGCGCTGCGCCTCGACGAGCTTGCCCTGTTCCTCGAAATTGTGGACGCAGGTCCGCATCTCCTCCAGGATGCCGTTCATGGCGGCGTCGATCTTCTCCTGCGGCAGCACGAAATGGCGGGCGGGGAAGACGAGCGCCTTGCGGCACTGGGCGATGACGTGGCCGGTCACGAGGTCGCGCCGGGAGATGGATTCGATGGTGTCGCCCCAGAACTCCACGCGCAGGAATTCCTCTTTCTGCGACAGGAAGACGTCCACGCAGTCGCCGCGCACGCGGAACTGGCCGCGTTCGGGCGCCATGTCGTTGCGTTCGTACTGGATGGCGACGAGCATGTGCAGGAAGAGGTCGCGGTCGAGCTCGTCCCCGGCGGCGAGGCGCAGGCTCATGGAGTCGTAGTCCTCGGGCGAGGTCAGGCCGTAGATGCAGGAGACGCTGGCGACGACGAGCGTGTCGCGGCGTTCGAGCAGGGAGGCTGTGGCGCTGAGGCGGAGACGCTCGATGTTGTCGTTGATGCTGGCGTCCTTCGCGATGTAGGTGTCGGTCTGCGGGATGTAGGATTCGGGCAGATAGTAGTCGTAGTAGCTGATGAAGTATTCGACGGCGTTTGTGGGGAAAAATGCCTTGAACTCGCTGTAGAGCTGGGCGGCGAGCGTCTTGTTGTGGGAGAGCACGAGCGCGGGGCGGTTCAGCTCGGATTCGAGGAGTTTCGCGAGCGTGAAGGTCTTGCCGCTGCCCGTGACGCCGAGGAGCGTCTGGTGGCGGATGCCGCGGTCGAGGTTTTCCTTCAGCTGGCGGATGGCGTCGGCCTGGTCGCCCGCGGGTTCGTAGTCGGAGACCACGCGGAATATTTCGCCGGAGTCCTGGATCATGGTTTCACCTCGGAGTCAGACCTGTTTGCCCTGCATGGCGCTTTCAAGGAGGCGGCAGGCGGACTGGTAACGGCAAGTGCGGCAGGCGTCGCGGTTTTCGCAGGGCGGGAAGTCCTCCGGGCGGGCGAGCCCGTCCTTGTCGACGAGCGCGAGCATCTCCGCGCTGCTCCTGTCGATCAGGGACTCGATGTCGGGCTCGAAGAGGTTGTAGACCACGCTGGAGAGTTCCTTCGAGAAGGTGAACGTGGTGATGTTGACGGGGAAACCGGGGTAGCGCCTGGCGCAGTAGAGGGCGAAGAGCGAGTTCAGGCGGCCGATGCGGGCGAAGAAGTCGGTGGTGTTCTCGCCGCCGGTGAGGCGGACCTCCGCATCGATGGCGGACGCCGCGCCCTCGTGGAAGTAGATGAGGCCGGGGACGAGCCACACGGGGAAACCCTTGTAGTCGATGCTGATGAAGACGTCGTCGGTGCGGAGGTCGACGAAGCTGATGTTGGCGAGGTCGGCGATGATGTCGGAGCGGGAGAGCATGGCGTAGGCGTCGCCGAGGATGGAAACGGCCATGTCGGTGAGCTTGTCGACGTCGGCGAAATCGCCGATCCCGAGGTGGTACTCCAGAATCGCGGGGCGTTTCGCGTCGTAGAGGTATTCGCGGTTCTTCAGGCTGAGCTGGAGGTCAGCCGTGGCCTTGCCGATCTGGCGCAGCAGGTAGAACCCGAAGCCGCGGCGCTTGTGGCCGGGCGAACCGGCGCTCATCTTGGCGAACGCCTCGCGGATGGAGTCGCGGAGCGTGCGCGAGAGCCAGGTGTCGAACGGCATCAGGTACTTGCTGAAATACGCCTCGCGGGCGAGCGTGTGGGAATAGGCGTCCCACCCGCCCTGGGCGAGGTAGTACCGGATGAAATACGCCCGGCGGCAGAACCGGAAGAGGTAGTGCCTGGCGAGGGACCAGGAGAACTCCTCCGTCCGGATCGGCGGAAGCGGCCCGGCGGCGCTGGTGACTTCCCGTTCAAAATCTCTCATGGCGCACGCGAAGAGTTGAGTTCGATCAGAGACCCGTGGCGAGGTAGTAGGGGCAGCCGGCCTTCGGGAGGACGACATTCGTGCCGGAAAGGAGCGAGTTGAACGTGACGGGCTGCGCCTTCACGCCGAACATGCCGAGGAGGTCGGCGAGAGAGGTGCTGGTCTTGAAGCGTTCGATGCGGCAATTCTCGCGGGTGAGACCGGCGAGTTCGAGCGCGGCGTCCTCGGCGGTCGTGAAGTAGCCGATTTGGTCGACGAGTCCGTTCGCGAGCGCCTGTTCGCCGTCGAACACGCGTCCGTCGCCGAGTTCGCCCTGGGTGATCTTCTCGAGCGGGATGTTTCTGGCTTCGGAGACGATCCCGGCGAATTCCTTGTAGGCGTCCATGACGAGCGCCTGGACGACCTTCGCTTCCTCTTCGGTGGTGGGCTTGGCGGGATTGAGCATGGACTTCATCTTGCCGGAGGTGTAGAACTCGGGCTTGACCTTCGCCCAGTCGAGCAGGCCTGAGACGTCCACGGTGGAGATGATGACGCCGATGCTGCCGGTCATCGTGAACTTGTTCGCGACGATCCTGTTTGCGCCGCAGGCGACGTAGTAGCCGCCGCTGGCCGCCATCGTGTTCATCATGGCGACGACGGGCTTGCCGCAGAGCTTGAGCTCGTGGTAGATCTCGTCGGAGGCGGTGACTTCGCCGCCGGGGGTGTCGAGGTCGACGATGATCGCCTTCACGCTGTCGTCGTCCTTCGCGGCGCGGATGAGCTTGACGATCTGTTTCGAGTTCGCGATGACTTCGCCGAAGGCCTCGCCTTCGCTCGCGATCGTGCCCTTCACGTCGATGACGGCGATCCGGTTTTCGGCGTCCTCCTTGCCGCTGACGAACTCGGTGGTGTATTCGGCCGAAGCGGACTTGAGCGCCGTGCCGGATTCCCCGATCGCACCGATGATGACGGCGGCAAACGAGAAGAGGGCTAAGAAACCGAGAAAACCGATGACAATGAAGATGCCTAACACGATCAGGCAGCTGCGGAAGAATCCGCCGGAAGAATTGGAGCTCATGAGAAGGTTCCTTTCAGGTTGTTTTGTTTGATATGGTTGAGTTGTGCTTTGTTGTCAGGTGGTGCGGGGCGCGGCGGCCTCAATCCGCATTTCATGTTTGAGGCGGAGCGCTTCCGCCCGGTCGAATTCCGCGGCGTATTGCGTGAGGCAGCTCGCGCAGGCGGCGGCGAGTCCGGCGGTGAACGCTTCGACCGGAGATACACCCGCGAGAAGTTCGGAGAGCATCACGCCGGAACAGACGTCGCCCGCGCCGAGGGGATTGCGGACGCCGGAGAGCGGCGGGATGGAGATACGATAGATCTTGCCCTGCCACGCGATAAACGCTTTGTCGGGGCCGTCGGTAATGGCGGCGCACTGAAGCGGAAAACGGTTCAGCAGTTCGAGCGCGGCTGCTTCGGGATCGGAAGCGCCGGTCACGGTCAGAAGTTCGCCGCTGTTGATCTTCAGATACTGCACTCCGGCGGCGAGCGTTTCATCGAAATGCGCCACGGAATCCATCAGGACGGGCTTGTTTAGGCGGACGGCCTCTTTTGTGAACGCAGCGTAAAATCCTTCCAGCGATCCGTTCGGGAGCGTGCCGCAGAGCGCAAGCGCATCGGCGTCCGGAAGCGCGGAAAGAATCTGTTTTTTCAGGAAATCCGCATCCTCCGCCGGTACGGTCGGCGAGGGTTCGATCAGCTCGGTCATGCAGGCGTTTTTTTTGCACAGGACTGTGGTGCAGCAGCGCGTTTCGTCCGTGATTTCCCGGCTGACGAATTCTATGCCTTCCTGCCGGAGCCAGTTTTCGAGATTCTGTCCGTTCATGCCGCCGGCGAACTGGTACACGGTAGGAACGGCGGTCCCCCAGGTGCGGACGGCGCGTGCGAAGTTCACGCCCTTGCCGGAGGCACGGCAGTCGCGTTCCAGCGCCCGGTTGACCTCGCGCGGACAGAACACGTCGAAGACGAGCGTCTTCTGCCAGGACGGATTCGGTCCGCAGACGAGGATGCCCGGGGGCCTGCGTTCAAAGAAGGGTGAGATCATGATCAGGCCCCTTCCTCCTCGGATTCGGCAGGTTCACCGGGTTCACCGGTTTTCGACTCCGCGTCCTGACGCTTCTTTTCAAGTTCGAGGATCTTCTGTTCGCGTTCGGCCTTTGATTCCGGCGCGAGCGGCCCGATATCGGTGCTGTAGACGTTGATCGCGCCGTCGATATTTCCGTCTTCCATGAGATTTGCGGCCTTTCCGTTCAATGTCTCCATGAGTTTCTCAACGGCGGCATCGGATGCTTTTTTGAGTTCGGAAATAAGATCAAGCGCCTCCTTCCGATACTCCTCGGACGACGTGAATGTTTCCAAATCCTCAATGGCTTTTTGGAATCCGAATCCGTCCGTCATGGCCCGCGCGGCGGCTCTCTTCGTTTCCTCGAACAGCCCGGATACCTGAGCATCGGTATTGTCCCCGCCAATCGTGATTTCCGCGTCAAGCGCCTTCGTGGAAGGGCGGCCCGGCAGAACGGACAATTCCGTTCGGAAAGATTCGATTCCGGACACGGATCCGATGGTGGAATCATCGACCGGCCGCGGCCGGGCTGTACGATGTCCCGTCCCGGAGTGTTCTTTCCAGATAAGCAGTCCCGCGCCCGCCAGAATCAGCAGAACGAGCAGGGCTGCCATGAAAGGAAGCAGCGGGGAACGTTTTTCCCCGGCGGTGCGGACGAACGGCGCGGGAATTCCGACAAAAGGAACGGCTCCGCTTGTGGTCGAGGGGAGCGGAGCGTCCGCAAGGAACGCTTCGAGGTCGGCGAGCAGTTCCTCCGGCGTGCTGTAGCGGTCGTCCGGCCGTTTCTGGATGCAGTGCATGACGATGTAGTCGAAGTCGATGGGGATGCCGTGCATGTAGGTGCTGGGGACGAGGGGTTCGACGGAGATGTGCATGTGACGGAGTTCGGAACGGGTCTGCGTCTCGAACGGCAGGCGTCCGGTCGCGAGCTGATACAGCGTCACGCCGAGCGAGTAGATGTCCGAACGGATGTCGCAGGATTCGGTGTCGATGTACTGCTCCGGGGACATATACTCGAACGTGCCGAAGCTCGTTTTGCGGGCTGATTTCGCCGGATCGTTCTCGTCCAGCACAAGCGCGCTGTTTCCGGTTGCGGCCGAATTGTCGAGCTTTGCGAGCCCGAGGTCCGTGAGCTTGTACTGTCCTTCGGCGGAGAGCATGATGTTATCCGGCTTGATGTCGCGATGCACGATGCCGAGTCCGGCGGTAACGACGAGCGCACGGCAGATGTCCGCGCCGATCTTCGCCGCTTCCTTTGCGGAGAAGAACCCGTCTTTCAGGAGTCGGTCCGCGAGTGTGCCGCCGGGAAGGAATTCCATGACCAGGTACGGGACGCCGTTCGTGTCCCGGCCCGTCTCATACACCTTGACGATGTTCGGATGGACCGCCTTCGCGTAGGCCTTGATCGCATGCAGGAACATTTCGCGGGTCGGCCTGTCAGCCGCATATTCGGGAAGGAGCGTCTTGATCGCGACCGGGATGCCGAGGTCCGGGTGGATGCCCTCGTAGACGCAGTTCAGCGCGCCGCGCCCGAGGTAGCGTACGACGGTGTAGCGGCCGATGGATTCCGGCGGCGGCAGATCGGGCAGGGAGAATTCCTCCACGACCGTCGAATCGTCGATCCGGAACGTCGCCTTGCATGCGCAGACGGCGATCCGGCCATGGTCGACATGGGGGATCTCGCTGATTCTCTGGCACTGCGGACAACGTATTTTCATGGCGGACCGGCGCTTATTGTTTTATGCCTTGGAACGGGCGGTTTTCAGGGAGTTTCCGATGAACTCGATGACGTTTGCGGCGGCTTTCGGCTGAGCCATGGCGAGCGCGCCTTTGCCCGCCTCGCGGAATTTGGCGGGATCGTCCAGAAATTCGGCGAGGATGCCGCGGAACAGCGACGGGGAACATTCGGCGTTCGGGACGATCCGGGCGGCTCCGGTCTGCGCCAGCAACCGCGCGTTGTCGTCCTGGTGTCCTTCCGCGGCGTACGGATACGGGATCAGCACGGCGTAGCGTCCGAAGATGGCAAGTTCGGAGACGGTGCTTCCGCCCGCGCGGCACACGACGAGGTCCGCCGCCATGTAGAGATTCTGCATGTCCGAGGCGGATTCGAGCGTGAGCGCGTTGACTCCGCATGCGGAGTATTTGTCGTGGATGGCGTCGTACTTGCCGGGGCCGGACAGATGGATGACCTGAAGCGATTTCGCGCCGGGATGGTCGATCGGGATCGTGAAGTTCTCGTTGATCGCCGCCGCGCCCAGCGAACCGCCGAATACGAGGACGACCGGGCGTTCGGGCGAGAACGAGGTGCCGCGCGTGGCGTTGATGCGGGCGATCGCCTCTTCCTTGGACGCGGGGACGTCCTCCAGCAGCGCCTTGCGGAGCGGAAGTCCGGTCACTGCGGAGGGGCAGTGCAGCGTGTCGCCGTTGACGGCGGGGAAGGAGAGGGCGATGCCGGACGCGATGCGGCTGAAGACACGGTTGGACTTGCCGACGCGGGCGTTGCCGTCGTGCAGGAAGAGCGGGATGCCGGTGCGCCAGGCGGCGACCGAGGCCGGTATGGAGGGAAACGCGCCCATGGAGAGGACGGCGTCCGGTTTGAACTCGCGGAAGATGGCTTTTGCCTCGCGGATGCCTTTCATCTGCTGCGAGAGAAAATGAAGCGCGCCGGAGATACTTTTTTCGAGCGGGGCGCAGGAAACGCGCCGGAATCCGATGCCGTTCTTTTCGGCGGTTTTCGACTGTTCTTCGAAGTGTTTGCCGCCGAGGATGAGCAGAGGCTTTCCGCCCGCGTCCCGGAATGCGCATGCCGTGCTCAGGCCGGGATTGAAATGGCCGCCCGTGCCGCCGCAGCTGATGATAAGTCGGTTCAGTTCCTGCATAATGAATCCCTTTAAGATGATTGCTGTGCGCCCCCGGTTGCGGGAGGACGGCTGAAATGAAGTCGTTTTCCGGCCCAGGCGAGGAGCTTGTCCTGGTAGTCCGGGATGGCGGAGTCGATCGCCACGCTCGCGACGCATGCCGATGCTATGAGGCAGGCGAGCAGATTGCTGCCGCCGTAGCTGATCATAGGGGCCGGCATGCCCTTTGTCGGGAAGGCCGCCGTGATGACGCCGATGTTGATCAGCGCCTGCATGCCGATGAAGATGCTCATGCCGAACGCGATCAGCATGCCCTGACGGGTGCGCGCCTTCACGCTGATACGCAGTCCGACGAACACTAGGATCAGGTACGCCACGATCACGGTCAGGAGCGTGATGAAGCCGAGTTCCTCGCCCACGATGGACAGAATGAAGTCGGTGTGATTCTCGGGGAGGTACATCAGCTTCAGACGGCTTTCCGTGAATCCGACTCCGGTCCAGCCGCCCGATCCGAGCGCCAGCAGGGAGTTCCAGAGCTGGTAGCCGGAGGTCATCCTGTACGATTCTGCGTCCATGAACACCGTGAGGCGGCTCCAGCGCATCGCGTCGAATTTCTGGATGAGCAGGACCGCGGTCGGAGGCAGGACCAGCGCGAACGGCAGGATGTACCGCAGGCGCATCCCCGCCACGAACAGCATCAGGAGATACAGCGAGCCGAGCAGGACGGTCGTGCCCAGATCTTCGCCCGCGAGTACGAGCAGGATGGTCGGCCCGACCCAGATCCCGCTGGGAACCATGACTTTCCAGAACGGTTCGCTTTCGAGCGCGCGCGTGCGCGATGCAAGGAACTTCGCCATGAAGAGCGTGATGATTACTTTGCCAAGCTCGGACGGCTGAAGCGTGAAGCCCGCGAGCTGGATCCAGCGCCGCGCGCCGTTGATCGGCTTGCAGAAAAGCGCCCACACCAGAAGCATGTCCAGCACGAGGATCATGACCGGACTCCAGTCGGAGAGACGTTTGCTGCCGAGCATGATCGTGCCCGCGCCCGCGATGAGGCCGATGATCATCCATACCAGCTGTTTCGTGAAGTACGAGCTGCCCTGCGTGACGAACGAGGTGGAATACAGCATGATGAGGCCGAAAAGCGTGATCATGAACGCGAAAAGAATAAAGACGGCGAGCTCGGGCAGGGCCGGCTTTTTCGGCGGTTCGACGGGCTGCGCGTCGGGTTGCGGCTTGATGGGCTGACGGATTTTCATGTGTTATCTAAATACCACGCGTGAGAAGGTCGGAAAAAAGCGGATATGATAACCTAATCCATTTTTGCCGCAGTACAACCCGAAAACCGACTTTTTTTATAAAAAAAACATGAAAAACTTAAAATTCTTTCCCTGATTATGTTTCCCTGCTTGAAATCCGGCATCCGAAGGGGCATATTATTTACCGTCCTTTCACGGCTTTACCGTGCTGTTTTTCTACACAAAATAACCTCATTCACACATGAGATCAATCGTCCTTCTTTCTCTCTTCTGCATGATGCTCTGTTCCGGGACCGTGTCCTGCCGTTCCACCGCGGATGCGGACGCTGAAACGGTCGTCATGTCGGAAGTCATGGAGATCGCGGACTGCGTCCTGAACGTGCCGTGTATGCTGGTGATGCCGAATACGCTCGAAACGCTCCCTGAAGCGATCAGGGACGAGGCAAAAAAGTATTGCGGCAAACCGGGCGTTGTCGTGGTCGCGTCGAGTCTGCGCCCGCGTTATTTCCGGCTGGTCCGCCGTCAGGAGTGTCTTCTGCTCGGGAGCGTGGAGATTCAGTCCGCGCGGAAGATCGTATATCTGAGCGTGATATCCGGTCTTGGCGAGGAGGCGGACACGATACGGAACGTCAGGATCGAGAATCCAGATTCGCTTGAGCCGTGGAACCTGGGCGTTTTCATGAACCGTTATCCCGAACTGGCCGACCGTTTAGCCGAACTGTCGCCCGACGACGAACGGCTTGATTCTCTCAGAACCGCCGCTCGTGAACTGTTGAGCCGCGGATCGACACGCATCATGCTGGAACGTCATTCGCGGACGAAGGATCCCGCCGCACTGGAATCCGCAATTCAGGCCGAACAGGAGCAGATCGGTATTCTGGAAGAAATTCTGAACTCGAAATAAGCATTGTTTGAGGATACAAAAAAACGCACGGCTGTTTGATGGACAAACAACTGTGCGTTATGTTTTTTGCGGGAGGAAAAGCTCAGGATGGCGATGTGGCGGAGCCCGCCGATGCCGTCGAGCCGGAGACTGCGCCTGATGTGTCCGACGGAGACAGCGCGGCGATTGTCAGACACGCAGCGACGCGGGCGTCCGGGCAGTCCAGCAGCCGGAACGACTCCGGGATGAACACGACGTCGCCGGACGACAGTCCATCCGGCGGGAAGAGTTCCTGTAAGGTGTCGAAACGTCCGAGCGCGGCAGCCGTGCGGGCGTCGTTGGTTCCGGCCAGTACGTCGATCAGGATCAGGTGGAACTGCTGGCGGCGCGTGAGCGTGCTGTCCGTGTGGATGCCTTCGCCCGCGAGGATGAGCACGCAGGGCGGCCGGAGTCCGGCGGGCAGGGATCTTGCCTGGACCGCGGTTTCCGGCGTGGCGGCGGTCACGAATCCGGTTGCGGGAAACGTGGCGGAAACGAGCGTTTTCAGCGAGTTCGCGACAGTGAGCGTGGCGGCGGTCATGGGCGCACCTCGGGAGCGTTTTCGGTACGCTTCAGCGAAATCCCGAACCGGGCGGAGATTTCCTCGGGATCGGCGTCGAGGCCTGCACGGTGAAGCGTTTCGACGATGCCCGCGAAGACGGCGCGGTCCTCCTGCGCGGAGTTGCGGAACCGCAGGACCGGGACGGCCGCCGTGTCGCCGAAATTGAACTCGGTCCACGGAACGGCGAGCTGGGCACGGACGGTCGATTCGATCGCGCGGGCATCGGCTTCCAGCAGGTCGCCGCGGACGCGCGACTGTGCGTCGCCCCCGGAAAGGCCGCCGGATTCGGACGAGCTGGCGAGCTGGCCGAGGATGACTTTTGTGATCGCTTTCGAGGTGTACTCCAGAAGCTTGAAATAGACATCGCCGCCGGAGTTCGACGCCTGCAGAAGCTCCAGTTCGGTCGACTTCGTGAACACGCCGCCGCCGTTCGGCCCGAAGCTGCGGATCAGGTTCCTCATCACGCCGCGTTCGTTCTCCCACGCGCTGCGGTCGACTTTCGCCACCACGAACGGCATGCCGTAGCGCTCGACGAACGACACGAGGTCCTTCACCGGATAATTCTGGAACACGTGCAACCAGATCAGCGTGCGGATGAGGCCGGCGCGCGCGGGATCGCCGGCTCCGCCGTGCGTGTGGACGATGAACTTCGCCGGGGGCAGGGGGACGCCCATGTGATTGTCGTCCGTCACGAGCAACGGCGTTTCCGAGTTGCGGAACGTGAAATGCCATGCGCCCACGGGACGGAACCCCGCCAGCGAGCCCCCGGCGCCCCAGACGATCTCCGCGGCGGACAAAGGTGCGATCACGGCGTCCATCAGATGATCCGTGAGCTCGTGGAACGATACGAGTCCGGATTCGCCGCCGCATTCTTTCAATGCGGCTTCAAACGCTTTTGCAGCTTCTTTCGAGGCCGGGCGGCCGTCGCCCGGTTCAATGCCCCAGTCGAGGCCGGTCAGTGCGCTTTTCCGTACCTGCATCGCCAGGATGACTTCCCAGTTGCGTTCCTGTATCTCGCGCGCTGCCACGGCGAGTTCCGCGATGTCGCCCTCGTTTGCGGCCTCCAGGATGCGCGAGACGTTCACGGGCGTGTATTCGGAGGTCTGGAGCCAGCGGGAGCGGTCGTTTGGTTCGGCGGCGATCCAGCGGCCCGCTGCGGGCATGCCGCCGTTCCGTGCGGCGGTCCGGTCGGAATGATTCAGTTTCATGTTCGGATTCCTTATAGGTTGAGGTTAGTGAAACATGGTTATTACGGTTTGATGCCGAGGATCGAGGACAGGCGGTCGGCGACCTCGGCTCCGTCCACGCGGGACCATTCGTCCCGGCGGCGGTCGAGCAGTTCGTTGTACTGCATCCGGGCGCGTTCGAGCGCTTCGCGCAGACGGACATTCTCTTCGGACAGCGCGGCGACGCGTTTCCGCAGGACGGTGTTCTGTCCGTCCGAGACGGATTTCGAAAGCGTGACGGCCGAGCGGACGAGGCGTTCGATCGTCTTCGGATCGTCGGTCGTGGCGTCGGTGCATTCGCGGACGAGCTTCAGCAGGTCGATTTTGAGTTCCTCCGCTATCGCGCTTGTCGCCTCGCAGTCGCGGAGCAGCGCTGCGGACAGCCGGACTTCCTCGTATGCCAGATGCACCTTCTCCCGTTCCCCGGCAATGGTCTTGAACTCGCGCGTGGTCCTGAATCGCGTAACAGCCGCGGCAGTCAAAGTCAGTCCGAGCACGTTCAGCGTTCCCGCGACCTCGGGATTGGCGAGCACGGCCTGACTTGTCGCGCCTTCCAGAAGCAGGCATGCGATCCGGTAACGGAGCCGGAACGGGAGGCGTCCGAACTGGGAAGGCGGTTTCGTTTTCTTGTTCTTTTGGGGCAAGCCCATGGTCCCTCCTTTTTTTTGAGCTGATCTCTCAAAAAAGGGGCTGAACAGGAAAAAACGGACGCATGTTTTGTATAATCCAGTTAAAAATCAAACGATTATGAATGACAAGTTTTTTGTCTCGTATTACATGGAAACAAAGACAAAAAAAACGGGCGGGCCTTAGCGGCCCGTCCGGATCGGGATCATCTGAATGATCGGAGGATTACTTCTTGTATTCCTTGGCGAAAACAATGCTGGTGACTTTGTCCTTCGCCTTGTCATAGTAGAAGATAAGCGTGCCGGCGACGTTCTGTCCTTTCCAGTTGAACGTGTATGGGAGCACGGTATTTCCGGCGCCGTCCTTCGCGAGCTTGATGCGGGAGAAGACATACGGGAGTTTGTCGGCAGTGACGGCATTCTCGAATTCTTCGGCTTTCGCATTGGCTTCTTTCAGCGCGGAAGCGGCCTGATCACGGGCTTCCTGAAGCTCGTCGCGGTTGTCGTCGTTCGCGTTCTTCAGTTCGGCCACAGCCTTGTTGAACGCCTTTTCGGCATCCTTCACGGCAGCCTGCGCAGCTTCGACCTCGTCCGCGTCGGCAATCTGCTGCGGCTGGGTCTTTCCTGTGAAAATGTTGGCAAACGCCGCAGCGTTCGCGCCGCGTTCTTCCGCCGCGGGGCCGTACTGCTCAGTGAGGGAGTCTTTGAAGCGGATGAAATCCTGTCTGGAGCAGTCCTTCATCATGTAAACGACCTTGGAGAGGCTGTTGGAGACGTATACGAGTTCGATGGTACCGGGTTCACCCGCGATGCCGACGTCCAGTCCTTCGGGCGGGAAGTTGATGACGTCGCGTCCGAGAGCCGGGGTGATATGCGGGAATTCAGGTTCATGCCAGAGCGCATAGCGGGTATCGGCGATGTTGAATCCCCAGCAGGCTTTCTTATAACCGCAGTCGGCGTCGATGCCGGCGTAGTTCTCATTGGCGTCCTTCTGCTGGTTTTCCGCCTTGGCGATGACGGCCTCGTATTTCGCCCGGGATTCCGCATTGTCCGCGAGCTTGATCGCATCGTTGACCGGGATGACCGCGGCGGTCTGTGCGGCATCGGGCTTCGTGCCGCTATCGGCGGTATCCGCCGCGGAAGTACTCTGCCCGTTGTCTTCGAAGTCGTCAAAACCATCGTCGGGCCTGGTCTGGGCGGTCGTTTTCGGCTTTGGCTGTTTCGCTTTATCCTTCACGAGGCGGTCGATGTAGTTCTTCGAGATCATCTGCGCATTGGCCCACTCGCCGGTCTGCGGATCGTAGATGTAGCCCGCGGTCTCGTTGCGTTTGAAAATCTCGCCTTTGAGCCTGTCGTAGATGGCGTTGAGCTTGTCGTTCTTTTCACGGGCGATCATCTGGAGCCGCTTTTCGATAAACTGGGTGCGCATGTATTTGTTCCTCTGCGGATCGAACTTCGCGCGGGTCTCGTCGTTGAGGTCGACGAGGTTGATGATCTTGTCCTCGACCGTGATGGCTTTGTCGCCGACGCGGTAGAGCGTACCCTTGACGGAGAAGTGCTTCGGCCCCATGTTATAGTTCACTACGACCTTGTCGCCGACCTTGTAGAGGGGAATCTCTTTCTCCGCATCGGCGCTCAGGAGTTCGCGGGCTTTCTTGTCGTCAACGCCGAATTCCAGATCGACAAGATCCTTTGCCCGTCTGTTCAGTTCCTGCAGGTCGGGATTTTCGAGAGGGACGGACGGAATGAGCGTCATGTGCTTTTCTATATCCGCGTTGATGGCGCGGACGGTGGCCGGATCGGTGAGGTCCTCGGAAGCTGCATAACCGTCGATCGTGGTCTTGATGAGGTCGGTGCGGTGGTTGGAAAGCTGGTATTTCGCGGCCTCGAGCGCGGCCTTCTCGTTCTTCGCGGTATTCGTGTTCTTCGTCGCGGAATTCGTTGCTGTCGCGGGCTTTGCTCCTGCTGCCGGATTGGCTGTTCCTGGAGCGCCTGCCTGTTGCGGGAATCCGGGTGCGCCTGCCTGCTGCGGGAACCCGGGGGCGCGTCCCATTCCGCCCGGCATGCCCTGCATTCCCTGCGGGAAGTTGCCCTGAGCGGCCACGGGGACGGACAACAGCATGCAGCCTGCGGCGAACATGCTTCCAAAAACCCATGTAGTGTTCTTCATCGTCGTTATTCCTTATATGCGGTTCATGAATCGTGAGGATCGTGCATTTCCCGGGCCTTTTTCCGAAAAAACTCGGGAAACATTCATACTTTAACTTGATTCTTGCGAGTTTTCAAGCTATAATAGAAAAGTTTTGGCTTTTTTTTTGAAAAAAATGCCTGTTTCCGTCTTTCTTTGCCTTTTTTCTACCTAAAAAGGATACTGCCGTGAATGGTAAGACTTGTTTCGTCGCGACCCTGACGCCAGATCAGATGAACGCACTTCGGGCCAAACTTGAGACGATTCCCGCGTGGGAGTTTTCCGACGGGGCGCACATGATCTTCAAAGCCGCGCGGGAGAAAACGCAGGTGGCGGCGTACCGGTCCGGCAAGCTCGTGGTGCAGGGCGCCGGTACGCAGGATTTCGTCGAATTCGTGCTGGAGCCGCTGATCGGGCTGACGCAGGACGAATCGGAACCGCCGCCGCTGCTGGAGTTCAAGGACCCGCATGCGGGCATCGACGAGAGCGGCAAGGGGGATTTCTTCGGACCGCTGGTCGTGGCATGCGTGTTTGTGGCGGACCGCGAGACGGCGGACGCGCTGACGAAGGCGGGCGTACGGGACTCCAAGGCGATCAAGGATGACACGAAGATCGCCGCGCTCGCCGAGAAGGTCAAGACCGCGGTACACGGCAAGTTCGGCGTCGTGGTCATCGGCCCGGAGGCGTACAACCGTACCTATGAGAATATCGGCAACCTCAACCGCTTCCTTGCCTGGGGACATGCCCGCGCTCTTGAAAATATGCTCAAATTCGCGCCCGAATGCCGCCACGTGATCTCCGACCAGTTCGGCGACAAGCGTCTTGTGGAAAATGCCCTCCTCAAAAACGGACGCGCGGTCCGGCTGGAACAGTTCCCGCGCGGCGAACGCGACGTCGCTGTTGCCGCGGCATCCATTCTGGCTCGTGCGGAGTTCGTACGGCGTCTGGCGAAACTCGAAGAGGAGGCCGGATGTCCGCTGCCGAAGGGGGCGGGTGCGCAGGTCGACAAAACCGCAAAACAGCTTTTCCTTTCTGGCGGTGAACCTCTCCTGCGAAAATTCGCGAAGATGCATTTCCGGACGGCGAGAAAGGCGATGGGGCTTCCGCTGGACGACTGAACCGCTTGTTTCCTGATAGAACAGGGCATCTGAAAAAGACGTTTTCCCGCGCACACGCGCAAGTTTCAGTTAAATCGAATACCATTTAACTGAAACTTGTAGGTTAGCCGACTCTCTCCTTTCTTCTTCATCAAAGAACAACCGGGATGAAGCTGATCATGTCCTTCTTCGCCCCAGACAGCTGGCTTTTCCGTTTTTTCGTATTCTTCCCCCCTCAGGAAGAGAAGACAGGATTGTTCCCGCGCACACACGCAAGTTTCAGTTAAATCGAATACCATTTAACTGAAACTTGTAGGTTTTCCCGTCCTTATGCCGATATCACAGGGGGCTTCAGTCATACGGCATCGTTGCGTCCCCATCCGCAACCCCCTATCTGGAAACGTGAGAATGCATTTTAAGAAAAAGAATCGGGCGCAAAAAGTATTTTTCCGGAAAAAAAGATTGCTTTTTCTCCCGTGCGGTGCTATATTGATATGATGCATTTCTTTCAACCCTAATCATAGGAAAGGACAACCGTATGGTCAACTACAAAGATCTCGGACTGGTCAACACCCGCGACATGTTCAAAAAGGCGATGGCCGGCCACTATGCGATCCCCGCATTCAACTTCAACAACATGGAACAGCTCCAGGCGATTATCGCCGCCTGCTCCGAAGAAGAATCCCCTGTGATCCTTCAGGTCTCCAAGGGCGCCCGCAACTACGCCAACCAGACCCTCCTCCGCTACCTCGCGCAGGGCGCGGTCGAGTACGCCCGTGAAATCGGCGGCGGCAAGGTGATCCCGATCGCCCTCCACCTTGACCACGGCGATTCCTTCGAACTCTGCCAGAGCTGCATCGAGTTCGGCTTCTCCTCCGTCATGATCGACGGTTCCTCCAAGTCCTTCGACGACAACGTCGCCCTGACCAAGAAGGTCGTCGAATACGCGCACCAGTTCGACGTGACGGTCGAAGGCGAACTCGGCGTTCTCGCCGGCGTCGAAGACGAAGTCAAGGCCGAACAGCACACCTACACGCGTCCGGAAGAAGTCCAGGCCTTCCTGAACGGTACCGGCGTCGACTCCCTCGCCATCTCCATCGGCACCAGCCACGGCGCCTACAAGTTCAAACCGGGCACGGATCCCCGCATCCGCCTCGACATCCTCAAGCAGATCGAAGAGCGCATCCCCGGATTCCCGATCGTCCTCCACGGCTCTTCCTCCGTTCCGCAGGAATACGTGCAGATGATCAACCAGTACGGCGGCCAGCTGAAGGACGCCATCGGCATCGGCGAAGACCAGCTCCGCGAAGCTTCCAAGTCCGCCGTCTGCAAGATCAACATCGACTCCGACGGCCGTCTCGCCATGACCGCCGGCGTCCGCAAGGTCCTGATGGAAAAGCCTGCGGAATTCGACCCCCGCAAGTATCTCGGCCCGGCCCGCGATATGCTCAAGGAACTTTACAAGCACAAAGTCATCAACGTGCTCGGTTCCGCCCACCACGCCTTCGATTGATTTTTCAATCAGTGCTAGTTCCTGCCGCTCTCTCTTCACCGGGGGAGCGGCTTTTCTTTTATTTATTTGCTCCCGCGCGCACGTTTCTGCTTGATTTTTTCAGTTTTTATGCTAAAATATAACAATTCATTTCTGTCATTTTTTCACCTTACATATCACGAAAGGACAAGATTTTCCGCTATGTCTGAACTTCAAAAGACCCGCAAGACGTTTTCCAATCCCATCTCCTGGTTGATCCTCAACATCCTGACGACGTGCTTTATCGCCACGGCCATCTGCGCGTTCACGGTCCGGTCCGCCAAGACCTCCGGCAACATCCGCGTGCTCCGCCTCGGGCACGGCCTCTCCGCCGATCACCCGGTGCATCAGGCGATGCTCCACATGTCGGAACGCCTCCGCGAGCTTTCCGCCGGCACGATGGAACTCCAGATTTATCCGAGCGGGATGATCGGTTCCGAGGACGAATGCTTCAAGCAGGCGCAGAACGCGCAGATCGAGTTCGCGAAATGCTCCGCCGCCGTGCTTGACGGTTCCGTGCCGGAATTCCAGGTCGTCGGCGCGCCGTTCCTGTTCCGCGATTCGGAGCATTTCTGGGCGGTGATGAACGGCGAGATCGGCAAGTCTCTCCTGCGGAAGATCGACGGCCTGATGGGCATCTGCTATTTCGACGCCGGCGCGCGCAGCCTGTACACCACGAAGAAGCCGGTTCGTTCCGCCGAAGACATGAAGGGCCTGAAGATCCGCACGCAGAAGAGTTCCATCGCCATGCAGTCGATGGAGGCGTTGGGCGCTTCCCCGACCCCGATCTCATGGGGCGAACTCTACACGGCTCTTTCTCAGGGCACCGTGGACGCCGCCGAAAACAATATCCCGAGCTTCGTGACCGGTCGCCATTTCGAGGTGTGCAAATACTTCACCTTCACGGAGCACCAGCGCGTGCCGGACGTGCTCGTGATGAGCAAGAAGATATGGGACGAGCTTACCGCCGAACAAAAGGGCTGGATCGAACAGGCCGCCGCCGATGCGAACGTGTTCCAGCGTCAGGCGTGGCGCGAATCCGAGGTCCTCAACGAACAGATCGCGCGTGAAGCTGGCGTCGAGTTCATCAAGGTCGACCGCGCGCCGTTCATCGAGCTTTCCAAACCGATCTACGATGCGTTCCCGGCCGAACTTCAGGACCTCGCGAAGCGCATCCGGGAGGTCGAGTGATGCGGAAGATTCATACCTTCATGGTCAAAATCCTGAGTTTCCTGCTGGAAACCAGCATGGCGCTCCTGGTGCTTGACGTGCTTCTCGGCGTCGTTTCCCGCTACGTCATGGGCAAGCAGGTGTCCTGGACCGAGGAGCTCGCCTGCCTGCTGCTCGTCTGGTCCTCCTTCTTCGGTATCGCCCTGGCGTTCAACAGCCGTTCCCACCTCGGCATCGACCTCATCGTGAACATGATGACCGACACCCCGCGCAAGACCGCGGCAACAATCGCCCACCTCGTGACGATCGTGTTCACGGTCGTGGCGTTCCTGTACGGCGGCTGCTTCCTGCTGCACAAAGCGATGTTCGTCACCCGCAACGTGATGCCCGCGCTTCAGATCCCGGATGCCGTGATGTATCTGCCGATCCCGGTTTCCGGCCTGTTCATCCTGTATTTCGAGATCTGCAACTACGCCGAGGACGTTCTCGGCAAAAACGGGAAGGAGGCCTGACGATGGAGTGTGTAGGCTTTGTTCTCGCGCTGATCTTCTTCTCGCTGCTCTTCCTGAACGTCCCGGTCGCTGTGGCGATCGGGGCCGCCACCATGCTCGGCGTGGCGGTCGCGGGCGGCTCGTTCCGTCCCGAGATCATCGTGCCGGAGCGCATGATGTTCGGCATCAACTCGTTCCCTCTGCTCGCCATCCCGTTCTTTGTGCTGTCCGGCATCCTGATGGGACGCGGCGGCATGGCGCGCCGTCTGATCAACTTCGCCTCGGCGCTGGTCGGACATCTTCCCGGCGGCCTGGCGTACGCCAACACGATCACGTGCATGCTCTTCGGGTCGATCTCCGGCTCGGCGGGCGCGGCGGTCGCCAGCGTGGGCGGCTTCATGATCCCGGAAATGGTGGAGAAAGGCTATGACCGCGACTTCTCGACGGCGCTGACCACGACCTCCGCCACGACCGGCCTCATTATCCCGCCGTCCAACATCATGATCGTCTACGCCGTGGCATGCGGCTCCGTGTCGATCGCGGCGATGTTCCTCGCCGGCGTCGTGCCGGGCATCGTGATGGGCCTGTGCATCATCGCGGCGTGCATCATCCATGCGGCGCGCTCCGGCGCGAAGTTCGAGAAACGCGTGCCGTTCTCCGTCCTGTGGACCACGTTCCGTCAGGCGTTCCTGAGCCTCTTCCTGATGGTCATCATCATCGGCGGTATCCTGAAGGGCATCTTCACCGCCACGGAGGCCGCCGCCGTCGCCGTCGCCTACGCGTTCATTCTGAGCGTGTTCCTGTACCGCGAAGTCAAGATCAAAGACCTCCCGGTCATCCTGAGGGAAACCGGTATCACCACCGCCGTCGTAATGTTCCTGATCGGCGTCAGCTCCTCCATGAGCTGGATCATGACCGTGGCGAACATCCCCGGCACCGTGAGCGCGTGGATGATGTCGCTGTCGTCCAGCCCGGTCGTCATCCTGATCTTCATCAACATCCTGCTGCTGGTCGTCGGCGCGTTCATGGACATGACGCCCGCCGTCCTGATCTTCACCCCGATCTTCCTCCCGATCGTGCGCGGATTCGGCATGACCGACATCCAGTTCGGCATCATGATGATCGCGAACCTTTGCATCGGTCTCTGCACGCCGCCGGTCGGCACCTGCCTCTTCATCGGCTGCGGCATCGGCAAGACGTCGATCGCGAAAGTTACCCCGGCCATGATCCCGTTCTGGATCGCGATGGTCGTCTCGGTGGCACTGATCACGTACATCCCGTGGCTTTCCGACTGGCTGCCCTCGCTGCTCGGCAAGTGACCGGGGCAAGCCCTTTAATAAAAAC
Organism: Victivallales bacterium; assembly: GCA_016285345.1. Lineage (GTDB taxonomy): Bacteria > Verrucomicrobiota > Lentisphaeria > Victivallales > UBA1829 > UBA1732. The sequence continues at coordinate 32,225 of JAEEQN010000011.1, read as the reverse complement.
TGCCACAAAAAAGGCTGTCGTTTTTTGCGAACGGCAGCCGTTACTTTTGTACAGGGAAACGAGTAGAGACTCAGGGGCGTTCTTCAACAGGCGGGACAACGCCGTCTTCCAGCGAGGAATAGTCGACGCGGTTGGTCGCGATCCTGATGCGCTTCGCGTAGACGCATTCCGCATCCATGAGCTCGCATCCGTTGTTCGCCCTGTTGCAGCCGCAGGAGCCGTTCGCGAGTCCTTTCGGACATGTCTCCGGGCAGACGTAGTCGGTCCGCGGCAGTCTGCACAGATTGCATCCCCGGCAGGATACAAGGAGTTTTTTGGTCAGACGGCGTTCCCGAGCTGGGAGTTTGTCCGCGTTTGCGAAAAGCGCGCCCGCGATCTTGCGGCGGAATTTCTCCGAGCGGGTCGGCGGGCGGATTCCCGATTCGAAGGAAAGCGGTTCGGACGGGAGGTCGGTCTCCAGCAGTTTGTCGAAGAGGTAGAACTCGTTCGGATAGGGGGCCATGTCGAGGCGGTCGTAGTATTCCCGGTAGGCGGTGCGCCAGTCCTCGAAGGATTGGAATTCCCGGAACGCCTCGCGGATCTTCTGGAAGACCGTTTCGAGGAGGGAGACGTTCGTAATGCCCGCGACCTGGACGGCGCTGAACCCGAGCAGACGCGCTCCGGCGGCGTGGATCTGGATGCGGCGGAGCTGGGCGGCCTCGAACTGCGCGAACGAATGGGCGCGTTCGATTTTCAGAAGCTTCTCGAAGTCGGGCGAGATGTTCACCCCGTGGAACCCGCCTGCGCAGACCTGTTCGGCGTTGTCGGGCGTCAGAAACATCAGGCGCGCCACGGTCGGGATGTTGATCTCGCGCCGGAAGAGGTTCCAGATCATTTCCTGGAGCTTCATCATGTCCCAGCCGTACTGGGCGACCAGGTAGTCCGCGCCGTTCGCGAGCTTGCGGAACATCTTGAACGACTGTGCCAGGGCGGATTCAGGCGTGTACTGGTACGGATTGACCGTCGCCCCGATGGAGATCGAGGGCAGTCCGGCGTCGTGTAGTGCACCGAGGATGTTGACGCTTTCCAGAAAAACGTGTTTGCGCGTCTCTTCTTCATTTTCGCCGGGCACGGCCGAGCCGGTCACGGCGCAGAAATTCTTGAATCCCTCGGAATGCGCATGCCGGACCGATTCCAGGATGTCCTTGAGCGTGTTGTCGCGGCCGTGCAGATAGAGGATGTGACGGTCGCGGGAGTATTTGCACAGCTCCGTCGCGAACTGCACCATGTCGAGCGCATAGCCCGAGGGCGCATCGTTCACGAACGCGATGGATGCTTTCGGCCCCTCCTGCGAGTGGACCAGATATTCGAAATCGGAGGCGCGGCGCACGGCGTCGGCCAGCGGCGTGTCGGCGGACGGGACGGGGAGTTCGGCGATGAGCTGGAATTCGCCGAGGTCGAACCTCTGTTTGAACCGGTTCTCGTTGGTGCCGTCGAAATTCATTTCCAGCTGGATGGATTCCCGGGTCATGACTTTGTCTTTCCTTCTTCGAAAAATTCCCTGACATTGGTGATGAACTCCGCCGGATCGTCCTCCATGAGGAACCGCCCGGCGAGAGGCAGCATGACGACTTTCGCGGACGGGAAATACTCCGTCCATTTCCGCAGAGCTCGCCTGGTGTAGAGCCAGTCTTTCCCGCCCCACAGGATCAGCGCGCGTTTTTCCCGGAGCTGCCAGATCTCCGTCTCGATCTCGATCAGGGACTGCGCCGACTTGTCCTCCGGGGCGCACGGCAGAGACTTGATGAACTCCATGAGCGCGCAACGGTCCTCTGTCCGCGGGAACGGCAGGAGATAGGCGTCGCGGACGATCTTCGGGTAGCGCATGGGCGGACGGAGGAAAAAATTGAATTTGTTGACGAGGATGTTCCCGAGGATAGGGAGTTTGCAGATGCGGAGCCGCAGCGGCAGCGAGAAATCGGAGAACGACATCGCGTTCATGATGATGAACGACTCGACGCTTTCCGGGTGGCGTGCCGCGTAGCCCATGCCGATGGCCGCGCCGCGTCCGTGCATCACGAGCGTGATGCGGTCGCTGATCCCGAGGTGGTTAAGGAGGCGCTCCAGGTGTTCGATGTGGTTTTCGATGCGGTAGTCGAAGTCCAGCGGTTTGTCCGACCGCCCGAATCCGAGCTGGTCGTAGGCGACCACCCGCATGCTCGTGCGGAATTCGCGGATCACGCTGCGGAACGCGAACGCCGACATCGGGCAGGAATGAATCAGGACCAGCGCGGGGCCGGTCCCTTCATCGAAATAACACAGGTTCTGGCCGTCGACTTCGAGGAAATTCGCCTCAAACGGAAAGATTTCCCGGAATCTTTCCCGGTCCTGTGCACCTGGGTCAGACATGGCGAGCCGACGGCCTTCAAGAAATCAGTAGCGGTTGCGGGAGCTTCTGCTGCTGCGGGAGTTGTAGTTGTTGTTCTGACGGTCGCGGCGACGGTCCTCGCGCTCCTGTCTTCTTCTCTCGTTCTCCTCGCGGATCTGGCGTTCGCGCTCTTCCTTTTCCTGTTTCTTGCGTTCTTTTTCCTCTTCGAGCTTGCGCTTTCGCTCTTCTTCCTTCTCTTTCTGCTGCTGACGGTACTCTTCGGCCTTGCGCTTGCGTTCTTCCTCAAGCTGTTTCTGCTTTTCCTTTTCTTCCGCGGCTTTCTGCTTGGCCGCTTCGGCTTTCGCACGGGCCTTTTCCTCCTTTTCGGAGAGGGCTGCGGTTGAACCGCCCTTCAGGGCGGCCACGCCCGCGGCGGCGGAGGCCTGGGGAACGTACGACGAGGAGCCGCCGCCCTTGCCGAATTCGACGGTCATGCCGTCGCCGTCGAACTCCACGCTCCTGGCGCGGGCGAAGAAGTTTCCGACTTCTCCGTTGTCGATCAGGGTGGCGAATCCGTCGAGGAAGGAGTGCGTGCTTACAAAGACCGGGAGACGGCCGATGTCGAGGCGCTTTACGTCGAGCGTCAGCGGCGCGGCCACTTCGCCCGGGGTGTCGGACGGCGGATTGAAGACGAGGTTGCCGTGGATGGTGTAGATCACGGGCACTTTGTCCTTGAGGCTGATCCAGAGATAGATCACAGGCTGGTTCTTTTCCGCGTCGTACGTGATCTCGGCGTTCGTGACCTTGGCGAAGGAATCCAGCTCGGAGAGCGGAGCCACGACTTTTGTATTGAACATGCGGGTGATTTCGGGATAGGTGTATTTCACCTTGCCGGACACGGTCCCGGTGGCGGCGGCATTGAACTTCTGGTTGGCGGCCGCTTCGGTCACGGCCGGTTCTTCATACTGGCGGAGGCCGCCGTTGTAGAACACAACGCCCAGGAACGCGGCGACGACGAGCAGGCCGAAGCCGGTGGAAATCGCTTCCTTAAGGCGTTTTTTTGCGCGTTTGATGTTCTTTTCTTTGTCGACGTCTTTTTGAAGCTTGTTCGGATCGATCGCATCCATATCCAGCTTTTCGCCGCATTCACGGCAGAAAATGCTGCCCATCTGGTTCTCGAAGCCGCACTTCTGGCATTTGATCATCATGGTAGGGGGTGCCTTTCTTGTATGTGGTAGTAATAGGAAAGTTTTAATCCGATAATATAGCATTCCGATGCTTTTTATCAAGTCCTTTTTCCATCTTTTTCCCTTTTTTCGGAAAAAAACCGTCTTTCCGCCGCTTTCAATTTGACTATTCCGTTTTCGGATGTATAATTCCTGATACGCTTTTTGTTCAGATCGTTTTTTACAGGGAGATCAGCACGATGCAGCAGACAGAAAAGGATTCCGCGCCCGACCGGGAAATGTCGTTCGAAGAGGCCATGGCAAAGCTCGAATCGCTCGTCCGGTCCATGGAGAACGGCAATACGCGCCTGGAAGACGTGATCGCGTCGTTCGAGGAGGCGAAACGCCTTTCCGTCTACTGCCAGCAGAAGCTCGAAACGCTCAAGCGCAAGATCGAGATCCTCACGAAGGACGGCCCCGAAGGCCAGACCTGGGCGCCGTTCCAGCCCGAAGCCGACGGCGGCGACACCTTCATCCCGCCCGCCCGGAACAATGCGCCGTCCCGCGCCTCGGAACCGGATGACGACGGCGATTTGGACAACGTTCCCTTCTGAGGCGGCACGGGCACACGGCGACCATGAGCAGACCCCCGAAACAGCGTTCCCCCGAGGACTTCGGCGAGAAGAACATCACGCCGATGATGAAGCAGTATCTTCAGGCGAAGGCGGAATCCCCCGCCGACTCCATCCTGCTCTTCCGCGCCGGCGATTTCTACGAGATGTTCTTCGAGGACGCCCTGCGCGCCGCCCCGATCCTCGACCTGGTCCTGACTCACCGCGCCAACAACCCCATGTGCGGCGTGCCGTACCGCGCCGTCGACGCCTACATCCCGAAACTGCTCGACGCCGGGCTGAAAGTGGCCGTGGCGGAGCAGATGGAGGACCCGGCGCTCGCGAAGGGCCTGGTCCAGCGCGCCATCACCCGCATCATCACGCCCGGTACCATCCTCGACGCGTCGTTCCTGAAGCCCGGCGACAACAACTTCCTCTGCGCGGTCGTGGCGGAGGACAAGGACGTCTACGGGCTCGCCTGGCTCGATATCAGCACCGCCGAATTCCAGACCGAACGCCTCGACACGCGCGAAGCCTTCGAAAGCGAACTCCAGCGCCTCCAGCCCCGCGAATGCCTCATCCCGCGCACCCTCTACGACCAGTGGGAACAGACAGGCGGACGCCCCGTGCTCATCCGCCCGATCCTCTGGACCCCGCTCGACGACTGGATCTTCTCCTACGAGCATACCTCCGAACTACTGAAACGCCAGTTCTCCGTGGCAGTGCTCGACGGCTTCGGCCTGAAGGACTGCGCGTGCGGCGTCCGCGCCGCCGGAGCCGTGCTGCATTACGCAACCGAAAACCTCCGCCGCAGTACCGGCCACATCGTCTCCATCCGCCGCAACTACAGCGAAAAATACCTCGGGCTCGATCCTGTCTGCCAGCGCAACCTGGAGCTCGTCGACGCGCTCCACGGAGGCGGTCGCGAGGGCACGCTCCTGCAGGTCCTCGACCGTACATCGACCGCCATGGGTTCCCGCCTCATGCGCAGCTGGCTTCTGAAACCGCTCCGCGACGTCGACGCGATTGTGGAGCGCCAGGACGTCGTCGGCCTGATGAAGGACGAGGTCCTGACCCGGCAGGAGATCCGCGAGACGCTCCTCTCCATCCGCGACATGGAACGCCTCACCGCCAAGCTCAACGCGGGCGCGCTCACCCCGCGCGACCTGCTCGCGCTCGGCCACAGCCTCTCCGTCCTGCCCGGCCTCAAGATGATCCTGAACGCCTACGACCTGCCGCTCGTCGAACGCATCCGCGACGGTCTCGGCGACTTCCCCGAGCTCACTTCGCGCATTTTCGCCGCCATCGCCGACGATCCCCCGGCGGACATGGCGGAGGGCGGATTCATCCGCGAGGGCTTCAACCACGACCTCGACGTTTTCCGGTCCGCCATCACCGACGGCAAGTCCTGGATCGCCGCGCTTCAGGCGAAGGAGCAGGAGCGAACCGGCATCAAGACGCTGAAGGTGCATTTCAACGGCGTCTTCGGCTACTACATCGAGGTCTCGAAGAGCAACCTCGCGCGCGTCCCCGACGACTACGTCCGCAAGCAGACGCTCGTCAACTGCGAACGCTTCATCACGCCCGAGCTCAAGGAGATGGAGAGCAAGATCCTCGGCGCGTCCGACAAGGCCGTCTCCCTCGAAAAACAGCTCTTCGACGAACTCCGCACCTACGCGCGCACTTTCACCGGCGAGATTCAGAAGGCCGCGTTCTCCGTCGCCCGCCTCGATGTCCTGACCGCCCTCGGCGAATGCGCCTCCAAATACCGTTACTGCCGCCCGCACGTCGCGGACGACGACGTCCTGCACATCGTCGCCGGACGCCACCCCGTGCTCGATGCGAAGATGGAGTCCGAACGCTTCGTGCCGAACGACACGCTACTGGACGGCGGCGACAACCGCATGATGATCATCACCGGCCCGAACATGGCGGGCAAGTCCACCTACATCCGCCAGACCGCGCTGCTCGTCATCATGGCGCAGATGGGCTCGTTCATCCCCGCGGACGAGGCGCACGTCGGGCTCGTGGACCGCGTGTTCACCCGCGTCGGGGCCATGGACGACCTCGCGCGCGGCCAGAGCACGTTCATGGTCGAAATGATCGAGACCGCGAACATCCTGAACCACGCCACGAGCAAGAGCCTCGTGATCCTCGATGAGATCGGACGCGGCACCAGCACGTTCGACGGCCTTTCCATCGCGCTTTCCGTTGCCGAATACCTCCTCGACCACCCGTCCGCCCGCGCGCGCACCCAGTTCGCCACGCATTACCACGAGATGACCGAGCTCGCCCTCACGCGCAAAGGCGTGAAGAACTACAACGTCGCCGTCCGCGAATACGGCGACCAGATCATCTTCCTGCGCCAGATCGTCCCCGGAGCCGCCGACAAGAGCTACGGCATCCACGTCGCCAAGCTCGCCGGACTCCCGAACGACGTGATCGTCCGCGCCCGCGAAATCCTCGAAAACCTCGAGGAAAACGCCATCGCCGACGCCGGCATGCCGTCCTACACGCGCCCCATCCTCCGCGAACGCCACGCGAAATTCCACACGAAAAAGACGCGCAAAACGTCTTCCGATGCCGAAGCGGACGATGAACCCGAACAGCCCACCCTGTTCTGATTTTTAAGTAAAATCTTCTTTCCTTTCTTGATTCCGTGTCGCCCGTGTGGTATATTTTCAGGGCAAATCCGCAATACCAAATAAGGGCAGCATACGATGAATGAATCGCACGAAAAGGAAACAAGTCCCGCAAAGAAGAAGCGCGGCGGCAACCGCGTGATAATCATTGTCGTTGCGGTTTGGCTCTTTTTCTGCCTTGCAAGCGTTTTTTTCCTGTTTTACAATTTCCGCACCAGCTATATACGTAACCTCAATTATGTCGAAACCTATAATCTGATTCAGCTTCTTGATGAGGCGGTCCGGTTATATGAGAAGGATGTCGGGACATGCCCGTCCTCACTCCTGGGGCTGCTGGAGAATATCGACCACGCCGAAAAATGGGATGGCCCCTACCTCAAACCGGCGCTTCCGCGTGACCCGTGGGGCAACGAATTTCATTACGTCTTCCCAGGCAAACATGGTGAATTCGACATTTACTCGCTCGGCTCCGACGGAAAAGAAGGTGACGGGAAAGACGGCGGCGGATTGTCGGCGCGGAATCAGGCGGGCGATCTCGGCAACTGGGATGTTGTGGAACGGAGGAAAGAAACGGACCCGTCCTTTTATGATTTCGAGCTTACTACATGGGACGGACAGATCATCCGGACCGCCGATCTCCGGGGAAAGGTCGTGCTCGTGGTGAACACTGCCACGGACGATCTTTTTACCCCGCAGTATGCCCGCCTCGAAGAGATTTACCGGAAATACCACGACCGCGGCTTCGAGATACTTGATTTTCCGGCTTTGAGGGCGAGTCCGGGGAATTCATACAGTACGGACAGCCCGTTCCTGTCGAATCAGGATGCCTCGCGCACCGATGAGGAGATCCATGCATTCCGCTCGTCCGAATACGGCGTGACGTTCCCCCAGATGGCGAAACCGAAATCCAGTTCGGACTGGCCCGCGATCTATTCGGCGCTCGGTCCGGTCAAATGGTATTTCACGAAATACGTCGTCGGTCGTGACGGCAAGGTCGTGAGGTGTTTCGGACCGGACGCGACCTTTGATCCCGCCGACACCATGGACGAGCTCGAACGCTGCATCCGGTCTCTGCTGGACGTTCCCGCCCATGGAGGAAAACGATAAGCTGATCCGATCTGAAACACATTGATTTTTTTTGAGAGCTTTTTTTTCCTGTCCTCTTGAAATCCTTCTTTTATCTGGTAGACTGGAATTAAGTGGGATCAACGGCTTGTCCCCGTGCCGTCGCGAAGCACGGCACTACTACAGTCCAGGACTTGTCCTGGTGCCGTCGCGAAGCACGGCACTACTACAGTCCAGGACTTGTCCTGGTGCCGTCGCGAAGCACGGCACCACCCACCCAACCACACTATGTGTGTGCGCGAGCGTAGCCGCGCACTACTCGGCACACTTCGTGTGTCCAGGGCTTGCCCTGAGGAGCTTACTTGTTGCTTTTTTGTTTGTTTATATAAATGCGTTGCTGCCCGTATAAGGTTCTTGCGGTTTCTTCATTGATTATATAGTCGTCGCTTCCCGGAATAAACCTTGTGTCAACGAATTCATTGTCAATTCCCATTAGATAAAGCAACAAATCGAAAACAAGATCGTTTGTGAACACCTGATCAGTTGCTCTGCGGAGACGGTCCGCAATATCCGGATGTTCCTCCCTGTATTTGTCCGAGATACAGATCCAAAGAGGAATTTCGACCATTTCCTGTAAATAATTGCGAGAATCATGTCCTTTTCCCGCCGATACGGCATCGGAGTGATCAGACACATACAACAGGACATCGACATTGTTTGCCGTTGCCAAACTGTAGAGTTCGGATAAGAAGGTGTCGTTGAAGTAAACACATTTATCATAAACGGAAAGATTCTGTTCGTCAAAAACTGTATCGGCGGGAAAAGACAAATGATAGGGATAATGACATCCGTTCAAATGAAGAACAGTGAGAGAACGGTCCTGTCCGAGGATATTATTCTCCTCCAAATGCTTAACCAGGTCGAGGTCTCGGTACGCCATTCCTCTTGTGGAAAAATAGAGCTGGTCCGAGGATTCCGCCAGTGCGGAAATAACGCTGTTTGAATTGGATAATTTTTCCTGTCCGCTTAACCACTCCGTATGATAGCCGTAGAGGTTCGCGATATCTAAAAAAGAAATGGCATCCGATATTTCAAACCCCTTTCCGTCGTATTGATTCAAATCTGTCAGGAGCAGGCGGAGAACGCGCTGTGTCTGCACATAGCAGGCAAAACAGTTTTGGAAGAGAAAGAAATTGTCATTGCTTTTCATCCGGGATTGAAATGGAGTAGTATTTTTAGAATACCCGTAGCACCCCATAAAATTCTTATTCAGGGATTCTCCGATTACGACAACATATTTCCCGGGAAAACAATTCATCGTGTTGTTAACACCGGCAAGACGGCTCTGCACAGCTTTCAAATGCTCGTCTCTGTATTTGTCATAACTCCTGAGAATACGGGAATAAGTCAGGGGGTATCTCAGGGTGTTGAACATATGTGGAGGGAAAAAGGAGTACATATTTCCGAGAAATCCCAGTATCAGGGCCGGCAGGAGCGCAATGATACAGCAGAATGCGGCTGTCTTTGATAACATCTTTTGTCTTTTTATTCTGGTCATGGAGCGGGAAAAAGAATACCTGCTTACCAGCCAGACAGCAAAAACGGTCACAAAGAGCCAGATCAACAGAAGAAAACCGTTATTGAGTCCGAAAAAGTAATGGTATGCTTCCCTGATATCTGTTTGCTGGATCGCGATCATGGCATCTTCATTCAATCCGCTTCCCGAAACGAGTTTATTCCCGATTATGGCAAGGGGAAACAAAACAAACAGAAAAAAAACCGATGTCCTGAAAAAAGAAACAATGCGGCTTTGTGAATAAAAGGCAAACAAATTCAGGATTGAGAATACGGCGGCTATAGACATCGCGTGATAAACCGTGCAATAATAATCCTGTTTGCGGAATCCGGAGTAATTGATGTAATCCATTGCTATGAATAACAATGCAATGGCGGCGGTCGGAAGAGTTTTCCGGAATCCTATGATGTGAATGGAAACCGAAATGCAGAAAGACCAGGCGATCAGGGACAATGCACACATCAAAAGGTAATTTGGATTGTATCCGGGATCAAAAGAGGAATACCTTCCGTATTCCAGGAAAAAAAAGATAAGAGATACGGCGGAAAAAGGAATGAATATCTTCCAGAATCTTGACGAAAAAACGAATTTGAAAAAGGAAAAAAACATAGTCTTCATCCATAGAGGGGAGTTGAAAGAGAATAAAGAACGAAACAGAGGTAAATATACTTCATAATATCTTAAAAGTCAAGCTGTTTTTTATGCCTGAAGAAGGTCATCCGGGATGTTTTTCCCGTATGTCAGCGCGTGAGGCAACGGTTCCAGTCGGGCTGATACAGCCAGATCGACCACGGCAGGGGCTTTTCCGGGGGACAGCGCCAGGCGTCTTTCAGCAGACGGTTCCAGTTGCGGCGGCCCTCCAGCGCGAACGCCCGGTAGTCGCAGTAATACATCACGTATGCTTTCGTCTCGCGGCCGGATTCGAGCTTGGAGAGGAACGCGTCGAGCACGCAGACATCGAACGGGTTGTAGAGCCAGAAGACCGTGCCGTCGTGCGGCAGTACGTCGAGGATATTCCCGTTCAGGATCGACACCTGCGGATAGCCTTCGAAGCGTTTCGCCGCGACCGCGGCGACGTCCGGGTCAAGCTCGACGCCGTAATATTTCTTGCACGGCGACTTTTTGAGCAGGAGCCAGCTGATCACGCGCCCGAATCCGCACCCGACGTCCACGAAAACGTCGTTCGCGTCCAGCGGGAACTCGCGGAACATCATTTCGATCGCGCCGTACTCCGCGCTCATGGTCGGGTACGCGCCGAGGTCCTGAAAACGCGATTCGCGCACTTCGGAGAGGGAGATGCCGCCGATCCTCCGGTCGAGACGGTCCTCGCGCCAGGCGCGCAGTTTCGTCCGCAAGCTCAACACCGGATTTGCCATCGTGCGGACTTTCAACGGGGGGAGGGCAGCAGGATCGCCAGCATCTCTTTTGCGATGGCGTCCTTGCTCTGGAGCGGGAGGTCGAACCTGCGTCCGTCGGCGGCAAAGAGCGTGACGGCGTTGGTTCCGGCGGCGAATCCGCGGTCCGGGCGCGATACGTCGTTTGCGGCGATCCAGTCGAGGTTTTTCGCGGCGAGTTTCTCGCGGGCGTACTGTTCTAGGCCGTCGGTCTCGGCGGCGAATCCGACTAATATCTGCCCGGGCTTTTTCTGTTGTCCGAGCGTCTTCAGAATGTCCTCAGTGCGCTTCAGTTCGAGGAAGAGACTGCCGTCGGCCTTCTTCAGTTTGCGGTCGATCGGATGCGCCGGGGTGTAGTCCGCCACGGCGGCGCACATCACGACCATGCCGCAGTCGGCGGCGCGGGATTTGACCGCCTCCGCCATGTCGGCGGCGGAGACGACCGGGACGAATTCCAGCAGACCGTCCGGCGGCGTGAGCGCGACCGGCCCGGAGATCAGGATCACGTCGTGTCCGGCATCGACGGCGGCCTTCGCGAGGGCGTAGCCCATCCTGCCTGTCGATTTGTTGGAGAGGAACCGGACGGCGTCGACGGCTTCGCGCGTGGGGCCCGCGGTGACGAGGATCCGCATGGTCAGCGGCCTCCCTCGCCGCCGCCGATGAAGCGCGTGGAATCGCGGAGCGTGTGGCGCAGACGGCGGCATTCGGAGCACATGAAGAGGTCGAGGCCGAGGATGTCGGTGAAGCGGTCGGACATGGAGAGTTCGGCGAATCCGCCGACTTCGACGAGCACGGTCTCCTCGGAGTTGTCGGCGACCATGACGGCGGGTCCGCGGAGGATGTCGATGCGGATGAGCGAGTTTTCGGGCAGGACCAGGTGGTTGACGAGCTCGGTGCTGTTGCTGAAAGCCAGCCCGATGCCGGTGCGGAAGATGCTGTGGGTGATGCTGCGGTAGTACGCGGTCGATCCGTGGATGGTGGCCGCGCCGACGGCGTCGCCGACGACCTCGCGGGCGTACAGTTTGCCGTCGATGGAGACGCTGTAGCGGAGCGCGGTCACGGGCATCCGGTTGTGCAGGAAGATGTCGTTGATGGCGAAGAGCTCGCGCCCGTTCGCACGACCGACGAGCTTCGGCAGGCGCGTCGTTTTCAGGTTGCCCGCGAAGAACGCGTCGAGCTGGGTGTCGAGGCCGTGTTTCGGGCAGAGCGGGGCGGTGGCGGAGTCGCGCACCGGGTATTTCAGGCGGCCGGGCCAGCGGAGTTCGGCGGTGAAGAGCGTGCCGTCGCCGCCGCAGGGGATGATGAGGTCGGCCTTGTCCGGGTCGTCCGTGAGGCGTACGCCGCGGCGTTTCAGGTTGTCGCGCAGTGCCTCGGTGTGCTGACCGAAGAGGAAGAACTTCCAGTCTTTGCCGGGTTGAACGTTCATGGTGTCATCTCCTTATGCGAATCCGCGAGGAATTTCGCGGCCGCGGCGTACAGGACGACCGCCGCGCAGTTGCCCACGTTGATCGATGCTTTCTCGCCGAACATGGGCAGGCCGACCGTCGCGTCGGCGGCTTCCAGCGCCTCGGGCGAGATCCCGAGCGCCTCGTTGCCGAAGATCAGCGCGACCGGAAAATGATAGGGGTATTGCCACGCGTCGACGGACTCCGGGAGCGGTTCGACGGCGAGGATTTCGATGCCGGGCGTTTCCTCGCGAAGCGCGCGTATGGCGTCGAGCGCGGTCGGGAAGGAACGGCTCGGGACCATCGTGTCCGCGCCCATGGCGGTCTTCGCGAGCTTGGGGTGAGGCGGGCAGGGGGTGTAGCCGCAGCAGATCACCTCTTTCGCACCGAGCGCCTCGGCCAGACGGAAGATGTTGCCGGTGTTGTGCGCGCTGCGGAGACGGTCGAGGATGACCGTAACCGCTGGCGCGTCCTTTGCGGCGGTACTCATCTGCGTCTGCCTCTTCCGCTTCCGCGATGGGGCCGTCCGCCGCCGGATCCGCCTCCGCGGCGGTTCATGCGGGAACGTTCCTCGGGCGGGAGTTCGCGTGTCTTTTCGGGGAGCTCCAGCCATTCCTGCGGAGGCTGGACAGTCTTGATCTCGCACTTGGTGTACTGTTCCAGCTGAGGCAGCACGAACGAGCCGAACTCGTCGGCGAAACTGATGCTGGTGCCGTGCTCGCCTGCGCGTCCGGTGCGGCCGATGCGGTGCACGTAGTCGTCGGCCTGTTCGGGCAGGTCGTAGTTCACGACGTGGCTGATGCCGTCCACGTGGATGCCGCGCGCGGCGACGTCGGTGGCGACGAGGATGCGCGTCTTGCCCTCGCGGAACCGGTCGAGGATCTTCAGTCGTTTTTCCTGCGCCACGTCACCGGAGAGAAGTTCGGCGTCCTCGCCGTATTCGAAGAGACGGGCGGCGATGGAGATGTTCTTGTCCTTGCGGTTGCCGAAGATGATCATGCGCTCGGGCTTCTCCTCGCGGATCACGTGCAGGAGCACGGCCATCTTCTGTTCGTCCAGCACGGCGTAGAACCGCTGGTCGATGAGGTCGGTCACGATGTGCTGCGGCTCGGACTCCACGAATTCCGGATCCTTCATCCAGGAGTCGACCAGGCGCAGGACGGCGGGTTCGAGCGTGGCGCTGAAGAGCATGGTCTGGCGGACGCCGGGGCGCGGCAGATGGTAGACGATGCGGCGGACGTCCGGGATGAACCCCATGTCGAGCATGCGGTCCGCCTCGTCGATCACGAGGACTTCGGCCTTGGAGAGGTCCAGGTCGCCGCTCTGGGAATAGTCGATGATGCGGCCCGGGGTGCCGACGAGGATGTCGATGGGCGCGTCGAGCTCGCGGCGCTGTTTCTCGTGGTCCATGCCGCCGAAGATGACGAGGCAGTTCAGGTCGGTGAACCGTGCGAGCGCCTCCGCGTCGTCGTGGATCTGGATCGCGAGTTCGCGGGTCGGAGCGAGGACCAGGGCGCGCGGCGCGCCCTTCTTGCGTTCGCCCTCAAGCGGGTGGCGGCGGAACCGCGTGATGAGCGTGGAGAGGAACGCGGCGGTCTTGCCGGTCCCGGTCTGCGCCTTCGCGGCGAGGTCACGACCGGCGAGCGCGTAGGGCAGGCAGAGCTTCTGGATCTCGGTGCAGTAGAGGAATCCGAGGACCTGGACGGCGGCGAGTACTTCCTGCGAGAGTTCGAGGTCGCAGAAACGCATCTTGCCGGGTTCTTCCGGCGGCGGCACGATGGCGGGCATCGGCGGAATCTGCCGGGGCTGTTTCTGCTTCTGCGCGGGCTGCTGCTGTTTTTGTTGCCTGGGCTGTTTCTGCTGGTCCTGCGGTTGTTTCGCCTGCTTCGGCTGTTTCTGCTTGCGGGACTGCTGTTTCGCCTGAGGATTGTCCTTCTTTTCCTCGCGGACGGGTGCCGGGCGGCTGTCGGCGCGCCGGATGTACGCGGCGTCTTCGGGATGCCGCTGGCGGCGGCGTTTCTTGTCATGCTTGCGGACTGTTGCGGCCGCCGGGGCTTCCGGCTGTTTCGGTGCGCCGGAGAGGGCGGATTTCAGATTTCTGATGAGTTTGGAGAGATGATTGAACACGGGAATATAATACGGGTGGGAGGACATGCCCGGTCGACCGGACGTCCCCTCTGAGTTTGTTTGAGGTTGGGATTATTTCGGATTGGTCAGGAGATTGATGTCGGTGTTGAGCAGGTCGAGGGAAGGTTTCTCTTCGAGGTTCAGGACCAGGTTGCGGACGTCGATCTCGTTCGATATGATGTATTTGCGGATGTCGCTGCAGTCGTTTTCGAGGAAGTCCAGGTAGGTGCGGAGCTTGAACATGCCGGGGAGGTGGCGGTAGGATTCGAGCTGGCTTTCGAACCTGGAGGCGTCCGCGAGTGCGACGCTGGCGGTGTCGTACTTGTATGCTTCGGCGGAGCCGAGGATGCGCGTGGACTCGACCTTGGCGGATTCGACCGTGGTGATGCTGTATTCGTTGGCCCTCGAGATCATCTTCACGGCGTCCTCCTGGGCGCACACGACGTCCTGGAACGCTCCGGCGACGTCGACCGCGCCGCCCGGCTCGTCGCTGCCGATGGGCGGATGCGCGTCGTGCATGTTGATGCCGACGAGCCTGATGCCGAGCCCGATGCGGTCGCACGCCTTCTGGATGCGGTCGTACAGGTTCACGGCGACCTGTTCGCGTCCGGAGGAGATGTCGGTGATGAAGTCGGTGCTGGCGAAGTAGCGCGTCGCCTCGGCCTGGCCGACCGCGAGGAGCGTTTCCTTCACGTTGTCGAAATTGAACGCGTAGTCGAACGGGCGTTCGGGGTCGGCGGTGTAGAAGACGGGGAGCGAGACTTCAAGGATGGACGCGAGCTGCGCGCCGGTCTTGCCCTGCTGCTTCACCGCCACGAGGAACTTGTTTTCATGCTGGTAATTGTCGCCGGTCCAGAGGATGACCTTGGCGTTGCGGCCGGCGTTCAGGACGGACCCGAGGGTGGCCTCCTGCACGTTCTTGACGGGGACGCGGAGGATCTTCTCGCAGGGCCACGGCAATTTGAAGTGGATTCCGGCATCGAGCGGCTGCGATTCGCGGTTCACCGCGCCGAAGACCTCGCGGATGCCGATCTCGCCGGGATTGACCTCGGCGATGCAGGTGAAAAGCCACAGCACTGCGGCCCAGACCATCAATGCCGGGACGATCGCCTTCCGCAGGACCAGGTAGATGCCGGTCCGCGAAATCTGGAACCCGAACTGGTAGTCCAGCGAATCCGAGATGTTGCGAACCACGCCGCCCGGTTCGGTGAAGATCGCGAGCAGACGGCTTTCATACACCGGGCGGACCTCCTCCAGCGTACGGGGGCGGTAGAACTCGATGATGAAGCTCACGAGGTGTTCGGCGGAGAAGACCGCGAGGATCCAGAAGAAGACCTTGGTCAGCGGCGCGGCCCAGCCGGTCTTGCCGTAATTGATGAAGAGGGCCGAGACCGCGCTCACGAACAGCACGATGGCGAAGCAGATCAGCCAGCTGCCGACCGGGCGCAGGTAGCGGAATTCGCGGATGCGGGACTGTCCGACCAGAAAAACGCCGGTGAAGTAGGCGAAGAGCGCCGAGATCGCGCCGAGGAACGCCAGATTGATCGGGTTTTTCGGCGTCAGCACGAGCGTGGCGGGATCGGCCGCGCCGAGCGTGGAGTGTTTCCAGAAATACCAGAACGCCGGAACGGAGAGCAGGAAGACGAGAAGCGAAACGGCGGACGGGATGTACTTGTTGAAGTTTTCGAGCGTGCGTTTGGCCGTGAACCGGACGTCTTCGCTGACGTCGAGGATGGAGTTCACGTTCGACTTGCGCTGTTCGAGGATGAGCTTTTCCTGTTCCTCCTCGGCCATCTTCCGCAGGAACGCGGAATGCACGAGGGCGCAGACCGAGAAGAGGAACGCCAGCGTGACGGGGTAGAGCGCGAGCGTGAATGTCTCCATGCCGGCCCATTTCGTCGCCGGGCCCGCCACGATCACGACGACCGCGAGGATAAAGGACAGGACAAGGGAAATGATGGCGATGCGCCCTGCGAGTCTGGCGCGTTCGATGGTGCCGCTGAGATCGCCGATTTTCATATTGCAAAACTCCGTAGTAGGGATGAAAAGTCAAAATGTATCTTTGAACTATACTATATTTTTGAAAAAACGCAAGCGCGGAACGCTTTTTTTTCGCCTTTTTTCCGTTTTTCAGTGGTTTTTTCCATATTCCGGGCTATATTTTGAATACCGGAACGGCGTTTGCCGGACCGCCTCACGACCACGCAGTTGTCCTGTTTTATCTTGCCGGAGCACGCACCATGGAAAAGAATATCTCGATCCTGAACGACCTGCACAAATACAACATCTCCATCGCCGCGAACAATTCTTCCGCGGAGGCGAACGATCCCGATGCTCCGGCGCAGAACAGTGTTCCGCCCGTGCCTCCGCCTCCTCAACCGGTCGTTTCCAAACAGCTTTCAGAGGCCATGCAGCGACGCGTGAACGATTTCCGCCTGTCGCGGCGCGACCTCGCCGTGCGCGTCGCGGAATCTCTGGCGGGGATCGACTGGGAGATCGCGGATTCCGAGCGCAAACTTCAGGAGCTCAGACCGCGCCGGGAACGCCTCGCGTCCATCGCCGCCGAACTGAACAAGGAATCCCCGCTCGACGTCGACGGCGCGGCGACGCAGACCCAGATCGCCGTGGAGTCCCGCCGTCTCGATGAACTCCGGCTGGACGCCTGCCGCAAGATCGCGGAGTCCACCGCGACGACGCAGAGTATCCCGATCCAGGCGCAGAAACAGAAACCGTCCGCGTTCGACGGGATAGATCTGGGGTCGCTCACGTTCGGGCAGCTCTGCCGCATCGGCTGGGGCGTGTTTTTCCCGTTCATCGTATCGGTCATCGTGGCGGCGCTCCTGATCGGGGCCGCCGTCATTGCGGCGTTCAACGGGACAATCCGATGGTAAAACAGGCGGCCCGGAAAAGCGGAGGCGGAAACGTCCGCCGGAAAACTCCGGAAGTCACGGAAAACGGACGGAAAAAGGAGTTGCGGTTCGTCAACTCCGCCAAACGCGCCCTGATGATCCGCAGGCTCTGGCTGTTCCTTCTGACCGCCGTGCTCGTGCTGATCGGGCTTGCCTCGGTTGTCGGCGCCCGGTTCTTCTGAAATCAGTGCAGAGGGATTGGCGCCAGATACGTAAACGGCGCGACCGGGATATTCCGCAGGATCGTGAACAGCAGAACGACCGCGACGATCGTGATCGCAACGGGGCGTTTGAGGGAGATTTCCGGCTTCACGATCAGGACCGCGATCAGGGCGAGCAGCGGGAACAGCAGCAGATTGTTGTGCAGACTCGATTTGAGGTCGCCGTGCAGCATCGCAGACAGCGCACGCGTTGCACCACAGCCCGGACAGTACAGCCCGGTCAGCTGATGGAACATGCATTTCGGGAGCCATTTCGCGTGCGGACTGCCCGGCGGAACCAGCAACAGGACGACGCACGCCGCCGCGCCCAGAACGAGGAGCACTCCGAGCGTGATCAGTTTCTGTTTGGTGAAACGTTTCTTTTTCATGGCGGGGAGAGTTCCGTTTCAATCACCGTCAGACCGGGCGCGATCAAGTCCCACAGGCGCGGCAGGACGAGCATGCCCAGACACAGTACCGCCGCGAAAAGGATGATGGCGGTCCAGCTCCAGATTTTTCCGGTGCGTGCCGCCCGCCGTGCGCCCTCGTAATCGCCGTTTTGAAGCATGTTCGAGGCGAGCACGGCGTAGATCAGCGCCACGATCCCGATCACGTTGCCGACCACGACCGCGATGACGGCGAGCGTGAATCCGCAGTCGATCCTCGGCGGTTTCGCCGATGTTCCGGCCGGTACGTCCGAAGGCGTTTCCGCCTTCTGGCCACAGCTCGGGCAGAAAACCGCGTCGGGCGGCAGTTGCTGGCCGCAGTGCATGCAGAACATCGTGGTGGTTTCCGTGTTTATGTGGTGAGGCTGAAAGAGACTTCAGGGAAGGGGCGTGCCGTTGAAAGCGTTGCGCCATTCGTCCATGTTCGCGATGGAGGAAATGCCGCCGCAAAAGATCGACAGACCGATGGAGATCCAGCAGAAGAGCTTCGCAAGGTTCGAGTATTTCTGCGCCTGCTCGTAATTGCCTTTCTTGACCTCCTGGGAGACCAGTACCGCGAAAAGGATCGCCAGGATGCTGGTCGGCTGGCAGCAGCAGAGGAGCGTGAAGACCGCGAACCCCAGGTGCGACTCGATTTCGGCCGGATCGCCGGCGAACTCGGAGTTCTTCGTTTCGTTGCGGTCGCCGTCGCTGCCCCACTGGATATTTTGACCGCCCCCCTTGAGCGGGTTCACGAATCCGGTCCGCTGTTCCTCCGGACCTGCGTCTGTATTTCCTCCTGCGGAACCTGATGTGTTGTAGAAAACGTTCACCGCGGACTGTGCGGCATTTCCGTTTCCGGCGGACTCTTCCTTTGTAATACGTACTTCCGGTTCGGGCGCGGACGGTTGTTTCTGTTCTGCATCCGTTTTGCTTGCCGGTTCGTCGTGAAATATGGTCTTGCCGGAGTCTTTGAGCGGATTCACGAATCCGGTCGGGGACTTCGGCTGCGGGGCGGGATCGCGGTTCGAGGTGATGCGGACGATGCCGTCGCCGGAATTCCTGCCTTTGTCGGACAGGCTGAACTTTTTCTGTCCGGACCCGGACAGGCTGAACTTCTTCTGGCTGTTGTCGGAGAGACTGAATTTCTTCTGCCCGGAATCGGACAGGCTGAACTTGACCCGGTCGGAGTCGATCGCGTCACTCGAACGGCTCAGTTCGTTTTCCTTCGCATAGCTTGGGAGGTTCTTGATGTCGCGTCCGGACCGCTCGTCTCCGAACGTATCCCCGCCGGACCGTTTCGTGCCGCAGGCGGGGCAGAACGCCGCATCGTCCGGGATTTGTCTGCCGCAGTTTTTACAGAACATGCCGATGCCCTTTCAGATTGAGATCAAAACAAACACCACGCAGTATCATACCATGAAAAACCGGAAAAATCAACCGCAAATCGAAACAAAAACGGGAAAAAAGCGGTATTTCAGGGAGTCATCGGAGTTTCGTCCGGGAGGAGCCTGACCGCGACATACGTGCGGTGTCCGAGCTTACCCCGGAACTGCGGAACGACCTTTTTATGCATGGCCTCGGCAAGTTCCGTGAGTTTTTCGAGGTGGTTTTTCCTGAGGATGACGATCTCGTTTCCGAGCATGCCGAATCCCTCATCGACGGTACGGTATGCGTAATGCTCCTCGGTCTCCTCGTCCTCGTCGCAGATGAAGAAGACCTGTCCGCGGCGGGCGTTGTTCACTTCGGCCAGATACTTGATGCCGACATGGTCTGCGTTCACATTGAAGAAGAAGACCCGGTCTTCGCCGGATGCCTTTTCGACGGCCTCGACGAACGGGCGGGAATCCTCCTGGGCGGAGATTGCCGGGATGACGGCGAACACGAAGTGAATTCCCAGGCAGCACGAGGCCAGCGCGAACCGTGCCGTCCAGGAATCGTGCCCGCGGAAACAATAAACGGCGGTCACGACGAGCAGGAAGCCGAGGGCATATTGGCCGTACGGGAGCCATTCCGGTGCGACGAAGAAGAACGACACGATCAGGCAGACCACGGTCCCGAGCATGGTGGCATAGGGGACCAGTACGAGCGCGAGCCGGGCGAGACGGACGATGCGGTCCCTCCAGACATCGGAGAGTTTCAGGTCGAGGCGGGCATGAAGCAGCCCCCACGCGCCGGAAAGCGCCATGAACGGCACGGCGAGCGTCATATAGCGCGTGTGCTGGCATCCGGGGATCGAGAGCAGGATCTCGACGGCGAACAGAAATCCGAGCCATGGGCCGACCGGGTCTTTCAGCAGAGCGCGCCCGCCCGCGATGAGCGTGTACAGGAACGGGATGCTGAGCGGGGCGTAGGTCGGGAGGCTGCCGAGCAGATAAAACAGTGCCGATCCGCCATCCATCCGGCTGTTGAACTGCCATTCGTAGAACTGTGTCCACATTTCGTCGCCGCCGACGTGATGCAGCAGCCACCAGGCGAACCCCACGCAGCCGGCCAGAACGGCCGCGCCCGCCGCGCCGAACGCGAAGAACGTCTTCCAGCGGCCGGACATCGCGAGCCATCCGGCCGTTCCCGCGCCGAGCAGGACGGGACCCATCGGGCCGCGGACCGCAAAGCAGAACACGAGAAGCGCCGCGAACACGAGCGTGGAGAGGAAGGTGTTCAGTCGGTCCTCCTGGAGCAGGGCGATCATCGTGACGCCTGCGGCGCAGACGGGGAGGTCGATGCCGAATCCGAGGATGGAGTTGAGATACTCGAACGAGACCAGCGAGAGCATGAGTGCCCACAGACCTAGTCCCTTTTCCGCTTTCTCCCCGATCCTCCACGTCATCGCGATCGAATATGCGCCGAATATCATCGACGGCAGCGTCACCGTCCAGCGCGCCACCATGTGTCCGCAGAACGATGCCAGCCACGACAGGATGAACATCGTCGAGGGATAGTCATAATACGGGTTTCCGAAGACGGTCGGGAACGGCCCGATCGGGTGGTCCGTCATGTCTCCGGTCATAAACTGGAAGCGGACGTCGATCTTCACGCATTCGAGCCCGGCGGACCCGAGGAGGAAGAACGCGAGAAGGGAGAAAAAGATCGTGGCGAATGTGTGTCTGCGGGCGAAACTCGAAACGGCGTTGATGATGTTTGACATGGGGCGGGGGGCAATTGTCTTGACGGCGATGCTCCGGACCGCGCGACGGATGGAAGAAGTCCCGGCGGAAACCTTCTGCGCGTCCGGATCGGAGATGCCGTCTGTTCTTTGTAAAAAACATCGCCGGTTGTGTGAAAAACGAAAAAACAGCGAATAAAATAACCTCTTTTTTCAGAAATGCAATTGCTTTTTCAAAAAAATGTGGTATCTTTTGCGGATGACCTTTTTTCTTTTTAACAAAAATACTCTCAACAACGAAAGGAAATGAGATGGACGCAACCACTCTGCGCAAAGCCGCCGACACAATCCGTATTTTATCCGCCGAAGCGATCCAGAAGGCCAAGTCCGGGCATCCCGGCATGCCCATGGGCAACGCCGATTTCGCCATGGTCCTCTGGGCGAAGTATCTCCGCCACAATCCGGCCGATCCGACCTGGATCGGACGCGACCGCTTCGTGCTCTCCGCCGGCCACGGCTCCATGCTGATCTATTCGCTCCTTCACCTCTTCAACTACGGCCTCTCCATGGACGAGCTGAAGAACTTCCGCCAGTGGGGCAGCCTGACTCCGGGCCATCCGGAATTCGGCCATACCAAGGGCGTCGATATCACGACCGGCCCGCTGGGCAGCGGTTTCGGTTCCGCGGTCGGCATGGCGATCGCCGCCAAGCAGTTCGCGGCCAGAATCGGCCTTGACAAGACGGACATCCGGCAGAGCCGCATCTTCGTGATC
This sequence comes from Victivallales bacterium, assembly GCA_016285345.1. Classification (GTDB taxonomy): domain Bacteria; phylum Verrucomicrobiota; class Lentisphaeria; order Victivallales; family UBA1829; genus UBA1732. The sequence continues at coordinate 10,439 of JAEEQN010000011.1, read as the reverse complement.
AGCGGCGACGGCTGCATGATGGAAGGCAACACCTCCGAAGCCGCCAGCCTCGCCGGCCACCTCAAGCTCGACAACCTCGTCGTGTTCTACGACGACAACAACATCACCATCGAAGGCAACACCGGCCTGGCGTTCACCGAAGACGTCGCCGCCCGCTACGCCGCCTACGACTGGCGCGTCCTCCGCTGCGATGACGCCAACGACGTCGCCAAGGTCGACGCCGTCCTGGCCGAAGCCGTCAAGACCGACGGCCGCCCGACCCTCATCATCGGCAAGACCAAGATCGGTTACGGCGCTCCGAACAAGGCCGGCACGCACGGCTGCCACGGCGAACCCCTCGGAGACGAGGAACTCGCCGCCACGAAAGCCAACCTCGGCTGGACCGAAGAGCCCTTCACCGTTCCGCAGGCCGTCAAGGACATGCTCGCCGGCCGCGTGAAGGAACTCGCCGCCGAAGCCGCCGCCTGGAACGAACAGTTCGCGGCGTTCGTGAAGACCGCCGACAAGGCGCTGATCGACAGCCTCATCAACCGCACCGTTCCGGAAAACATCCTCGACGAACTCCTCGCCGCCGCTCCGGTCGACAAGCCGGTCGCCTCCCGCGCCTCCAGCGGCACCATCCTCCAGAAGGCCTCCGCGCTCGTTCCGGCCCTCGTCGGCGGCGCCGCCGACCTGGCTCCGTCCACCAAGACCGCGGTCAAGGGCGCGGGCGACTTCAGCGCGGAAGACCGCGCCGGCCGCAACCTGCACTTCGGCATCCGCGAGCTCGAAATGGGCATGGCGGGCAACGGCATGGCTCTGTTCGGCACGGCCATCCCGTACACCTCCACGTTCGCTGTGTTCTCCGACTACATGAAGCCCGCGATCCGCCTCGCCGCGATACAGAAGCTCCATGAGCTCTACATCTTCACGCACGATTCCTTCTACGTCGGCGAAGACGGCCCCACGCACGAACCGATCGAACAGCTCGCCATGCTCCGCAGCATTCCGGACATGACCGTGTTCCGTCCGGCCGAAGCCCACGAAGTCGCGCACTGCTGGGCCGCCGCACTGAAGAAGCAGGGCCCTGTCGCCATGATGATGACCCGTCAGGACCTCCGTCCCTTCGACGCCGACCTGGCCGCGAAGATCGACGTGACCCGCGGCGCCTACATCCTCTCCGAGGACGCGGGCTTCGAAGCCGTCATCCTCGCCTCCGGCAGTGAAGTCAATCTGGCGCTCGACGCCGCCGCGATCCTCCGCTCCGAAGGCCGCAAGGTCCGCATCGTCTCCGTCCCGTCCCTCGAGACCTTCCTCCGTCAGGACGCCGCCTTCCGCGAAAGCATCCTGCCGAACGCCTGCCGCAAGCGCATCTCCATCGAAGCCGGCACGACTCCGATGTGGTACGCCCTGGTCGGCCTCGACGGCCTCGCGATCGGCCTGGATCACTTCGGCGCGTCCGCTCCGTACAAGAAGCTGGCGCAGGAATTCGGCTTCACGCCGGAAGCCGTCGCCGACAAGGTCCGCGCCTATCTCAAGGCGTAAGCCGCACGCGGTCCGTACCGCGTAACAAGTTGATTGTTCAGTGCGCGACGCAAGCCGCGCACTGTGTTTCTTGTCTCAGAGGAAGCCTGTTTCCCCTCAGACAAAATCTTTTATTGTCCGTTCCATTTGAGGCGCGGAAGAATTCAGGAGTCACGCGCAATGGCGTCGTCCAAACCCGTCAGGCCGAAAAAGAAAGTCAATGTGTCGAGGGTCGTCCTTTTCGCGGCGATTCCCGTGGTCCTTGCCGCGCTTGTGCTGACCGGATTCTTCACGTTCCGCCGGACGCTGGCGCGGTTTTCCCTGGATTTCTACTATCCGTTTTTCCAGGCCGTGAAACACGTTGAGCTTACCGCGGCGCGCCAGTCGCTGGCGATGCAGTCCAGACAGAAGCTTGCGGGGGCGGTGGAACAGCTCCAGCGTCAGAACGCCATGCTGGCGGCGCAGGTCCAGCGCCTCCGCGAGATGGAGGCCGACAACGAACGCCTCCGTCAGGAACTCCGCATGCCGCGCTGGTCCGGCTACAACGAGGTCTATGCCGAAGTCATCCTCCGCGATCCGTCCACCTGGAGCGAACAGTTCGTGATCTCCAAGGGGCTGAACGACGGCATCGAAACCGGCGATCTGGTCCTGACGTTCGAGTTCGCGCCCCGCGGCGGTACGCCCAGTTGCGTGCTTGCCGGACGCGTGATCGAAGCATCCGCCCGCACGTCGGTCGTGGCGACCGTCGTGAATCCCGCCTGCCGCCTGAGCGTGACACTGGCGGAATCCGGCGCGAACGGCACGCTGACGGGCAACGGATCGTCCTCCATGACCGCGCTGATCTCGCGCCTGCCGCTGAAGAGCAAGTACGGTATCGGCGAAATGGTTCTTACGAGCGGGTTTTCCGAGCGTACGCCGCGCGGAATCTGCATCGGGTACCTGACCGACGCTCCGGTCGGGGGCAGCCGCGCGGCCGTGGTGCATGACGGCGGATTGTACGCCGAGGCGTGGATGCGTCCTGCCGTCTCGCTGGATACGATCCGGTTCGTTGTCGTCCTGACCGGAAAATGACGGCGTGGAGGGGACGATGTTCGCATTTCTCTACTTCACCTTCTGGTCCATCCTGCTGCTGGTCGCGGAAGTCCTTCTGCGTTCCGCCGGGCTGACGGTCCCGCTGCTCGGATTCTTTTTCACCGCGGCGTCGTACCTGATCTCGCCCCGGATGGCGCTCTGTTTCGCGCTGGTGTTCGGGATCGCGACGGACTTCGTATTGGGATACGCCATGCCGTGGGACGGGATTCTGCTCCCGCTCCTGACGCTGCCCGCTTTCTTCCTGCGCGGGAAACATCCCGATTCCGACATCCTTGAGTTCCTGGCCGGGGCGATGATCCCGTCCGTCATGGCTGTTCCTCATATCTGGATTTCGCTCACGACGCCGGATGGGTTTGCCTCTCTGCTGATGTCCTGCCTGTTCGGCGCGTTCCTCTTCCCGCTGGTGTTTGCCCTTGTCGCGCGTTCCGCCAGGCGGCTGGAGATCGGAGCGGCGGCCAAAGAAAACGGAGGCGCGTGATGCCGAAAAAAGAGAATCCGGATTTCGTGATAGACGCCTTCGTAATCCGCGTTGGCGTGCTTGCGCTGGCGGCGTTTCTGCTGTTCTCCGTGCTGGTGATCCGCCTGTGGAACATGCAGGTGGTCGGCTCGTCCGAGTACGAATACAAGGACCGCAAGCAGAGCGCGCGCCGCATCCGCATCCCCGCCATGCGCGGCGAGATATTCGGGCGCGACGGTACCGCGATCGTGCGGAACCGTCCCTCGTTCAATGTCCTCTTCCATCCCGGCGAAATGACGACGGAGCGTTCGCGCGACCGGGCGCAATACATCATGGACAAGGCCGACCAGGTCGCGGCCGTGCTCGGACGCTACAATCCGCTGACGCTCGAAAACGTCCGCCGCCATCTCAACTATCAGCCCGGACTCCCGCTCACCGCGTTCAAGGACCTGTCCGACGAGGAACGCGGCCGCTTGGACGAGCTTTTCCCGCCGATCCGCGGTCTGGAAGTGACCGCAGAACCGATGCGCGAATATCCGTTCGGCAGCCTCGCCGCCCAGCTGATCGGCTACGTGGGCAACGAGGACCCGGGCGACGCGGACGACCGCCGCGAGTATTTCTATTATCTGCCGAGTCTGGAGGGGCGTTCCGGGCTGGAATACCAGTACAACGATAAACTGTCGGGCAAGGCCGGCAGCCAGTTCGTGATGGTGAACAGCAACGGATTCGTGCATGAACAGCTGGAGGAGCCGACGCCGCCCGAAAACGGCTACGACCTGCGTCTGACGCTGGACATCGACGGCCAGATCGCCGCCGAACGCGCCCTGAGCGGACACCTCGGGGCCATCGTGGTCCTGAGCGCCGAATCCGGCGCGGTCCGCGTGATGGCGTCCTCGCCGACTTTCTCGCCCGCCGATTTCGTCCCGTCCATATCCCGCGTGCGCTACCGGGAACTTGTCGAGGATCCCGGAAACCCGTTCCTGAACCGTGCCGTGCAGGGGTCCTACATGCCGGGTTCGACCATCAAGCCGCTGACCGCGCTCGCCGCGCTCGAAAACGGCATTCCGGCATCGAAGACCTACGACTGCGAGGGTATCACGCCGCACGGATACGGCGGCGGCATCCACTGCACCGGCATTCACCGCGAACTTGACATGCGCCATGCGATCATGAAATCGTGCAACGTGTATTTCGTGGATTTGGGCGTCGACGTCGGCATCAATGCGCTCAGCCGCATGTTCGCGTCCGCCGGCATCGGCAGCAAGACCGGGATTGAGATCGCCGAACGCGCCGGGTATCTGCCGAAGGACGGGCCGAACTGGAACGAAAACGAGACCGCGTACGTCAGCATCGGACAGGGCAAGGTCGAGGTCACGCCGCTTCAGGCCGCCGTGTTTTATGCGGCCATCGCCAACGGCGGCACCATGTACAAGCCGTACCTGATCGACCATATCTACGACCACGACCGCATCTCCGGCTCGCGCCTGAGCGTGTTCGACGCCGTTCCGCTCAAAACGGGCAGGCTCGCAGCCTCGGCGAAATCCCTGGACGTGATCCGCGAGGGCATGTACCTTGTCGTGCACGATTCCGGCGGCTCCGGGCGGCGCGGCGACATCAAATCCGCCGAACTCTACGCGAAGACCGGCACGGCGAACGTCGGGACCGGCTCGAAAGCCACGAAGAACACCTGGTTCAACGGCTTCGTGAAGCATCCGCGCACGGGAGAGCTTCTGGCCTTTGCGGCGGTGATCGAACACGGCGAATCCGGCGGCGGCACCACGGCTCCGATCGTGGCCGGGATGCTCACGGAATGGTTCTCCCGGGATTGATCCGGGCGTATTGTTCCTGCGGAATCTCCATTCTTTTTCCCTCGAAATCCGCCTCGCTTCCGCTGATTGTTTCGTCTTTTTCAAAAAAAACTCAAAAAAAGTCCTATTTGCCTGTTGATTTTTGCGTGGAAGCGGGCTATAGTATCGTTGAATTCGGGACCCGGATACAGTGTTCCGGCTGAAACGCAATCGCAAGATATTTGAAATGAATGATATAGCTTGGTTCGGCGCGGAAGCTCCGATTCGAGCTGATTTGTTTCAGACGGCGTTTCTCCGGTGTTCTGGGACTAAATCTTCAACAGTGAATTTGGAGCAGAAAACGAACATGAAAGAAATTTTCATCGACGGCCTTTCCGACATTTATGTGACCCGCGGTCTGACTTTTCTTGATTTTTACCATCTTGTCCCCGGTGAAAACGGGCGTCATGAACAGGAGGTTTTCCTCCGTATAACGGTTCCCATGACAAGGGAAGGTTTCCTGGCCATGTTCAATTCCGGCAAAGCGCTCCTGAGACACCTTGTTAATACCGGAACGCTTTCGTTGAAACCGGCTGAATCCGCAAAGCAGAATACCGCTCCTGCTCCTGTGAAGAAGGCGGAAAAGAAGTCTGCCCTCGCGAAGAAAGCGGAAGCGAAGCCCGCGGCGAAACCCGCTCCTGCTCCTGCGAAGAAAGCGGAAGCGAAGCCCGCGGCGAAACCCGCTCCGGCTCCTGCGAAGAAAGCGGAAGCGAAACCCGCGGCGAAACCCGCTCCTGCTCCTGCGAAGAAAGCGGAAGCGAAACCCGCGGCGAAACCGGCTCCTGCCCCTGTGAAGAAAGCGGAAGCGAAGCCCGCGGCGAAACCCGCTCCGGCCCCTGTGAAGAAAGCGGAAGCGAAGCCCGCGGCGAAACCCGCTCCGGCTCCTGCGAAGAAAGCGGAAGCGAAGCCCGCGGCGAAACCCGCTCCGGCTCCTGCGAAGAAGGCGGAAACGAAGCCCGCCGCGAAACCTGCTCCCGCCCCCGCGAAGAAGCCCGCGGCGAAGGCAAAAAAGAAATAATCCGGACGTTTTTTCTGTCCCATAACAAAGCCGTGCTCTGTCTCTGATCCTTCGGTTTCCTCCGAAGTGGATTCGGGATAACGGGCACGGTTTCTTTTTTTCGCCAAACCAGTTCTCATCACGCGCATGCGTTTTCGCGCGCGAGCGCGTTTTTTGCAAATAAAGCTTGACAACGCGGCGTTTCCGTAGTATATTAAAAGAATATTATTCTCCCAAATCATACATAGCTTCCAAGCTACACTTAACCTAACCAGCAAAGGAAAAAACTCAAATGCCGGGCAAAATCAACACTCAGGACGGCAACTACGCGGCCGCGTACGTTGCTTATGCGTTGAGCGAAACCGCCGCGATCTACCCGATCACTCCTTCGTCCACCATGGGCGAATGGGTCGACCAGTGGGCCGCCGAAGACAAGAGAAACATCTGGGGCAAGCAGGTCTCGGTCGTCGAGATGCAGTCCGAAGCGGGCGCCGCCGGCGCCGTCCACGGCTGTCTTGCCGCCGGGTCCCTTACGACCACCTACACGGCTTCCCAGGGCCTCCTCCTGATGATCCCGAACATGTACAAGATCGCCGGTGAACTCCTCCCGACCGTCTTCCATGTCACGGCCCGTTCGCTCGCCTGCCAGTCCCTCGCGATTTTCGGCGACCACTCCGACGTGATGGCCTGCCGCAACACCGGTTTCGCCATGCTCGCGGCCGCCAGCGTCCAGGAAGAAATGGACCTCGCGCTCGTCGCCCACCTCTCCACCTACAAGGCGAAAGTCCCGTTCCTCCAGTTCTTCGACGGTTTCCGCACCTCCCACGAAGTGCACAAGTTCGAAGAGATCCCCTACGAGGACATCGCCAAGCTCGTCGAACCCCAGTACATCGAAGAGTTCCGCGCCCGCGCCCTCCGTCCCGAAAAGCCCGTCTGCAAAGTCGGCGCACAAAACGGCGACGTTTACTTCCAGGGCCGCGAAACGGTCAACAAGTTCTATGAAGCCTGCCCGGCCATCGTCCAGGAAAAGATGGACGCCGTCGCGAAGGTCACCGGCCGTTCCTACCACCTGTTCGACTACGTCGGCGCCGCCGATGCCACCGACGTGATCGTCTCCATGGGCTCCAGCTGCGAAGCCATCGAAGAGACCATCAACTACCTCAACGCCAAGCGCGGCACCAAGTACGGCCTGGTCAAGGTCCGTCTCTATCGTCCCTTCTTCACGGAAGCCTTCCTCGCCGCTCTCCCGAAGACCGTCAAGCGCATCGCCGTCCTCGACCGCACCAAAGAGCCGGGCGCGATCGGCGAACCGCTCTACATGGACGTCAAGATCGCCGTCAACAACCCCGCCATCACCGTGATCGGCGGCCGCTACGGCCTCTCCTCCAAGGACTTCACGCCCTCCATGATCCTCGCCGTCTTCAAGCACCTCGAAAAGGGCGGCTTCCACGGCTTCACCGTCGGCATCGACGATGACGTGACGAACACCTCCCTCCCGATCGACGAGCACATCACGACCGAGCCGGAAGGCACCACCGCCTGCATGTTCTACGGCCTCGGCGGCGACGGCACCGTCGGCGCGAACAAGACCACCATCAAGGTCATCGGCCACCTCACGGACAAGGACGCCCAGGCCTACTTCGCCTACGACTCCAAGAAGTCCTTCGGCCTCACCTGCTCCCACCTCCGCTTCTCCGACAGCCCGATCAAGTCCACCTACCTGATCACCAGCCCGGACCTCGTGTCCTGCTCCACGGCCGCCTACATCGGCCGCTACGACCTGCTGAAGGGCCTCAAGAAGGGCGGCACCTTCCTGCTGAACAGCCACTACTCCGACGACGAAGTCTTCGCCCACCTGACCCGCGACATGCAGGAATACATCGTCAAGAACGAGATCAAGTTCTACAACGTGAACGCCGAAGCCATCATCAAGAACATGCCCGGCCTCCGCGGCAAGGGCGCGAACACCGTCATGATGGTCGCCTACTTCAAGGTTTCCGGCATCGTCCCGTTCGACAAGGCCGCCGCCGAGATGAAGCTCCTCAACGCCAAGACCTTCGCCAAGAAGGGCCAGAACGTCATCGACATGAACAACTCCCTGGTCGACCTCGCCGCCGACGCCTGCCACGAGATCAAGGTCCCGGCCTCCCTCGACGGCGTCCCGCACGCCGAACACCTGAAGCTCATCCCGGATGATGCGGACGAGTTCACGAAGAAGATCATCGAGCCCAGCATGCGCAACAACGGCGATTCCATCCCGGTTTCCGCCATGTCCATCGACGGCACGCTCCCGACCGGCACCGCCTGCCTCGAAAAGCGCGGCTTCGCCCCGAAGGTCCCGCGCTGGGTCGCCGCGAACTGCATCCAGTGCGGCATCTGCGCGAACTCCTGCCCGCACGCCGCCATCCGCACGAAGCTCTTCCGCGACGAAGCCCTCGCTTCCGCTCCGGCCAGCTTCACGACCAAGAACCCGGTCCCGGCGGTCGAAGGCCTCAAGTTCAAAGTCCAGGTCTTCATCGAAGACTGCATGGCTTGCGGCGTCTGCCTCGACCAGTGCCCGATGACGGCCAAGGAAGGCAAGCAGGCTCTCGTCTGGTCCACCCTCGAAGAAGAACGCGCCGCCGGCGAAAACGCCAACGAAGCCTTCTTCGAAGCCGCCGAAGACAACATCATGGGCAAGAACACCGTCGGCACCGTCAAGGGCGCCATGCTCCGCAAGCCGCTCTTCGAGTTCTCCGGCGCATGCGCGGGCTGCGGCGAGACCCCGTACGTCAAGCTCGTCAGCCAGCTCTTCGGCGAAAACGCCATCGTCGCGAACGCCACCGGCTGCTCCTCCATCTACTCCGGCACCTTCCCGACCATCCCGTACACCAAGACCAAGGAAGGCCGCGGTCCGGCATGGGCGAACTCCCTGTTCGAAGACAACGCCGAATTCGGTTTCGGCATGCGCATGGCCGTGGATTCCAACCGCGTCCTCCTGAAGCAGGAAGTCGAAAAGGTCCTCGCCTGCGAGAACGCTCCGGCCGACCTGAAGGACGCCCTGACCAAGGCCATGAGCTTCTGGGACAACTCCAAGACAGACGAAGCCATCGCCGCCCAGAAGGCTGCGAAGGCCGCCGTCGAAAAAGCGCTCGCCGGCTGCAACTGCGATTCCGGCAAGCCCACGCTCTCCAAGATCCTCGAGCTCTCCGACTACTTCTGCGACAAGTCCGTGTGGATCATCGGCGGTGACGGCTGGGCCAACGATATCGGTTACGGCGGCATCGACCACGTCGTCGCCATGGGCAAGAACGTGAACATCCTCGTCCTCGACACCGAAGTCTACTCCAACACCGGCGGACAGTCCTCCAAGTCCACCCCGACCGCTGCTGTGGCGAAGTTCGCCGCCGGCGGCAAGAAGACCTACAAGAAGAACATGGGCTTCATGTGCATGAGCTACGGCTATGTGTATGTCGCCAGCGTCGCCCTCGGCGCCGACCGCCAGCAGACCCTCAAGGCCTTCCAGGAGGCCGAGGCCTGGAACGGCCCGTCCATCATCTTCGCTTACGCTCCCTGCATCGCGCACAACATCGACATGAGCAAGACGCAGACCGAGCAGAAGCGCGCTGTGGATTGCGGCTACTTCCCGCTGTACCGCTACAACCCCGCGAACGAAGTCCCGTTCACGTGGGATGTCAAGAAGCCGTCCGACGGCAAGTTCCAGGAATTCATCCGCAGCGAAGGCCGCTACAAAGCCCTGCTGAAGACCAACCCGGCCCACGCCGAGGAGCTCTTCGCCCAGGCCGAAAACGACGCCGCCAAGCGCATGGAATTCTATCAGAACGTCGGCAAGCTCATGAAGTAAGCCTCCGTTCCTGAACGGAACTCCGCGTTTAACGCGACATCCGGCCCGCCCGAACTTTTCCGGTTCGGACGGGCCTTTTGCTTTTTCTGCCGCGGATTTCATCATCATCCGTTTTTTCCGTTTTCCTTTTCGAGTTTCTGAAAAAAAACGGTTTCCGCGCCTTTTAATATTGAAGAATTCAAGAACGATGCTATATTAATATCTTGCAATAATTGGCTACACTATACTAACTACAAGGAATCGAACATGACCGGAATACTTGAATTCGTCAAAGAACTGTTCACGCAGCTCGGCTCGGGATCGGGCAGTTTCGTCGACGCCGCAAGCGCCCAGAACGGCTGGGGCGTCAAATGGTTTATCCTCATCCTGATCTGGCTCCTGTCGGGTTTCGCCTCCTACGAATTCGCGAATTCGACCGGGATGCACGGCAAGAAGCATTTCTGGATCGGCCTGATCCTGCCGGTCGTTTATCCGCTTATCCTCCTGATCCGCAAGCTCGTTATCCGCGCGAAAGCGGTTTCCGAGGCGAAACGCGAATCCCAGCGCATCGCTGCGGAACGCGACCAGATCGAAGCGGAACGCCGCCGCATCGATTCCACGCCGAACAAGGACAATTTCGCGAAGCTCAAAGGCTCCTCCGACTCCTCCAGCATCAAGGCGCAGTTCCGTCTGGAGCTTGCCGACGGCTCCGTGCTCATG
>JAEEQN010000010.1 GCA_016285345.1 Victivallales bacterium | reverse complement strand
GGCCGGTGGTCCCGCGGCTGGTGCCGGATTTGGCGCCGGTGCGGCTCCGCAGGGTGGCTTCGGTGCCGGAATGGGTGGCGCGACCCGTCAGGGCGGCTTCGGCGGCGGTGCCGCGGGCGGCTTCGGCGGACAGGGCGCAAGGCAGCGCCGCGGTGCCGCGGGTGCAGCCGGTACGACTCCGGCCGCGACGGCCCGTCCGGGCGCCGGTGCGAACGCCCAGTATGATACCGGTGCGAGCAACATCCGTCCGTTCGACGACGAAGACCTCTTCGTGGAAGATTGAGCAGACAGATTTACTTCTGAAAAGAACTTGATTGTGTGGGGCGTCGGTCCAGGGGGTGGACGGGCGCCCTACCTTATTTATCTTTTTGTCAAAAAAACGGACCGGCGGAGAAAGTCCGTCGGCCCGTTGAGTTCGTTTTTACTGGCGAATGACCGTCTTATTTCCAGCGGAGGATGGTGACGGAGTTCGCGGGGAAGGTGTAGCGGAAATCGTCGGATTTCGCGCGGATTTCCTTTTTCTTCGGGACGACACGGAGCGGTTCCTCGAACGTGTTTTCCAGCGACTGGTCGTCGCCCGCAAGCGTGACCGCCGTGCCCTTGACCGTGGCGGACTTCGTCGCGCCGGTGTCGATCGTGAGCGTGATCGGTTCGCGGTCGGAGTTGACGAACTTCAGGATGGTCTCGCCGGTCTTCTGGTCGAGTCCGGCGACGGCGGCGAACGCGGAGTTCTGCTGGATCTTCTGGTCGAAGACGACCTTGCCGTCGACGCTGCACACCACGCTGGACTTGTTCACGTCGATGCGGATGTCATACCATTTCCCGGTCTCGATGACGCCGCGCGTGCGGCGCGTCGGGGTGTCGGGATGCTCGATGCCGTGGTCGGTGTTGCCCCAGCCGCCGAGGTTGAGCCAGCTCTTGGTTTCGGCGTTGGGCATGGCGAAGCCGATGAGGAATCCTTCGTTGCCTTCGAGCTTCTTCGCCTTCACGGAGATCGTGTATTCTTCCCATTCGGGTTCGCCGACGATGGCAAGCGTGTCGGTGTCAAGCGTGGACTGCGTGAGTTCACCGTTCTGCGCGAGCCACTGCCCGCGGACAGGCATGACGCCGTCGAGTCCGGTCTTGAACTCGGGCGCGGCGAGGACCTTGTCGCCCTGCGTGATCTTCAGGTCCTTGTAGGCGACCTTCGTCTCCCAGGAACCGAGGCCGACGAAGCCCTTGAAAGTGTTCTGGTGTTCTTCCGCGACGGTGAGGGTCAGGTCGTAGTTGCGGTCGGCGCGGTTGTTCGAGAACATGACCTGCGTCCAGTACGAGGGCGTGCCGAAGACGCGGCTCTGGTCGAAGACGATGGCGTCCGGGTTCCAGGTCTCCCATCCGGCGCGGCGGAAGAGCGGCGCGTAGGAGCTCATGATCACGATGTCGCCGTTGCGTTCGAGTCCGGTCATGAACGCGGCCTCGCCGAGCGCGGCGTTGAGGTTGCCTTTGCCCGCGCCGCTGGTCACGGCGTATTCGCCGAAGTAGATCTCCGGGCCTTTGCGGTCCTGGTTGTCGAAACGCGTGGCGTCGCGGCGGAACGCGGCGGAATCGGAGTACATGTGCGGATCGAGGATGTCGTTCTTGAATCCGGCCGTGGCTTCGTTCGCCACGAGGCGCATCTTCGGGTATTTCTCGAGGATGGCCTTCGCCATGAGGGCGTAGCGTTCGGCGTAGGCGGAGCCGCCGTTCTCATTGCCGATTTCGATGTATTTCAGGTTGAACGGCGCGGGATGTCCGTTCTTGGCGCGTTCGGCGCCCCATTTCGAGCTGACGGGGCCGTTGGCGTATTCGATGGCGTCGAGGGCGTCCTGCACGAAGGGCTGCATCTCGTTCATCGGGACGTTGTACATGGTGTCGCGGCCGTTGCGCGTTTCGTGGCCCATGCCGCAGTTGATGACGAAGAGCGGTTCCGCGCCGAGGTCTTCGCACATCTGGAGGTATTCATGGTAGCCGAGGCCGTTGCTGGCCTCGTACTGCCAGATGCACCACTGGCCGACGCGCTGTTCGACCGGGCCGACGGAGTTCTTCCAGATCGCGCGGTTTTCGATGCCGCGTCCTTCCACGAAACAGCCGCCGGGGAAACGCACGAACGCGGGCTTCATGGCGGCGACCATCTTCATGAGGTCGGGACGGAGGCCGTTCCTGCGGTTTTTCCAGGTCCGGCGCGGGAAGAGGGAGACCATGTCGAGCCAGTAGGTGGCGGCCTTGCCGCTGGAGATTACGAGCTGGGCGTTCGTGTCGGTGCGCTGGGCGGTCAGGAGGAGCGTGTACTTGTGCCATTCCTTCGACGGTGTGATACTGCTGTGCGCGAGGACCTTGCCGTCGCCGCCGACGAGCGAGACGTCGAGGCGTTCGCCGCCTTTCTCCGAACGGGCGTACAGCGTGAGGTCGTATTCCGCGCTCGCCTCCACGAAAAGCTGGGCTGGCTGTCCGGCCGCGTTGTCCTGCCAGCGGCGGTCCGCGCCGTGCGGTCTGCCGCCCTGCGGTCCGCCCACGAATCCGCGGTTCATTACGCGTCCGCCGGCCTGCGAGACGACTTTCAGCGCGGTCGGGTTGTTCGCATGGATCGCGGAGGTGCGGTCGAGGGCGATCTCGGCCTTGTCGGAGAACCAGGCGACCGGGAAGGACGTGTTGTCCTCGAACGAACGGTTCTGGATCATTTCGGCGTAGATGCCGCCTTCGCCCGCGCGGTTGATCTCCTCGAAGAAGATGCCGTAGAGCAGGGGGCTGATCTTCGCGCCGGGGTGCGCGGTGTCGATGCGGATCGTGCCCGCGGGCTGCTTGTCGGGGGCGGCTTCGGCGGAGGAACATGCCGTGAGGAGCGCGGCGGCCGTCGATGCGGCGAGGAGGGATACGGTGAGGTTTTTCAGCATGTGGATCATCCTTTCTGTGTTTTGTTTTTTCGTTTTTGAATAATGTAGTCTCGAAACAAAAAAAGTCAACCGCATCCCGTATGAAAAAATAAAGAAAATGACGCCGGAATCGGATCAAAGAGTTACTCTTAACGCTGAACGTCACATATATGAAGTTGGTATAGCCTTGTTTTTTCCGTTTCCGCTTGACTTTTCCGAGGCGGATGGGTATATTATGCAGGTTTACGTTTTCAAGCATCAAGACACGCACCCTTTCACCTCATAGTTCACCAAAGGAGCAACCATGAAATCCAAACTCCTCCTCGCCGGTTCGATCCTCGCGTCGGGCCTGCTCATCACCGCCTGCCAGTCGTCTGCCGACAAGGTCTACGACGGCACCGACCTGGAACCCGCCGGCAACCCGATCTTCACGGACGCCTGGACGGCAGATCCCGCGCCGCTGGTCGTCGGAAACCGCGTGTACGTTTACACTGGCGAAGACGTCTACCGGGACGGCGAGCGGAACGGCCTCCCCGGCAACTACAACATCGCTGACTGGCGCTGCTATTCCTCGGACGACCTCGTCCACTGGCGCAGCCACGGCGTCCTGCTGCGCCCGGAACAGTTCCCGAGTGGCATCAAGGGAACGGCTTGGGCGTCCCAGGTCGCCGAGAAGAACGGCAAGTTCTACTGGTACTGCACGTACCGCGACGATAAGAACGGCGGCAACTCCATCGGCGTCGCCGTGGCGGACAGCCCCGTCGGCCCGTTCGTGCCCGTCGAAAAACCGGTCGTGCTCGATAACATGACCAGCGGCCGCGCCGGGTGGAACGACATCGACCCGACTGTGCTGATCGACGACGACGGCACCGCGTGGCTCTCCTGGGGGCACACGAACAACTACGTCGCGAAGCTGAAAGACAACATGGTCGAGCTCGACGGCGAGATCACCGACACCGGGATGCAGAACTACACCGAAGGCCCCTGGCTCTACAAGCGCAACGGCCTTTACTACAACTTCTATCCCGGCATGGGACGCGGCGGCGAGGTCATCAACTACTCCACCGCCAAGGACCTCAAAGGCCCGTGGACGTTCCGCGGTCAGGTCACCGGCGCGGCGAAGAACAGCTTCACCATCCATCCCGGCGTGATCGACTTCAAGGGCCGCACGTTCCTCTTCTACCACAACGGCACGCTCGACCGCGACGGCCAGAAGGGACAGGGGCTGCGCCGTTCCGTGTGCGTCGATGAGCTCTTCTTCAACGAAGACGGCACGGTCAAGCCGCTGACGCAGACCAAGGAAGGCATCACGGAGCCGGTCAAGTAAGAATAGCTCCCGTTTTCATCTTCAAAAAATAATTCGGCTGCCGCGCCTCGATTCGAGACCGGCAGCCTTTCTGTTTCCAGACGAAAGGGATAATTGGGGACTTTACCATCTCCCGGACGCGCCGCCGCCTCCGAACGAACCGCCTCCGCCCGATCTGCGGGAACCGCCGCCCGACCTGTGACTGGAACTTGACCTATGGCTGGAACTTGAGCTTCGCGAGCTGGAACTCCGGCTGTACGAACTGCCGCCGGAAGAGGAACCGGAAGAATGAGAGGAACACAGTTTGCGGAATTCGACCGGATCGAAGATGTAATAATCGGGAAGCGACGTCTTCATGACGCGTCCCCAGTACCCGAGCACGACGCCCAGCAGGGCGAGCAGAATGCCGAACGCGCCTAACATCGCCTCGAAGAAATCCGGCTGACGGGGATCCCGGGACGACTCGGGAGGATCGACGGACGGGATGATCGCGACCGCGCCAGGCTGATTCAGCCCGCGGGCGGTATCCAGGACCGGGTTTTCCGCAAGATGCTTCTCCATCCCCCGGATGATCTTCACGCAGGCGTCGGCGTATCGTGCCTCGCGGAGTTCCGGCACGGCGTCGCGGAGCAGATCGCCGCAGCGGGCGTCGGTCAGGAAGGCTTCCCAGCCGTAGCCGACCTCGATGCGGTTTCTGCGGTCGTCGATGGCGAGGAAGAGCAGCGCGCCGTTGTCCTTTCCGGCTTCGCCGATCTCCCAGCGGGAGGCGACCTCGAGCGTGTACTCTTCCAGGATGGCGGAGCCGAGAGTCTTCACGGTCAGGACCTGGACCTGTCCGCCTACGGCGTCTTCCAGATGTCCGACCGCCTCGGAAATGGCGCGTTCTTCGTCCGGCGTGAACGCGTCCGCGAGGTCGACGACGACCCCGGACGGCGCTTCGGGGACTTCCCTGGTGTACGTGGCCCGGCGGGAACTCGGATAGGGATTCTTGATTCCATTGTCCAGCATGTAAGAATCGGAATCCGGTCCGCTGAAGACGCCGAAATAAACGATAAGCCCACCAAAAAACGAGGCAAGCAGGATCGCCGTTATGACCAGAGCCGGGTGGCGGAGGAATTTGAATATGCCCGGATCTTTCGGTTCGTTCAGATCGAGGAGCTGAAGTTCCGGCTCGTTCGGGTGCCGCCGTTCGAACTCCTCCAGAACATTGCGGTAACGGCCCAGATTCTTTGCCCGTTCCGTGCGTCCGTCTGTCCAGAACACCAGCCCGAAGATGATCGCGATGATCCCGATCACGAGGCTGATGACCGCGGCTGTGTAACGGGGCGCGCTTTCCGTATGGAACGGAGCCCAGTCGAAATAGACGCCATCGAAATGGTCCAGCGTCCCTTTCGGCAGATCGTCATTTTTCGCCCGTTCGAGGGACTCCTTCAGGTGGTTCAGAAGATAGCAAACCCGGTTCGCCCGGCAGGATGGATCCTGAACGGCGATCTCTCCGCAGAGCCACGAGTCGTCGTGTCCCGCCAGACGCCATTCACCGCCCGTCAGAGCCATTTTGATGTTGTCGTCCTGCAGGCCGTACATCAGCAGGACGCCCTTGGCCGGCGCCCAGTCCGCCAGCACGGCGTCGAACAGCGCGTGGAAGTCTTCGAAATGTTCGTCCGCGAACAGCACGGCGACGTCGCAGTTCCCCTCGTCCGCCACCTTGTTTGCGAGCTCCGTCAAGAAATCCAGGTCCTCTTCGTGCAGGACATGGCACGGGTCGGATACGGTAACGTGTTCCGTCGGCGTCTCGCAGTCGATCGGGCGCTTGAACGTTGTGCAGAAGAGCAGAAGTCCCCCCGCGATGATTGAAAAGAAAAAGATGAGGAAAATCCAGAAACAGCCGAGCCGCGGCAGACGGAACCTCAGGCGTTCGTCGATGTCGGGTTGAGCGGACGTTATTTGAATTGAGGGCGGTTCTGTTGTGTTGTTCTGCGCCATGATGCACCGGGGGAGGTTAGGTAACCGTTCAATGATTGCTTTTTTGCAGATAAAGTACAGCGGAAAAGAGGAAAAATCAAGCGCGGATTGAAAGAATCTGGTCTTTCGTCAATACAGAAACCGGGACGCCTCCCACCCCCTGGGAGACGCCCCGTGGAACAATCGATGCTTTCGGAGGGAAACTGAACTCGCCTCAATCCTCCACGAAGAGGTCCTCGTCGTCGAACGGACGCACATGGAGCTCGCCGTTTTCATCGTAGGTGATGGATGTGTTCACGGCCGAAGCGGTGGGCGGCAGCGGGACGATCTTCCGGTTCGAGGCGTGGACCGCGCTCTGAGCCGTGAATCCGAGCCCGAATCCGCCGAAATTGCCAGCGAAATGAACGTCGGAATGATGTCCGCCGAAGTGTCTGCCGAAGTCCATGCCGGGACCGAATCCGCCGAATCCGGCGAAGGTGTAACCGAAGTCCAAGCCGTAGCCGCCGAACCCGTATCCGTATCCGAATCCGCCGAAGGGCTGGAATCCGCCGAAGCCCATGTAGTCGTTGGTGTGCGCGAACGCGTTGATCGAGACCAGACCGGCGACCGCGGCGATGATGATGACGGCGGAGAGTTTATTGATAAAAAGATTGGAAATGGATTTCATTGTAGACTCCTGATCGTGTGTTGGTTGAGTTTGTTGTTTCTGTTGCGCGCTTCTGATCAAATAACGCTCCCGCCGCGCTTGATATTGTGCCGGACACCAACTTTTTTTCAAAATCGGGTCGCTGGGGAACCGTATACCCTAAAGGGTATTTTTTTGCCAAGGGCGTATATCCGTAATTGAACCCCGTTTTTCAGATCAGCACTTGATTTTTTGCCGAAACGGCGCTATAGTATATACTTGCTTGAGAACAGCACAAACAAGCAGAAAAAACGGATGCCGGAATCATATTCGGTCAGCCGGTTTTCCTGCGAAGACTTTGATACGGTGGCATAGCTCAGTTGGATAGAGCGGCTCTCTCCTAAAGAGCAGGTCGTGGGTTCGATCCCCGCTGCCACCGCCAAAACGCCGAACAACGATGCGGCGAGTGGAATAAAACCCGGTAAAGGAACATCGATGGCGATTCCGTACAGACAGGAAGTTCTCCGGAAAATGGTGCATCTGAGCTCGCTCTGGATGCCTTTTTCGCTTTTTTACCTCCCGCGGCTGTTCAACGTGATCATGTTCGGTACGTTCGCGGTCCTGAACGTGCTGATCGAGATTGCCGTATTCCGGCAGGTCCCGTACGTGACGCCGCTCTATAAAGCCTTGTTCGGCAAGATGGCCCGGGAGAGTGAACCGGGCAAGTTCCGGTTCAGCGGAGCGCCGCCGATGTATGCGTCGGCCTGCCTGACCGCGCTGTGTTTTTCCAACCGTGTGGCGGCGTGCGCGTTCGCGATTCTGATCCTGAGCGACACGTCCGCGGCGCTGATCGGACGGAAATGGGGACGGCACCGCTTCTTCAACGGCAAATCGCTGGAAGGTTCGCTGTCGTTCCTGCTGAGCGGCTGGATCATCGCGGCGGGGTTCTGCGTTGTCGGCGGTCTGCCGGGCGCGACGCTGGCGATCTGGCTTTTCGGCGTAGTTGTGTCCTGCATCGCCGAATTCTATAACGAGCAAATCCACCTGGACGACAATTTCACGATCCCGCTGCTGTTCGGCGTCGTCGCGGAGTTTCTGCCCCGGCTGCTGTCATAAAAAGGAGATAAGTTCAAAATGAGCGAACCGAGACTTTACCGTTACGATACGCACATCCACACCTCGGAGGGGAGCAAATGCGCCAAATCCTCCGGCCGCGAGGTCGCCGAGGCATATCACGCGCGCGGCTACGACGGCATTATTATCACGGACCATTTCTTCAACGGGAACAGCACGGTGCCGCGCGATCTGCCATGGCGGGAACGCGTCGAGCTTTTCACGGCGGGCTACCGCGCCGCGAAGGAATACGGCGACAAGGTCGGCATGCAGGTGTTTTTCGCGTGGGAGGATTCCTCCGAAGGAAACGATTTCCTGACCTACGGACTGGACGAGAACTGGCTCGCAGATCATCCGTTCATCGACCGGCTGCCGCTCGTCGACTACCTGAAATACATCCGCGCCGAGGGAGGCACGATCGTCCACGCGCACCCGTTCCGGCAGGATTACTACATCCCGATGATCCGTCTGCTTCCGGACCGGGTCGACGCCGTGGAGATCATGAACGGCCACCGCAAGGACGAGGAGAACCGCCGCGCGAAATGGTACGCGGACAGCTACGGGCTGCCCTGGACGGCTGGGTCGGACAACCACGACGTGGTGAACGGCTTCGCGGAAACGGGGGTGCTGCTGGCCGAACGTCTCACGGGGACGGCGCATTATGCGCGACTGGTCCTCGAACGCAGGATTCAGGGATATTTCCCCGAACTTGACTGAGGAATGGATCATCACGGCTTTTTCCGTGCCTGAGCGCAGCCAGGCACAGCCGCAGTGGAGGCGTTGCCTCCTCAGCCGGCTTTTTTCAGCAGGTAGATGCCATAGACGCCGAAGACGACGGTCGGGGTGAGTCCTGCGAGAATCGGCGGCAGGTACCCGCTTTTTCCGGCGACCATGAAGATTTCGTTGAGTACCTGATAGAGCACCGCGATACCGACGGCGGAGGCGATGGCCGTGAAGATGCCGGAACGTTCGTTTTTCGTGGCGAGCGGGAATGCGAAGAAGGCGCAAAGGAAGCACGCCCACGGGAACGCCAGCCGGTTGTAGAAGATGGTCCGGTAAATGCGGCGGAGATTCTCCGCCATGCTCGGATTGTCGCGGAGAATGAAGAAAATTTCGAGGGAGGAAAGCGCTTCCGGTTCGATGACGGACTTGACGATTACGGATGGTTTGTCGGGGATTTCCTCCTCGGAAAAGACCAGCGGATCGGCGCCCGAGAATGTGGTGTCGCCTGGAAGACCGTCCGAGGAATAATCGTGAATCTCCGGCTTGTAGAATTCCCAGCCGACGCCCGGGACGAAACGCGTTTTTTCCGCTTCGATCGTGCGGACCAGGATGCGCTGTCTGGGCTTTTCGGGATTCTTCCTGAATATCTTGAGCTTGACATTCTCCTGGAAATCGTCGTCGTCGAACTGGCCGAAATACCAGCTGCGGAGGCGGTCGCCGCTGTGGAACTGGAGCCGGGCGTTGCTTATCTCTTCATACTTTTCATTCTCGACCGTTTTCCTGAGTATCTCCGCCTGCCGCGTGGTTTCCGGGACAAGTTCCTCGTTGAAGTAGAAATTGATCAGCATCACGCAGAACCCGACCGCGAAGATCGGGAGACCGCACCGGCTGAGCGAGATCCCGGACGCCCGGATGGCCGTGAGCTCGCGGCTGCGGCCGAGGTTGGCGAGCGCATACATGCAGGCGAGGAGGACGGTGATGGGCAGGATGAACCGGATGTTTCCGGGGATTTTCAGGATGAAGTATTCGACGGAGACAAGGACGGACGCCTTGTTGTCGAGGAAGTCGCCGACGTCGTTGTACATGTCCATGATGATGAACAGCAGCGTGAAGGCGAAGAGCAGAATGAAAAACGGCACCAGGAACGAGCGCAGGATGTACCCGTCGAGCGTGGGCATCCAGGTGAACTTGCGCGGTGCGCCATATTTGGATATTGCTTTGGAGGTGGAATCGGACATGAAAACGATGAAAAAATGGTTTTGTGCGTCCGCTCCGGAAACGTCGCGGGGGCGGTCCCGGAGCGGGGTTATGGTCGGAAAAGTCAGCCGTGATCAGCCTCTGCGGCGCTGCGTGCGGCGTTTCTTTTCGCTCGGCTTTTCGTAGTGTCTCCGGTTGCGGAGTTCCTTGAGCGTGCCTTCCTTGTCGAGTTTCTTTTTCAGACGGCGGAGTGCGCGTTCGATCGAGTCGCCTTTCTTAAGTTTGACTTCCGTTGCTTCCATAATTAGTTCACCCCCTTTCCTGAACAATCTGTTGCATCGTATTTCATCGGTAAAACCTCTTGAATCCGGGTTGTCGGTTATTCGGAGAAACCCGCCTCGTCGGCGAGCATGGCGCGGAGTTTTGCGAGCGCCTGGTTCTGAATCTGGCGGACGCGTTCGCGCGTACGGTGGATTTCCTGGCTGACCTCTTCCAGCGTTTTCGGGCGCTTGCCGTCGAGTCCGAACCGGAGCTGAAGGATCAGACGTTCGCGGTCCTCGAGCTGGGAGAGCAGGGAGAGCAGGCGGTGGACGGATTCCTCGTCGCCGAGGATGCGGTCGGGCGACATCGCCCCCTGGTCGGGGATGATGTCCTGAAATTCGCCGTCTTCGCCCTGCTGGATGGGGTCGTGCAGGGAGAACGTGCGGAGGTCGGCGAGGCGCAGACCGGTCACGGTGCGTCCGCTGAATCCGAGGTTTGCGGCGATTTCTTCGTCGGTCGGTTCGCGGCCGAGCTGTTCCGCGAGCTTCATCTTGACGGATTTGATCTTGTTGATCTTGCCCGCGGATTGAACCGGGATGCGGATCACGCGCGACTGGTTTGCGAGGGCGCGGCGCATGGACTGCTTGATCCACCAGGCGGCGTAGGAGCTGAACTTCGCACCCTTGGACGGGTCGAATTTCTCGACGGCGCGCATGAGGCCGATGTTGCCCTCGGAAATGAGGTCAAGCAACGGGAGGCCGAGCCCCTTGAAATCGTGCGCGATCTTTACGACCAGACGCAGGTTCGCTTCGATGAGCGTGGCGCGCGCCTCGTCGTGGTCATCGTGGTCCTTGCCGTGGATCTGGGCCGCCAGCGTGACTTCCTGATCCTTCGAGACCAGCGAAATCTGACCGATGTCGTGCATGTACACCTTCATCGAGTCGTTTTTCGTGACGGGACCGTTCTTCGCCGCGGCCTTCGCGTTCTTCTTGTCCATTTTGGGATCTTTCGAACCCGCCATGAACTTGGAAAGATCGATTTCGGAGGCGTCTTCGACGTCTTCCAGCACGACCGGAACGCCGTTCGCGTCAACCGCGCCGGTCGCCTTGGTTTTCTTCACCGGAGTGACTGCTTCGGATGAAGCGGCTTCGACTTTGACTTTGAGCTTGGCTCTCTTGCTTGCCGAGGCAAAAACGGATTTTTTCGCGGGAGACTTCTTCGCGGAGATTTTGGGCTTGACTTCAGCTTTTGCCTTGACCTTTTCCGGGACCGTTTTCACCGTTTCCAGCTTGGAAACGGTCTTTTTCGCCGGAGCGGTTTTGATCTCGACCTTGACGGCCGGTTTCTTGACCGTGATTTTAATCGGGCTCTTCTTCGCGGGAGCCTTCTTTGTTTCAGGTTTTGCCTGGGCTTTTGCTTCCGCTTTCGCCGGAACGGCTTTCACGGCTGTTTTTTTCGCCGGTTCGAGTTTGACTGCGGCTTTGAATTTCGCCTTGGAAGAGGTCTTTTTCACGACCGGTTCTTCGTCGAACAGGACCTCGGGCTTGAACGCTTTTTTCTTCGCCGGAGCGGCTTTGACGGGAGCGACTGCCTTCTTTGCCGGAACTGTTTTCTTCGTGGAAGCAACCTTCGCCGGAGCAGCCTTCTTTGCAGAAGTCGCCTTTGCCGGAGCGGCCTTTTTCACCGGAGCGGATTTCTTCGCAGGGGAGGTGGGAGTTTTTTTCTGAGATACGGAAACACGGGCGGGTTTGGCCGCAACGGCTTGTTTCGCGGCTTTCACCTTGCCGGACGCGCCTTTGACCTGCTTGCCGGAAGCAGATGTTTTCGCGTTTTTTCCGGCGGCGGGAACCGCAATCCGTTTTTGTTTCGCATCATTTTTCATCGAAAAAAAGACCTCGGCGATTTGTTTTCCTGCTTTGAGCTGTTATATTGATAGTCGTAACCGTTTTTGATTCCGGCATCTGCGACAGCTTTTCCGCATTCGTATGTCATGGGCTAAACCCCAAGTTTAAAAACAATTGCATATAATGTACATTCTAAATAGAAAAAGGCAAGAGTGAAATGAAAAAAAGAAGTTGGAAAAGTATATTTTTTGGTTTAATTTCTAAAACGAATGGTTGTTCCGGACGCATCGGCCCGCTCGAATCCGATATCATGCCGATCGCACTGCTCAGCCTGGTCTCCGGCGGTTCGAAGACATCCGGCGCGAAAGCCGTCTCCGCCTCGAAAAAGCAGACAGAGAAAGCCGCCGTGCCGCAAGGCGGGAAACGGACGTTTTTCTACGTGGCGGCGTCGCAGTCCCGCGCGGAACAATGCCGGGACGATCTGACCGCCTGGGCGGAAGTCGCCGGGAAAAGCATTTCCGTTCACGCCCTGCCGGACGGTTCGACGCGGCGTCAGAGTCTGCTTCAGTCGGATTCCCCGCGCGCCGAGGCGCTGCACCGGCTTCTGGAGAATCCGCCGGACGTGTTTTTCGGGTCCGTGACGAGCCTGACCTCGCCCGCGCCCGTGCCGCGTCTGATGCGCGAAAGCGAGCTTGTTCTGAAGGTAGGCGACGAGGTCGATTTGAAAGACCTAGCGGAACGCCTGGTCGAAATGGGCTATGATGACGAGATCGAGGTCGGCATGCCCGGCGAATTCGCGCGGCGCGGCGGCCTGGTCGACATCTTTTCCTCCTCGGAGACGTCGCCCGCCCGTATCGAGTTCTTCGGCGACACCATCGACAGCATCCGTCTGTTCCGTCCCGACACGCAGATGTCGACGGGCAAGGCGGATTCCTACCGCGTGATCCTGCGGTCGGGTTCGGGCGGCGACGGGACGGTCGTGAACGGCACGGAATACGCCTCCGCTCCGGCGTTCGAATACCTGCTGGAAAATGATACCGTTTTGGTCGAGGAGGCCCCCGGCGAGATTCGGACGCATCTGGCGCGTTACGGCACGCCGGAGGAGGCGGAACAGTGGGCGGCATTTGAAGAGAAAATGAGGGCGGAAGGCCGTCTTGTTTCGTTTGAGGATGCGGCCGGCGCGGCCATGCCGGATGGCGGACCGTGCGAGGCGTTTCCGTGTTATTCCACCGGACGCGACGCGATGGCGTCGGCCGCCGGGCATGAGTTCGCCGTGGACGCCGATGCGGACGGCAAGTCGCTGGACCAGGCATTTTCCGTGCTGGCGCAGCAGCTGACCGCGAGCCGGATCCATCAGTGGATCGAGGAGAAAACGCATGTGACGCTGCTCGTGGGGCCTGATTCCGATCCGCATCAGGTGAGGCGCTGGATCCTGGACCATGACCTGTGCGAAAACGACCTGCTGACGGTGGAGGAGGGGAGCGTGCCGTGCGGGTTCTTCCTGCCGAAGGAGAAACTCGCAGTCCTGACGATCCGCGAACTTTTTGCGCTGCCGTACCGCCGCCGGAGCATGGCGCACGAGCTTCAGGTCGAGGACGACACGCCCCGGACCGAACCTGTTTCGCGCGAGGATACGGCTGGCGTGATCTCGGCGGGCGATCTGGAGGAGGGCGACTACGCCGTCCACCTCAATTTCGGCATCTGCCGTTACCTCGGACTGGATATCGCGGAAGCCGCCGGGGCGCGGTCGGAAATGATCGTGCTGGAATTCGGCGATGACCAGGTGGTGCGGATTCCGGTGCGGCAGGCGCATCTCGTCACGCGTTATGTCGGGTCGAAAAACACTCGGATCACGCTCAGCCGTCTGAATTCCGGCCGTTGGAATAAAGCCTGCGACGAAGCGCGCCACTCCGTGCAGAGCCTCGCGTTCGAGATGCTCAAAATCCAGGCCGTGCGCATGAAGAAGGCGGGCATGGCGTTCCCGAAGGACGACCCCGAACAGGAGCTGTTCGAACAGGCGTTTCCGTTCAAGGAGACCCCGGACCAGCTGCGCGCCGCAGCCGAGATCAAGTCCGACATGGAATCGCCGCGTCCAATGGACCGTCTGCTGTGCGGCGACGTGGGCTACGGCAAGACCGAGCTCGCGATGCGCGCGGCGTGCAAATGCGCGCTCGCGGGGCGTCAGGTCGCGATGCTGGTGCCGACGACCGTGCTGGCGCAGCAGCATTACATGACGTTCAAGGAGAGGTTCGCGGAGACCGGGATCGTGATCGAACAGCTCTCGCGGTTCCGTACGAAACCGGAACAGCAGCGGATCATCGAACGCCTCAAAAACGGCGCGATCGATATCGTGATCGGCACGCACCGTCTGGTGCAGAACGACGTCGGGTTCAAGGACCTCGGGCTCGTGATCATCGACGAGGAACAACGCTTCGGCGTGCTGCACAAGGACCGCCTGAAACGCCTTCGCGCGACCGTGGACGTGCTGACCATGACCGCCACGCCCATCCCGCGCACGCTCCACATGTCTCTCTCCGGCATCCGTGACCTCAGCACGCTCATGAACGCGCCGGTGAACCGGCTGCCGATCCGCACGGTCTTCGCGCAGTACGACCAAAATGTGGTTCGTGTGGCGATCGAACGCGAGCTGAACCGCGGCGGCCAGGTGTACTACCTGCACAACCGCGTGAAGTCGATCGACAAGGTGGCGCTTGAAATCGCGGCGATGTTCCCGGACGTTCCGCTCGGCGTCGCGCACGGACAGATGGACAAGAGCGAGCTGGAAGTGGTGATGTCGTCGTTCATCGAGGGAAAAACGAAGATCCTGGTCTGCACCTCGATCATCGAATCCGGCATCGACATCCCGAATGCGAACACCATCATCATCGAACGCGCCGACCGGTTCGGGCTCGCCGAACTCTACCAGCTGCGCGGACGCGTGGGACGCTGGGTGCGGCAGGCTTACGCGTATCTTTTCCTGCCGAAGGACGGCATCCTGACCGGAGACGCGCGCAAGCGCATGGCGGCGATCCGGCGCTACACGCACCTCGGCGCGGGGTTCCAGCTCGCCATGAGCGACCTGGAGATACGCGGCGCGGGCAACATCCTGGGCGAGGAGCAGAGCGGGCAGATCAACGCGGTCGGATTCCACCTCTACTGCGAACTCCTGCGCGACTGCGTGGCGATGTTCAAGGGCGAGAAACTGCCGACCGCGCCGGATTGCGAACTGTACCTCGATTTCCTGAGTTTCGCGGTCGAGCCGCCGCCGGGTATGATCGCCGCGGGCATCCCGCCGGGCTATGTCGAGTCCCCGAGTGTGCGTCTGCACTGCTATAGACGGCTTGCGATGTTCACCTCGGAACACGACCTCGACGCATTCGCGGACGAGCTGCGCGACCGGTTCGGGCCGATCCCGGCGGAGGTCGACCATTTCCTGATGACGTGCCGGATCCGCCTCGCCGCCGCGGACGCGGGGATCACGAACGTGACTTGCCGCGGCAATCTGGTGTATCTGGAGAAAAATAAGCGCATGCTGAGGCGCGACGGCCTGATCCCGGCGATCCTGGCGAGCGCGAAGCCCGCGCAGAAACTGAAACTGGTCCTGCGGACCGTGCGGGAGTTCATCCCGCGCGCGGAACAAGTTTGATTGAGGAGGTAAGAACCATGAAAATGACCGCGGTCCTGAACGACATCACGAAGCTCCGCGTCGACGCGATCGTCAACGCCGCGAATTGTTCCCTGCTCGGCGGAGGCGGCGTCGACGGCGCCATTCACCGCGCCGCGGGGCGTCAGCTCTACGAAGCCTGCCTCAAATTCGGCGGCTGCAACACAGGCGAAGCGCGCATCACGCCCGGATTCGATCTGCCTGCGCGCTATGTGATCCACACGCCCGGCCCGGTCTGGCGCGGCGGCACGCACGGCGAACCGGACCTGCTGCGTTCGTGCTACCTGAACTCGCTGGCGCTGGCGGAGGAAAATGACTGCCGCACGGTGGCATTTCCCGGCATCAGCATTGGCGTGTACCGTTACCCGCTCGAAGCGGCGGTAAAGATCGCAGTGGACGCGGTCGGCACATGGGCGGGGAAACTGCCGGAAGAGGTCATCTTCTGCGCGTTTTCCGAAAACGTGCTGGAGGCGTATCAGCGCGCGCTGAACGAGTTTCAGGCGTAACGGCAGATTAGAAAAAGGGGAGAAAGATTGAACATGTGCCCGAGCGTAGCCGGGCACTACCTCAGTGGAGGACTTGTCCTCCGCGGCGGACGTACTCGAAAAGGATGACCGTGGCGGCCTGGGCCACGTTCAGGGATTCCGCGTCGCCGGGCATCGGGATGTTCAGTCCGCGCGAGTTTTCGAGTTCTGCCACGCCTGTCGCCTCGCAGCCGAGGATGATCGCGCTGCGGTCGAAGAGGTCCGGTTCCAGAAAGACGTTGCCGCCGCTCGCCGGAAGCGTCCGGTAGCATGTCTTCACGCCGAGTTTGCGGAGGTCAGACGCGAGTTCTGTCAGGTCGCCGCCGTACCGGATTTTGAGGGAGAACTGTGCGCCGGACGCGGACCGGACGACTTTGTCGGAAAACGGGTCGGCGGTGCCGCGCGTGAGCCAGACTTCGTGCAGCCCCACGGCGCGCGCCGTGCGCAGGATGGTGCCGAAATTGCCGGGGTCGCCGACGCGGTCGAGCACGAGCGCGAAGGGATCGGCCATGGGCGCGTCCACCGGGACGGGCGCCGGGCGGCGCGACAGCACGAGAATGCCCTGCGAATGAACCGTGGGCGCGATGCGGTCGAATTCGGATTGAGGTAAAATGACCGGTTCGACGGGCGAGGGGAAGGGCCGGGCGGTGCCTTCGCGGAGGATGACGAGTTCGACGAGGTCCGGGGCGAGCGTGACGACTTCACGGGAGGCGCGGAGACCGTCGCAGAAACAGTATTCGGAATCGCGGCGGCCGTGGCGCGTGCGGAGCGCGCGGAGCAGCGATTCGGTGCGTCTGGTGAGGCCGCCGGATTCGGACATCCGAGGAAGCCCCGTTGCTTATGCGGCGGGCGTTTCAGCCGCGGCCGCGGGAGCGTCGGCAGGCTTGGCTTCGGCGGGTTTGGCTTCGGCCGGAGCGGCTGCGGACGCGGTCTTCGGATGGATCTGCTCGTCGAGCTGCCTGGCGAGGGAGGCCCAGTAGCCGTAGACGGCGGAGGAGTCGGCGGCAGCGGCCGTGAAGTTGATTTTCTTCAGCGCGGCGTCGGCCTTCATCATCTGGTCGAGGCCGGAGAAGATGCGCGCGGCGGAGTAGGCCGCTTCCACGCCGAGGTCGCGCGGGGTCTGGGCGAGTCCGGCGATGCGCTCGAACTCGGTCGCGGCGTCTTCCTTCTTGCCGAGCTGTTCGAGGAGGTAGGCGGCGTCGAGCGCGGACCGCATCTTGATGAACGTTTCGGATTTGGAGGAGGAGGCGACGGCGAGGAGCTGTTCGCGCGCCTTTTCCATGTCGCCGGGCTGGTTCGCGGCGATGAGTTCGCCGGCGAGACGGAGACGCGCGAAGTCCGCGGCCTTATTGCCCGGATGCTTCGCGATGGCGGCTTCGAGTTCGGCGATGCTGCCTGCGTTGGCGAGTTCGCTGCGGGCGGCGAGTTCGGCGCGCTGGATCGCGCCCTGGATGATGATGATGACGGAAACGAGCACGGCGAACGCGCAGACGCCGATGATGGCCTTCTTCCAGTTCACGGCCATCCACATTTCAAATTCGTCCAGCATCGTGGAAATGGCGGGTTCCTCCTGCGGAGCGGCGGGGCGCTTGTGCTGCTGGGCGGCGGCGAGCTGTTCGAAGGATTCGATTTTCTTCTTGTTTTTGTTGGCCATGGTGCAATATGTCCTGAAAAAGTGTTGGCGTTTTAAAACAATCCTTATAATATAGCGCATCCCGCGTGCAAAATCAACTCGAAAAATCCCGTATCATCCCCTTTTTTCGGATTTTATACTTTTTGAACCTTAAAACTGTAAACTTGCACCCTTATTTCTGTAAAATCGGGAAAAAAACATCGGAAAGTCCGGGATTCCGCCTTGATTTTTCCGCCGTTTAAGGTAAAGTATAGTGAAAGAATATCATTTTTCACATACAACCTGAAAACAAACCTTAAAAACAAGGATTTCTCATCATGATGAAAAAACTTGCCTGCCTCGCAGCCTGCGCCGTCGCCGCGTTCGCTCTCTCCGCCTGCTCCTCCTTCGAAATGGCCACGAACACCAACAACGTGAAGTTCTCGACCGGCGAAGCCGAGACCCTCGGCCATGTGAACGCCGACATCTGGGGCGTGTACGTCTTCGGCCTGCCCGTGATTTCCGGCAGCTCCGTCGAACCCGGCAAGTGCGTCGTCTTCAGCGACACCGTCGACACCAGCAACGCCATCTCGTTCCTCACCCACAACACCCAGAAGAAGCTCAACGCCAGCACCATCGTCGACGTCACCAGCGAACGCACCACCGGCTGGCTCCTCCCCACCGTTTTCTTCTTCTACCGCGACATCCAGGTCTCCGGCACCGTCCTGAAGTGATCCGGGGAGGTCTGCTCTCCTATGCCTGACGCAAAAGGCAGCGGCAGTCAACGTCTGGAGAAAGTCCGGCGCAACATGCTCCGGATGACCTCTCCTGACGGTTTCGGCGACGACAGCGCGAAGGAATTCGGTTCCCTCTCCGCGATCAATGTCCCGCCGTGGCTGGCGCGTGCCGATGCATCGTTCGACCGGGCGGTCCGTCTGATCCAGGAATCGACGCCGCCCGGCGACTCCGCGCCCGGGCCCATGGTCCGCCTCGAATACTGGCGCGTGGTGCGGACGCTCCTGCAGGAATCGGAGGAGAATCTCGCCTCCATCCACCATGTTTTCGAGAAAGCGGAGGAAATCCCGCTCGATGTCTCCGTCTATCTCGCCTTCGTGCGGTTCCTGCTCCGTCTTGTGATGCAGATCGCGATGGCCGCGCGCTCCGGCGTCGAACTCGCCGCTGATGCCCGCTGGTTTCCATCTCCCCTCTTCCCCGCCCAATTCCAGGACACGCTCGCCGATGCGGAGGCCGTCTTCACGGCTTCGGAAGGCCGCATCCGTCAGTTCGCGCTCGACAGCCTCTCGCTCGACTCGCCCGCGCTCGACAAGATACGTTCGGACTGCCGGAACGCCTTGCCGAAAGTCGCGAAGGAACGCTACGAACGCGCATTCGCGGCCTTTACGGAGCATTTCTCGCATTTCGGGGAGGACACGTCCGAATGACCGAGAAAAAGGAAGAGGCTCCGCAGGAGGAGTCCAGTACATTCGTACGTCCGCCGAAAAAGAAGGATTGGCGGATGATCTGCATCCGCATCGGCGTGATCGCCGCCGCGACCGTCCTCGTCTGTCTTTTCGTCCTCCGCCCGATGGTCATCAACGGCGAAAGCATGATGCCGACCTATTCCAGCCGCGGCTTCACGTTCGCGTTCCTGCCCTATTTCAAGCTCTATGCTCCGCAACGGCATCAGATCGTCATCCTCAAGCATGCCGGATTCAACACCTTCCTACTCAAACGTGTGCTCGCGTTCTCCGGCGAAACGGTCGAGATCCGCAATGGCGTCCTGTACGTGAACGGCAAGGCTCTTGACGAGCCGTACGTGAAAAACGGGTGCAACTGGCACATGTCCAAACGCGAGGTGCCGAAAGGCAAGATATTCGTCCTCGGCGACAACCGTTCCATGCCCATGCAGAACCACCTGGGCGGCATGATCGACCAGAGCCGCCTCGCCGGCGTCCCCATCTGGTGAGCGCGTCATGGCCGGGTTCCACCTCAGTAAGCAAAAATGGTTCGCGCTTGCCGCGGTCGTTTTCGCCACGGCGGCCGCCGTCTGGTTCTTCTATTTCCGCACGGACGAGACCACCGCGGTTAAAAGACGTCTCCGCGAAGCCGTCGAGTTCGCCGAAAAACAGCCGAAAGGCTCCGGCATCAATCTTCAGGCGGCAGGCGCGGCGCATGCGCTCGGCGAATTCTTCACAACAGAGACCGACGTCAGCATCTCCGGCGAGTCGCGCGGCCAGACCTACACCCTGTCCGCCGAAACGCGTGCGCAGGTCATTTCCTCGTATTTCCTGCTGCGCCCGCTGATCACCTCGCTCTCGGTCAGCCTCGACGAGATCGAGGTCGAGTTCACGGACGACAAACACGAATCCGCCTCGGTCAAATGCTCCGCGATGGCGACCGGCACGACGCAGAACGGCGATTTCTTCCGCGAAGGCCGCCTGATCTCCGCCGAAATGGTCTATGAGGACGGGGAATGGCGATTCCGTTCGCTCCGGGCGGATCCGGTCGTCAGTTTCGATTGAGTTTCCAGCTTTTTTTGAAAGGTTTTTTTCTATGATTTTATATGCAGTCATCGGTGGAGTCATCGGTTTTATCCTCGGCGCATTCATCCTCTTCCTGTGGATGAGGGCGAAATCGCGCACCGATGCCGGGCGCATCGCCGAACTCGAAGCCCGTACCGCCGCGTTCGATCAGGCGGTCGCCGACAAGGTCCGCGCGGAAAGCGCGCTCGAACAGCTCAAAATTTCTTCGCAACGCGAACTCGAATATGCGGCAAAAGCGCATGAGGCGGAACTCACGTCCGCACGGAATCAGGCCGCCGTCGCGCTCGACGCGGAAAAGCGCCGTGCCGCGTCCGAGCTTGAGGCCGAACAGCAAAAAGCCGCAGCTCTGCTCGATGCTGAAAAATGCAAGGCGGAATCCGAACTGGCCGCCATGCGCGAGGCGCAGGCGCAGATGGAGAAGGTCACGAAGGAACGCACCGAGCATCTGCGTCAGGAATTCAAGGTCCTCAGCGAGACCATCCTGAAGGAGCGCACCGAAAACCTCCAGACCGCCAACAAAGAACAGCTCGCCGCCATCCTCTCCCCGCTCCGCGAACAGCTCGCCGTCTACAAGAAATCCATGGACGACGTCCGCGAGAACGGCGTCAAGCTCAACGAATCCCTGAAGCATCAGTACGAGTCCATGGTCAAAATGACCGAAAAGATCGGCACGGACGCGAACAACCTCGCGAACGCGCTGAAGGGCCAGAGCAAGACGCAGGGCGACTGGGGCGAAATGATCCTCGAGACCATCCTCCGCAATTCCGGCCTCGTGAAGGGCGTCCACTACCGCACGCAGGACACCATTCGCGACGATTCCGGCAAGACCGTGAAGAGCGCGTCCGACCACATCATGCGCCCCGACGTGATCGTGAACTACCCCGACGGAAAGGCGGTCGTCATCGACAGCAAGGTCAGCCTCACAGCCTACACGGACTACGTTGCGGCCGACGACCCGAAGAAACGCGAGGACGCCCTCCAGCGCCACATCCGCAGCGTGCAGGCGCACGTCGACGAGCTGGTGAAGAAAGACTACTCCGCCTACCTCCGCAAGGGCGATTCCGTCGATTTCGTTGTCATGTTCATCCCGAACGACCCGTCGTATCAGGCCGCGCTCCAGGGCGATTCCGGCCTCTGGAACCGCGCGTTCGAGAAACGCATCCTCATCGTGAACCCGTTCAACCTGATGACGCTCCTCTACATCATCAAGGTCGCGTGGAACCGCATGGCGCAGGAACGCAACCAGCAGGAGATCGTGAAGACCGCCGAGACACTGCTCGCGCGCGTCCAGCGCTTCTTCGCCGTGTTCGACGACGTCGGCCGCCAGCTCGAATCGACCGGAAAGAAATACGAGGCCGCCGTGAAGGCGCTCAGCGGACGCCAGGGGCTCCTCGGGTCCGCCGAAAAACTCAAGGCGCTCGGCGTTCCGGCGAAGAAGGACCAGAAAATACCCGAACGCTTCACCGCCCCCGAGTTCTCCTCCGATCCGCTCACCGTCCGCCTCATCGGCGAGGACGCGGATACGGAATCCGAACCGGACGATGCCGGAACAGACGATGCACCCGCGCTGTCCGATGAACTTGATCTGCCGCTGTCCGGCGCGGACGACGCTTCCGGCAATGCGGACGCAACCGATGAACCTTGACCTGAAAGACCGCCTGCCATGAAACTTTTCTCCGTTCTCTTCTGCCTTTTCGCATTCGCCGCCGGACTTTTCGCCGCGCCTGTCGATGAAAAGTCATGGACGCTCGCCGCACAGGGAAATGACCTTGCGCTCTCGCTCACCCTGCCGGACAACGCCCACGCCTACGAGGCCTCCACCGGCCCCGTCCTGCCCGACGGCGTCGCGCCGGTCTCCGCCCCCGCCCCGAAACAGGAAAAGGACGCCGTAACCGGCGAACTCGATTCGTTCTACGTCGGGCCGGGCGTCATCACCTGGATCCTGCCTCAATCCGCCGCGGTCGAAGGCAAACTCAAAGTCAAATGGCAAGTCTGCGTCGGCGAAATGTGCTACATGCCGGGCTCCGCCGAACTCGCCGTCCCCGGCGCGGCCTCAGCCACAACAGAAACAACGTCTTCCGCTGAAACCGAGGTCAAGAAGGATGACAAGACTGAAGAAACCGCCGCGGTCGAGCTTCTGCCGTTCAAACTGGAGCGTTCCGCCGACGGCTATCTCCCCGCCGAAAAGTTCCTCGGGTTCCTCACCGGTGACGAATCGAAGTATTCCGCGTTCACGTTCGCGGGCAAGGGCTTCCTGATGATGCTCCTGCTCGCGATCCTCGGCGGCATCGCGCTCAACCTCACCCCCTGCGTGCTGCCCCTGCTTCCGGTCAACCTCGCCATGATCGGCGCGGGCCGGGCGTCCGGCAACGGCAAGCTCACGCGCGTGTGGCACGGCATGGCGTACGGCGCGGGCATCATGATCACCTACGGCCTGCTCGGCGTGCTCTCCGTCCTGATGGGCACCACGTTCGGCGGCATCGACTCCAGCTGGATATTCAACGCCGCCGTCGCCGTGATCTTCGTCGTGCTCGCGCTCGCCATGTTCGACCTCTTCGTCATCGACTTCTCCCGGTTCGGCGCGTCCGTCCGCATGCCCGAATCCGCCCACTTCGGCGGCATATTCCTGATGGGCGCGCTGTCCGCCGTGCTCGCGGGCGCGTGCGTCGCCCCGGTCCTCGCCGCCGCGCTCGTGCAGGCCGCGAAAATGGTCGCGCACGGCGATTATTACGGACTCGCCCTCCCGTTCGCGCTCGGATTCGGCATGGCGCTCCCGTGGCCCGTCGCCGCCGCCGGAATCGGACTTTTCCCGAAGCCCGGACGCTGGATGATGCGCGTGAAACAGCTCCTCGGCGTGTTCATCCTCGGACTCGCCGCGTATTACGGCTGGACCGCCTGGACCCTCTTCGCCGACGGCCGCGCCGAAGCCGCCGGGATCGCCTCCGCGCAGGAATCCGCCGGAGCGACCGCGGAGATCAACGCCGCGCTGAAGGAATCCGCCGCCACCGGCCGCCCCGTCCTCCTCGACTTCACCGCCGCCTGGTGCAAGAACTGCAAGGCGATGGAGCTTTCCACCTTCCAGGATCCTGCGGTCAAGGCCGCCATGGACGGCATGATCTTCCTGAAAATTCACGCCGACAAGCCCTCCGCCCCCGAGACCGCCGCGCTCATGAAGGCGTTCGACGTCCCCGGCCTCCCAGCCTACCGCATCATCCGCCCGGAGGAATGACTGTTCTCCCGGTTCCGGAATGACCGTTCGAATCACCATTCAGGGAAACCTGCAATTTATGAATAGGAAGCCGCTCACAAAAATCGGGAATTTCCTTGCCATGGTCATTCTCATCATGGAATTCCCTGTTTTCAGCTTCCTGATCGCATTGGATCTGACGGTCAGATATGTTGACTGCATCGTCCCGAAAAGCCTGGCTCTCTTTCTGGGGGAAACGCTGTTCCCGATCGTTATGATCACCCTCGTCCTGCTTGTCAGTCTTGCGTATTTCCTTCTTCTTGTCGAGGCGCTGGGGTCCCTGTACAAAAGGCAGAAATACACCCTCTGCTAGCTTCTGCTGTCGGCATTGTTACTAAAAGATATTCTTTACATCGTGCTTCTCCGTCTGGGAATATTGGGCGTCCATGCCGCGTGATCCTTCCCCGGCTTTGCGCGCCACGCGGTAAAGAAAACTGTCAAACTCGTCCATACGAGTTCACCGAGGCGCGAAGCGCCCCTCCCCGAAAGGACATCCCCGTTGACCGTGATCGCGCCCGACATCGTTGGTTCCGTTGACAAATTGCTATGTATCCGAAAAGGAGCTCAAACAGGCATATTTTTATACGCTATTCCTGATTCTGTTTTCGTTTATTTTTTCTCGCGAACTTGTTTTTTACAAAACCTCAGATTATTGTATGCGTAGGGGAAATGTTTCCCCGACAAATATTTTTTTCACAAAACCAGAACCTCGAACGGGCTCATTCCCAAGTCCGCGAGAAAAACCGAAAGGAAAGAATGATGAATCTTTTTGAAATCAGAGACATCCTTAGAACGACATCCGCATCGAATTGGGTTCATAGCCCGGAATTAGGCAGTTACACCTTTTCTGAAGACCCCCTGTTAAGAATTCAGAAACGCGACAGCGACGAAGAATTTCATGAGGGATGGCTTACGAGATTTCCTGACTCTAATGCTTTTAAGTCAGCATACGATGTGTTTTACTGTGATTCATGGGTTAAAACCGTAACGCTTGTAAGTGTGGACGGAGGACGCGCCACAATCCCGATGCCGACAGCTCCAACTTCTAATGAAATAGATTTGGAAGAGTATTACTTTGCAAAGATCGTTAGCCCGGACAACCTGGACGAGTATATTATGAGGGCGGGTTTTACTGTGCCCGGCGCATCGGGATATACGGAAACAGACTACTTCCAAATGTAAGCCAGAGCTTTATAGGCTGCTTCTTCCCATCATGCCCTGCAGGCAAGGGATCTTTCGCATGGCCTGTTTAGAACATACTCCGTCGTGCGCGCCTCACGGCAAAAAAACTGCCTCGGTGAATTCGTTTGGATGAGTTCACCGAGGCAGCACAGGTTCACCCCGGCAAAGAGGTCCATTTCTCCGCCTGACGCATTATCTGGAGCTAAAATCAATAGAGAGTACGGGGCCACATAAATATAACAGCCCCCAGTTCTTTTAACAACAGAGAAACAATGTGATAAACATTCTTTAAAAATAGACTTGATTTTTTTCCAAAATGCGTTATAGTTCTCACATAGTTTGAACTATCAGCAAAAAAACTCATGATAACAGACAAACACGGTTCTCAACGAGAAAAAACAAAGCATTTCACTAAATAGGAGACAATAATGGCAACAACTATCGATCCGCAAAAGCTAACCGTTGAAAACAGCCTTCGTTCAAAAAAATATTATATTGATTTCTATCAACGGGAATATGTTTGGACCAGGGAGTCTGTTGAAATATTATTAAAGGACATTTGCTGGTCCTTTGAGAACTCATATACACAGTATGGCAATTCAGAGCTTTCCGAAGAAATTATGTCCAAGTATTCCTGGTATTACCTGAATGTGTTTATAACAAACAAGGTCGAAGGAAAAGTCTTTATCGTTGACGGGCAACAACGACTGACCACTCTTACACTTATTGCAACGTATCTTTTTCACAGAATAACAGACGAGAATATCAGGAATGTTTTGAAGGATTGTATCTTTTCCGCTGACCGGTATGCCGGAAACATTTATTGCATTAATCATTCGAAACGCAAACGCATCATGGACTGCATTTTCCAGAACGATGGAAACAATCCGCCCGATTCCTTCGAGAATACAACCGAAGAAACGTTGCTTAATCGCTATAAGGATATCGTGTCCTTTTTTGAACAAAAGAATTATTCAGAGCACAAACTGCTTGTTTTTGCGCATTATTTTCTCGAACGCCTGGTTCTGGTTGAATTATCCATTGACAAAGATGACACGCCTATGGTTTTTGAAGTAATCAATGACCGTGGTGAGCCGTTGAAACCTTTTGAGATATTAAAGGGAAAGCTGCTTGGAACGCTTTCGAAGAGCGATACGGAAAAATATGCGGATCTATGGGAAAAATCACTTGCTCAAATAAAGGATTTGGAAGACAGTTTCTTTATTGATTATTTAAGGGCAAAATATGTTTTTTCAACAAACTCAAAACTTCTAATAACACTTAGCAAATCATATCACAGATACATATTCGAGCCTGAAAACAGCATAGCATCCGATCTTCAATTTCGTCGTCAAGATCAAAATGCGTCATCCAACGTCAAGGATTTCATATCAAAAAAACTAACATACTATTCTCGGCTGTATAAAATAATACGGGAGAATCAGGATGAGTTTTTGGAATACGACAATAAAATCAATGAATTGAATGGTCAGTATCAAAATGTGCTTGCTGCATGCTGTGAAAATGATCCGCATGAAGCGGAAAAAATACATTCCATCGCATTTGAACATGATCGCCTTAACATGTTATTGCGTTTAAATGGAATCTATGACAGTAATGATTTCCAGGATTTGGTATTCAAACTGAATGAATTATTGCCGGGCAAGCAGCCAAACGAGTACAGACAAGTATTCAACGACCTTCTTGAAAAAGAGATTATAAGAAAAACAGGAAAGGAAAGAATAACATCTCTCTTGGAGTATGAACGTTTTCTGCAACGGGATTTCACAAATATGGACAAACGCACATTACGTTATTTCTTTGCTCGAATTGAAAAATATATTTGCGATAATATTGGAAAAGAAATGGTTTTTCCCGTTTATGACATTTCTACAAAGGGCACCGCATGGAAGAGCGGATTCCATGTGGAACACATTTTTTCGAGAAATCAGGAAAGCATATCGAAGTTTTCCAATGAAGAAGAATTTGAAAATCTCCGGAACCGTTTAGGAGGACTCCTGATTCTTAGAGGAAGAGATAATATCAGCTCGGGCAATGAGCCTTATCATGACAAATTGAAAACATACTCCAATGGCCTCGAATGGGGCCGCACGCTCGTAGCCGACACTTATCACTCGAATCTCTGTTTAAAAGATTTCAATGATCGTTTTGTTTCCAAATACAACATCGGTTTTGAACCAATCGATGATTTTGACAAAAACGCTTTGTCAAAACGAAGTCAACTACTGTATGCTATTGCAAAAGAAATCTGGAGTTTTTAACTCAGGTTCAAATATTGTTGTATTTAATACATAATGTTAGTTCGAACAGAAAGGCTACACCATGAAGTTGTCAGGCAAAAGAATCCGGCGGATTTTGATCGTATGTTTAACGGCGGTGTGCCTCGTGCTCCTGCTCTGCGCGGGATGCGTCAGGAACGCCCTTCAGAAAAACCTCCGGCAGGGCGGCTACATGGAGTCGTGGAGCGAGGAGGACGGCCGCGTGCTCTCCGGCTTGTCCTACGGCAAGGAAGCCTCGAACAAGTACGACCTGTATCTCCCGAAAAACCTCGACCCGAAGGCGGACGCGCCGCTGCTGCTCCTGATCCACGGCGGCTCCTGGACCGGGGGGAACCGCGACGAAGTGGCGTATGACTGCAAGTATTACGCCAAGAACGGCTGCATCACCGCCACCATGGATTATTCCCTGGTCTCGGACAAGAACGACGTCACGATCAAGACCATGCTCGACGAGATCACGGCGTGCATCGCCGCGCTCAAACAGCGGCTCGCGAAGGAGGGGTATCACGCCCCGAAACTCGCCGTCGGCGGATTCTCCGCGGGCGGGCACCTCGCACTGCTGTACGCCTATTCCCGCGCCTCGGAATCCGCCATCCCGGTCGCGTTCGTGTTCGACAAAGTCGGCCCGGTGTCGTTCCACAGGGAATTCTGGGGCGACCGGATCGCAGCGATGCTGATCGGCTACGGCGCGCGCGTCGCGATCGACCCGAAGAAACTCGACACGCCCGAGTTGAAGGCGGCGGCGGACGCGCTTTCCCCGCTTCACTTCGTCAACGAGAAATCCGCGCCGACCGTCTTCGCCTACGGCGGCAGGGACGATCTCGTCAAGCCGATCCACCGCGACGAGCTCGCGAAGGCGCTGGAAGCGCACCACGTCCCGAACGTCCGCGTCGATTTCCCGAACTCCAACCACATGCTCTGGGACGATCCGGACTGTACGGAGACCTTTCGCAAGGCCGTCCTCCAATACTGCGACAAGTACATGAACCGGAAGCCGCCGGTCGAGAAAAAAGAAGAAGCGAAGCCCGCCGAACTGAAGGAAGAGGCGAAGCCCGCCGAACCGGAAAAGAAGCCGAAACAATGACATCCGTACGCTCGGTTTACAGATTGTTTGCCGCCCTCGCCGCCGCGCTTTTCATGTTTCTCTGCACGGGGTGCAGGCATGACGTAGTCAATGAGCAAGGCGAAACGGTCAGCGCCGTGATCACGCCGCTCCAGCTCGGTCCGCTGCTGTGGCCCGTCGGGGAGGAAGATGTTACCACCTACGGCATTTCCACGGGATTGGCGACATATGACAGAGACTCATGCGGGATCTTTGCCTCGATCCTGGGATCGGGTTTTACTGGAACCAACTACGGGGTATCAGCCGGTCTTTTATTCGCAATAGAAGGCAGCGATTCAAGCTTCAATGGGATTTCGGCCGGGCTTTCGGATCTTCCGGATTTCCTTGGATACGCCCCGCCTTCCGGGACGCAGAACGGCATTTCCGTTTTTCCGTTTATGGTCAAAAGCAAAACAAACGGGCTTTCCGTTGAGGCTATGACTGCAAAAAAGAGGTTCAACGGAATTGACTTTTGTCTTTGCAACATTTACGGGACCAAGGGCGCCGGACTGCAGGTGATCGGACTGGATTGTTCCGGGTACAACGACAGCAAAATTACCGGTTGTCAGATCGGAGGCATTTTGACCTCCGCCGTTCGCGGTGCGCAGATCGGTGCGATCACGTACAATTCGGGGATAGATCGGGGACGCGATCGCCGGGATTCGCTCGGGAAATGCCTGAATTTAGGCGTTATGAACCTCGATTTGACGGAGGGCTTCCAGGTCGGGGTGGTCAACAACACCTCGGAAGGAAATCCGGTTCAGGTCGGGCTGTTCAACACCACATTCGAGGGCAGCCCGTTCCAAATCGGATTGCTGAACATCAACCCGAACGGATTCCTGCCGGTCTTCCCGTTCTTCAATTACAGCGTCAAGAAGGGCGCGTACGAACGCGAACAGGAATCGGAGGTCGGGTTCTGAGTTCGAATCCGGCGAAAAAGGAAGATGGAAAACGGAGGCGTTTCATGCACGAGATTAAGGCGGCAAAGTACCCGAAACCGAAACAGTTGTCCGATCCGTATCAGCGTTACGGCGGCGACCTGAAAAAAAGCATCCTGCAAAAGGACGGACGTTACCTGAACGCACGCGAGTTCACGGCGCTGTTCGGCGGATCGGTGCCCGCGGGGACCTACGACGAATCCGCCCATTATCTGCCGGACGTCACGCGTTATCTCGCCGCGCACTTCCGGGAATGCGTGCAAGCACACGATGAGGAATACGAAGAGCTGTTCAAGCGTTTTCTCATGTGGACGGTCTTCTTCCACTCCGAACTGGTCAAGGACGGCACATGGGACGATCTGAACATGTTCCTGTCCGATCTCTTCGCACTCGCGACCGAACGCTTCGAGCTGCGCGACGGCAATCCGGAGGGATTCGAATGCGTCACATACTTCTTCACCTATTTCGGACACGGGTCGTTCATGCAAACGGATGATCCGCTCGGGACATGCAGGGATTTCCCGTTCGGAATCACGGACGAATACATGGCGCGCCGTTTCAACGATCCGGCGTCCTACGCCGATCACGCGTGGCTGATCCTGCTCGTGATGGGCAACCGCGGGCTTACCTGGCGCTTCGGCTTGAACGACATCCACGACAGCGCGTTTCTGGAGAAACTGTGGAACGATGCGGCGTGGCGGTCGGCGGCGGTCACGACTGTCATCGCCGAGACCGAGGCGCACCCCGAGCTGACCGACTACTGGTCGGCGTGCCTGGACTACGGACTATTTTTCTGATTTGCCTCGTCCCGAAGAAAAAGAATGAAAACGCCTGTTCATTTAGCTTGTAATCCGCACATACAGGTGTATGTTATATCGAACAGTCAAACAACAAACAACTGGCGGGATCAAAAACGAAATGAGCGAAAACGAAGAAAAAAAATCCCTCGTGGTATTTCAGGACAAGACCATCCGCAGGACCTGGCACAACGACGAATGGTATTTCTCCGTCGTGGATGTTGTCGCCGTTTTAACGGACAGCGTGAACCCCTCCGACTACATCAAGAAGCTTCGGCATCGTGATCCCGTACTGGCAGAAGGGTGGGGACAACTTGTCACCCCCCTTCCGGTACAGACTACCGGGGGGATACAGAAAGTCAACTGCGCCAACATCAAAGGCATATTCCGTATTATCCAGTCCATCCCCTCCCCGAAAGCGGAGCCGTTCAAACAATGGCTGGCGCAGGTCGGCTATGACCGTGTGCGGGAAATCGAAAATCCCGAACTGGCGCAGGAGCGCATGAAGGCGCTTTATGAACAGAAAGGGTATCCGAAAGACTGGATCGACAAACGGCTTCGCGGCATCGCCATCCGGCAGAACCTGACGGACGAATGGAAGGAACGCGGCATCACGGAGGAACGCGATTACGCGATTCTGACCGCCGAGATCAGCAAGGCGACGTTCGGCATGACCCCCTCCGCATACAAAACATACAAGGGGCTGGACTCGCCCAATCAGAATCTCCGCGATCACATGACCGACCTGGAACTGATCTTCACCATGCTCGGCGAACGTGTTACAACGGAGCTTTCCCGACAGGAGAAGCCCACAGACATGCCCGGACACAAATCGGTCGCCAAACGAGGCGGAAAAGTCGCCGGAAACGCCCGCAAGGAAACGGAAAAGGAACTGGGACACTCCATCATCAGCCCGAAAAACTTCCTCCCGAACGGCGACACGTCCAGCCTGCTTTCAGAAGATGAAACAAAAAGAGATACGAAAAAGAAAGGTTAATCTTCCGTATCTCAATTCACGATCGGTTTGTGGGACTATGCGCAGGGCGGATAACAGGCGACAGTTCCTCCAAAAAACGGGACGGGCATCCGTCATCGCCGCAAGGCACATTTTTATGAAAATCTACCGTTTCGGACTGGATTTTTTCCCGTTTCAGTATCATATTATATGATACTCTTTTTTTCTGACCCCATGAGAAACAATGTTATGAATCATCCTGAAACCATTCTCGTGCTGGATTTCGGATCCCAGTACAGTCAGCTCATCGCCCGGCGCGTCCGCGAACTCCACGTTTACAGCCGGATCGTCTCCTGGAAGACCCCGGCGGAAGAGATCCGCGCCGCCGCGCCCTCGGGCATCATCCTGAGCGGCGGCCCCGCGAGCGTATACCAGGCGAACGCCCCGAAATGCGACCCCGCCATCTTCGACCTCGGCATCCCGGTGCTGGGCATCTGCTACGGCCTCCAGCTCATGGTCGAGACGCTCGGCGGCGAAGTGGCGCACGGCGACGCCCGCGAATACGGCAAAGCCATCGTCACCACCACGGCCGCCTCGCCGCTCTTCGAGGACGTCCCCTCCGAGACTCAGATGTGGATGTCCCACGGCGACAAGGTCACGCGCCTGCCCGAGGGCTTCAAGACCTGCGCGAAGACCGACAACACCGAGTTCGCCGCCGTGCAGGACCTGGACCGCCGCCTCTTCGGCATCCAGTTCCACCCCGAGGTCGTCCACTCCCCGATGGGCCCGCTCGTCATCGAGAATTTCTGCCTCGGCATCTGCGGCTGCTCCGCGAACTGGACCATGTCCGACTTCATCGAACGCTCCGTGGCGGAGATCCGCGAGACCGTCGGCTCCGCGAACGTGATCCTCGGCCTCTCCGGCGGCGTCGATTCCTCCGTGGCCGCCGCGCTCATCCACAAGGCCATCGGCGACCAGCTCACCTGCGTCTTCGTGAACAACGGCCTGCTCCGCAAGGACGAGCCCGAACGCGTCCGCGAGCTCTTCGGCGGCACGTTCAAGATGTCGCTCGTGTACGTCGACGCGACCGACCGTTTCCTCTCGAAGCTCGCCGGCGTCAACGAGCCCGAACGCAAGCGCAAGATCATCGGCGGCGAGTTCATCCAGGTGTTCAGCGACGCCTGCGCGAACATCCCGGACGTGACTTTTCTCGCGCAGGGCACCACCTACCCGGACGTCATCGAAAGCATCTCCATCGACGGCAACCCGAGCGCCGTCATCAAGAGCCACCACAACGTCGGCGGGCTCCCGGCACACATGAAGTTCAAGCTGCTCGAACCCCTCAGCCGCCTCTTCAAGGACGAAGTGCGCGAAGTGGGCCGTCAGCTCGGCCTGCCCGAGGAAATGGTCATGCGCCAGCCTTTCCCCGGCCCCGGACTCGCGGTCCGCTGCGTCGGCGAAGTCACGCCCGGCAAGCTCGCCGTCCTGCGCGGCGCGGACAAGATCATCGTCGACGAGATGAAGAAGGCCAACCTCTACTACAAGATCTGGCAGACCTTCGCCGTCTTCCTCCCCGTCCGCTCCGTCGGCGTCATGGGCGACGAACGCACCTACGAGGACGCCATCGCCATCCGCGCGGTCGAAAGCCGCGACGGCATGACCGCCGACTGGGTCCGACTCCCGTATCCGCTCCTCGCGCGCATCTCCAACCGTATCATCAACGAAGTCGACGGCGTGAACCGCGTGGTCTACGACATCACGTCCAAGCCCCCGGGAACCATCGAATGGGAATGACGAGGCGGATGCCTCGACTGCGGTAGTGCGCTCAGCTTCGCTTGCGCACGGGGGATAAGGATTATAAGGCGGATAGGGTGTATTTCTCCCTGTCCGCCTCATTGAGTCTTATCTGCCCTATTTTGCCTTATCGTGCCGGAGCGTAAGCCCGGCACTATCCGACACCGCTTACGGTGTGTCCGAGCGAAGCCGGACACTGTATCAGCACCGCTTGCGGCGTGCTCTCAGCTTTATTTGAGCACGAGGCAGATGCCTCGACTTGGGTAGTGCCGTGCTTCGCTCGGGCACGGAATTGTTCAGGCGGGGAGGATAATTGCGCCGTCTTCGAGGCGGCGGACGGTCAGGTTCGCGCCGTC
This sequence comes from Victivallales bacterium, assembly GCA_016285345.1. GTDB lineage: Bacteria > Verrucomicrobiota > Lentisphaeria > Victivallales > UBA1829 > UBA1732. The sequence goes on along the minus strand of JAEEQN010000010.1, from coordinate 39,479 downwards.
GAAGAAGCCGAAGGTCGGCGGGAAGTTGCGTTTCGGCAGGGAGATGGAGCCGGGATTGAAGAGCGTAACGCCTTCGGGGAGGGGGCGGAGTTCCGGGATGTGCGTGTGTCCGTGTGCGAGAATGGTGCCCTGGGGGACGGGCGGGACGTTGGTCGCGTTCCAGAGGTGTCCGTGCGTGATGAAGAACCGGGCGGAATCGGTGAGGATCTCGGAGAAATCCGCCATGATGGGGAACTTCAGGAGGAACTGGTCGACGTCGGCGTCGCAGTTGCCGCGCACGGCGATGATCTGTTCGCGGCGGGCGTTGAGCAGGCCGGCGACCTTCTGCGGGTCGTACCAGCCGGGGACGCCGTTACGGGGGCCGTGGTACAGGACGTCGCCAAGCAGGACCATGCGGTCGGGCTTGAGCGCGTCGGCGTGTTCGAGAAGGCGTTCCAGGGTGCCGGGTACGCCGTGGACATCGGAGAAGAAGAGCAGTTTCATGCGTGGAAGCCTTTCGTGGTGTGTCAATTCGTTTTTTCGGCGGGAATCAGTTCGCCGTAGAGGGTGGTGGCGGTGGACCGCACGATCTTCACTCGCACGAAGTCGCCGCACGCGACGGGTCGGGCGGGATCGGGCGTGAAGACGGCCTGTTTGAACGTGTCGGTGCGTCCGCTCCAGCGCGCGGAGTTGCGTTTGCTGGGGCCTTCGACGAGGAGTTCGAACGTCTGTCCGACGAGCTTTCTGTTCGCGGCTTCGGCGCGGCGTTCGAGGTCGGCGAGCAGAATCTGGTTGCGTTCCTCCTTGACCTCCTGCGGCACGTCGTCGGTCATCTGCGCGGAACGCGTGCCCTTGCGCGGCGAATATTTGAAGATAAACGCGTTGTCGAATCCGACGCGGTCCATCAGCTCGCGCGTGGCCTGGAAATCCGCCTCGGTCTCGGTCGGGAAGCCGACGATGACGTCCGTGGAGAACGAGATGCCGGGGGCGGCCGCGCGCAGACGGTCCGTGATGGAGAGGTATTTCGCGGTGTCGTACGGACGGTTCATGAGCTTGAGGACGCGGTCGGAGCCGGACTGAAGCGGCAGATGCACGTACTTGCAGACCTTCTCCGTCTGTGTGAACGCGTCGATGAGCGCCTGCGTGAAGTAGGCCGGGTGCGGCGAGGTGAACCGGATGCGGCGGACGCCGTCGATGGCGGCGATGCCTTTCAGGAGCTCGCCGAAGGGCGAGGGCGCGTCGTCGGGCGGCGGAGCGGTATTGTCCAGCCCGTAGGCGGAGACGTTCTGTCCGAGCAGGAAGATCTCCGGCACACCGTGGGCGGCGAGGGTGCGGCATTCGGCGAGGATGGAGTCCATCGGACGGCTGCGTTCCGGTCCGCGCACGAACGGCACGATGCAGTAGGAACAGTAGCGGCTGCATCCTCGCATGATGGAGACGAAAGCGGAGTGGGGCGACTCCGCGCCGTCGAACCGGTGGGAGTCGATGCCGGGCGTCTCGGCGGACGCGCGGTCGAAGGAAGCGGTCTTTTCGCGTTTCGCGGCGATCTGCTCGACGATCTCCGGGATCCGGTGGATCTGGTCGGTGCCGATGGCGAAATCAAGATGTTTGATGGACTTCAGCAGTTCCGCGCCGCGGCTCTGCGCCATGCAGCCCATGATGCCGAAGATCATCCACGGACGCTCGCGTTTGAGCTTGCCGAGGAATCCGAGCTTGCCGATCGCCTTGCGTTCCGCCTGGTCGCGCACGCTGCACGTGTTCAGGATCACGAGGTCGGCGTCGGCCTCGCCGCTGGCGGGCAGGAAGCCGTGTTCGATGAGCAGCGCGGCGGCGGAATCGGAGTCGCGCAGGTTCATCTGGCAGCCGTAGGTCTTGATGTAGAATTTCATGGTGTAAACCGGGCGGGGCAGGGGGAGACGTCAGAGCAGGACGAGGTTGTTGCGGTGGACCAGCTCGTCTTCGGCGTCGCAGCCGAGGATGTCGGTCAGGTCGCCGGACTTGTGATGCGCGATCCGCGCGGCCTCTTCGGCGGAAAAATTGGTGATGCCTTTCGCGAGGACTGCGCCGGAGGAGGCTTTGACGATCTTCACCACGTCGCCGCGTTTGAACGCGCCGGTGATGGAGACCACGCCGGACGGGAGCAGGCTGGAGCCTTTTCTGACCAGAGCGTTCGCCGCGCCGTCGTCGATGGCGATGACGCCCGCGGGGCGCGAGAACGATGCGAGCCAGCGTTTGCGGGAGCCCATCTTTTGTAATCCATCTTGCGGGAGAAACACGGTCCCGACGTCCTTGTCAGAAAAAATATGGGAAATGATTTTCGCATCTTTTCCGGATGCGATCCAGAGCGCTTCGCCCGCGCCGTTCAGCACCTCGGCGGCCTTGAGCTTGGAGGCCATGCCGCCGATGGAGAACGCGGCGTCGTCGGTGCCGGAAGCGATCTCCTTCAGTTGAGCGGTCACACCGCGGACCACGGAGATGCGTTTCCCGAGCGTGCCGTCCGGGTTCCTGTCGAGGAGACCGTCGACGGTGGTGAGGATGATGGTGAGGTCGGCGCGGATCATGGATCCGAGGAGGGCGGCGAGCGTGTCGTTGTCGCCGAACTTGAGTTCGCTGACGGACACGGGGTCGTTTTCGTTGATGATCGGGAGCACGTCGTGCGCGAGCAGCGCCTCAATGCAGTTGACGGCGTTCAGATGGCGTTCGCGGGAACGCAGGTCGTCGGCGGTGAGGAGGAGCTGGGCGGCGCAGAATCCGTATTTGCGGCATTCCTCCTCGTACATCGCCATGAGCGTGGCCTGACCCATGGCGGCGAGCGCCTGGACTTCGGAGAGGTGGCGCGGACGGCGAGTAAGACCAGCTGCGCGCATGCCCATGCCGACCGCGCCGGAGGAAACGAGGATGACCTGGCGGCCCGATTCGCGGAGAGCGTGGATCTGTGCGACGAGGCGCGCGATGGCCGACTGGTCGGCGAGGAGGCGCGTCCCTACTTTCAGGACCACACGGCGGCTGGATTTCAGAATCTGTTCTCTTGCTTGAGTTGGATTCTCTAACAAACTGAACTCTTGTTTTAGGGAGGACGCGTTATAAACGGTTTGCTGAGTGTTATTTATTTTCACCCACCGTTTAACGGAAATCTTTCGTCCTGCTGGCAAAGATGCCTTTTTTGTGGAAAGCTGCTTGAGAATAAACTGATTCCATGAACGGGAGTCAACCGTATGATGGCTTTGTTTGATTTTAGACATCTCTCGAGATTGCGGAGAAGAAGCCTTTTTTAACACCTTTTTGGTGGCAGTTTTTTGTTTTAGGATGGTTTTTCTCATGACGGATCATTCCACAAAGAGGTCGCGGCTGGCGAATTTCGGGTCGCTGGTGAGGTTCACGCCGAGCTTGCGGAGTCCGGCGGCGTCGCCCTGCGCGGGGAGGTGGGAGAGGTGCATTTCGCAGCCGTTGAGCTGGGAGAGATGGTTGAGCGCGAGCTTCGCGGCGGGATTGGCGGTGGTGCTGACCGCGAGCGCGATCAGGGTCTCCTCGAGGTCGAGGCTGACACGCGGATTTTTCAGCGTCTTCTTGAGATGCGCCACGGAGTCTATCACGTCGGGGGAGAGCAGGTCGAGTTCGTGCGGGAGGTTGGCGAGTTCCTTCAGCGCCTTCAGCACGCATGCGGCCGCGGCGTGGAGCAGGGGGGAGTTCTTGCCGGTGATCATGCGTCCGTCGGGGAGCTGGAGCGCCGCGCCGCAGTAGAAGCCGTCGTTGCCGTGTCCGGGAATCTGCGCGGCCTGCGCGGCGGTCTCGCGGGCGGGAATGACCACGGGCCGGTCCTCGCCCTTGATTCCGAGGTTATCCATGAGAATCTGCACACGCTGGACGGTGTTGAGGTCGGTCGCGCCGAGGGCGTATTCCGCGCTGTAGCGGAACCAGCGGCGGATGATCTCCTGCTTGGATGCCTCGCGCACGACGGCGTCGTCCGAGATCGCGAATCCGACGCGGTTCACGCCCATGTCGGTCGGGGATTTGTAGACGTTGCCTTCGCCCATGATGCGTTCCATGATGCGGCGGACGACGGGGAATATCTCGATGTCGCGGTTGTAGTTGACCGCGGTCGTGCCGTAGGCGTCCAGGTGGAACGAGTCGACCATGTTCACGTCGCCGATGTCGGCGGTGGCGGCCTCGTAGGCGATGTTGACCGGGTGGTTCAGCGGGAGGTTCCAGACGGGGAACGTCTCGAACTTGGCGTAACCGGCGGCGACGCCGCGCTTGTGTTCGTGGTAGACCTGGGAAAGGCAGGTCGCCATCTTGCCGCTGCTGGGGCCGGGACCGGTCACGATGACGATCGGCCGGTCGGTCTCGATGTACGGGTTCGCGCCGTATCCCGCGTCGCTTACGATGAGGTCGACGTCGGCGGGGTAGCCCTTGATGGTCTTGTGCTTGTAGACGGCGACGTTGCGGCGTTCGAGCTTGGTGATGAAGTTGTTGACCGCGGGGTGGTCCTCGTAGCGGGTCACGACGACGGCCTTCACGGTGATGCCGAGTGAACGGAGGTTGTCCATGATGCGGAAGGTGTCGGCGTCGTAGGCGATGCCGAAGTCGGCGCGGATCTTCTTGCGTTCGATGTCGCCCGCGTAGATGCAGATCACGACGTCGATCTTGTCCTTCAGGCGCTGGAGCAGTTTGAGCTTGACGTTCGGATCGAAGCCGGGCAGGATGCGCGCGGCGTGGTAGTCGTAGGCGAGCTTGCCCCCGAATTCGATGTAAAGTTTGTTCTGGAACCGCTCGGCGCGGCGCAGAATCTCGGCGGACTGTTCCTCCAGATAGCGTGTGTTGTCAAAACCGATCTCGTTCATCGTCGTTTTCCGTGTTTTTTCCGGCGCGCGTCCGCCCGTTTTTTCGGTCCGTTCTGACTCCATGCGGCACATTCCGGTTCGTGAACCGGGCATCCGGCAGGGCAGGGGAACAAAGAAGACAGGGGGAAGCGCGTCTGTTTTTCAAAGATTTTATAATAATAATATAACCGTGAAACGAGGATTAATCAACCGCGAAACGCCGTTTTTTTCGGAGTGTTTCCAAAAAAGTCACGGACGATGCCGGGAGACAGTTTTTCGGCGGCGTCCTTGCTGAAAAAAGAGGGGATTTCAGGCTGTTTTTCCGTTTTTTTCCGAAAATACGCTTGAAAAAAGGAACGCGGCATGCTACATTAAACTCATTCACCTTATTATGACCGCCCGGAACTCTGTTGTTTGTCCGGCCATCCGGTCATAAAATCCCCCCGACCCGCCCGGCAGGCATCATCCGCCTGTATCATTTTTCGGACGGATAGCCGGACTCCCGGAATATGTTTGCCCTGGAGGGCGCAAGAAACGCATTCCGGAATCACAACCCAAACGAACCCGCACGGAGACGGAAGAGTTGAAACCTCTTGCTCTGACAGGCGGAATCGCATGCGGAAAAACGACGGCGGGCCATTTCCTGCTGGAAGCCGGATTCTCCCATGTCTACGACACCGATGCGATCTGCCATGACCTTTATGAACATCCCACGCCGGAACTGCTTGCCGGAATGCGGAAAGACTGGGGCGACGAAGTCGTGACCTCGGATTTGCGCATTGACCGGGCGGCGCTGTCGAAACGGCTTTTCGCCGAATCGAATCGCGCTGAGGCTTTCGCAGCGCTGAATTCGCTGGTACATCCTGCAGTAGAACGGTGTTTGCAGGAGCTTATGGCCCGGGATGCCGTCAGGGAAACCGAGTTGGTCCTGGTCGAGGTCCCTCTGCTTTTCGAAATCGGCTGGGATACAAAATATTCGCACACGATCGCGGTCTGGATGCCGCGTGAGATGCAGATCGGACGCCTGATGGCGCGCAACGGTCTGTCGCGCGAGGATGCGGAATCGCGTCTGGACGTGCAGTTGTCCGCCGATGCGAAACTCGCCCGCGCCGACTTCGGTCTGATCAACAACAGCGGTCTGGAACATCTGCGGAAACAATGTTTCGAGCTGGTCGCGCAGTTGAAATCAACCATGTCTTAACATTCTTAATAATCCCCTTTTATTTGTCCTATATTTCAAAATTCATAATAACCATATCCGAAAGGAACAAATGATGTCTGACGAAATGGAAGCAATGCAGTCCGAAAACCAGAATCCTGCACAGAATGAAATGCCGGAACAGGCCGCCCCGGCCGTCGAAGCGGACGCCGAAGCGCCCGTGAAAAAACGCCGCGGCCGTCCGCCGAAAAAACGTCCCGACGACGATGCCGCCATGGATGCCGCGCCCGATCTGCCGCTGGAAACCGCGGAAGATAAGCCCGCCGCATCCGGCGACAATTCATCCGATTCGGATTTCGGCGACGACGGCGACTACGACCCCGCCTCCGTCCAGCATGTCGATTCCTTCACGCCGAGTTCCCGCAAGGGCCTGAAGGCCGTCCGTACCTATAAATTCAACCTTGACGACGACGGCGATTTCGACGGCGATCCGCAGGAACAGGAATTCCCCGGCGGGATCCGTCCGAACGAGATCGTGGTCGCCGGCATGAACGAATCAGGCGGCGCGTCCGTCGACCTTCCGCCCGATGACGACAGCATCGTCTATGTGCCGCCCGCTCCGAAAGCTCCTGCACGTATGCCGCGCAACGATGCCTCTATGCCGGATTTCCCGGACGACGACAATATGGAGACCCGGAGCCTCGGCGAACAGGCGTCCGCCGAACCGCGTCAGCAGGGCGAATCAACCGAGTCCGCGCAGGGCGAACCCGCCGCTCGTCCCGCCGTACAGCAGGGACAGAACAACGGTCAGCAGCAGGGCGGCAACCAGCAGCGCAACCACGGCCAGAACCAGCAGAACAATCAGAATCAGCAGCGCAACAACAAGCATCAGCGCCAGTTCAACAACAATCAGCAGAACAACCGCCAGTTCAACAACAATCAGCAGAACAACCGCCAGTTCAACAAGCAGCAGAACAACCAGAACCAGCAGAATCAGAAACGCCGGTTCCAAGGCGGCGGCAACGGCGGCGGCTACAACAGCATCCGTCAGGGCGGCGACGATCCGACCTACGCCGAAATCCGCCGTCTTATGAAGATGACGCAGCAGAACTACAACAACGGTCCGCGCATCGAGTACGATGAAAACGGCGAACCGATCCCGCCGCAGACTCTGAACATTTCCGAGCTTCAGCAGAAGAATATCACTGAGCTCAGCCAGATGGCCCGCGACATGGGCATCGAGGGCGTCGGCGTCCTTACGAAATCCGAGCTCGTCTTCGAGATCATCCGCGCCAACAGCGACCGGTGCATCCTCGTCGGCAGCGGCTTCCTGGAGGTCATGCCCGACGGATTCGGCTTCCTCCGTTCCCCGTACTACAGCTACCTGCCGTCCTCCGAGGACATCTACCTCAGCCCGAACCAGGTCCGCCGTTATGCCGTCCGCACGGGCGACTTCATCGAAGGCGAGATTCGTCAGCCGCGCGAAAAGGAACGTTTCTTCGCGATGTTCCGCGTGACGGGCATCAACCACCAGTCTCCCGAATGCAAGCGCGACATTATCCCGTTCAACGAACTGAAGCCGTATTTCCCGACCCGCCGTCTCTTCCTCGAGACCACCCCGGACGAACTGTGCGGACGCGTGGTCGACCTGGTGACGCCGATCGGACTCGGCCAGCGCGGCCTCATCGTCGCGCCGCCGCGCACCGGCAAGACCGTGCTCCTGCAGAAGATGGCGAACTCGATCATTAAAAACAATCCCGAGGTCATCCTGATCATCCTCCTGATCGACGAACGCCCCGAGGAAGTCACCGACATGAAAATGAGCGTGAGCTCGAACGCGGAGGTCGTGAGTTCGACCTTTGACGAACCGCCGGAACGCCACGTGCAGATCGCCGAAATGGTCATCGAAAAGGCCAAGCGCCTGGTGGAATCCCGGAAGGACGTCGTGATTCTGCTTGACTCCATCACGCGTCTTGCCCGTGCCTACAACACGCTCCAGCCCCACAGCGGCAAGATCCTGACCGGCGGCGTCGACGCCAACGCCCTTCACAAGCCGAAACGCTTCTTCGGCGCGGCGCGCAACATTGAGGACTACGGCAGCCTGACCATCATCGCCACCGCGCTGATCGACACCGGAAGCAAGATGGACGAGGTCATCTTCGAGGAATTCAAAGGTACCGGCAACATGGAACTTCACCTCGACCGCCGCCTCGTCGACAAGCGCGTCTATCCGGCCATCAACATCGAGGCAAGCGGCACGCGCAAGGAGGAGCTCCTGCTCCACCGCGACGAGCTTCCGCGCGTCTGGACGCTCCGCAAGGCCATGACCGGCGTCCCGCCCGTCGAGGCCATGGAAGTCCTGATCTCCAAGCTCAAGAAGGTTTCGACGAACGCCGAGTTCCTGATGTCCATGCCCGCCTCGAACTGAGGCGGTTTTCCGGGAACGTTCCAGCTCAGGAGGTTCGATGATGAAAGCCCTGTCCCTTCTGTTCCTTCCGGTTCTCCTCGCCTACGTGCTCGCCTCATGCGGTCCAGCCCAGTCGACGCAGACCACGGAACCCTCCGGTTCTGCGTCCGCGTCCGAGGCCGATCCCTTCGCGCCGAATCCGCCTGCCGGGATGAAACTGGTCTGGTCCGATGAGTTCAATGTGAACGGACGCCCCGATCCCTCGAACTGGACGTACGAGACCGGGTATGTGCGGAATCACGAGGCGCAGTGGTATCGTCCGGAAAGCGCCGAGGTGCGAGACGGATGCCTTGTCATCACGGGCGAACATCACGAACAGCCGTTGCCGAATCCGATGGGGAATGTCCGCTGGTTCGGATTCGGCGGGGACAGCCGCCCCATCGAATACACCTCCGCCTGCCTCATCACGAAGGGCTTGCACTCGTTCCAGTTCGGTCGCATCGAGGCGCGCATCAAAGCGCCCCTGATGGAGGGGTCCTGGCCCGCGTTCTGGACGCTCGGCGTGTCCGAGAACTGGCCGTCCTGCGGCGAGATCGACATCTTCGAGTATTATAAGGAAACGGTTCTCGCGAATTTCTGCTGGTCCGCGGCAGGCGGGCAATGGTCGCCTGAATGGAACACCGTCCGCACGCCGATCAGTAATTATCGGAAAGACGACCCGGACTGGGCGGACAAGTTCCATGTGTACGCGATGGACTGGGACGAAAACCGCATCGTGCTGTCGGTTGACGGGCGCGCCGTGAACAATTCCTCCATCGCCGAGGTCAAAAACGCGCGGTTCCGCTCCGTCGATAATCCGTTTCATCAGCCGCACTATCTGCTGGTGAACCTGGCGCTCGGCGGCGACAGCGGCGGCGACGTTACCAAAGTGCCGTTCCCTGTTCACATGTACGTCGACTACGTCCGCGTCTACCAGAAAGCCGAGTAAACCGCTCATCGGCCCGTTTTACGTTTTCTGACAAAAGAAAGCCCCGGTCGCTTTGAGCAGGCCGGAGCTTTTTGTTTTATCTCCGTGCCCGAGCGTAGCCGGGCACTGTTTCGTCACTGCTTGCAGTGTGCCCGAGCGTAGCCGGGCACTGTTTCGTCACTGCTTGCAGTGTGCTTGGGCGTAGCCAAGCACAACCGCAGTGGAGGCTCTGCCTCCCCTTACATGTTGACGAAGAACTGGAATCCGGGATAGGCTTCGCCGCCGTGTTCGCAGAGGTCGAGGCCGCGGAGTTCTTCCTCCTCGCTGACGCGGATGCCGGTGATTTTCTTCAGCGCGAAGAAGATCGCGAAGGAGGACACGAAGGACACCGCGCCGACGACGGCCGCGCCGAGGAGCTGCACCTTGAACGTGTATTCCGGTACGACGGAGAAGATGCCGACCGCGAGCGTGCCCCAGACGCCGTTCACCAGGTGGACGGAGAGCGCGCCGACGGGGTCGTCGAGGTGGAGCCGGTCGAACATGACGACCGCGGGAACCACGATGACGCCTGCGATGAGGCCGATGATGACCGCCGAACCCACGCTCACGCAGTCCGCTCCGGCCGTGATGCCGACCAGACCGGCGAGACAGCCGTTCATGGTCATGGAGAGGTCGGGGTGGTGCAGCATGAATTTGCTGGTGAGCATGCTGGAGACGACCGCCGCGCTGGCCGCGATCATGGTGTTCACGAGCACGAGGCTGACCTTCTGCGGCTCCGCGTTCAGGGCGGATGCGCCGTTGAACCCGAACCAGCCGAGCCAGAGCAGGAAGACGCCGATGGTCACGAGCGGCATGTTGTGGCCCATGATGGGCATTACCTTGCCGTCGACGTACTTGCCGATGCGCGGTCCGAGCAGGATCACGCCGGAGAGGGCGGCCCAGCCGCCGACGCTGTGCACGAAGGTGGACCCGGCGAAATCGTGGAAATGCATGGCGTCGAGCCAGCCGCCGCCCCAGCCCCACGAACCGACGATCGGGTACACGACCGACACGTAGACCGCCGTGAAAATCAGGTAGCTGCTCAGTTTCACGCGTTCGGCGACCGCGCCGGACACGATGGTCGCGGCGGTCGCGGCGAACATCCCCTGGAAGAAGAAGTCCGTCCAGTACGTGAACTCGCCGTTGTGGTACGCGATCGGATCGCCCGCGGGCAGGTGCAGCCCGAATCCGGCGAACCCGAACCAGTTGTTCCAGATCCAGTGTACGCCGGGGTACATGAGCGCGAATCCGCAGACGGCGTAGGAGAGGAACCCGATCGCCGGAGTCATGGTGTTCTTGAAGAGGATGTTGTTGCAGTTCTTGGCGCGGGCCAGGCCGGACTCCACGCACGCGAAACCGAGGTGCATCAGGAAGACCAGCATGCCGCCCGCCATGACCCACAGGTTGTTGACCGCGAACATCGCATAATCGGCGGTCGAGGGAGCGGGTGCGGCGGCCTCCTGGACCGTTTCGGCTGCCACTGCTACTTCGGCGACTGCTTCCGCCGCTTCCTCGGCTCCGGCGCACATTCCAACGAAAACGAGGCTCATCAGAGCCGCTGTCATCATCTTATTCATAATGAATTGAATTCCTTTCCGATGTTGCGGGGTTATCCGATTGCCTCGTTGCCGCGTTCGCCCGTGCGGATGCGGATGCATTCGTCCATGGGGAGCACGAATATCTTGCCGTCGCCGATGTGTCCGGTGCGCGCGCCTTCGCAGATGCCTTCGATGGTCGTCTCGACGAATTCGTCGTTGACCGCGATCGCGAGGCGGACCTTCTTCAGCAGGTTGACTTCCTGAAGCGCGCCGCGCCACATGTGAACATATCCGCGCTGCTGGCCGCAGCCCAGCGCGTTCGTGACGGAGATTTTGAAGATGCTGCGGGCGTAAAGCGCCTGCTTGACGGGATTCAGCCGGTCGGGCTGGATGTACGCGATGATGAGTTTCATGTTGTGTTTCTCCTGAAAGGATTTTGAGGTTACGCCGGAGGGATGAGCATATCCCGTGCCAAACATGTTTCAGGCAGATTTTTGACCGATATTCAGCAGACTTTCAAGAGAAAACCGCCCGAAAAACCGCCTCCATTCACTCCAAAACTTTACAAAATTCGCCAATCCCCCGACAGAAAACGTAAAACATGGTTTCCCCTGCACAGGCATGATCTTTGAGTCTTATATCCGTTCTCATGGAACTTATTTTTTTTGTGCTTAAAAAGGCTGATATATATTAGTGTATCGTGTGTTTTTCTTTCACTTTTCCATTAATGATATGTTGATTTTTTTATAAAACATGCTATAGTAGCATCAATTCAAAGAAAATGTTATTTTAAAACTGAGATAAACGCTTAAAAAACACAGAAAGGACACCACAATGATTAAATCAATCAAAATGAACAACTGCGTTCCGTTTCAGCAAGCAGAGATTTCTGATTGCAAGAAAGTCAATTTCATTTTTGGCGCAAACGGAAGCGGAAAATCAACCATTAGTACCTTTCTTAAAAAATATCTTGATAATAATCCTCGGTTTGAATCATCTTCTATTGAGTGGGATAATCCTAACCATGAGACAATAGAGGTTTATAACAGGGAGTTTCGACAAGAGAATTTACAAGAAGAAATGCCCGGGATTTTTACCTTGGGGAGTGAAAATATAAAAGAAAACGAGGAAATAGACCAATTAATGAGAGCCTTGGACCAAAAAGAAAAAGATTTAGTATTTGAAAAAGGGTTATTAGATAAATGTGAAAAAGAAGACAAGCCTATTTGTGAGGCAAAGTTTAGGGATGCTGTGTGGGAGAGAATTCTAAAAAAGAATGACAAAGACTTTTCTAAAGCGTTTGAAGGTTTTAGAGGAAGCAAAGAGCGTTTTTCTGGAGAAGTTATTAAACGTAAAACAGGTATATCGGGAGATCCGGGAAGAATATGTGACAGAGATGATCTTTTAAAGCGTTCTCAAGCGCTCTATTCTTCAAAGCTCGAAAAATGTAATATGTTTTATGTCAGAGATATTCAAGATCTCCTTTTTAACCTTAACCAAATCAAGAATGACAGTATTTGGGAAAGTGTCATAGTAGGTAATACAGATGTAAATATATCTGCTTTAATAAAAGAACTTGATAATGCTTCGTGGGTTAGTCAAGGTCGCCAGTATCTTCATGATAATTCAAGGAAATGCCCTTTCTGCCAGCAAGAAACAATCACAGATGAATTTAGACAAAAACTTGAGTCCTTTTTTGATAAAGAGTATGAGAGAAAAAAGAACTGTTTAAAAGAAAAACATGATTATTATGATGGTTTCGCGAAACAAATTGTTTATGCACTTGAAACTGTAATACAAGATAGAGATGCTGCAGTTCAGATTGGACAACTTAATGTCGAATTGCTTGCAACTAGAAAAGATTTGTTAAAAGATAAATTGGAAAATAATATAAAAACAATCGAAGAAAAAATATCCGAGCCAGGAAAGAAAATTGTGATTGCAGATGTTTCAGATTTGGTTAATGAAATACTAAACCAGTTTGTTTTGGCTAATAAAATGATTGAAGATTATAATCAGCTAGTTGATAATCATGCACAAGAATCCAAAAGACTTACAGATGACATATGGACTACATGCCTTTCTCAGGAAGAGGACTTAATAAAAACGTATTTGAAAGAGATTGATAAGTTTGAAAAAGAAATAAAAGGAAGAAATATTACTATCAGCAGAAAGGAACAGGACATCAATCGTCTTAAAACAGAGATTGAGGAAAGGGAAGAGAAACTTACTGGCGTGGAAACCAGTATTAACAAAATCAACAACTATCTTCGTATATATGGCTTTACAAACTTCTCAATACAACCAGCAGATAACAAGAAAAATTATTACTGCATCAAGAGAGATGATGGAACCAAAGTAGTAAACACATTGAGTGAAGGAGAAGAAACTTTTTTAACATTCCTTTATTTTATGCAAAAAGTTGACGGATCAATAGAGCAAGGACATATTGCTGATAAAAAAATCATTGTTCTTGACGATCCTATTTGTAGTTTAGACAGTACTGTTTTGTATATAGTTAGCAATATGGTGCAGGAGCTAATAGATAGAATTAAAGACAATACAAACTCCTGTAGAGCAACTCAGCTGTTTGTTTTGACTCACAATGTCTTTTTTCATAAAGAAGCATCTCATGTTGGAGGAAAGGCTATAGAACGCAGTTTTGTGAATTATTGGATCATTAGAAAAAACAATAATATAGCATCAATTAAGCCTTATGGAATGAAGAATCCCATCGCGACATCTTATGAATTGCTCTGGAGGGAGCTAAATGAAGAGAATGAAACATCATTTATATCAATACAAAACGTTATGCGTCGAATCATTGAGTTCTATTTTACGTTACTTGGAGGGGAAGACAAAGATGATATTATTAAGAAAATAGTTTCCATAGAGGATAAGATAATTGCCAAATCTTTGTTTCAATGGATAAATGGTGGATCTCATACAATACCAGATGATTTGGCGTTTGAACCAGAGACAGATACTTTGAATCAATATAAAAAGGTCTTTAAGCGTATTTTTGAAGTAAGCGGCCATTTGTCACATTATAATATGATGATGAAGAAGATTGGTGCGCAAAACAATACTGAACAAGCACAATAAGTTTCAGATAGGTATGTAATAATCTTTTTTGTAAAGAATACTTGACATATGCCTCGGCTCAAGAGATAATTCTGAGGCCGAGGCTTTTTTATTCTATCTATAAAACAACATTTCCTCTTTTGGGGGAGGATGTATTAGACAATAAAAATAAGAAATTATGTTGGGGGTTAATTCCTCACCACATAATTATCTCTAATGTCTTGCCATCTGGGAATGATGATGTTTCTTTGATAAAACTGAAAATAACTATTTGAGAATGATGTCCGCCATGTTGCGGCCGCATCGTGAGTTCTAGGATTTTGGTAGACCGTTTCTTCAATAGCTGATACAAAATCCTCGAGGCAATTAAACATTCTAAACTGTTGTCTTGTGTTTGCTGTATACCATACCCCAGGGCGTATTTTATGAACAACTCCAGCTTTAACCTGGAGATTGAGAGGCCAATTCTCCATTCGTCGTGTTATTTCCCAAACCTTCTTTAGCCAAAGGTCTCTAACTGTTACTATTCCATCATCACTCATATCATATCCGAAAATGAGATAATCAACGTCAAGCATATAAGGTCTTTCAATAATCTCTTCTTCATACATGCGGAAGTCCGCAATGTCAAAACCTGGAGAAGCATTGCGATAAAACGCTTTTACTTCGAGCATATTATGAGTTAGATTTGTAGGGTCAAGAAAGAAATCCGGAGGCATTTGTGTGTTTTCATTAACCGAATACTCAATTCTTCTAAGGTCAAGCCATCCTTGTAGCCATTCTTGAATAATATTACCAACAACGTCCCTTTGCTTTACAATGATATTTACATCTCCAAGTTCAAATCTGATTTGACCCGTTAAATCATAAATATGTTCTTGTAATAGACGATTGTACAATTCTTGTGCAGACAGTCTAGGCATTCTTTTCCCCTTAAAGTGTTTTTGTATAAATATTTAAAATGCGAGTTGCCACGTCAGATATGACAGGGACTACAACGGTATTGCCGAGTAAGTCAAATCCTAAATCACGAGCAATATCAAATTTAAAATCATCCGGGTATCCAAAAAGGCGTAATCCTTCTCGTAGAGATAACGGGCGTAAACCTCCATGATCTGCGACAAATAAATGTTGCATATCCATGGCAACAAGAGTGGGGGCAACTTCCTTGGGCGAGAGGATCTTGCTAATCTCAAAAGACATTTTTCCCGCTACGATATTGTACCCCAAAGGGAGTGTTTTATCTTGAACACGAATATTTCCAACTTTCTTTTTGGGATGTTCACATTTGATATATTTCTTTTTAACGAGATCCTCCAACATCTCCTGTAGATTTGGATTGTTGTAAAAAGTTCTTATCTGATCAATAGTCAGAGGCATTCCATCCATCCAATCAATTCCGTATTCTTCTGCCCAACGTTTTTTTCTGCGTTCTTTAAGCATAAGAGACAGTAATTGTTTCTGCTCGGCGGAAACAGAACCTTTATACTCTATATCCCAACTATGAATATTATTAATTCCCCCACGTTTATCTTTTATAGATTTTCCATATAATTCTTCAATAGCGTAATGATCAAGAACTTTTTGTATGAAAGCTGTTTTTTCGGTTGGCAAACCGCTTTCAAGAACGTTTCCAAGTACACTTGTCCTGTGAGGGAAATGATCTAATTCCGGCTTTTCTTTCGATGTTCCGACAATATATATCCTTTTTCTTTCCTGCGGAACGCCGAAGTTCTTGGCATTTAAGACTCGCCATGAGACTTTATATCCCAACGAGTCTAAATGCTGAAGTATTGTTTTCAGTGTTTCTCCGATTTTGTCTTTCGGATTCTCTTTGTCGTGATTAACAAGCCCCTCAACATTTTCAAGAATAAAGCCAAAAGGTTTTTTCTCTTTTAGAATTCTTTCTACTTCAAAAAAAAGCGTTCCTCTTGTGTCCAAAAAACCAAGTCTTTTCCCCGCGGAAGAAAAAGCTTGACAGGGAAAGCCCGCAAGCAGAAAATCAAAATCGGGAATAATGGCTGCATCTATTTTTGTAATATCTCCAAAAACTCTTTCATCAGGATGATTCTGCTGTAAGACTTGTATTGCATGAGGTTTTATTTCTGATGTAAAAACACATTGAGAGTCTAAACCCAAAGCCTTGCATGCTAATTCAAAGCCTTTTCTAATGCCACCAATCCCCGCAAACAAGTCAATGAAAAAAACCTTTTTCTCTCCAAAAGAACGTTGGGGAACGACAGGAGGAAAAAGGGGGTATTCGAACATTTGAGAATTTTCATTCATGGTAATGGTAACCTTTTTCCATGGCAGGTAATGATTGTCCATATTCTCGGACGGATTAACAATACGTTTAAGATTGTATAGAGTAATATAGCAGTATTTTATTCTTTTTCAAGTACCTTTGCTTAAAAAGAAGATTATCCGTATAGAATGAACAGAAAAACAGAATGAAGATGATGAGAAACAGAGTGTGGAGGAGTAGGAGAGACGTCCGAGCGGCAGATCGTTTTTTCTCGAAAAAAGATGAGATGGGCGGTTGACTTTTATGGAAAACGGGTGTATAGTAAAACCATTATGAAAACGATTTCCGTGAACAACAGCATTCGATTTTACGGCTTCTTCTGGCGATTTACCGCCTGACGAAGCCCGTTTGCACGTGTACACGCGAAAGTCATGACATCAGACGGGTTCGGCCCCAAGAAGGCCCGACCCGTTTTCTTTTTCCAGCAGACACAGCCGCATCCGGGCCCCGAACCCCGAATGCGGTTTTCTTTTTCCCGAAACGACTTCTCAAAATACCAAATACAACCCGAAGGACAACAAAATGAACCAGGAACAGCCCATCAAATCGCCCGAACAGCTCGCGTCCGAACTCGCGCCGAACGCGGACATCGTGGAGCACATCAACCGGAACCGCGCGGAACTGCGGCGCATCTTCGACCGGACGGACAAGCGTCTGGTGGTCATCGCCGGGCCGTGCTCGATCCACAACGTGCCCGCCGCGCTGGAATACGCGGAGAAGCTCGCGAAGCTTTCGGAACGCGTCTCCGACGAGGTCAAGATCGTGATGCGGTGCTATTTCGAGAAACCGCGCACCACGCTCGGCTGGAAGGGACTGGTGTACGACCCGGACCTGGACGGCGGCAGCGACATCGCGCGCGGCCTGGAACTCGCCCGCAAGCTCCTGCTGGACGTGTCGGCGTACGGGCTCGGCACCGCCACGGAACTGCTCGACCCGGCTATCGCGAATTACCTCGCCGAGCTCGTTTCATGGGCGGGGATCGGCGCGCGCACTACGGAATCCCAGACGCATCGCCAGCTCGCGAGCTCGCTCGATATGCCCGTCGGGTTCAAGAACAGCACCGACGGCAACCTGCAGATCGCCGTGGACGCCATCTGCGCCGCCCGCGCGCCGCACAGCTACATCGGGATCATGCACGACGGCCGCAGCGGGATCATCCGCAGCGAGGGCAATCCGTACTGCCACCTGGTCCTGCGCGGCGGCATCTCCGGCGAAAACTACTACGCCGCGTGCATCGACGCAGCGCTCCGCAAGCTCGAAAACGCGGGAATCCCGCGCACGGTCGCGGTCGACTGCAGCCACGGAAATTCGCGGCGCGACCCCGGCCGCCAGCACATCGTCTTCGAGGACGTCCTGGCGCAGAAGCTCGCCGGGAACGACGGCATCGTTGGCCTGATGCTCGAAAGCTCTCTCCTGCCCGGCAAACAGAACCTGATGCCAGGCGTCGCGCCCGATCCGCGCGTATCCGTCACGGACGCCTGCATCGGGTTCGACGAGACAGAACGCCTGATCCTGAATGCCGCGGAACGCCTGCGCCACGGCACGCCGCACTCCATCTCCACCTCCAAGCCGCGCGTGGCGTACCTCGGGCCAGCCGGGACGTTCACGCACGAGGCCGCGCGGAAGGTCTTCGCCGAGACCGCCGAGTACCGTCCGTGCTCCGGCATCCAGAACGTCTTCGCGGCGGTCGAGACCGGCGAATGCGAATACGGCTGCGTGCCGGTCGAGAACACCACGGAGGGCGTCGTGATCGGCACGCTGGACGTGCTGGCGGAGACCACGCTGAAGATATACGCCGAGACGTCCATGAACATCCATCACTGCCTCATGGCGTCCGTGCCGAAGGAGAAGATCGGCGTCATCTACAGTCATGTGCAGTCGCTCGGCCAGTGCCGGAAATACCTCGAACGCAATTTCCCGGACGTCGAGACCGTGGGCGTGGGCTCCAACGCGCGCGCCGCCGAGTTCGCCGCGCTCAGCCCGAACGCCGCAGTCATCGGCGGGGAGAGCATCGCCGCGCAGTACCACCTGAACATCCTGGACCGTTCCATTCAGGACACGCCGGACAACCGCACACGCTTCCTGATCCTGTCCCGCGCGGAAAACACGCTCATGCCGCACGCGAAATGCTGCATCTGCTTCACTGCGCGCGAACGCTTCGGCGCGCTGCACGACTGCCTCGAGCCGTTCAAGAACGCCGGCGTCACGCTCACCATGATCGAGAGCCGTCCCTCCGGCTCCGGCTGCTGGCACTACCGGTTCTTCGTCGATATCGAGGGGGCGGCCAACGCGCCGCGCGTGTCCGCCGCGCTCGCTGGCCTGAAGCCGCTCACGGAAGAGCTCAAACTCCTCGGCAGCTACCCGGTGCTGTGAGGGCGTGGATGGATGTGTTCAGTCCGAAACGATCCTGAAGAAGAGTCCGCCCTTGGCGGCTTCTTCCATCTCAAGCAGCATGTCGGCGGTCACGTTCAGCCTCGATCCGGAGAATCCGTAGCAGATACGTGTGGTCTCCGGCGAGAAAAGCATGCTGTTCACGATCCCGCAGTTGTCGATCAGCCAGTGTTTCATGTCGTCGGGGATGGTGTCGTCCGAGAAGCACAGGACCGCTTTCCCGTCCAGTGTTTCGCCGGGGGTGAGCGGTCGCAACCGGTAGAGCCAGAATTGAAGTGTTTCCCCGGGCACGACATATCCGCTGTCCGCCGGATTCGCGCCCGGCTGCACGAACTCCTCGACGGGCGGATCGCAGGCATGAACGGCGGAAATCGTATTATCGTTCAGCACCAGAAGCATTTCGGGGGCGCGCTGGCGTTCGTCGTTGTCCGGCATGATGTCCTCCCGGAACAGCATCCGCAGCACGTACAGGTCCGTCGATTTGTAGGAGACGAATATCCGGGAATCCATCTTTGCAACCTTGCGGAACACTGCGGCCAGATCCGGCGCGGCGGCCTTCCGGCGGTCTCTGTCCGAACAGAAAATGCAGACCGCGGCCAGGATCAGCAGGAGCCAGAGACTTGCTTTTTTGAACTTCGTGTTTTCCGAGAGCAGGATATCCGCCGCCGCGCCGAGCCCGAAGACCGCCGGAGCGAACAGCGCCAGGTAAATGCGCGCGGGGCCTCCTTTTGTGACCAGCGCCGAGGCGAACAAAAGAACAATTGCGCCTCCGGTCAGCGCACAAATCCGCCATTGGGGTTTTCCCTGAAGCAGGATACCGCAGAGCACTAGAAGCGGCAGCGTCCAGAGCAATCCGGTGTCCCGCGCGACATCGAAACAGTAGGTCAGAAACTGCGCCGGAGTCCGGAACGAGTCGCCGAACATGGCGCGTCCTTCCGCGAACCGCGAACAGTTGCCGCCGTACCAGATGAGAACGAACACACTCCAGAGTATTCCGGCGAGGATCAGCGGACGGTTGTCATGCCAGATCTTTTTGATGCCGTCCCTGAACGGCACATACAGCAGCACCCACAATCCGGTCAGGATCACGACGTACAGCACGCCGGACGAGACGGACAGGCATGCGCCCTCCGCGCACAGCAGCCACATGACGGCGTTGAACATACGGTTTTCCCGCGGTCTGAACGAGAAGCAGAGCAGGGAGAACAGCAGGCCGAACACGAAAAACGCCTGAAGCGAATACCCGCGGGCCGTTTCGGCGTAATGAAGCAGCATGCCGTTCAGAAGCACCGCCGTCAGGACCCCTGCGCGCGCCGTATTGTTTTTCAGGAGCAGAAGCACCGCTCTGAGCAGGATCACGAATAATCCGCAGAACCCCAGCAGCGCAGTCAGTCTTATTGCGAAATTGTGAGGAGGGAGTATGTTCAGAAAAAACTTGATCCCGAGCGTGTTCAACACATGGTTGTTCGGCGTGGAGACGTCGGAAAAAACGGCCGGAACCGGGAGATTCCTGTAGTGCTGGACCGTCCATATTTCGTCGTATTCGGGCGTGTTGCTCCAGATGTTCAGGACCCGGATCGCCGTCAGGAGCGCGAACAGAACGCAGCAGACCAGGATAAAAAGATTCCGGCGGCGCGCATCCTGACGACGCTCGGGTCGTGGCGGCTTCAGTATCGATGCCGCATCGTTGTCGCGGATAACGGAATCCGGCGGAATTCCTGTCTGTGTCCGGTCGTGATTCATGCTGCGGTTCTGTTGGGTTTGTTCCGTTATAATTGAATTGATGTGGATAAATATAACATCTTTTTCCACTGTTTCAAGGTGGCGATGCTGTTTTGAGCCGGATTCCGGGATGGATTCAAACCGCGTTCTATTACAATTCGGAAAAAAACGTCATTATCTCTTTCAGGAACTTGAAATCAAGAAGAAAAGAAGTTATATTGATAGGAGAAAGCGGAAAAAAAGCTATGTTGGTTGTAAATAGCTGGAACATTGTCCGCGGGCCAACCCTACATACGAAACAGGAAAGAACAATGCGAAAAGAAACGATCTCCGGAACATTCACCGGCCTGGAGTGGACCCCGGCGCGCTCGTGGTGCTGGATCCGAAAGGATGCCGCCGAACTCCGCGATGTTCTGCGGGCGGGGCCGCCCGGGTTGGATTCCGGGCTGGATGTTCTCTGGCGGACAAAAAGAAAGTATGTGCTTCGCCTGAAGACCGCGTCCGGGCTGGATCTGGCGTGCAAGTGGTGTGTCAGCATCCGGTGGTTGCCGTATGGGTTTTCATGGACACAGGCGACCAAGGAAGCATACAAGAACAAGCGGTTGGCACGCCTGGGGTTGCCTGTGGTGAAACTGGTCGCAGTGGGCGAGGGCCGCGGTTTTTTCCGCATCCGTAATTGCTTTCTCGCCACGGAGTTTGCCGACGGGTTTCTGGACGGCCGGTATTTCTTGGAGTCGCAGTCACACGAGACCGCGATGCGTGATGAATTCACGCGCAGCAATTTCATCCTCATCGCCCGCCTGCACGATGCGGGGATCTATCATGGCGGATTCACGCCGTGGAACGAGCTCTGGCGCAAGCTGCCGGAACCGGACGCGGAGGGGCGTCAGATGGAAATACGCTGGATTGATGTCGCCAGATGCCGCCGCGCGTGGGGACGATGGCTGAAACGGCGCATCGCGGAGGATCTCGGGTATTACCTGTGGCACTATGCGTTCACGCAGGAGGAACGCCGCGGGTTCCTGCGAGTTTATCTGGACGCGACGAAGGTCAAGCGGTTCGATCTTGATACGTTATGCCGGGCCGTGGAGGAGGCCATCGCAGCCCGGATCCGCTGGGAAGAGTTCAAAGCGGAAAAAAAGGCACAAAAGAAGATGGCGAACTCCTGACTGTGATGTCAGGGAACAAAGTCGCCTGAAAGATTGGCGTGCTCCAGTTCGAGCAGCGCGGCTTTCCGTTCAAGTCCGCCGCCGTACCCGACGAGCGCGCCGCCCGTGCCGATGACCCGATGGCACGGCACGATCAGGGAAACGGGGTTGTGTCCGACCGCGCCGCCGACCGCCTGCGCCGACATACGCGGGACGCCTTTTTGCCGAGCGATAATCTCTGCGATCCTGCCATAGGTCATGGTGCGTCCGTACGGGATGGCGAGCATGATGTCGCAGACAGCCCGCCGGAATTCCGTGGCGCGGAGCTTGACAGGCGGCGTGAATCCGGGATCCCTGCCGCTGAAATAGAGGTCCAGCCAGCGGTCCGCCTGTTCAAAAATTGAGAGCGTTTTTTCTTCCTGATCCGGGGAAAGCGAGGCCGCGAAAAAACGCTGTTCGTCGAACCACAGCCCGACGAGCGTGGTCCCGTCCGAAGCGAGTGTGATCCCGCCGAGCGGCGATTTGTAATGATGAACGTAATCCACAGGCGTTTCCATGCAGGGCGGGGGCTAGAATTCTTCGCGGAAGAGGTCGGACTCGATCCCGACAACGTCCTTGAACCGGATCGACGTGCCGTCTGCGAGGGTCAGGGTCTTCCTTACGGGAGAGATCCGGACAAGCGCCCCGGTGCGTGTCTGGTACGCGCCGCCGGATTTGAGCTTGTCCGGGACGAAATATTCGACCGTGACGACCGGTTTTTCCCTGAGGTGCGCGGCGAGGATGCCGACGCGGCGGTCAAGTTCGGCTTTCTCCACATCGTCCAGCTCGCGTTCCGGCGTCGTCAGGCGTGCCGTCTCGTCGATGATGTCCTCATATCCGACCAGCGCGGCGAACGGCGAGAACTGCGCGGCGCGGTCGAGCATGGACATGCGCGGACGCTCCTTCGAAACATGGTGCGGCAGGTGGAGGATGTCTTCGTACGGATGGGGTTGTTTTTCCATGGTTCACCTCATTCCTTGTGCCCGCCGACCTGCTCGTTGCGTTCCTTCGCGGTCGCGCCCTCCAGCAGATTCATGCCCTTCAGAATGGCGTTCTTGCCGAGCTTGTGCTTGATGTCCAGGATGGCGTTCTGGAGACGTTTCTCGCGGTCGCGTTCGGCTTCCTCGGCGGCCTGTTGTTTCCTGAGCGCGGCGGCGTCCGTGAAAAGGTCGGGCTGTTCCGGTTCGGACGGCTGCTGCCTTGCTTCGTTTTCGGTTAGGATATGGTTCGCGGCGACCGTGATGCGGCGCACGAGCAGGTTCCGGTCGACGACCCGGTCGAAGATCGCGGACGCCGCCTCGATCAGGCGTTGCGACGAGGACGTGTGCCCCCCGAGGTTTTCGGCTCCGTGCGCGCCCTTCGGGACCTCGCGTCCGTAGTGGTTGATGTGAATTTCGCCCTTGTATTTGCGACGGAGCTCCGGCGTCGCCAGGTTCGCGACGTCGTACCCCACGGTCAGGATCAGCTGGTCGGTCACGAGGTGTTTTTCGACGAGGCTGAGCGCGAGCAGGTCGGTCATCTCCTTCGTCACGAGCTTTGCCTTTTCGAAGTCGTACGGTTCCTTCAGCACCTGCCCGGAACTCAGGCTGTTGTTTTCCGGCCTGTACGCCTTGATCTCGGCGATGCCGACCGGCTCCCAGCCCCACGCGTGGTCGATCAGCAGTTCGGCGTTGATCCCGAAGAGCCGGTACAGCACGTCCTCGTTTCGCACCGACATCCGCGCCACGTCGCCCATCGTGCGCATTCCGCGCGATTCCAGCCGCCGGGCGTAGCCGCGTCCGACGCGCCAGAAATCGGTGAGCGGACGGTGCGTCCAGAGTTTTTCGCGGTAGGTCTGCTCATCCAGCTCGGCGATGCGTACGCCGTCCCGGTCCGCCGGGATGTGCTTGGCGACGATGTCCATGGCGATCTTGCCGAGATAGAGGTTGGTCCCGATCCCGGCGGTGGCGGTGATGCCTGTCTCCTTCAGGACCTCGCGGACGAGCTTCATGGCGAATTCGCGCGCCGTGAGCTTGTACATCTTCAGGTACGCGGTCGCGTCAATGAACACCTCGTCAATGGAATACACGTGGATGTCCTCCGGCGCGACGTGCCGCAGGTAGATGCTGTAGATGTGCGAGCTGACTTCCATGTAGCGGCCCATGCGCGGCACGGCGACGATGTAGCCGAGCTCCAGCGACGGGTCTTTCGCGAGCTCGGGCGCGCTGTCGGATTTCCCCCGGAAACGATGCCCCGGCGCACGGTCAAGGCGTTCGCCGTTGACCTCGCGGACACGCTGGACGACCTCGAACAGCCGGGCGCGGCCGGGGATCCCGTACGCCTTCAGCGACGGCGAAACGGCGAGGCAGATCGTTTTTTCCGTGCGGCTTTCGTCCGCCACCACGAGGTTCGTCGTGAGCGGATTGCGCTTCCGGTCGACGCATTCCACCGAGGCGTAGAACGATTTTAGGTCGATTGCGATGTAGGTACGGGTGTTCATGGAAAGTCGGGTTCGGAAAATGGCGGATTCGTTCGCGCCGGATTCGCATGCCGTCCGGCGGTCCGAAGCGGACCGTTCACGGCATGACGCGGGAGAAATTCCCGGACGATACTATAGCAGGATTCGGGCTATTTTCAAGCCTGGAAAAAGAGAATCTTTCCTTTGTGTACGTTTGACTTTTTTGATGGTTTATGGTATTGTATCGTAGCAGATACCAATACATCCAAGGAGGCCACTGTGAAAGATTTGATCGCATACTGCGGACTGGATTGCGAACAATGCGAGGCGCGCGCCGCGACGCTTCACGATGACAACGCGCTGCGTGAAAAAGTCGCGAAGCACTGGAGCGAGCTGAACGGCGTGGAGATCACGCCTGCCATGATCAACTGCGTCGGCTGCCGGGTCAACGGCGTGAAGACGCCCTACTGCGAATCCCTGTGCCCCGTCCGGCAGTGCGCCCTGAGCCGGAATGTCGCGACGTGCGGCGACTGCGCCGAACTGGAGACCTGCGGAAAAGTCGGCATGATCATCGGGAACAACCCGGACGCCCTCCGCAACCTGAAGTCCTGAAGAAACACAACAGAACGGATCTCAGCGGAAAAGGTCCTGAATGTCTTCCAGCGTAATGATGCGTTCGTCGTTGTAGTATTCGCGGAGAATCCCGCCCTTGTTCGCTTCCAGCCAGGTCGTGTGCCAGATCATGAACCAGGACCAGATACAGTCTTTTTCAAAGAAAGCCTGAAGAGAGGGCAGATTCCCGCATTCGTGGAACGCGAACGGCTTGTTTGATGCGCCGACTCGGAGAAGTTTGTTCCAGCCGTTCTGATGTTCGGTCCCGTCGTACGTGTCCGAGCCGATCACGTCGCAGAAATCGTCGCCGACATACCAGCCGTCCCGGACCTCGCCGGAGTACCCCAGGACCCAGATCAGGTTGTTCAGGCGGAAGTGTTCCGTATAGCGCCGATACATCATGCGCCACAGCTGAATAAAATCCTCCGGCGAGCCTTTGCCCCACCAGAACCATTTGCCGTCGAATTCGTGGAACGGCCTCCAGAGCACGACCACGCCCGCGTCCTGCAATTCCGCAAGCGCCCGCGCGGCGCGGTCCCAGTTCGCGATCATCTTCCGGTGTTCCTCGGTCCGCTCATCCAGAAGAAGCCGGAAATCGGGTACATCATTTTTTGATTCATCGTATCCGCCGCCGTAGATTCCGGCATGCCAGCAGATCGTGACGAGGCCGCCGCGGTTCCACCAGTCCTTCGCACGCTTCGTGACGCCGTCGAAATCATCGTTCATGAAATCCAGCCCCCGCAGCGCAGGCGTCTTTCCCGTTTCCTTCCGGATCAGGTCCATTTCATATTCCGGCGATCCCATCCAGGTCGATTCCTGCTGGCCGGAGATGATCCTTTTTCCGTAGTTTTCGCACAGGAACCGATAAACGGCCCTGGTCTTTTCTCCGGCGGACGGATTGGATAGCCGGTACTCTGCGAGCGGTTCCGATTCTGTCCTGGGGACAGTTTCCTGACAGCATGCTGCGGATATGACCGCGGTCGATATCGACAACGCAAAGACGATGAGGATCCGGATTTTCATGAAATCATTTCCTTTCTGTTTCGAGGGAAAAAAGGCGGAATCAAGATACTCGATTCCGCCTGAATGCCTGCCGTTTTACTTTGCCTGTGTCTCGGGTTCCGGCCAGTCCTCCGTCCGCATGACGATCGGCGTGGAGAGGGCGTTCGGCTCGGCGTGGGCGCAGTTCTGGTAGTAGATCACGCGCTTCCTGGCGGGGGCGTTGTTGAACAGCACGGCGACGCCGGACGGCTGCGCGACGTAATCCCCGAGTCCGGCGCGCACGATGTCGACCAGGCACGTCTCGGGTGCGCGCTTGATGTGGTTCACCGGGTCGAAGTAGTCGAGGCCGGGCTGGTAGTCCGGGCAGGTGCCGCGCTGACGGCCCGCCCTGGCGCAGCCGACGTCGGAGCACCACGGCATGCCGATCTCGGCGTGGGTGATCTCCGGGACGAGTCCGGCGGCCCATGCCGCCTGAAGTCCGCCCTGGCTGTAGCCGATCACGCCGAGGTCCTTGCCGTTCCACGCCGCCACGGTCTTGACGAAGTCGAACGCGCGGATCACGCGTACCGCCATGTAGCGGAAGTAGGAGGTGTCGGGCGTCTTGTTTTCCTCGTTGTTGTAGGCGTAGTGGCCGAGCTGCGCGCGGATGCCATCGTAGTAGGATTTCGGCTGGCTCAGCTCGATCCCGTGCGCGTTGACGTCGAAATAGACCATGCCGGGCACGCCGTCCGGGACCGCCTGGTCGCGTACGCCGTACGCCTGGAAATGCACCTTCGCGGGCAGGGATTTCGCCTCCGCGCCGGTCGGGATGATGAGATAGCCTGTCACGGGACGCGGTCCGGTGCACGGGATCTTGACCTCGTAGGCGTCGAAACCGTCCTGCTTCGCCTTGATCTTTTTGAGCTCGGGCGCGGCGGCCACGGCGGCGAGTTCCTGCTTCTGTTTCGCCCAGAACGCGTCGAAATCCTCGGGTTCGGGGACGGCCTGCGTGAGCTTCTCGATCTCCGCGCCCGCGCCGCCGTCGAACTTGCTCTTCAGGTCGTGTCCGGCCTCGTCCTCAAGCGAAGCTTCGATGCGGACGAATCCGGGGCGGTCGATGGTGGTCGCGAGTGTAATGGCTTGCCCCGTCGAGATCTCGTTGCGGCCCTGTTCCACCTTGCCGTCGTCGCCGGAGCGTTTCCATTTCATGAAGAGTTTGCCTTCGACCGGATTCTGTGCGAGCTTGTTCACGGAGAATGTGAACTTCATTTCCTCGCCGACTTTGTAGCAGACGGCGGGCGTGGTGTCCTCCGAATCGTCCTCCAGAAGCACCAGCTGGAAGTCGCCCGCTTTTACAGGAGCGGCCGCAACGGCGGGCTTTTCCTCGGTCTTCACCTCGACCGCGGGCACAACTTTCGTTTCGGGTTCGGCCGGCACGACCACGACTTCCTGCTGCACGACGTCCGGTTCCGTGACGATGACACTGGGCGGGACCACGATCACGCGGCCGTATCTGTAGCCGTAGTAGCCGTAGCCGGGCAGCAGCGGATCGAAGAATTCGGGACTGACGACCACCGGGCCGCCCGTCGGGGGAGGGGGCGGCTGCGGCGGATTAAGCGGACGTGCCGCGGGACGTCCGCCGGAAATGACGACGGCGCCGCCGAGACGACGTTCGACGGGTGCAGGACCGCCGGGACGGCTTCCGGGTTGTGCACCGCCGGGACGTCCGCCGGGCTGACGGGACACTGCTGCTCCGCCGCCGGGGCGTCCTCCGCCTCCGCCGGCGCGACCGCCGCCGCGTCCCCGCGCGAGAAGTCCTGTTGCGGGAATGATCAAAGCCGCGAGAATGAATGCAGTGTAGTTTTTCTTCATGACCGGTGTTCCTTTCTCTTGTCTGTCGTATTAACGTTGGTGTCCGGGCTTCCGGCGTTTTTTTCGCCGGATCCATGGGAGCGGGCGATGCCCGGATCGACTCGGACCAATCAAATAACGTTTCGACAATGCGAAATATTGTATCTTCCGAATAAAATCTTTTCTTTTTTTTGTTTTTTCTTCGTTCCGAGGCGGAAAACCGCGGAAAAAAGCCTGTTCCGAACATTGCGGACGGAACAGGCCTGTGTCGTCAGGTTTGCCCTGTCTCAGGCAAACCGCCGTCCGCTCAGAAGCGGATGACGGTCATGGAGTGGGCGGGGAGGTTCACGGTGAACTTTTCGCCGAGCTTGATGTAGTTGTCGGTGAGCGTGTATTCCTTGCCGGTGAAGGCGGGTCCGGTGAGGACGGTGCGCTTCGCGGAGGCGGGGATGCCTTTGCCGTTGTCGAGCGTGACGGTGATGGAGACGGCCTGGTCGAGGGTGTTGACGTACTTCAGGACGGTGTCTCCGTCCCTGGTCTGGACGGCGGAGGCGGCGACTCTGAGCGTCTGGCGGGCGTCGAGCGCGCCGCCGAAGTCGAGCTTGTTCTTCAGGTAGTTCGTGCCCGCGTTCGCGCCGAAGAGCTTCTGAACCTCGTAGGTCGTGGTCTTGTCGATCTTCGTGTTCGAGAAGTAGATCATGTTCGGGGTCCACTGCATGTTGCCGTGCTTGCCGAGGAGCGGCGCGTAGGAGGACATCACGACGACGTCGCCGTTGCGTTCGACGCCGGTCAGGAAGATGGCCTCGTCGAGGGCGGTCTCGATGGTGTTCGGGCGGGGATTGCCCTGCGCGTGGGCGGCATATTCGCCTGCGTAGACCTTCGGGCCGGTGCGGTCGTAGTTGTCATAGCGGTGCTGCGCGCTGTCCACGAACCAGTTCGGGTTCATGTAGAAGTGCTCGTCGACGATCGGGAGTTTCTCCTGACGGGCGAATCTCCAGCCGCGGTCGTAGTCGCGTCCGGAAGCGCCGGGTCCGACGGTGCCGACCACGACGATGTCGGGATACTTGGCGACGAGCGCGTCGTTGACCATTTTGAAGCGCTGTTCGAATGCGTCGGTGATCTGTTCCTCGTTGCCGAGGCCGATATATTTCAGGCCGAACGGCTTCGGATGACCCATCTTCGCGCGGAGCGCGCCCCACTGGGTGTCGGTGGAGCCGTTGGCGAATTCGACGAGGTCGAGGGCGTCCTGGACGATGCGGCCCATCTGGTCCATCGGGACGGCCTGCTGGCCGCCGGTGAACTGGCAGTCGACGCCGACGGTGATGATCGGGAGTGCGTACGCGCCGATGTCTTCGCAGAACTGGAAGTATTCGAAGTAGCCGAGGCCGCGGGTCTGGTGGTAGCCCCAGCGGTTCTTGATCGGTTTGCGTTCTTCAAGCGAGCCGACGGAATCTTTCCAGTAGTAGCAGTCGTCCTGCCAGCTGTTGCCGTGCGCCACGCAGCCGCCGGGGAAGCGGACGAACTGAGGCTTCAGGTCGGCGAGCGTCTGGGCGAGGTCCTTGCGGAGACCGTTCTTGCGGCCCTTGAAGGTGTCCTTCGGGAAGAGGGAGACCATGTCGACGGCGACTTCCGCGCCGGCGGTGAGGGGCTTCAGGTAGAACTTGCCGCAGGCGTCGGCGGTGGAGTTGCCGGCGTTGGCGGTGAGGGTGAAATCGACCTTGTCCCAGGTCTTGTCGTCCACCGTGACCGTTTTGGATGCGAGGACCGCGCCGGTGTCGGAGAGGAGGCCGACTTCAATCTTGACGGACTTGGCGCCCTGCTGGCGGGCGAACATGGAGAAGTTGTAGTCCGCGCCCTTTTCATAGCGGAAACCGCCGAAGCCTTCGTTGATGAGGCGGGGGCCGACCGCGTCGACGGAGATCACGGCGTAGTGCGGATTGTTCGCGTGGATCGGATCGCTGGTGGCGATGTCGAACTTCATGTTGCCGCCGTCGACGGCCCAGAACTTCTTCGCGCTCCAGCCGCGCGCGTCGGCCGGGGTGCATTCGAAGTCGCGGTTCGCCACGAGCTCGGCGTAAAGGCCGCCGTCCGCGCCGTAGTTGATATCCTCGAAGAAGATACCGAACATGGTGTCGGAGATCTTGAGCTTGTCGTTCATGTTCACGGTCATGGTGCCCTTGACGGAGGCTTCGGGATCGGCTTCCGGCACTGGGGCGGACTGGCAGGCGGTCGCGCCGACGGTCATGGCGATCAGGGCGAGGAGCATGCTTCCGGTCGATTTACGGTTCATTTTGTGGTTCCTTGGGGGTTGGAGTTGAGCTTAACTCGGGTTGATTGTTCCATCAAAAGCTAAATATACACAAAAAACGGAAAGAATCAAGCGAAAAACGTAAAAACCTTAAATATTTTTTGTGTTTTATTTCCTGCGAGGGATCACAACGGTCCTGCCGCCGATCCGGACCGTGTAGGCATCGTCCGAGGTCGTCACGGACGGCGTTTCTCCCCGGTCGCTATTGCCGCAGTAGAACGCGGAAACGATCGTGGTCGTGCCCTTCGGGACGTTGCCCTGAAGTCCGGGGATGGTCGCGCGCGGCAGGATCAGATTCGTGTTCGGCTCCGTGCTCTGGTTGACCGCGGTGCGGCCGCCGGAGAGGTCGACGGCTCCGCAGGACATGCCGCCGGACTGCGAGACGAAGACGGACTTACGGTCGGTCTTTGCTGAAACGCCATCGGCGGGGAACGCGAATCCGCCGTCGAAGGTCTGGAGCGTTCGGTCGGATGTGATTTCGTGGATGCGGACATGCCAGGGCAGGGCGGGGACGATCCAGGTGCGGATCGTGACGCCCATGAGCGGGGACCAGTCGGTGCGGATCCAGTCGTCGGTGACTTCGTAGTCCTTCGTGTCGCGCTTCACGGCGTAGCGGTCGCTGCCGGCGTCGGTTACGGCGAGCATGGAGTCGGGGACGATCTGGGAGAGCCCGTAGGGGCCCTTCGGGACGCCGAATCCGTACAAATTGGAGTAGGCGAACTTCTCGTATTTCGCCTGTCCGTGCGTATGCTGCATGCGCGGTTTCTGCCCGGCGGCGAAGAATACGGCGTGCGAGCCGTCGCGCTGGGCGATGAAGTGCGGACCGTCCATGCGGCGCGAGGCGGGCAGCTCCGGCATCGGGAGTTCTTCGGCCGCCCAGAACGGATGGTCCTCGGGGAGGGCGAGCACGAGGAACGACTTCATGCCCCAGTAGACCGAGCCGAATCCGTTGTAGCTCTCCGCCATGCTCATGTTCGGGTACGCGTAGCCGACCGTCAGGACGCCGCCCGTGTCGAAGATCGGACGGCTGAGCCATTTCCGCATGTTCCGCAGGAAGAGCCCCTTCAGGACGCCGGGTTCGATCCCGCCGACGTCCGCGTAGGCGTATGCCGCCCAGAACGCCGCTTCTGCGAACCGGTAGGCGAGGCTGCGTCCGTACGGGATCGCGGAGCCGTCGTCGCCGAAATAATACATGTAGTCCTGCGCGAAGACGCGGGCGCGCTCCTTGTAGAGCTCGGCGCGGACGGGGTCCTCGTCCTTCATGAGCGCGGCGTACAGCAGGCAGTAGAAGTGCATGCCCCAGGAGTTGTAGTGGTCGGCGTGGGCGTTTTCGCCGTCGGTGTACCATCCGTTGCCGAGATACCACGGCTCCATGGCGTTCAGCGCGGTTTCGACCGATTTTTTGTCGTAGGGACGCCCGACGCGGCGGAATCCGATGTTCACGACCACGCGGAACATCTCCCAGTTGCACGGCCAGGCTTTGCGGAGGTTCGCGTTGTTCAGCCATTTGTACAGGTTGTCCTGCTGTTCCTTCGTCAGCGGATCCCAGACTTTTTCCGGCGCGATCGCCAGCGCCAGCCCGATCGCCGCCATCTCGACGATCTTCTGGTCGTAGTCGCCGACGTTGCCCCAGTACTCGGGATTCGCCGGATCGGTGCCCGCGATCAGGCCGCGCACGCAGACGTCGCGCAGCTCCGGATCATCGCCGCCGCCCGCCCAGAGCGGGCCGAGCGCCCACACGGGACGGGAGAACGCCTCCATCTCCGCAGTGCTGTCCGGGTAGCTCGCACCAGTGAATCCCTGATGCAGACGTGCGCCGTTCTTCGAGTAGTATGGGAGCAGGGGGCGGAGCACATCGACGGCGGCGCGCTGGAGGTCCGACCGCGTGGCGAGCGGATTGCCCCGGTAGATATGATGGATCGCGGTTTCCTGTGGGGCGGACGATCCGTTTTGCGTGCAGATGCAGGCGGGCAGGGCGGCGGTCGCCGCGAGGACGATTCCGAGTGTGATGGTTCTCAATTTCACGGGGCAAATCCTTTCCCGGCGATGCCGGAATGAGGTTCGTTTGAACGGAAAATCTTTTTTTATAACATACAGCCGATGAATGAAAAATCAACCGGATGCGCGGAAAAAAACGAAAAAAATAAATGAGCTGCGTCACGCTGAATGTGTTTGTTTCCTATACCCAGTGAAACAATTGTTTGCGCTTGACTTTTCGGAAAAACCGTGATAAAGTAAAAGATTATTTTTTTTGGATTAAATATAGAGGACGCGCGAAAATATGGCCGGGGAACAAACGAAAAATGGAACGATCCGCTTCGCTTCGGGGGCTTTTGATGCTGTATACCGCCATCTGTCGGACGGTGTGATCGTCCGCGGACGCGACGGCGTCATCCTGTACGGGAATCCGTCCGCGGAAAAGGCGTTCGGACGGGGCTCCGGCGAGCTTGCCGGACAATCTCTTGACGAACTGATCCCGTCGGACACCGTGAAGTCCGGCAACAGCGAATGCCGCGTTTCTCTGCCGGATTTTGAGCTCACATTCCATGTCTGCGCCGAAACCGAATCCTCCGGTGCGTGGTACGAATCCGTCATGCAGCCGGTCGTCCTGGCCGACGGTACGGAGGCGGGCATCCTCTTCTTTACGGTCAAGTCTGTACAGTCCTCCGACAATGATCCGGCCGATGCCGCCAAGCGGGAAAGCCTTCTCCGGACCATCGCGAACAACATCCAGCTTGGCATATATGTACAGGAGGTCGACAACGATTTCCGGTTCATGCGCGCGAACCGCGGCTTCGCGCAGATATTCCGCGTTGATCAGATGGAGGTGCGCGGCAGAAAGGCCGCCGACTTCCTTCCCGCTCCGGTCGCCGGACAATGGCGCGGCTTCTCCGAAAAGACCGTGCAGGAACCTGAAAAGACTCAGTCTTTCCGTCTGGCGCTGTTGGACGACAAGGGATTTCCGCAGTTTGTCCATATCACGGAAAACCTGTACGTCGATCCCTCCGGACGCCGCCTGATCCTCGGCGCGGTCGAGGATATCACGGCGGAGGCGTTCTTCCATAAGTACGAGTCGGCGAACGCCGAGATCCTGAAGAAGACGCAGCAGGAAACCGACATGAACAGGGTCCTGTCGATCATCACCGAGATCATCTTCCGCGAGTTCGACAGCTGCCGCATGATCTGGATGAATCGCGACATGGAGGAGCGTACGGAGTTTGTCCGCGAGGACATGAAGGGCAAACTGCCGGACCTCACGCCCGAGCTCCGCGAAAAGTTCATCGGATTCATGCGCCCCGTCCTTCTGGAAAAACACGCCTGCGCGCTCCCCGATATCGCCCATGTGCCGGAACTTGCCGAAATCACCGAACAATGCCCCGGCTATCCGCCCTGTCAGCTCGCGTTCGAGATCTTCAACCAGCGGCAGTACATCGGCACGATGCTCATCCAGTTCATGAACCGCATGCCGTTCCCGACCTACAACCTCGAACCGCGCCTCATGCTGGTGGACACGTTCGCCGCCATCCTCTACCGCATCCGCGAACAGGAGAACCTGGCGGATTCCAAGCGCCTGCTGGAACAGATCATCGACACGCTGCCCATGTCCTTCTTCGTGAAGGACGCCGGCGACGATTTCCGCTACACCATGTGCAACCGGAAGTTCTGCCGCATGATCGGGCGCACGCGCGACGAGGTGCTCGGCAAGACGGACTACGATATCTTCCCGAACGTGGTCGCGGACAAGCTGACCTCGGAACACGCCGAAGTCATGGAGTCGAAGGATCTGATCCACGCCGACGTCGAGGAAGTGGTCCCCGGCATCGGCTGGCACGTCTTCGAGAAATGGCTCCTGCCGTTCCGCACCGACCGGGGCGGGAAAATGCTGGTCGGCATCGCCCACGACGTGACAGAGGAGCGCAAGCTGCACGGGGTCGAGAAGTTCAAGATGAACATCCTCTCCTATTTCAACGAGAATCCGGACATCCGCGAATTCTGCGATTATCTTGCCGGACAGCTGCTCGACGTCCTGCATTGCGACCGGGTCCTCATGCTCCCCCAGAAGCCTTCGGACGGTTTCCTCCTCATGAACGAATGGACGCGCCCCGGCACCGAGCGTCTCGGCAAACACGATCCGAACTGCCCGATCCTGAAACAGTGCCGCGAAAGACGCAAGGAGCCCGTGCTCGCGTTCGAGGACGTCGAGCCGCTCTACGCGGATTTGCCGGACGTCGGGTGCCACTCCAAATCCGCCATCATCGCCCGCGTGAAGATCAACGGGCGTTTCTGGGGCGGGCTTGCCATCCATTACGTCAGCTTCAGGACGCATTTCAGTCCCGCCGATCTCCAGATGGTGCAGGCCGCCGCGTCGCTGCTCTCCATGGCCGTGGACCGCTGCAACGCCCTGCGCGAAATCCAGCAGCGCGAACGCGAGAACCAGCTGCTCGTCGACAACACCATTATTCCTGTGGCGATGTTCGACGGCTCCGGCCATCTGCTCCGCTGCAATAAACCCTATCAGGAGTCGATCGCTTTGCTTGAACGCGAGGTGAAGCCGCAGCTGCTCCAGTCGATCATGAACGGTCTGCGCACGTCCTCCGTCCAGCGGAAGATCAACGGCAAGCTCTGGCAGATCGACGCACACGGCGTGACGGACGGTTCGAACAGGCTTTCCTACATCTTCATGTTCGCCGTGGACATCACCGAATCCGACCGCCGCATCCGCCGACAGGAAGCCATCAACTCCTGTATGACCGCGATCCTTTCCGAAGCGGCCGATGAACTCAGTGCCGTTCGCGAGGTCATCCGCATCGTCTCCAATTACTTCGCCGCGGACGGAGGCAGCTTCCTTCATTTTCAGAAGACCGGACCGGAGATCCTGGCCACATGGGGGTTCGAGGACAGCGACCAGTCGTTCCTCCGGAACATGCCGAAACGCCGCGACTACAACAACACCGACAGCGAATGGATGACCGTGCTGGAAGAGCACGAGATCACGGTCGAAAACGACCTGCAGAATATGCCCATCGCGGACTCGCGCATGGCGAATTTCATCCGCGCCATCAAAATGGGAACGCGCTGTTCGTTCCGCCTCATGCACAGGGACCAGGTCTGGGGTGTCGTCGCGCTCTACTTCAAAGATCCGTGGCGTTCCTTCTCGCAGACCGACTACGAGATGTTGGGCAGCTTCCAGCATACAGCGAACATGCTGCTCCTGAAATACGAGCTCACGCAGAATCTGAAGGCCGAGCGCGACAAGGCGATTTCCGCCGAAAAGGCCAAGAGCTTCTTCTTCAGCTGCGTCAGCCACGACATCCGTACGCCGCTGAACTCGATCATCGGATTCTCCGAACTGCTCCAGCAGGGCGGACTCCCGCAGGAGAAGGTTACGGAATACCTCGGCAACATCATCTTCAGCGGCAACACCCTGATGCAACTGATCAACGACGTGCTGGACTTCGCCTCGCTCGACGCGGGCAAGCTCAAGCTCTACCCCGCCATGTGCGATTTCCGCCGTCTCGCCGAAAACGTCCTCACCATCGTCGGTGACGCCGCGCACAACAAGGCGCTCTTCCTGAAGCTCGACGCGCCCGACGAGATCCCGTGGGTGAAGGTCGATTCCCAGCGCATCAGCCAGATACTCTTCAACCTCATCGGAAACGCCGTCAAGTTCACCGAAAAGGGCGGCGTCACCCTGCATATCCGGTTCACGCCGGACGCGCAGACCGCCGACGGGAAACAGACCGGACTGCTCTCCTTCACCGTGCAGGACACCGGCATCGGCATCGACAAGAGCCATTTCGCCGACCTCATGCAGCCGTTCGTGCGCATCCGTACGAAAACGCAGATCGTCGGCACCGGGCTCGGGCTTTCCATCTGCAACCTCATGGCCGCGAAAATGGGCGGCAAGGTCAGGATCGACAGCGAAGTCGGCGTCGGCAGCTCGTTCACAGTCGAACTCCCGCGCACCGAGTACCAGACCGAAGCGCCTGCCGAGCTCGAACAGCAGGGCGGGACGCACGCGCTTCCCGCGGACGTCGATCTCTCGCTGCTGCTGGTCGACGACAACAAGCTGAACCTGAAGGTGCTGGAGGCGCTCTGCCGGAAGCTCGGCGTGAAGAACACCGTCACCGCCGAATCGGGCGAGGAAGCGCTGAAACTGATGAACGACACGCGGTTCGACGCCGTGCTCACCGACGTCTGGATGCCGGGCATGAGCGGGCCGGAACTCGCCGAGGAGATACGCCGCAATCCGATGTGGCGCAGCCTCCCCGTCTACGCCCTGACCGCCGACGTCGAGATGTGCAAGACCGAAAATCCCGCGCCGTTCACCGGAATCCTGCTGAAGCCGCTCCGCACGGAAAACATCGCCGATCTCCTGCAGAAGATCAACTCCGCGAAGAAGTGATCCCGCGACGCGCCCGGTGTGCGCCGTGCCGCTTAGTCGAGCGTTTCCTCGAAGACGGGCGGGAATGCGCTCAGTTTTTCTCCCGGGAACAGGAATGGGCGGACCCTGCAGACGACGTCGTTGCAGTCTTTGGTCCGGTTCCAGTCGACGACCGTGAGCAAGATCTTCTCCCGGATGCCGTGCTCCTTCTTCACCGACCGGAGATGATCCGCGATCTCCCGGCATTTGTCCGGTTCCGTGGTCTCCATCCACACATGGATCACGCCCCAGCGCTTCCAGATCAGGCAGCGCCGTTCCGGATCGGCGACGCCCGCCTGCGTGCGTGTGCTTTTGTACTCCGGGTATTGCGTCACAACGGACATCATGAGCGCGC
Source organism: Victivallales bacterium (assembly GCA_016285345.1). GTDB lineage: Bacteria > Verrucomicrobiota > Lentisphaeria > Victivallales > UBA1829 > UBA1732. Next base: position 2,913 of record JAEEQN010000010.1, on the reverse strand, counting down.
TCCACGTTTTGCCGTCGCAGACGCCGTCCATGTTGCCCTTGTACCACTTGAGCCCATGCCAGGACGAGAACATGACGCCGAGGAGGATGGCGATGGTGAGGATCACGCTGACGTAAGGATTTCTGATCCATTGTTTCAGCAGGAAATGCGTCAGGCGGCAGATCGCGAGGATCGCGAAGAACACGGACAGGCTGAGGAGCATGGTGTTCGGCGACTGGAAGGTGAGGAGCAGGAACGGCATCAGCGCCGCGGTCAGGACAAGCGCGAGGCCCGCCAGCGCGTTTTTCTTCCACGTCGGCAGGCCGTCAAAATACGGTTTCCATTTTCCCTTGTCCGCCATGTTCGCGGTCCGTTCCTTTCGAGCTCAATCCCAGTTAAAAAAGTGCTGAAATAATGTACCACGTTTTCCGCGAAATGCAAGCGGAAGACCGGTTCCAGTTTTCTTCGATGCTATTTCTTCTCAGTGTGTGTTCGATAAGGTCAGGCGGGGCAAGAGATGTTTTTATCAATCGCGGTATATTTCTTCGAGATACTCTTTGGAATAAACAGACCTGGGGTCTTTTCCCGCCTTCTTCATCTCTTCCATGTGCTCTCTTTCACGTCTTTTGCGCTCGGCACGTTCCCATTCACCATCTCGCAATTTGAGATCCGTATCCATCTTGTACAACATTTCGAACGCTTCGTCTCCCTCGCCGAAATGCTCCAGCGCGTATTTCGTCCGGCGGTAAACCCAGTCATAGCGCTTGGCTTCCTCATGACACTTCAAATCCTTTTCCAACTGGAGCTTTCGCCCGGGATGCGTTGCATAACGTTTTTTGTCGTGATCCAGCAGAAGTCTGTCCAAAAAAACAAAGTTCTCGAGGTTGTCATCCCGGAGAGCCCATTCGAACGCCTTGTCCAGCAGTTTCTTTTTACGGGCTTCGTCGGTCTCCTTGCCGATCTGATTGAACATATCCTCCAATAAGCTCGAAATACTCATCATGGATGAATGGACCCGTTCCGCGATTTCCACGAATGTCCCGTCGTCGAAGATCCAGTCGGGATAAGTCTTGATATAACTGTAAGCAAGATCACCCCCATGATCCGGGTCCAGATCGACGGTTTTCCGCACCAGCGCCATGAACTCTTCCTGCGGGAGCGGATAGTTTTTAAGATACCATTGTGCGCGGAAATACATGTCCGGAATTCTGTCGGAATCGGGGGCGGTTTCCAGTTCCGCCAGATGCTCCCGGATGATTCGGGCGAAGATGTCCGTCATGTCTTCTTTTGTAAGCCCTGCAGCCTGACGCCACTCTTCAAGGCTTTCAGCGAGCGTCGGGGTCAGAATCTTCCCGTTTTCATCAATCTGAATATCATCGAGCGATTCCCAGAAGAGAAAACACTCGGACAGATTCTCGATCAGCCGGGTTCTCTGTTCGGGATCGTTGAGATCCGGACGGGCTGCGGACTGCGCTGATCTGGACGATGACGCATCCTCCTCCTGTGAACAGGAACATACTCCGCCCAGCGCGAGGCAGAACAAAGTAGCAATCAGAAATACTCGGTGTTTCATGTTATTTCTCCGAGGGTGAAGGGGAATATTCGGAGAATATTATATCATGTTTTTCGTAAAATGCAAACGGGAAAACATGTTTGTCCTGCAATCGGGGCACGGAAAAGGCCGGATACCGTTTTGAGGCGGTATCCGGCCGGGAATCAGTGGCTGATTGAATCAGCCGAAGGACTCACGCGATTCGATCAGATGCCCTTGAACAGGAGCGGAGCGAATTCGCGGAGGCTGCGACGCCAGGTCAGCCATTCGTGAGCGGTGCCCGGGGACATGTAGAACGTGACCGGGAGGCCGTATTCCTTCATCTGGTTCGCGATGTTGCGCGGACCGTCGGCGTTTTCAGCTTCGCCGTGGGAGATGAAGATGGCATGGAGCTTCTTGGCCGGATCTTCCTTCGCGGTCTTGAGGGCTCCGTTGTAGGCGCTTTCAACAGCGCCGTTCATGCCGAAGAGACCGGAGAAGCTGCCGAGCCAGCCGAACTTGTCGAGGTTGGAGGTAACGGTGCTCCAGGTCTGGCCGCCGCCGCGGGAGAGACCCGCCATGGCGCGGTGGTCACGATCCGGAATGGTGCGGAAGGTCTTGTCGATGAAGGGAATGAGCTCCTTGACGAAGATGTCTGTGACACCGCCGGCGCCCATGTTCATCATGCCGCCGCCGACGCCGCGGCCGACGTAGGAGTTGGCCTTCATGTCGCCGCAATCCATGACGATGATCATCGGAACAGCCTTTCCGGCCGCGATGAGGTTGTCCATGATGTTGGCGGTACGGCCCTGGATCATCCAGCCGTTTTCATCTTCGCCCCAGCCGTGCATGAGGAGGAGGACCGGGTAACGCTTTTCCGGATTGGTCTCGTATTCAGCAGGCGTGTAGACGTTGCAGATGCGTTCGATGCCGCCGTTGATCTCGGACCAGTACTGGCAGCGACGGACCTGTCCGTGCGGGACGTCCTTGTTGAAGTGGTGGTAAGCGCCCTCTTCCTTGGATTCGGGAACTTCGATACCGGACTGCATGGCGTTGCTGCCGAAGTAGGCGCCGGTCTTCTGGTCGGAGACGACGTTGCCGTCAACGCGGAAGGAGTAGTAGTGGAAGCCGACCACGAGCGGATCGGTCTTGACTTCCCACACGCCGTTCGCGCCTTCCACCTTCTGGAGGTGGTAGAGCTTGTCGCCGCTGCCGTCGCGGAGACCCTGGGAAATGGTCACATCCTGTGCGCCGGGAGCAGTGAGGCGATAGATGACTTCGCCGGTTTCCGGATTGACTGCGGGATAGGATTCGCAGAAGATGGTGGTTTCAGAGGGGACGAAGCCTTCGGGGAGACGGGCCGGAGCGCCGCCGAACATGCCGCCGAAGCCGCCGAAGCCGCC
>JAEEQN010000046.1 GCA_016285345.1 Victivallales bacterium | reverse complement strand
CGCCGTCCTTCATGACGCAGATGCGGTCGCCCATGGTCATGGCCTCGATCTGGTCGTGCGTGACGTATATCATGGTGGTGCCGAGGCGGGTGTGGAGCTTGTTGATCTCGGCGCGCATCTGGACGCGCATCTTGGCGTCGAGGTTGGAGAGCGGTTCGTCGAAGAGGAACACGGCGGGCTTGCGGACAATGGCGCGGCCGACGGCGACGCGCTGGCGCTGGCCGCCGGAGAGCGCTTTCGGCTTGCGGTCGAGGTAATCGCCGATGCCGAGGATGTCGGCGGCCTCTTTCACGCGCTTGTCGATCTCGTCCTTGGAGAACTTGCGGAGCTTGAGGCCGAACGCGAGGTTTTCGTAAACCGTCATGTGCGGATAGAGGGCGTAGTTCTGGAACACCATGGCGATGTCGCGATCTTTGGGCGGGACGTCGTTGACGATGCGTTCGCCGATCTTGATCTCGCCGTCGGAGATCTCTTCGAGGCCTGCGATCATACGGAGGGTCGTGGATTTGCCGCATCCGGAGGGACCGACGAGGACCATGAATTCCTTGTCGTGGATGTCGATGGAAACGCTGTTGACGGCCTTGACGCCGCCTTCGTAGACCTTGCAGACATTTGTGAGAATGACTTCAGCCATGATTCACCTGAAAAAGGGTTGTGTTGCGTTAAAAGTTATGGATTTTCCAGTAATATAGCCCTGTATTTCCGTAAAGTCAAGCACAAAGCGGATTATTTTTGGGAAAAAACAGATTAAAATATAGAGTATTTTGTGTATAACGGAAACACGCGGACGGAGTACAAGAGGGCAGGGCGATGGACAATTGCAGATTTATGCCTCGTTTTCGGGCGCGAGGATCATGGCGCGGAGACGGAAAAACGCGCCCGCCACGGCACGTTCGCGAATCTGCTCGCGCGTACGGCGGAGACGCAGCTCGAAGACTTCCGTTTTGTCGCGGTAACGGATGGCGGCGAAGACAAGTCCGACCGGTTTCCCGACCGTTGCGCCGCCGGGACCTGCGATGCCCGTGAGGGAAATTGCGGCATCGGAGGGGATCGCGTTTGCGAGGCCGTCGACCATGGCGCGGGCGGTTTCCTTGCTGACCGCGCCGTGCTTGCGGATGACGTCGGCGGGAACGCCGAGAAGGGACGTTTTCGAGGCGTCGCTGTAGGTCACGACGCCGCCCGCGAAGACATGCGAGGAACCGGGGATGTCGGTCAGGAGTTTCGCGGCGAGGCCGCCGGTGCAGGATTCGGCCAAAGCGAGCGTTTCGTCGCGTTCGCCAAGCAGATGCAGAATCTCGTGCGAAAGCGAATCCGCGTCATCGGAGAGCAGTTCGTCGGCGAAAAGCTCCTGCACGGACTGGATGGCGGATTCCATGACCTCGGGAGATTCAGTGGTGAGGAAGAGCCGGACGAACTGTGCCGTGGCGCAGTAGGCGACAGAGAGCATGGTGTGGAAACGGGCGATGACGGGGAGCATGCGCTCCTCGACGATGTTTTCGCCGAGTCCGGCGACATGGAATTCGCGCGTGAACGTGAAGTGCTTGAGCGTCTTTTTCAGGAACGGGATAATGGACGCGTCCATCATGGGGCAGAGCTCGTTCGGCGGGCCGGGGAGCATGATGATCGTGCGGCCGGGGAATTCGTCGGTTTCCGGCGTGCGCAGGATGAGCCCGGGTGCTGTGCCGCAGTCGTTCCGGATGACTTTCGCGCCGTGGGGGACGAGCGCCTGGTTGAACACGCGCGGCGGGATCTCCTCGCTCGGATGGCGCATCTTCCAGTGTTTCATGATGTTGAGCGCGGCGGCGCCGTCCTCCTCCAGCCGCATGCCGCAGCGTTCCGCGATGTATTCCTTTGTCACGTCGTCGGCGGTCGGACCGAGTCCGCCGCTGGTGATGACGATGTCGGCGCGGGCGAGGGAAAACTCCAGCGCGGCGAGGATATCTTCTCGGCGGTCGGGGACCTCGACGGACGAGACCGGGACGACGCCGAGCGAGAGCAGGCGCACGCCGATGGAGGAGAGGTTGGTATTGACGACGGCGCCTTTCAGGAGCTCGTCGCCGATGCAGATGACGGCGATTTTTTCGCTCATAAGTAATCCTTGGGTTCCACGAGGGAAGCGCGGTTCAGTTCGTCCTCGGCTTCCTGACGCCAGTGTTCGAGTTCTTCGGCGGTCAGGTTCGCTGGGATGTGGAGTTCTTTTCCGATGATCAGAGTGAGTTTCGCCCACGGTTTCGGGATGCGGAATCCGTCCCAGCTCTTCACGGCCCAGTACGCCGAGTAGTTGATGCCGAGCGCGACGACGGGGATGCCGAGCTGGGATGCGATGTGGATCGGGCCTTTGCTCATGTGGTAGCGGGGACCGCGCGGTCCGTCCGGCGTAAAGATGACCATGCAGCCGCCTTTGATCGTGCGGATGGCGTCGTGGAGGACCTTTACGCCCTGGCGTGTGCTGGACCCGCGGATGCTCTTCGCGCCGAACTGCGCGGCGAAATCCGCGATGTACTGGCCGTCGCGCGAGGCGCTGATGACCGCCACGGTGCGTTCTCGCAGGGGGCGTTCGAAGAGCGGCGGGAGCATGAGCAGGCGGTTGTGCCAGATGTTGATGATGCAGACGCGTTCCGGAGCGTTCCGGTATTCTTCGAAGAGTCCGTTCGGATCGACGATCGTGACAGGCATCAGTTTGCGCCAGCAGAGCATGAACCTGGCGGGGGCCCAGTAGATCCAGTCGGGGAACTTCTTGATCTCGCGGAAATACTTCTTGATCATGATTCCCGCCCGGATTTGGAGGTGGATTTCTTTGCCGGTCGGGCAGGGGAGGCGGCCTTCTTTGCCGAAGCCTTGACCGTTTTCTTCGATGCGGATGCCTTCTTTCCAACGGATTTTCCGGTCTTCGTATGACGGCAGAGTTTTTTAAGCTCGCAGCGGGGACAGTCCGGACGGTTCGCCGGACAGCGGGTGCGCCCGTGGACGATCAGCAGATGCGAGAACTGCGCCCATGTCTCGGGGGGCATCACGGCGCAGATGTCGGATTCGATGACCTCGGGATCGGACGAGCCGGAGAGGCCGATGAGCGCGGAGAGACGCCGCACGTGAGTATCGACGGGGAATCCCGGCTTGTCGAGGGCGTCGCCGAGCACTACGTTTGCCGTTTTTCGTCCGACGCCGGGGAGTTTGAGCAGTCCTTCCATCGTGTCTGGCAGTTCGCCATGGAACTGTTCTACGATGGCTTTCGCCGCTTTCAGGATATGATCGGCTTTCGCCCGATAGAATCCGCAGGTGAAAATCGCCTGTTCGAGCTCCTCGCGGCCGCAGTTCGCGAATGCCTCGGCGTCCGGCCAGCGTTTGAAGAGGTCGCGTGTGACCATGTTCACACGTTTGTCCGTGCACTGGGCGGACAGGATCGTGGCGACGAGGAGCTGGAACGGCGTCATGTGCTCCAGAAAACATTTCTGGGGGCCGTAAACGGACAGCAGTTTGTCGTAGACTTGTTTTGCCAGTGCGGATTCCATGGTGATGCGGGAAGCCGCACGGCCCGGGCAGGCGGGTGCGGCCGGATGATTGGTGTGTTGGTGTATTGAATAAGAAATTTAGCGTCATTCGGGGGCGTTTTCAAGCGATGAACGTGTTTTTTTCGTTTTTTTTCGCGGTTCGAATTGATTTTTGTGCCGGAAAGACGTATCTTTTTTGTGAAAAACAAAACCTCATCCTGATCCGCGGCGGAGATACCTTCCTGCAAAAGGCTTTCGCTTCTCCCGTCCGGAATCGAACATATCCTTATCATGCTCAACTGGCTTTCCGTACAGAATCTTGCCATCGTGGAAGAGGCCGAAATCGAATTCGGCCCGTCGTTCAACGTCATCACCGGCGAAACCGGCGCCGGAAAATCCGTCATCATGGGTGCGCTTGGGCTCCTGCTCGGGAACCGCGCCGACAAGTCCGCCATCCGCACCGGCGCGGACCACTGCGAAATCTCCGCCGGATTCACGCTCGCACCCGGCGCTCTGCCGAAACTCCGCGAGTTCCTGGAGGAAAACGCGCTGGTCTCGGCGGACGAACCGGACAGCATCCTGGTCCGGCGCGTGATCACGCACAGTTCGTCGCGCAATTTCGTAAACGGCTCGGCTGTGAACCTGAACGTGCTCCGGGCGATCGCGTCGGCGATGGTCGACGTTCATGCCGCGAACGAAAACGCCGCGATCCTCGACACCGCCAATCAGCTGGACGTGCTGGACCGGTTCGCCGGGCTTCAGAAGGAACTGAACGCTGTCCGGCTGTGCTGGGACGAGCTCGCCGCCGTCCGCCGCGAAAAAGACGCGTTCGCCGCGTCCCTGCCGTCGCCGGAAGAGGCCGCGCGTCTCCGCCGCGACTGCGAGGAGATCGAACGCTCGGACATTCACGCCGGAGAGGACGACGAATTGACAGCCCGGCATGACCTCGCCGCCAATTCGCGCAGCGTGATCGAACTTGCGTCGCAGGTGTGCGGCGGGCTGACCGACGGCGAGGACAGTATTTCCCAGCGGTTCGCCGAATGCCGCCGGATCCTGCGCGGACTGGAACGTATCGAGCCGACGAAAGCAGAAGAATTTCTGAACTCACTCGACAGTGCAAAAGAAGCCGTGGACGACCTCTCTTCCGAACTCGCGTCGTTCGCCTCCGAGGTCGAGATCGACGAACAGGAGTTTCAGGAGATGGAGGAACGCATGCGCCTGCTCCAGACCTTGAAACGCCGTTACGGGCCGACGCTCGACGACGTGCTGGCGCATCTGGAACGCGTCCGGGAACGCGTCGCGGCGTTCGACGACGCCGAACTCCGCCGCAGGGAATTCGAGAAGCAGGAGGCGGAAGCGTACCGGAACTATCGGGCCGCCGCCACGTGTCTCAGTGAAAAACGCAAAGCCGCCGCCGGAAAACTCGAAGACGCGCTGTCGAAGGAAACGCACAAGCTCGGCTTTCTGAAGGCCGCGTATCAGCTCGAATTCTCCGCCGCGAAAGAAGGCCCCCTCGGGACCGACGCCGTCACGTTCCTCTTCTCCGCGAATCCGGGCGTCCCGATGATCCCGCTCCGCGACGTCGCGAGCAGCGGCGAAGTGGCGCGCGTGATGCTGGCGGTCAAAACCGTACTTGCCACGGTCGACGAGATCCCGATCCTGGTGTTTGACGAGATCGACGCGAACATCGGCGGCGAGACCGCGTGCCGGGTCGGCGAGGAGCTCGCGCTGCTCGGACGTTACAAACAGATCATCTCCATCTCGCATCTCGCGCAGGTCGCGGTCTGCGCGGACACGCATTTCCGCGTTGCCAAACACGTTTCCGGCGGCCGCACGCTCTCCGGCATCCGCAAGCTCGACGATGCCGCCCGCGTGAAGGAGATCGCCCGCATGCTCGGCGGCGGCGAATCGGCGTCCGCCCATGCGGAAGATATGCTCAAACAGGCAAAAAAGACAGGTAGGAAGAAATGAAAACGTCGTTCGTAACGCTCGATACGCCGGAAAGCCTTCAGATCGTGCGCGACATCGCGGACGAGGTGTGGCCGAAGACGTTCGCCCCGATCCTCCCGCCCGAACAGGTCCCGTACATGATGAACATGATGTACGCGCCGGAGGTCATGGAACGCGAACTGCGCGAGGGGTATCATTTCGCCGCGCTGCTCGTGGACGATGTGCCGTCCGGGTATATCTCCTGGTCGCCGTATCATGGCGACACGGCAAAACTGCACAAGGTGTATCTGCTGACCTCGTGCCACGGGAAGGGGTTCGGGCGGCTGATGCTGGACTATGCTTCTGACGTGTGCCGCGCCGCCGGATTCAAACGGCTCCGGCTGAACGTGAACAAGCACAACGAACGCGCGATTTCCGTCTACCTCAAAAACGGGTTCGAGACCGTCGAGTCCGTGAAAAACGACATCGGCGGCGGGTTCTACATGGACGATTACGTCATGGAGAAACGAATCGGGTAACGGTTCCGGCGCATTCGGACCGGCGGATCAACGCGATTTCTTTTTCGCGGAGGCTTTTGCCTTCGTTTTCGCGGCGGGTTTCGTCGCAGGGGCGGCGATGCTGCTCTTCGAGGTTGGTTTCACCGCGGACGGGAGACGCAGGGTCGATTCGCGCACGATCAGGCTGGTCGGGATCACGCGTTCCACGGACGGGAGTTTCATGGTCGGGTTGTTCATGCGCGTGAGGAGGAGTTCCGCCGCGGCGGTCGCGAGCGCGTTCTCGTCCTGATGCACGCTCGTGATCGGCACGCGCACGATGCCGCTTTCGAAGACGCCGCCGAACCCGACGAGCATGATGTCCTCCGGGATGCGGATGCCGCGGTTCAGGAGTTCAAGCTCCGTGCCGACCGCGAGCATGTCGTTGAAGCAGAAGATCGCCTCGACCTTCTCTTTCTGTTCCAGCAGCTGCGCGACGGCGCTCTGGCCGGCGATCATGTCGTTGCCGGTACGGAACATCCAGTCGCCGCGCACCTCGATCCCCGCCTCGCGGAGGCCCGCCAGATACCCGGAACGGCGTTCCTGCGTGACGTAGGAATCCAGCCGCGCGCCGAAGTACGCGATCTTGCGGAGGCCCATGCTGGTGAGGTGTCGCATGGCGGACAGCGCGCCGTGGCGGTCGTCGACAACCACGGAGTCGGTGTTGATGCCGGGTATCTTGCGGTCGATGAAGACCAGCGGGCAGTTCTGGCGCATGATGAGCTCGGCGGCGCGGCGGCCTTCGTCGTACACGACCGGGGCCCAGATGATGCCGTCGACCTGGCGTTCGAGCAGCGCGGAGATGTCGTGGAATTCCTTGATCGGGTTGTTGAAGCTGCACGCGAGCAGAATGCGGTAGCCGTGCGTGAAGAGCGTGGCTTCGATCTGCTGGAGGATGCTCGTGAAGAACGAGTTGCCGAAGTGCGGGATCACCACGCCGACCGTCATGGTGTTTTTCTGCTGGCCGAGTTCGTAGGAGAGGCGGTTCGGCACGTAGCCGAGCTCTTCGGCGAGACGGGTGATGCGCGTGCGGAGTTCGCCGCTCACGCCGACGCCGCCGCGGAGGGCGCGGGATACGCTCATCATGGAGACGTTTGCGGCTTTTGCGATGTCGCGGAGCGTGGTCTTCTGTTTCTTCATGGTCGGTTGCCTTTATCGTTGAAATGTCGTTTGATTTGATGCGTTACAACGATAAATTTAACGTAAAAAAACGAAAAATCAAGCGGTACACCTAAAAAAAATAACTTTTTCTGACTGCGTCATATCCGTTTTGTTTTTTTCTTCGTTGTTTCAAAAAACATGATTGATTTTTTTTTGATGTATGCTATAGTATAGTCAAAGCGGGTCTTGATATCCATTGCTGCGGAAGGAATGCTTTGCGAATAAATTGGACAAAACCAATCCAGTTCCCGTTTATGCAGTGGCATTCAAGGAAACAGGCATATTTCGGATATGACTGCTCGAAAACGCAACTCATAACGGGGTGTACAGCATGATCATAAAAACCTATTTCCCAGTCCGTGTGCTTACCAATCAGGATCTTGAAAAGGAGTTTCCTGAATGGAGCGCGGATAAGATCGGGCAAAAAGTCGGGATTATTTCGCGGCATGTCGCTTCGGAGGACGAAACGCCTCTTGATCTGGCGGAAAAGGCGTGTCTTTGTTTGTTTCAGGATCATCCGGAAGTCAAAGAATCTGTCGACTATCTTCTTTTCTGCACACAGAATCCAGATTATATTCTGCCGGGAAATTCGTCCATCCTTCAGAACCGACTCGGGCTTCCGACTTCCATCGGCGCTCTTGATTACAATTTGGGATGTTCAGGGTATATATACGGGCTTTCTCTTGCGAAAGGGCTTCTCCTTGGGCATATTGCCAAAGGAGTCCTGCTTGTTACCGCGGAAGCATACACGAAAAGAATCAACCGGAAGGATAAAGGAAACCGGTCGATTTTCGGCGATGCCGCCACCGCGACGTTCCTGACGGAGGAAGATGCCGGGAAGATCGGCGAATTTGTTCTGGGAACAGACGGAAGCGGCGCGGGCAATCTGATCATAAAAAACGGCGGTTTGCGCTGTCCCGAAGGCGGCGACGAGGAAAAAACATACGGATCCGGCAATGTCTACACGGATCACGATCTGTTTATGGATGGCCCCGAGATTTTCAATTTTACCATAGATGTTGTCCCCTCCTTGGTGAAAGAGACTTTGAAAAAGAACCAGTTGGGTTTGGATGACGTAAAGATGGTCGTGCCGCATCAGGCCAATTCCTACATTCTGGGGTTTCTTAGAAAAATGATGCGAATTCCCGAAGACCGGTTCTATTTGAACATGGAGAATACTGGAAATACCGTTTCCTCCACAATCCCGATCGCTCTGGCCGATCTGCTTGAATCCGGCCGGATTCATCAGGGAGACAAGGTCCTTGTTACCGGATTTGGCGTCGGGTATTCCTATGGCGCAACTGTTCTTACCATTTAACCAAAAATGAATAAAGAAAGGCGGTCTTTTATGACGGACGAGAAAAAAATCGAACTGCTTGCCGAACTTTTTGAGGTGGATGAATCCGAAATCACTCCGGACAAACTTCTCTCGGAACTCAAATGGGATTCTATGAACATGCTCGGTCTGATCGCATTGTTCAAGAGCGAATGCGATATCAAGCTGCCGGCGTCGAAGATCCGTTCTTTTGTTACAGTCAATGATATTTTGAAAGAAATGCAATGATATTGAAAGGACAAATGATTCTCGTCACCGGGGCATCCCGAGGTATCGGCAAAGCATGTGCACGGAGATGTGCGGAAGAAGGAGCCAGCGTCGTTCTGGTCGCAAGGGACGGGGATAAACTTGAGGAGGTCCGCAATTCTCTCCCAGGAAGCGGACATCTGGTGGTTCCCGCGGATCTTCAGAATCCAGAAGAATCTGTTCCTAATCTTTTTGACGCGGCATGCGCTGACGGAGTGAAGCTGACCGGTCTGGTTCATGCCGCCGGCATCGGTGTCAGCGCTCCGGCTACAGTTGCCTCAATGAAGTCGATGCTTGAATCTTTTACCGTGAATTATTTTTCCTTTATGTTGATGGTACGGCATTTTATCCGGAAGAAATACAGCGACGGGGGAAGTATTGTCGCAGTTTCTTCCGTAGCCGCCGTCGCCGGCTGGAAGGGCGTATCCGTTTATGCTGGCACAAAAGGCGCATTAAATGCGTCGGTACGCTCTCTGGCTATCGAGCTTGCTGACAGGGGCGTCAGAGTGAATGCCGTCCTTCCGTCGAACATAAAAACCGAGATGCTGGAATCATTGTCTCTCATTACTGGCGAGGATGCTGTTCAGAGGGTGGAGGCGAAACAACCACTTGGATTTGGAGATGCGGAAGACGTTGCAAATGCCGTCATTTTTCTGCTGAATCCCGCATCGCGGTTCATAACCGGTTCCTCTCTGACCGTCGACGGAGGATACACCGCAATGTAAACGGGATAATGTCCTCACATTAATAAACCTCTTGTCGCCAAGATACGAAACCGGAGCAACATCTTCCATGCAAACCGAATTCAGTGATTTTACAGAAGAAACTTTTCCCAAAATCAGCCAGCTTGTTTCCATCTGTTTCGGAGATGGCATATTGCCCCAGCTAAAAAGAATACTGGATAATCCCGTCCGGAAACAGATCGTGCCTGCCGGCTGCATTGGGTTCGAGGACGGAAAAGCCGTCTGTTTTAAAGCTTCGATCGTTCGCCGGATGTATCTGGGACAGGAACAGATGTTCGGAGTTTTCGCCAGTACTTTCTGTAAAGACCCGGACGGCTGTTCTCTTCCTGTTCTGTTTGAGGTTCACGAACGGGCTGAAGGAGATCAATATCAAAGCCGTCTTTGCCTTGGCAATACGTGCATCTATGTCGCGGCCAAGTTTTATGAATCCTTCGGCTGGCGCCCCGGAGCGGAGTCCTGGACGGAAATGCGGTTCGGGATCATCCGTCCGATCCGATTCCTTTGGCTTCTGATCCGGCGCAAGGTGTTTCATCTGCCGCAACCGGTTTCTCACGGATTCAAGCATGCCGCGGACGAAATGCGGTCTTACGCCACAGAGGGAGAAGCTCATGTCCGTCGTGTGATGAATTTCGATTCCCGTTTTGACGATTTCTGGAAACGGTATCTGTCGAAGAACCGCGGAATCGTGGCATCCCGTGATGTCGAAACCCTGACTTGGCTTTTCGGGGAGGATGTCCGAAGCGGGAAATGTGTTCTTTTGGCGGCTTTTTGTGATAAGAATGAACTGGAAGGTTTCATCGTACTGCGTCCCATGCGCGGCTCGCCCGACCGCTGGCAGATCATGGACATGATCGCGTTGGAGAACGCCCCGGAACGAATGGATCTGCTGCTGCGCGGAGCGCGGAGATTCCTGAAAAAGGAAACATCCGCCATCACGCTGGAATCGACAGGATTCCCTGATTTTATTCAGCCGGTTCTGAACAAACACATGCCTCATCTGCGGAAAACGGGGCATAACAGATTCGAATGGATTTCAAACGATCCTGAAGTCGTCCGGGTAATTGAACAGACCGGAAACACACGGGACAGCTGGTTTTTCGGGCCGTTTGACGGAGATTACAACCTTTGACAACCGCAGGGAAACAGAATGTCTGAGAAACAACGAATCGAACGGGAACCGTGGAACAAAAACGGTCTTCTGAATCTGAAAGAGACGGACCGTATTCTTGTCGTAGCGCCACACGCCGACGACGAGACCATCGGATGCGGCGGGCTGCTGCTGAAATATGGTCCGCAGACGGACGTCCTGCTGCTTTCGGACGGACGTTTCGGGTATGACCACAAGGATCCAGCCGCGACTCCGGAAAAGACCAGGATCCTCCGGCAGCAGGAATTCAAGGACGTCATGGCTTTTCTGAACGTCCGGAAATACACGATGCTGGACTTGCTGAACTGTGACGTCTATCGGTATTATTCCGTCGTGAGCAAATATGACATTCGGGAATACGACTTTATATTTGTAACAAGCCGCTTCGAAAACAGCCAGGACCATCTGCATGCGTTTTATTTTCTGCGGAAAATGATCAGGGCTCAACATGCAAAAGCCCGGCTGATCGAATATGAGGTCTGGGTGCCGATCCCGGATCCGCAGGTGATCCTGGATATCAGCGACGAGATAGAACAGAAGAAACAGGCGCTGTCTTTCTACTCCTCCCAGCTGAAATGCTACGATTATGTCAATTTCGCCTACGGGCTGAGCCTATACCGGGGAGGCAGGTTCAAACGGAAAAGTGTCGAGGCTTTTTTCGTTGAACCGAAGCACTATTATCTCAAAATGATCGTCCGTGCGCTGACGACGTATTCGTTCCGGCAGAGAATGAAAAAGGTATTACCTTTCCTGTCTGATTGAACTGTAGAGAATAATACGTGAGCCTCCTTCCCGTTTTGTTCAGGAGGGAGGCTTTCGATTCTATTTGAGGCGTGGGGTCACTCCGCGAGGAGGATGCCCATTTCGCCGAAGACCATTTCCTCCGCGCCGTCGAGGAAGCGGTCCGCGCGGATGCGGATGCGGTTGGTCTTCACGTTGTCGAGCGGGATCAGCTGCGGCACGGGGTTGGACTTCACGTTGGAGAACTCGCGGTCCGCGGCCTTGACCCACTTGCCGTCCTGCTGGATCTCGACGGTGCAGCGGTCGGGCGTGCCGAGCGGAGCGCCTGCGGCAGGAGTAAAGACGAAGCCGGAGATGGCCTTGTCGCGCGAGACGGGGAATTCGAGGTAGCGGAGCGGGTGCATCGGGGTGAACTGGCTGGCGGGGTTGACCTCGAGTTTGCGGTAGTTCGGGAGCGAGCGGATGTCGTTCTCCTGAATTGCCGTGCCGACGCCGATGAGGTCTTCCGGCGCGAGGTAGCCGGAGAATTTCAGCGCCTTGACCGGGGCGGAGCTTTCCGTGATGCGGATGCGGACCGCGTCGCAGTCCTGCGTCGGGATGGGTTTCAGGCGCTTGAGGCCGATCGCCTGGCCTTTCAGCACGGTTTCCCATTTGCCGCCCTTGCGGACGTCGACTTCGTAGCCGGAGACGAGTTCGCCCTGTGTCGTGGAAAGGAATTCCGCCATTTTGAGGAAGTTGAGCTTCTTCGCGCCGCCGAATTCGACCGTTCCGACGTTGTTTTCGATCTTGACTTCATCGCCGAAGACCTTGTTTTCGTACAGCGAATCAATGGCAGCCTTGAACTCCTTCAGGCGCTTTACGTCGTTCTCGTGGATCAGGCCGCGTTTGTCCGGCGCCATGCCGAGGTTCATGTACGCGCCGCAGCCGACCGAGCGCAGGTAGATGCGCACGAGGTGATGCACGCTCTTCTGGTTGTTGTCGTCGTAGGCGTGGTAGAACCAGTTCGGACGGAACGCCACGTCGGCGTCGCCGGGCATGTAGAACACGCCGTCCTTCTTCCCGACCGGGTTGTCCGCGAAATCGCAGAAGCCGGGCATGGGCTCACCGCGCTGTCCCCACGGAGCACGCGGGGTCCAGGAACCGAAGGATTTCTCGGCGGCAAAGCCCTGCTCGTTGCCCATCCAGCGCACGTCCGGGCCGACGTCGCTGAAGATCGCCACGCCGGGCTGGAGTTCGCGTACCATCTGCCAGGTGTGAATCCAGTCGTAGTACGTGCGATGGTCGATGTTGCGGCGTTCTCGTGCGCCGCCGTAGTAGCCGTCGCCGCCGTTCGCGCCGTCGAGGAAGAGCTCGAACGCCGGGCCGTAGTTGGTCAGGATCTCGCGGAGCTGTTCCTGAAAGACCGGCAGATAATCGGGCGTGCCGTATTTGGCGTTGTTGCGGTCCCACGGGGAGACGTAGAACCCGACGTCGAGGCCGTACTTGCGGCAGGCGTCCGCCATTTCCTTCACGTAGTCGCCCTTGCCGTCGCGGAATTTGGTTTTGGTGATGTTGTGCTCGGTGGTCTTGGTCGGCCACAGGCACAGGCCGTCGTGGTGCTTGCAGACGATGATGATGCCGGTGATGCCGCCGTCCTTGCACGCCTGTACGATCTGCTCGGCGTCGAATTCGGTCGGAGCGAAACGCTGCGGGTCCTCGTCGCCGTAGCCCCATTCCTTGTCGTAGAACGTGTTCGGGCCGAAATGCAGGATCGCGTAAATGTCGTGGTCGCCGCGCTTCAGGATGCGTTCGGAGGGCGCGCGCCCGGCGTTGAATTTGGAGAGGATCGGGAAGTTTTTCTGAACTTCGGCGTCCGGGTGCATGAACTGCGCATCGGCAGCGAGGACGGCTGCGGAGAAAAGGATCGGGGCGGACAGCGCGAGCAACGCGGCGGTGTGTCTGAGCGTCGGGAACATATTTGTGTACTCCATTTGACGGGGGTGTTGTTTGCCTGAACGGGAAAGGAGGTGCGGAACGATGAAAAGCGGATGATGCGCTCCGACGTCCTCGGACAATACTATACCTTTGCGCGGCATGAAATCAAGGCGAAACGAGAAAAATAATCACGCCTTTTTTGAAAAACGGACGTTAAAGAACGGAAAGATACGTTCATTAACGGTTCGCCTTCCGCATCTGCTTGTAAGCCGGTCCAGTCCGAAAACCCGACGGGGCAGGGCGCGGCAATATGTCGCGTTTTTTTCCGTGGGGGTGTTTTTTCGGGGAGATCAATGGATGTTGCGCCTTTTGAAAAAGTCCTCTGTTTCCTTCTGATCCTCGATCTTTCTCTGTTTGTCGAGTTCCGCTTTGTACGCTTCGTATTCTTTTTTCGCTTTGGAGTAAGCCCGTTCCTGTTCGACCTGTTTTTGAAAAGCTTCGGATTCCTGAATCAGGAGCGCTTCAAGTTGACGCACGAGATCGTCCCGATTGGGGAGACGCCCCAGGGCATTGCGCTTCCTTTTCTCGAAATAGGCTTCGGCTTCGTCATATTTCTCGTCACGCAACAGAAACAGATAATGGGCATCCAGGGGCGGCTCCGGCTGGCTTGCTCCGGCGTTTTTCATCAGTTCGAGCACCTTTTTCTCGATCCGATTCGTGTTTTCGATGGCATCCTTCCACATGGTGCGCGCGGCGGTATATTTCAGGTAGACCGGGTCTTCCCTGTCCTGTTTTTCCCGTTCTTCGCTTCTCTGCTGCTGTTTTTTTACATGAATACTCCATTCGCTCTTCTCGTTATAAAGAAGTTTTTTTTGATAATCATCATCCCACAGTTTATTCTCGCGCACAAGTTTAATAAGTCTGTATGCATCTAGATACAGATTTCGATTCTCCTCTGGAATGTCTGACAACGTCCACCACGCTTTTCTAAAAGCAAACTCTTGAGCATCAAAGTTTGGATTATCCCAATACAATACAACTTTTCCTCCTTTTTTTGCGGAGTCTTCTTTGTTCTTTTCTCCTTGAGCGATTTCTTCATGAGTGAAAACATATGGTCCTGGGATATTCCCGACTTTTCGCCTAAACTCCAATAAAGCAAAACTATATTTTATGTTGCTCCCAACCAAACCGAGCAGGATTTTGTAGTGGAATTTGTCGTCCCAGTGCGCCAGCGCGGTAAAGGGCTTCGCGTCGAATCCGTTGTCATCGCTGTCGTCGGTGAAGAACTGTAGATTCTCCGGGAGACGGCTGCGTTTTTCCGCGCCGGTCAGGTCGCCGACGTATTCCCCCTCTTTCTGCGTTTTTCTCAGGCTGTTGACCGCTTCGTTATGCTTTTTCCCCCAAACGGAAAGTGCAGGAGTCTGAATGTCAAGAGCCCGTTCGGATTTTGAACGCGGCGGACCGAATTTCGGATCGGGCTTGACCTCTCCGAGCTTGAACACCGGTTCCGGCGCTTCGGAGTTCAGCGCGGGGATGCCGATCGACGTGAAGATCCCAATATAGTCCCGCAGGCGCGGAACGAGCTGTTCCAGCGAGGCCATCGGATATTCGTTGTCGGAGAGCAGATACCCGACCGGGATATTCGCGAGGTCCTGAAGACGGAAAAACAGCCACACGTTCCCGTAGCCGCCCGCGCTCCCGATCCAGTCGGCGAGGTCCAGCAGCGTCCTTGCCTTCGCCTCGCGTTCCTCGTTTGTCGTCAGCGCACGAAGTGTCCGGCTTTCCTCCTCCAGCTGGACCAGCCAGGCGCGCCCGAACTCCCGTATGGCGTTTTCGGTTTCGACCGCGTCCGGGAAAACTTTCGCGATCCGTTCTTCGACGAACCACTTGGAATAGATCAGCGGCGCGGGCGTCCGGTCCTCGCGGATCCGGTTCAGGAGCGCTTCCGGGCCTTTCCGCGCGACTTCCCCGAGCTCTGCCCATCGACGGGCTTCGTCGGGATCGACCGGCGCACCGAACCGTTCCGTCAGATCGGCGTAGCCGGGAGTTCGCGTCGCGGTCGCGATTTCGGCGGTGAAGACCGTGAACAGTGCAGCGGAGCCGCCCAGAATACAGCAGAAGAGTAAAGCGATCAGGAAAAATCGGTGTTTCATGTTATTTCTCCGTGGGATGGCTTACTGCTTCCGGTTGTTTGCCGCCTCAATTTCCTTCAGCATCCGGTCGAAATCCGACTCCAATTCGCGCATTTCCTTTGCCCTGTATCGTTCGAACTCATGTTCCGCTTTTTCCACAGCCTGACGATGGGAAACAGAGCCTGTTCCGGCAAGCAGAGATCGTCCGTTTCCGGTCAGGATGGTGTCGAGCGCGGCGATCCAATCGTTCATTGTCATGGCCTTTTCCTCAAGCGCCTGCAACTCTGCATAATCAAGGAACTGGGAGACCAGAAGGTTCAGCGTCTGGAGTTCTTTGTCCGTGAGATAATTCTTTGCGATGGACACATCCTCGCGGGTCACATAATTTCCCTTGAAATTCGTCATTCCCACGAACGGCTTGTCCGCATCGACCCGATCATAGATGATCTCCGCGGCGGTGTGCTGATGCGCGGCGTAGTGCATCTTGTTCTGCACCGCGGCAAAAAACTTCCGCGTGGTTTCCGAGGAGGAATCATAATCAATCGCCGTCGCATAGATATCGGTCACCTGCTGATACAGATTCCGTTCGCTGGACCGGATATCCCGGACGCGCTGAAGAAGTTCCCGGAAATAACGTCCGCCCCCGTTTTTCAAGCGCTCGTCGTCAAGAGTAAATCCCTTGCGGATATACTCGTTCAGGCGTTTCGTCGCCCAGATGCGGAACTGGGTTCCCCTTTGGGATTTTACGCGGTACCCGACGGATATGATCACATCAAGGTTGTAATACTCTATCAGTCGTTCAACAGTTCTCTCTCCTTCTTTTTGAACTGTTGCAATTTTTGCAACAGTTGCCTCCGGCTTCAGTTCTCCTTCCTCAAAAACATTCCTGATATGACGGGAAACGGTCGATTTGTCCCGTTCGAAGAGCGCGGCCATCTGATCCAGGGAAAGCCAGGCTGTTTCGGCATCGAAGCGGGCATCGACGGAGACTTTTCCGTCATCTGTCTTGAAAATAACGATATGTCCTGGTGTTTTATTCATATGTTGTTTCCTGTGTTGGGGTGAGACGAAACCTTATCCGGTGTATCCTCCAATGTGAACAACGATAGTCATCAAGCCCTGAAGGATGATGTTTGCGATAAAGATGAAACATGATATTCCCAGATGCCGGGTCATGCGGGAGAGTTCGGACAGCACGCCCGTGTAGATGATACCGAACAGCAGCAAAACAAGTGGGGAGAAAAAAAAAGCGCCCGCAGGACCCCGACAACGGCCCCGGAATCGCAACAAAGGCACAACAGAACAAGAATCGCATGAAGTAAAGTCAGAACGCATAACGGCAGCACACGCCCGCGTATTTCCCGATGGGCGTGCCAGATCGCAGCAAGAATCAACGCCGCGATCCCGTCCGCCACAATCCCTGAAACCAGTACCGGATCGATCATGTCAGATATTTCCTATGTTGTCGTTATCCAAGTTCCAATGGAGAAATCTCATTTTCGGGGCAGCTTAAATCGAACGAGGTCTTTTGGAGGATTCAGTTGTTAAATAAAACTCAACAACTGAATCCTTCTGCAAATCCTTCTCTTCCTGTTAGTTGAAAGCGCCAACAAAACGTTTGGGGTCGAGGTGGCGAAAAATTACTTGCTGAATCCGTTGGGGTTGTTCTTCTGCCAGTTCCAGGAGTCGCGGCACATGTCCTCCAGGCCGAATTCGGCTTTCCAGCCGAGGACCTTTTCGCTCTTGGCGGGGGTGGAGTAGCAGGTGGCGAGGTCGCCGGGACGGCGGTCGACGAGTTCGTAGGGGATTTTGATGCCGTTTGCCTTCTCGAACGCCTTCACCATGTCGAGCACGCTGTAGCCGACGCCGGTGCCGAGGTTGAACACGAATTCGCCCTTGTTGTCCTTCATGAAGTCGATGGCGGCGACGTGTCCGCGCGCGAGGTCGACCACGTGGATGTAGTCGCGCACGCCGGTTCCGTCCGGGGTATCGTAGTCGCTGCCGAAGACGTTCAGGTGGTCGCGGCGTCCGACGGCGACCTGGGAGATGAAGGGCATGAGGTTGTTCGGGATGCCGCGCGGGTCTTCGCCGATGAGGCCGCTCGCATGCGCGCCGACGGGATTGAAGTAGCGGAGCAGGACCACGGTGAACTCGGGATCTGCCTTGGCGAGGTCGCGGAGGATCTGTTCGGACATGTACTTGGTCCAGCCGTAGGGATTGGTGCAGCCGCCTGTGATGCTGTCCTCGGCAAGAGGCATCCTGTTCGCGCCGTTGTAGACCGTGGCGGAGGAGGAGAACACGATCTTCTTGGAGTTGAACTTGCGGAGCGTCTCGGCGAGCGTGATCGTGGAGTTCAGGTTGTTGTCGTAGTATTCCAGCGGCTTCGCGACGGATTCGCCGACCGCCTTCAGTCCGGCGAAGTGGATGGTGCAGTCGATCTTATGTTCGGTGAAGATGCGTTCGAGCGCGGCGCGGTCGCGGACGTCCGCTTCATAGAACACGACTTTCTTCCCGGTGATCTTTTCGACGCGGTTCAGGGATTCCGCGTTGGAGTTGTCGAGGTTGTCGATGACGACCACGTCCATGCCCTTGTTGAGGAGTTCGACGCAGGTGTGGCTTCCGATGTATCCGGCTCCGCCGGTGACTAAGATCTTCGTATTCAGGTGTCCTTTGCTTTTAAGAAAGCCCCGTCCGTTTTGTCCGGCGCGGGGCGGTATTTTGTTTGTGACGGGTCAGTTTCTCGCGGTGGAGGTGAAGAGGGCGTTGTGCTGGCCGATCTTCTTGCCGTTGCGGTAGCCGACGGCGGAGAACTCGTCGTATCCGCCGTCTTCGATGACTTTGTCGCTGAACGGCACGGCGTCGAACTTCCACACGACGTTGTTGATGGTGTCGGTGGGCTTGTCAAGCGTCTGGACGAGCTTCTTGTTCTGGTACAGCTCGACCTTCTCGGCATTGGAGAACACGGTGATCGCGATGTCCTTCGTGTCGCGCTTTTCCCAGCGTGTGGACATCATGTGGATCTCGTTTTCGGGATTCCAGACGCACTTGTAGAAATAGTACGCGTCCTTCTTGGTCTTGCGGTCGCGCGTCACGAGGCCCTTGTCGTTGATGCCGGGGGTGTCGCCCTCGTTGCGGCTGCCGACGGCGAAGTCGAAGAGGATCCAGAGCGAGGTGAAGGTGAGGCGGCGTCCCTCGGGCGTTCCTGCGATCTTGTTCCAGGAGTAGATGTGGCCGAGCGTCTGGTATTCCTCGGGGTGGAGCCATCCGCCGGTGTCGTTGCTGGTGCCGGTCTTGTTGTTCTTGCTCTTCGGGTGGAGCGTCATGAAGTCGGAGTTGTGCTGGAACGGGTTTCCGCCGTAGCCGTACTCGGTGATGCCGTGGAGGTAGAACTTGGCAAGGACCTGGGTGTCGGTCACGCCGTCCTTCGTGTGTTCGAAGTCGGTGGGGGAGTACCAGCCGGGATAGGTGTTGTTGCCGAACCAGTCGGAGATGAGGCCGTTGCTCGCGCCGTTGCGGACTTCCTGTTCGCGCTCGACGTGGCCGACGGGGCGGTAGGGGTCGAGGCGGCGTGCGTAGGTGTAGGCGTCGTTATGGACGCGGACGCACTCCTCGCCGCTCCAGGAGTAGAAGATCTCGTTGGAGAGGCCCCAGAGGATGATGCTGGGGTGGTTGTAGAGGTTCACGATCATGTCGTGCGTGAACTGCATCACGTTCTGTTCGAAGGCGGGGGAGTTCGTGAAGCCGTTGACCCATGGAATCTCGGTCTGGCACATCATGCCGATGCGGTCATAGTCGGCGAATTCCTTCACGTTGTGCGGATAGTGGGCGCAGCGGAGCCAGTTGAAGCCGAGCTCGAGCATGATCTCCTGGTCGCGCTTGCGGTCCTCGTCGGTCATGGCGACGGCGACGCCGGGGGAATCCTGGTGGTAGGAGACGCCGCGGAGGCTGACCTTCTTGCCGTTGAGGCGGAGGAGGTTGTCCTTGGCGCTGTAGGGCAGCTGGATGTCGCGGAATCCGTACGGGATGGTGATGCGGTCAATGTTCTCACCGTCCATGTTCAGCGTCACATCGACCGTGTAGAGGTACGGGTTTTCCTTGCCCTGCCAGAGGACCGGGTTCTTGAACGTGTATTCGCGGTAGAACTCGTTGCCGCCGGGCGCGACGGCGAGGGGGCTGGTCTCGGAAAGGATTACGCCGCCGTCCTTGTCCTTCAGCGTCGTGGTGACGAGCGCGGCGCTTTTTATCTCCTTGCTGAAGACAGACGCGGCGATGCCGAAGCGGACCTGATCCTGCTTGACGGAGAGGGGGATCACGTGCATCTTGTCGATGCCGTACACCTGCGGGTCGAAATAGACGTTGCCGCTGAGCAGGTAGGCGCGGCCGTAGACGCCGTTGCAGAAATTGAAGTCGCCGCTGTTCGGGATCATGTTGTTGTCAATGCGGTTGTTCGTGTGGATCGTGACCTCGTTGTGTCCGGCCTTGAGGCCGTCGAGCTTCACGGCGAACGGGGTGTAGCCGCAGCGGTTCGTGTGGAGGAGATTGCCGTTCAGGGAGACTTCGGAGGTCTGGCCGACCTCCTCGAACTGGATGATGTAGTCTTTGTCAAGGTCGGATTCCTTCAGGTCGAGCGCGTAGCGGTAGTAGCCGTCGCCGCGTTCGAGCGGGATCGTGCCGGTTCCGTTCGTCGCGTTCATGGTGTGGGGGAGTGTGACCTGCGCGTAGTCGGGATCGTTCCGGCGCTTGAAGTCAAGCGTCTTGATCTCCTGCACGGATGCTTTGACAGGGGTGATCCGAGGCGTGACAGATGCGTCTTCGACCTGGTCGGTAGCGCATCCCTGGTTCATGGCTCCGGCGAGCACGGCGGCCGTGCCGAGGAGGGCGAAAGCGGAGAGTCCGCGGCGGAAGAAACGTGAGTTCATGACAAAATCCTTTCTGACCTCGTTTCGATGCGAATCGGGGTGAATCGTTCTGAGAATCTTTTTAATAATATAGTGCGGGGAAAAATGATTTCAAACGTTTCCCCACATTTTTCCGGGTTTTCTTGCTTCCCGATGTCAGACGCAATGACATGATAGCCCCTGTCGGAGGAGAGAAGAGACCTTCTAAAAATTAAAAAATATTTGAAGAATTTGTTTTTTGAAAATAACGATTATATTATTCCGTCGAGGCAGGCTGCGCTGTCCGGCGGGGAGAGTATCCGGTGTCTTCTGATCCCGCAGAACGATGAGATCGGAGGACTCTTTTACAGGGATGTCCTCAAAGAGATAGACGCGATGGAACCGGTGAAAAATGGATTCCTGCCCTTCTGCGTCAAAACGCTTTCTCTTCCGGCCGACGCGATCATGGATGTTTCTCTGTTTTTCCGTGCCGTCATTGATTCTATCAGACATCCCCATGGGAACTTCCCAATCCCCACTGATATCCCGGACAAAAAAAAGACCGAATCCGTGAGGAGACGGTCTTTTTTGAACCGGTTGTGTACGGGGATCAGAATCTTCGGAAGCCGTTTCCGAAATCGTCGCCGTAACCGTTCGCGCCGAATCCGTCGTAATCGGGATTCCGGGAACCGCCGGAATCGTCGTTTCCGATCCCGCCCTCGAAACCGCGTCCGCCTCTCATCCTGCCGTACGCGATATTCGGGAGCACCGGCGGCATCGGAATCGGCATCATGCCGGGAGCGGGAATCTCCTCGAATCCGAACGCCCCGTCATCCTCGCTGAACTCGGACGGCTCGCCATGCGCGGCGAACCATCTGTCGGAGTCTTCGAGGCTCCGCTGTTCCTTCTCCTGCGCCTGTTTGATCGCGCGTTTTTCCCTGCGGGCCTCCTCGCGTTCGGCGCGGCGTTCTTTCGCCTCAATGCGCCTGGCCTCGGCTTCGCTGATGACAGGTTCGTCGGAAACGGGTTGAATCTTCGCCGGGCACACTTTGATGAGGACGATGAGGGTGGCGGGAACGAGGAAGACGAGGAGTATGGAGGAAGATTTCAGCATGGCAGGACTCCGCGATTGGTTTTGGTTTCGGTTTTAGATTATTTTAATTCTAAAGTAATATACACCTCGTTTTTGAAAAGTCAATGGCGTTTCATTTCGATTTTAAACTTTTTTCGATATTTTTTGAAATAAGGAAAGAAAAAAGTGACAGGGGGATATAAAAAGTCAACCGGATCGCAACACGGTCCGGTTGACTCGATTGTCTTATGTCGGGAAATCCCGATTCAGCTTACTTGGACTCTTCCTTGGAGTCGTCGGTGAGCTTCTTCTGGAGATCGCGCATTTTCTCGCGATAGGCAGCGGGATCTTTCTGACGGAGTTCCTGAGCGGCCTTGTATTCGGCCGGGAACTTTTCCTGGATCTCGCTGACCGTGCTCACAGTGGCGCCGCCGCCCTGGCCGGGGCCCATGCCGCCGCCAAAGCCGCCCATGCCGCCGCCAAAGCCGCCCATGCCGCCGCCGAAGCCGC
>JAEEQN010000045.1 GCA_016285345.1 Victivallales bacterium | reverse complement strand
CCAGCGGACTCGAAATGAGCCAGAACGCCATGCGCCTCAGCTGGACCGCCGAGGAAGTCGACCAGAAGCTCCACGGCATCATGGTCAGCATCCACAAGGCCGCCTACGAGGCCGCCAAGGAATACGGTCCGAAGGGCGACTACATCGACTACGTCCTCGGCGCCAACATCGCCGGTTTCCGCAAGGTCGCCGACGCCATGATCGATCAGGGCATCTGATCGCCGGTCATACGTTCCGAACGGTCCGCCGGTCAGTTCTTTTGACCGCGCGGCTGCAAAGAAATCCCGCCCGGAGTTCCCTCAACGGAGCTCCGGGCTTTTTGCATTTCATTTCATAGAATAGCGATTTGTTTTTTTCGAAACGCGTGATATAGTAGAGTTGGAACGAATGCCGCTCTCAAAAAATGGGACGCGGTGCGTCCCGAATTGAGCTTGGACCATAACCCGACCCCGAATCTGTTTCTATAAACAATGTTTAAGAAAAACGATTTCTTTTATGCCAACGGCATTACCCCGGAGGAGAAAGAGTTTTATTTCCCGAAACAGGACAAAATCGTTTTGCCTCCGGACCCGGATGCCACGTTGTCGGACAAGTTCTGGGACTGGATTTTCGATTTGGTGAATCCGGATTTCCTGCGACCGGAAGGGTGTGTTTTCCACTGGCATTGCAACAGAAAATACCAGCTGAAGAAAAAAATCTGGCGTATTCTGCTTTATACCAAGCCGGAATACGACAGAGGAATGAAACAATGGAAGGTCGGGGTCATTGGGGAAACGGAAAAATACATCCGCTTGAAAAAGGAAACGGGAAGAATCACAATCGAAGATATCGCGGCGCTGTTTCGAGGCGAAGAATGGAGACAGGAAACGGATTTGACGCTGCGGGAATTCTTTGCGCAACTGACCAAATCGGAAAAACAGGACGCTTAGGACAGGTTCGGATAGTTCGATTACACTCGACTATTATTTCTTGTCGCAGAGGCGCGGGAGGCAGGGCCATCCAGGGAATGGTGCGGCGCTGCCGCACAGAATAAGTCGTATGGGACCTATGCGTCCTATTCTTGAGGGAAGGAGGGCCGTTTCCGGACGCGGGCGTTATTCCCGGGGGAGGTCGAACGCGGTCACGAGGTCCTCGACCTGGGCGTCGGTGATCGGGCGGAGTCCGCCGAACGAACGCGCCGCGATGGCCGCGACGGCGCTGTATTCCGTGACTTCGAGGCGGTCGAACGCCTCCAGCGGGGTGCGTCCGCAGGTCAGCACGGCGTCGTTCTGTACGAGCACGACCGGATGCCGCATGGAGATCGTGCGGGCGACCGTTTCGGGCGCGGTGAGGGCGTCGTCGAACGAAAACGCGGGCGTTTCGCGGAGCTGGATGAAGCTTTCCGGGATCACGCGCGGATTGAACTCGGCATGGGAGATCAGGTAGGCCCCGATGGCGGGCGGATTCGCGGCGCAGACGGCGTTCAGCGCGGGCTGTGCGTCGAACACCGCCTTGAAGAACCACGTGCGCGGATCGGGCGTCTTGCCCGTCTCGAATTTTGTGCCGTCGATGAGCACGAGCTCGTCGGGACGGAGGTTCGCGCGGTCGCAGTCCGCGGGCGTGACCAGGAACTTTTCCCCCTCGATGCGGACCGCGTAGGCCCCGGACGCGCCGGTGAAGAGTTTCTGGCGGACGCAGCGGCGGACGAGCACGGCGGTCGTGGCGCGGAGTTCGAGCTCGGCGCTGGAACGCGGCCCCGGCGTGAACGCGGAGAACGCGGTGTTTTTGTCTTCGGAGCAAGCCTCGATCTGGGCGTCCGTGAGCGGTTTCGCGCCGCCGAGGAGCGTCGCCTGATAGATGGTGCGCGCGCAGAAATCGAGCGTCTCGAACCTCAGATAAGCCTCCAGCAGGGATTCGCCGCCGAGGCACACGCCGTGGTTTTCCAGCACGACCGTGCGCGGCCCCTGCGCGAAGACGGCGGAGATTTTTTTGCCGAGCGCGTCGCTGCCCGGCACGTCGTAGGGCGCGAATCCGACGTCGCCGCAGAGGCGTTTCGTGCGCGGGAAGACGGCGGTGTCCGGGATCATCCCGGCGATGCTGAACGAGACGAGCGCCGGGGGATGGGCATGCAGGATCGCCTTCACGTCGCGGCACATCCTGAAGATGCCGCTGTGGAACGGGTATTCGCAGGAGGGCTTGTGCGGCCCCTCGATGGAACCGTCCGGGCGCACGAGCATGATGTCGGCGGGCCGGAGCGTGCCCTTGTCGATGCCGGACGGGCTGATCCACATGTTGCCGTCCGGGTCGAGGACGGAAAGGTTGCCGCCGCTGGTCGTGGTCATGCCGTTTTCGTAGATGCGGTTCATGATGGCGACGATCTGTTCGGCGGGGTGGAGGTAATCGAACGGTGTCATGGCGTGCTCCGGTGGTATGAAAGATGAGGTTGTGGATCAGTCGTCGAAGAGCGGGGTCTCGGTGATGAATCCGGTCATGAGGCTGTGGGCGAGCAGGCGGTCGTCCTCGTCGTAGACGTTCACGTCGAAGACGCCGGTGCGGCGGGTCTTCGAGACGAGCGTGGCGCGGGCGGTGAACTTCGCGCCGGGGGCGCCCTTGCCGGGCTTCAGGAACGCCGTGGTGGTGTTCATGCCGACGGCGCGGAGGCCGAAGGAATGGAGCGCGGCGGCGAACGCGAAGTCGGAGAGCGTGAAGAGCGCGCCGCCCATGATGATGCCCATGCCGTTGATGTGGCGGTCGGTGGCGGTCAGGACGGCTTCGCTGGCGCCCTCTCCGAGGCGGGTGATGACCATGCCGTTTTCCTTGGCGAAATGGTCGTTGTCGTTGAAGAATTTGAGAATGCGGTCGTACATAAGCATTGTCTCCATGTGAAAAGGTAGTGATTTACCTTAACGCGAAAACGCCGAAAATCAAATCATTTTCCGAAAATACGCCCGAAAAAAGCGGAAAACGGGTTGCATTCTCGCGTTTAGGCATTAAAGTATAGTGCGTAAATCTTGCCACCCCCGAACCGAAGGAGCTTTCCCATGAGATTTTCCGTCATATCGCTTTTCGCCGCGGCCGCGCTCGCCGCGCCGTTCGTTTCCGCTCAGACCGTGCAGCCCGCCGCGGGCGCGACGCCTCAGACTTCGACCGCCGCGTCCGCCGCGACGAACACAGCCGCCCGGACCGCTTCGACCGGGACCCGCCGCGACATCGTGTCCTACGTGGAAGAGCTCGCGGGGAACACTGCGGCCCAGCTCCGCGTGGTGCAGGACGAGAACGCCGAGCTCGAAACGCGCGTGATCGCGCTGGAACGCAAGCTCGCGGAGCTTCAGGAGACGAATCAGAAGCTACTGAACGAGATCGCCGCCGTGAAGCGTCAGGCATCCGCGGACGCCGACGCGCACGAGGCGCAGCTGAAAGCCATCAACAGCAAGCTCGACAAGCTCGCCTCCATGCCGCCCCCGACCGTGACCGTCCCGACGCCCGTTTCGACCGAGGCCGAATACGACATCTACGAGGTGCAGAAGGGCGCGACGCTGTCCGTGATCGCGAAAGCCTACGAGGTGACCGTGCAGGACATCAAGAAGGCGAACAACCTGAAGAGCGACATGCTCCAGGTCGGTCAGAAGCTCAAGATCCCGAGAAAGTGATCTTTCCCTCGAAATCAGATACTTCCATGCCGAAACAAACGGAAAAGAAGCCAGCCGCCGCGAAATACGAGTGGCGCAAGACGGAAAAGGCGTTTTACCTGCCGAAGGAGAAAGGTCCGGTCCGCATCGACGTGCCGGAGATGAAGTTCTTCGTCGTCGACGGGGCGGGATCTCCCGACAGCGAGGAATTCCAAGCCGTGGTCGGCCTTCTGTACACACTCTCCTACACTGTCCGCATGATGCCGAAAAGCGGCTGGACGCCCCCCGGTTATCAGGAGTACACGGTATTCCCGCTGGAGGGCGTCTGGCGGATGGACACGGATGCCTGGCAGGGCGGGGCGCTCGACAAGACGAAGCTCAAATACCGGCTGATGATCCGCCAGCCGTGGTTCGTGACGCCGGACGTGGTCGCCCGCGCCATGGAGTCCGCCCGCAGGAAAGCCCCCGCCGACCTGCTCGAACGCGCCTCGTTTGAGTCGTACACGGACGGTCCGTCCGTCCAGATGCTGCACGTCGGGTCCTACGACACGGAGCCGGAGACGTTTGCGGCCATGAACGCTTTTTTGAAAGAAAACGGGCTGGTCCGTACGGAGCAGGTGCACCGTGAGATCTATCTTTCCGACCCGAGAAGGGTTTCCCCGGAGAAAAATAGAACGCTTCTCCGGTTTTTCCATTTGAACGCAGCTCCGGGCGCGCAGAACGCAGCCCGCCGCTGAGAAAGCCGCACTATGAGTGATTATGTTTTAACTGTTGAGAACGTGGTGAAATCGTTCGGGAAGTTCCGCGCGCTCGACGGCGCGTCGCTCTCCATCCCGAAAGGCACCATCTTCGGGATCATCGGTCCGAACGGCGCCGGGAAAAGCACGCTCCTGCGCATCGTGACCTCGCTGGCGCACCCGGATTCGGGACGCGTGACGGTGAACGGGATCGACGTGGAGGCGTACCCGAAAAAGGCGCTGAAGGGGACCGGGGCGATCGTCGATTCGCCGGCGTTCTACCCCGACCTGACCGCGCGCCAGAACCTCGACATCCTGTCGCGCGGCACGGGCAAACGCTACAAGGCGCGCCGCGCCGAGCTCGCGGAATACACCGGCATCGCCGGGTGGCTGAACCACCGCGTGCGCGAGTTCTCGCTCGGCATGAAACAGCGTCTGGCGATCACGCTGGCGCTGCTGCCGGATTCGCATTTCGTGATCCTGGACGAGCCGACGAACGGGCTCGACCCGAACGGCATCGTGGACATCCGCACACTGATCCGCAACCTCGGTTCCGACCTCGGGAAGACCGTGCTTGTCACCAGCCACATGCTCGGCGAGATCGAAAAGATCTGCTCGAACATCGCCATTCTGAACCACGGAAAGATCGCCGCGCAGGGGCCCATGGAGGAGATTCTGCGGCGTTCGCCCGTCACGCTCATCCGCGCCACCGACCCCGACCGCGCCGAAGCCCTCCTGAAGGAGATGTTCGGTCCTCGCATCCTGTCGATCCGGCAGCCGGAGGACGCGCCCGGCGTTCTGCGCGTGGAAACGGAGTCGGAATGCGCCGCCGAACTGAACGAAACGCTTGTGAAGAAAGGATTCGCGGTCTCCATGCTCGAAAACGAGCCGGACCGCCTGGAACGCCTCTTCCTGGAACTGACCGGAAAGGAATCCGGCGTGAGAAACGAGGTGCGCTCATGATCCTGTCGATCTACCATGAAATCGTGAAGATGGCGTCCCAGAAGAAGCATTACATCATGCTGCTCGGGTTCGCGTTTCTGATGGTCCTGATGGTCTTTGTCTACTGGAAATTCCAGAACAGGTTTTCCGATATGACGGGAGGAATGGTGAACGGCATGTCGCCCCTCATGAAGGTGATGGTTCCGGATCCGAAGAAGCTCTGCGACGGTCTGATGTTCGCGCGCTTCTCCTGCCAGATCCTCTTCTGGGTCGTGATGCCCATCTTCGCGTTTATGTTCGCGGGCGAGGCCATCGCATGCGAACAGCAGGACGGGACGCTGCGGGCGTACCTGTCGCGCGGGTTTTCCCGTACGCAGTTCGTGATCGCGAAGTTCATCGCCGTGTTCCTCGTCATCCTTTTTTATTCGATGATTTTCGCGGCGCTGACGATGCTGATCGGCATCGTGTTCTTCGGTATCTCGAAGATGCAGATCACCCTGTTCATGGGCGTGCCGGGGGAATTCCCGACGGCGGGGCTGGTCAGTGCGAAGAAGGCCATTGCATCCTATTACCTCGCCACGCTTTATTCCGCGTTCGCGCTGTCCGCGATCAGCTCGGTATCGTTCATGATCTCGGTCTTCGTGAAGCGCATGACCGTTGCGGCGACCGGCGGCCTGGTGTTCTTTTTCGTGAGCCTGATCATGCAGCTCGCATTTTCCGATCTCATCGAGGATATCAAACCTTTCCTTATCACGCGTGTGCTGGACGGTTATTCGCAGATGTTCACCATCGACGTCGTCAACTGGGACAGCATCATCAAGTCCGTCGCCGTGATGTGCATCTACTGGTCGGTCTGCGTCGCGACTCCGGTGGTGGTACTGAACATGAAGGAATACTGATCCTTTTCCCTCTTCCTCCGCCTGTGAACTGAAGTTCCGTTTTTTCGTGGAAATCCGCTGAAAAGACGGAACTTTTTTCCCGGACAATGGTCTAATCCTTTATCCGGCGGAATGATTTATCCTCTTCCTTTTCCGCCCGGTATTGAACCCATTCAGGAGAAAGGTTTGACTATGCTGAAATCTCTTTTCCGCGGCGGACTCGTGCTCGCCGCATCGCTCTGCACTGTCCTGTTCACGTCCTGCGGGGTCACCCCGCTGTATTACCCGCCGATCGACGACAAGTCGCCTGAGGAGATGTTCGACACCGAAGCCTGCGCCAAGCTGCTGACCGGGTCGCTCATATCGGACGACGGCAACGTGAGGGTCAGATTCAGCGAATGCAAGGACGACGTGATCCTGACGGCTTCCTCCACCCTGAAAGACGGCTCCGAAAAGCGCGCGGTCCGCGGCTATGTGACCATCATCGACGACGGCGACAAGGAGAAGGCCGAAAAGGAAGAGACCTGGCTGCCGGTCCTGATCGTGCCGTTCCGCAATGCCGGCAAGCTCTATTTCTATCTCGTGGTCGACCAGATGTACCTCGTTGAGAAGTACAAGCTCAATCCCGAGTACATTTTCATGATGCGTCCGTATTCGTACATCCTTTCGGCGGAATTTAAGGGCGAAGGCTGGGAAGTCGGGTTCGTGCAATTCGCCACGACAGGGCTTGAGGTCAAGAAAGTGGCCGAGAAAGCGCAGATCGACAAGGACGGCACGGTGCTGAACCCGCCCGCCGAAATCCTTGAAATGCTGAAGGATCCGAAGAATTATGAGATCACTTCGAAAACGATGTTCAAGTATGAGACAAAATGAGGCAGCATCTCTTCTCCATGAGGAACATCCCACCTTTCTGAAAAAGCTTTCGAATTGATGTTTTTACACCCCGTTCAGGTTGATTCCGGACGGGGCGCTTTTTCTGCTTGCAATCCCGGATCGCATTAGACATTTTCAGGCTGTCAAACAAATAAAAAAGCAAAATCGGCAAATTATAGATTTGTTTCCTTCCGTTTTTTTTCAAAAAAAAGGGCAGGGGAAGTTGAAAAAAAGGAAAAATGGGCTACATTATAGGATGTATTCGTGTGCGCGGGCGTATTGTGCCCTCGCTCCGGATTGACAATCTGAATTACAACTAATTACATAACAACAACTTGAAACGGAGACCCGGATCATGAAAGATGCACCGAAGCCTGAAAAGAAAAAAGGCTACTATCTTCCCACCATCCTCCTCGGCATTATCGTGGCGGCTATTTTCCTGCTGGCGATTTTCACCTACCAGGTGCCTGCCACGGAACGAGCCCTCGTCCTGACGATGGGCAAAATCACGAAGGAGGCCGAGCCGGGTCTTCACCTGCGCCTGCCGCTGCCCTTCCAGCAGGTGATCCGCTACGACATCCGCAAACGCCCGTTCGATGGCAACATCGGCCACCTCGAAGAGACGACCACGCGCGACCAGAAGCAGGTCGTGATCGGCCTGAACGTGATCTACCGGATCAAGGACCTGAAACGGTTCAAGGAAGCCGCGCCGAAACTCGAGACCGCGCTGGGTTATCTCGGCGGACGCATGCGCACGGCGAAGGCGGCGGTCGTCGGCAAGTACGACTACGACCAGCTCATCAACACCGATCCGGAGCTGATGAAGATCGAACAGATGCGCGCCGAGATCCTCGAAATGATCGCGCCCGACGTGATGGAAAAATACGGACTTGAGGTCAGCGACGTGCTGTTCTCGTCCATCGGCGTCCCGGAGAAGACCGCGGCCGCCATCGCCAGCCGCATGAAGCAGGAACGCGAGACGGAGGCCGCCCGCAAGCGCGACGAAGGCAAGACGAAGGCGGAAGAAATCCGCACGCTCGCCAATACGGAGAAGAGCAAGATGATCACGCAGGCGCAGGCCAAGGCGAAAGCCCTGATGGCGGAAGGCGACGCCGAAGCGGCGTCCTACTACGCCGTGTTCACGAAGGAACCCGAACTCGCGACGTTCCTCCGCAAGCTTCAGGCCATGAAGAAGATCCTGTCCTCGAAGTCCACGCTGATCCTCAGCACCGAGTCCGCTCCGTTCGACGTTCTGAACGGCACGTCCGACGCGTTCGCCGCGGAGAAGAAGTAAGGAGCGCGCCCTGACATGGCAGAAGAACTGAAACAAACGGCATCCGGCGGACCGGGGGAAGGCCAGCTCAAGACGGGCGTGGATTTCCTGTCCCGTGCGCTGAAGATGTTTTTCGGCATCCTGGCGGCGTTCATCATCGTGTCGCTGGGATGGTTCCTGATTTTCGGCGGTTCGTTCATCGTGGATACGACCACGGAGAGCGTGATCGTGCTCCAGTTCGGCAAGTTCAAACAGGAGTGCAAGGAAGGCTGGCACTGGTTCCTGCCGTCTCCGGTGAACCGCATTGTCCGCATCCCGATCAACAAGCAGGAGATCACCAGTCTGGCGTTCATGCCGATGGACGCGGAATTCCTGTACTACCAGGGAGTAAAGTCTGACGGGACCGAGCCCTCGGAAGTGAACGAGAAGCTCGTCCCGGGCGTCGACGGCTACGTGCTGCTCGGGAACAATTCGATCCTCCACTGCGAATGGGTGATGACCTACCGCGTGACCGATCCGCAGAAATTCTACCTGACCTGCCTGAGCACGGATGCGACCGGGAATCCCGCTGCGTCCGACTCGTCCAAAGGCCAGACCGCTTCGCTCGGCACGGCGCGCGTCATGCTGAACGATCTGCTCAACGACGTGGTGATCTCCGCCAGCGCCGTGCAGAACCTCGAAACGACCTACTATGACCGTGCGAAATACGAACAGACGGTGAAACAGGCGCTCGTGGACCGCATCGCGGCCATGGACATAGGTATCACGCTCGAAAACCTCACGCTCAAGATCGCCGCGCCCCCGATCGTCACGATTCCCTCGTTCCAGGAGCTTCTGCTCTCCGAGACCGACGCCGAACGCGTGGTCGAAGAGGCGCGTACATACAGTGTGGAACAGGAGAACCTGGCGAAATCCGAATCCGCGAAGATCCTCGCGGACGCCGGTGCGTACAAGCTCCGCGTGGTGAAGGAAGTCGCCGCCGACGCGTCGTATTTCGATGAGATTTACGCCCAGTACAGCAAGAACAAAAAGGCGACGCTCGTGTCGCTCTTCTCCGATACCCTGGCGGAAGCGATCGCGCCCGTTCAGGACAAGTTCATCGTGGACGTGAAGGGCGGCGGCCAGTCCGTGCTCTGGCTGAAGGTCAATCAGGAACCCCTGCAGCAGCGTGCAGCATCCGCGCCCGCCGGTGCGGGCGGCGGTCCGGCGAAGGAGGAGTAATCATGGCTGACGAACTGAAACTGGAAAATCCCGCCGTGGAAGCGCAGGAAATCTGCGCGTGCGGCCATCATCACGACCATGACCACCACGATCACGAGCATCATCACGACCACGACTGCGATTGCGGCTGCGAACACGATCACGATCCCGACGAGCCGACCCGTTGCATCTCCTGCGGCGCGCCCATCGGTGAAGGCGTCGGACACTCCCGTTCCATGGGGCGGGCTTCGTTCGCGTTCGTCGGCGGCTTCCTGATCGTGAACTCGTATCTGCTGTCCTGGCTCTTCCCGGACGAGACGTTTGCATCGAACCTGAGCGCCGCGATCGGCGCGGTCACGCTGGCTCTGCCGATCGTCGTGACGGCCATCCGCGACCTGATCGAAGGCCGCGTCTATATGAACGAACTCGTCGCGCTGGCGATCCTCGCGGCGTTCGCGTCCGGCGATTTCCGCACGGCGGGCATCGTGGCTTTCTTCCTGCTCATTACGATCATCATCGAATCCCACACCGCCAGCGGCGCGCAGCGTTCCATCGAGGAACTGATCCGCCTGACGCCGCGCACGGCGCACAAGATCGGCGAGGACGGCGAGACGGACGTTTCCGTGAAGGATCTGGCCTTGAACGACATCATCAGCGTGCGTCCCGGCGAAAACTTCCCGGTCGACGGCGTGATCGTCCGCGGCGAAAGCGCCGTGAACCAGGCGTCCATCACCGGCGAATCCATGCCGGAGGACAAGAACGCGGGCGACGAGGTGTACGCCGGCACGCTGAACATCTCCGGCAGCCTCGAAGTGCGCGTGACGCGTCTCGGCAAGGACACCACGCTCGGCAAGGTCGAGCAGATGATCCGGTCCGCGGAACGCAACAAGACGCCGTTCGTGCGCATTATCGACCGTTACGCGGGCTACTACACGCCCACGATCCTGATGCTGGCGATCATCACGTGGTGGCTCCCCGGCGGGAGCATGGACCGCGTGATCTCGCTTCTCGTGATCTCCTGCCCGTGCGCCGTGGTGCTGGCGACTCCGACGACCATCGTGGCCGCCGTAGCGGCCGCCGCGCGTCTGGGCGTGCTCATCAAGAACATCAACCACCTGGAACTCGCCGGAAAGATCCGCACGGTCGTGTTTGACAAGACCGGCACGCTGACCGAGGGCGAACTTTCCGTGGCGCGCCTGAATCCCGTGGCGGAGGGCGTCGAACCCGCCGAACTCCTGCTGACCGCGATCTCGCTGGAAGCGCACAGCAACCACCCGACCGCGCAGGCGCTCCAGCGTCTCGCCGCCGAGGTCGGCATCCCCGCGAAACCGGTCTCCGGATTCCAGGAAGTCCCCGGCAAGGGCGTCATCGCCATGCTGGACGGCAAGCGCGTGCTCGTCGGGCGTGCCGCCTGGCTGGAAAGCGTCGGCGTGACGCTGCCCGCGCTCGATTCGAAGGAAACCGAGACGATGAGCGTGGTGTATGTGGCGGTCGACGACAAGGTGATCGGCTGGATCGGCTTCAAGGACAAGATCCGCTCCGAGGCCGCCGCCGCCATCAACGAACTCAAATCCATCGGCGTGACCCGTTGCGCCATGGTGACCGGCGACCGCGGCAGCGTGGCCGTCTCCATCGCGGCCCAGCTCAGCATCGACGACATCCGCAGCGACTGCCTGCCTGAAACGAAGGTCGCCTACGTAGAAGAAGTCAAAAAGACTTCGACCGTGGCGGTGGTCGGCGACGGCGTGAACGACGCGCCCGCGCTTGCCGCCGGCGACCTCGGCATCGCCATGGGCGCCATCGGCAGCGACATCGCCATCAACAGCGCCAGCATCGCGCTGATGACCAACGACCTGCGCCGCGTGCCGTTCCTGATCGTCCTCTCCCGCAAGACGAGCGCGATCATGTACCAGAATCTGGCGTTCGGCCTGAGCTTCGTGCTCTGCGGCATCATCCTGTCCGTCTTCGGGCGCATGGACCCGATCGCCGCGGCCGCCCTGCACACCATCAGCACGCTGATCGTCATCTTCAACAGCGCGCGTCTGGTCCGCACGGGCGAAGACCTGACCTCGGACGGCGGAGCGGCCTTACAGAAAACCACGTCCGGCGGAGAGGAATAAGCCATGGCGGAGGCAGTGAAAACGGCGGAACAATCCGCATCGGAGCGCCCCGTGGTGGTGAGCGCGGTCGGCCTGACCAAGGTCTTCCGCGATTTCTGGAACCGCCCGAAGGCGAAAGCGGTCAACGATATCGATTTCGAGGTCCGCGAGGGCGAAGTGGTCGGCCTGCTCGGCCCCAACGGGTCCGGCAAGTCCACGACCGTGAAGATGCTTCTCGGACTGCTGTATCCGACCGGGGGACGCCTGACCGTGTTCGGCAAGTCGCCGCGCGACGTCGAGAACAAGAAACTCATCGGGTATCTGCCCGAGGAAACATACCTTTACAAGTACCTGACCGCGTTTGAAACGCTGGACTTCTTCGCCTCGCTGTTCGGCCTCTCGAAGGAGGAGCGCACCCGCCGGTGCGACCAGCTGCTCGACATGGTCGGCCTGGCGCACGCCCGAAACCGCCCCGTCGGCGAGTTCTCGAAGGGCATGGCGCGCCGCATCGGCCTGGCGCAGGCCATGATCAACGACCCGGCGTTCCTGATCCTTGATGAACCGACGTCCGGTCTGGATCCGCTCGGCTGCCGCGAGGTGAAGGACCTCATCAAGCTCCTGAAAAAACGCGGGAAGACCGTGATCGTGACCAGCCACCTGCTCAGCGACGTGGAGGAGGTCTGCGACCGGATCATCGTACTGTACGGCGGACGCATCCGCGCCAACGGCGGCATGGAGGACCTGCTCACCATCCGTACCAACGACACCATCACCGTGCCGCGTTTGCCGGAGGAAGCGCTCGAACGCATCCGGCAGATCGTCCGCGAGAGCGTCCCGGACGGGGAAATGTCCGTGGCGCATCCGCACATGTCGCTGGAGGATTTCTTCGTGGACATCGTGAACGAGGCGAAGAAGGAAAGCCTCGAAACGTCCGGTTCGCGGTCGGGCGGCGCCATCGCCGAATACCTCACCGGGGACAGGGAACACGACGCGAAGGCCGTGCTTGATTCGCTCACCCGCGAGGAGGAGACTCCGGCGCGGACGCTCGCGAAGAAGATGGAAGAGGACGCAGCGAAGGCCGAGGAAGAGGCCGCGAAGAAGCGCCAGGATGAACTGTTCGCCAGACTTCAGGCGTCGGCTCCCGCTCCCGAGGAGGAGAAATCCCGTCAGGCGCAGCAGGAGATCGAGGCGAAGATGTCGGAGGCGAACCGCAAACTCAAGGATTTGCTGACGAATCCGACGGACAGGAAAGACTGACGCACGATGACCGCGTTTCTCGCCATAGTGAAGCTGACATGCAGATCGGCCGTCCGGTCGCATGTCTTCCGTCTGCTCCTGATCCTGCTGCTTCTGAGCATCTTCCTGCTGCCGTTCACGCTGCTGGGCGACGGCACGCCGAAGGGCGAGGTGCAGATATTCCTGCAATACTGCCTCGGATTCGTCGGGTTCATCCTGTGCCTGTCGTCCGTGTGGCTGGCATGTTCGGAGGTCAGTTCGGACGTTGAGACGGCACAGATCCACATGATCGCGGTGAAGCCGGTCCGCCGGGCGGTCGTTCTGCTGGGCAAATACACCGGCGTGGTGCTGATCCATCTGGTCTTGCTGCTGATCGCCGCCGTCGCGGTCTATGCGTTCCTGTCGTTCCGGCTGTCGTCCGCCGACATGACCGAGGAGGAACGCCTGATGCTGGACGAACAGGTCCTGACCGCGCGTGCTTTATACAAGCCGGTGCGGCCGGACTTCAACGCGCTGGCGCAGGCGGAACTCGACAGCCGCATCGCATTGGCGAAGGAACACGGCCAGGATACGCTCCGGTTCCAGGATGACCAGGCGCGCCAGGAGGCGTTTCTGGAGATACGCAAGGAACTGATTGCGACCTATGGCCTCATTTCGGAGGGAGATTCCCTTTTCTGGCAGTTCGAAGGACTGCCGAAAGACCTGACCGATGACGACGTGGTCTTTCTTCGTTACACCGTCTATGTGAACCGGTATTACATGCAGGATCAGAATACCGTCCGCGGACACTGGATCTTCGCTGCGAACTACGCGCGTCCGGACGACAACGGCGGCGAGACGGTCGTTTCCGAGCTGGTCGCGACGCCGGAGGAAGACGTCCTCACTGCCGCGCAGAACGAAATCATGGTCCCGCTTCGGAATTCCTTTTTCGTGTACGACGGGAAGGCCGAGGTCGGCTTCCTGAACAAGGATACGAAGACAAGCGAACTGAACTTCG
The DNA here is from genome assembly GCA_016285345.1 of Victivallales bacterium. Classification (GTDB taxonomy): domain Bacteria; phylum Verrucomicrobiota; class Lentisphaeria; order Victivallales; family UBA1829; genus UBA1732. Next base: position 8,015 of record JAEEQN010000045.1, on the reverse strand, counting down.
AGGAGGGGAAGGGGCCGTTCCTGCTGATCCGCGAAGCCGGGTTCTTCTCCAACTACTGCCGCGCGATCCTGGTGATGGCGATCGGGATCCTCTCGGTCACGCTGCTCGCCTCGGCGGTCGCCGCCTGCCTTTCCCTGCCGATCGCGATCTTCTTCTCCGCGGCGTACATGCTTACCGGCGGACTGGCGAACTATCTGGTCACCTCGATCCCGGACGCGATCGACTATCAGGCGGAATACACCGGGACATTCGGCTACCAGTTCGGCGACCTGCTGCTGAATCTGATCGTGCCTCTTCAGGATTTCTTTGTGACGGGGTATCTGGCGAACGGCGAACTGATCGGTTTCCCGTTCATCGGCATGCTGTTCGCGAAGGATTTCGTTTTGAGAATGCTCCCGGTGTTCCTGCTCGGAGCCTGGATTTACACGCGCCGCGAACTGGCGCTGGTGTCGAAACGCGGATAGGAGCCGGACCATGAAGAACCGTTATACCTTGTTTTTCGCCCTGCTCGCCGGAACGGTCCTCGTGCTGTTCGCGAACGTATTTGTTCAGGACCGCATGGCCGCGATCGTGAAGGAGGACAAGCTCGTCGACGAGAATTTCGCCGCCGAAGGCACGCCGCCGATCGTGGCGTTCTCCACGATGGCGCTGGGCGGATTCCGCGGGATCATCGCGGATATCCTTTGGATTCGCGCTGGCGACCTGCAGCAGAAGGGCAAATACTATGAGCTGGTCCAGCTTTCCGACTGGATTCTGAAGCTCCAGCCGAAATTCTCCGCCGCCGCCTCGCACATGGGATGGAACATGGCGTACAACGTCTCCGTGGCGTGCAAGCGTCCCGAAGACCGCTGGCGCTGGGTCCGGCGCGGCATTCAGCTGATGCAGGACGCCGTGACCATGAACCCGAACGACCCGATCGTGTATCAGGAACTCGGCTGGATCTATCAGCACAAGCTCGGCAATGTGCTGGACGACGCGCAGCGTTTTTACAAGGAGACCATGGCGCGCGACCTGATTTTCCTTTACGGAAAGCATCATCCCGACTGGGAAGCCTGGGCGGCGTCGCCCGCCACGGAAGAGTCGCTCCGCGAACGGTTCCCCGCCGACCATCCGGCGTGGCTCGCGGTCATGGAGTACAATCAGGGCGACCTCGAACGCCTGTTCGGCGAGTTCCGTCTGAACGGCGGCCTGCCGAAGGAGCTGAAGGAGAAACTGAAGCCGGAAGACGCGGCCGCGCTGGATTACTATTTCCGCCGCAAATGGCTGAAGAAGGACTGGAACGTGGAGCCGGAGACGATCCTGTCCGTGAACGGGGAATACGGCGATCTCGACTGGCTTCTGCCGGAATCCTTCGCCATCTACTGGGCGCACGTCGGCCGGGGCTACACCGAGGGGCGCGATCAGCTCCCGCTCACGCGCATGATCCTCCAGTCCCTGGTGGCGACGTTCAACTACGGACGCATGCTGCTGCCGAAGGAAAACGAAGTCAGCAGTTTCTTCATGCTCGTGCCGAACACGGGCGTGATCGACGCCACGCGCAAGCTGTACAAGGAGGTCATGAGCTCGGACACCTATGCGCATTCGCCGTTCGAGTCCCTGTATGAAAACTTCCTGATCGACTCCATCGTGACGCTGTACACATACTCGCAGAAAGAGGCGGCGTCGAAGCTCTATCAGGAACTCCGCACCGAGACGAAAAACGGCAATTCGCGGACCATGACGCTCGACCAGTTCGTGCTGAACGAATTCGAAGACGACCTCGTCAGCGGCGATTTCAAACAGATCGGAAACGAGCTGGAGGGCCTGCTCTTCACGTCCTGCATGCTTATCGGTTACGGCGACCGCGAAGCCGCCGCGGACCATCTTGCGCTCGCGAAGCGCGTCTATGACGCGTATGTCCGCCAGCATGAGGACCTCGACCGCGTGGCGCTTCCGCCGTTCTCCGAGATGAAGGCCCGCACCGCGCGCGCCATTATCGAAAACTATCCTCCCGAAATCGCGAACCGGCTCCGCGCCGAGCTTGAGGAGGATTTGAAGAAACAGGAACAGGCCGCTGAGAACGCGGGCGGTTCCGGGGCGGACAAGGAGGCCGCCGGACAATGATGATCTATCCTCTGTTTCCCGGCGGGCTTGAGCGCGCGCTGACGTTCAGCTACGATGACGCGTTGGACGAAGATATCCGCCTCGCGGGCATCTTTTCCGACCACGGACTGAAATGCACGTTCAACTTCTGCGCGGACAACGGCCCGCACGACGGCACGTTCCCGTCGTTCGATGTGAACGAAGTCTACCTGAAGCACGGGCACGAGATCGCGGTCCACGGCGCGGAACACGCGTTCGAGGACATGATGCCCATTGAGGCCGTGATCTCCGACATCATTGAGAACCGGAAACGGCTCGAAGCCATCACGCACGCTCCGGTCAAGGGGATGGCGTATCCATATGGAACGTATACCTCCGACCTGAAACGCCAGCTCCGCGAGCTCGGCATCCTGTATTCGCGCACCGTGAACAGCACGCACGCGTTCCGCCTGCCGGACGATTTTCTGGAGTGGAATCCGACCGCGCACCACCGCGAGAACATCGCCGAGATCGGCGAACGGTTCCTGAACAACCGTTATCCGCGCGGCACGGTCTGCTACATCTGGGGACATTCGTTCGAGTTCTCGCGCAACAACGACTGGGACATTATCGAACGGTTCGCCGACCGGATGGCGGGCAGGGACTCCGTGTGGTACGCCACGAACATGGAGATATACGACTACAACCAGGCGTTCCGTATGCTCCGGTTCACCGCCGACTGCTGCTACGTGCAGAATCCTTCCGCGCGGACGGTCTGGATCATGCGCGGAAAGAACGCCTTCGAGATTCCGTCCGGCGATGTCGTCCGAATCGGCTGATCTTCATCCCGCGGCGGAGAAGAGGGCAGGGGGCTGTCCGTTCGATTTCCGTGCGCCTTTGCGTCTTTCCGCCCGCCTCACGCTCCCCGGACGCGCCGTCCTGTCTCCGCTTCAAGGCGTCATGACGCGGACCTTTATGCAGGCCGCCGCGCGCCTCGACCTGATTCCGCTCTGGTTCACGCCGTTTTTCAGCACGGGCGGCGTCTCCGTGCCGAAACGCGCCGCGATCCTGCGGAAACTCGCTCCGTACCGCGTGCGCCCGGACCTCCCGCTCGTGTTTCAGCTGATCGGACACGATGCCCGTTCACTTTCGGCGACCGCGGCGGGGTTTGCCGAATACGGGGTGCAGGGAATCAATCTGAACTTCGCATGCCCGAGCAAGACCGTCACGGCGAGCGGAAACGGCGCGTATCTGCTCAGATCGCCGGAAACGGTTTTTGAACTTACTCAGGCGGTCGTTGAAGCCGTCCCGGATGGCGTTTCCGTGTCCGTGAAACTTCGTGCCGGATGGGATTCGCCGGACCATATCCGCGAGATTGTCCGTGCCGTGTGCGACGCGGGGGCGGACTGGATCGTGTTTCATTACAGAACGGCGAAGGAAATGTACAGCCCGGTCGATGCGTCCGAACGCGTCCGGCGGATCGCCTGCGCCGTGGAGGCGGCTGGGAATGTGCCCGTCTTCGGCAACGGCGATATTACAAGCTGTGCTGATGCGGAAGCACTTGTGCGTTCGACCGGATGCGCGGGGGTGGCCGTGGGACGCGGTTTCCTGTCCGATCCCTGGCTGGTGCGGCGCATCCTGTCCGGCGACGCGAATCCCGCGTCCGAGGCGGAGAAGTCCGCGTTTCTGCGTCTGCTGCTGGCTGGCACGGATTCCACGAAACGCGGCCGGAACTGGTTTCTGGAATGCGTCAAGATGACGTACGGTGCGGATTCCGTCGAGTTCAGGGAAGCACGCGAATGCGACTGGGGCGCACTTCGCGCCCGCTGGGCCGAATCCTGAAATGATAAAAAAATACAAAACTCTGTTCTTTTTTGACTTGTTTTTCTTTCTGACAGGCAATATATTAATCTTCGGATAAAAGATTCCGCCTCTTTCTTTGTCTTATAAAGGAGCCTGAACCGATGAATACGCAATCTGTTTCCATGCGCGGCACACGCAGGTGTTACTCTCTGATCGAACTCCTGGTCGTTATCGCCGTTATCGTGATCCTGGCGGGACTGATCCTGCCGGCATTGCGTTCCGCCCGCGAAACCGCCAAGCGCGCGACGTGCATCAACAACCAGAAGAATTTCGGCGAGTATTTCCACCAGTTCGCGTCGGAGAACAGCGGCAGCCTCAACGGCATTGTCGGCAACTGGAAAAGATGGCTGGGAAATGTGGCGATAACGGCGGGCAGCGCCTATGACTTTTCCTCGGAAGGGGAGTTTTACAGATTCAATGATGAAAAAAAGCTTGATCCCGTCGCGCGGGAGATTCTGAAGATCGCGCGCTGTCCGAGCGACATCACGAAAGGCAAGCAGAGCTACGGCCGCAATGATCCTTACGGACTTTGGACGATGAAGGACCACAGCAAACGTGTCGTCCAGAGCCGCATTCCGGACATCGATGCGCCGTCCGACCTGATCATCCTCGGCGAACGCTGGAGCAACTTCAAAGACGTGACGAAAAACAGCGACCAGCAGTACGAAATCTGCGCGCCGTTCCATCTGCGCGGCAACCGTACCGACAAGGACGCCGCGGGCGAGGACTGGAACACCATTCACAAGGGCAATATCCCGCTGCTGTATCTGGACGGCCATGTGAAGCACGGCAACATCCTGGAGACTGTTCGTACACGCACTATGAGCTCCATGCACATGTTCAACGAACGTGCGAACGGCGGCAGCTGGTCTGATGACCGCGCGTTGAAGAAGTGAGGAGGTCTGGTCTCCGCCGCGTTAGTGCCAGTCCGCCTCATTTCCCGCAGGAAAATGATTCCCGCATCTTGATTTGCGGGCGTTTCATGCTATATTGATTGAAAACGGTATTTTCCGTACCGGTTTTATCATTTTTCAGAGAAAGGTTTTCCGCCATGCCCCTGCTTGCCCTTCTGATCATTCCCGTCGCCATTATTCTTTTCGTCATCGTCGTGTACAACAGCCTCGCTGCGAAGCGCGCGAACGTGCAGAACGCGTTTGCCGGGATCGACGTGCAGCTGAAGAAACGCTGCGACCTGGTCCCGAACCTCGTTTCGAGCGTGAAGGCGTACATGAAGCACGAGGCGGGTACGCTGGAGAAGCTGACGGAACTCCGCACCCGCGCGGCGGCCGCGACCGATCCCGCCGAACGCATCAGACTCGATAAAGAACTCTCCGGCGCGCTGAAGAACGTGTTTGTACAGGTCGAAGCGTACCCCGACCTGAAGGCGTCTTCGAACGTGGAGCAGCTCCAGCGTTCCCTGAACGAGATCGAGGAGCAGATCTCCGCTTCGCGCCGCGCGTACAATTCCGCCGTCACGGACTACAACCTCGCGATCCGCATCTTCCCGAACAACCTCCTCGCGGGCATGTTCGGCTTCACGGAGTCCGCGCTGTTCGAGGCCGCGCCGGAAGACCGCGCGAACCCGAACGTCGGCGACCTCTTCAAGTAATATTCATAGCGAGCCGACATGAAAGACCCCGAACCCGACCGAAGTAACGATGTCCGGCCACGCTCCATCGCGGGGCTGGACGAGACGCTTGCCGAGTTGCGCGAACTCCGCGACGCCACGCGGAAAAAAGCTCTGACCCTATCCGCCATTATCATCGGCGCGACCCTGTTGCTGTCGCTCGGCGCGCTTGTCGTGTCAGGAGATTATCTGCCGTTCGTGCTGGTGCCCGGGATCATCATCGCCGTGACCGTGTACACTCACATGATGCATGGCGTGAAGCTCCTGTACAAGAAGATCGTGGTGCCGTCGCTGCTGAAAGAACTGGATCCCGGTCTGTCCTACAATCCGGACGGCTGCATCCCGAAGGAGGAATTCCGCCGCTCGAAGATCTTTTCCCGGAGGGCCGATTCGTATTCGGGCGAAGACCTCGTGTTCGGTTCGTACAAAGGCATCCCGGTCCGGTTCAGCGAACTGAAGGTGCAGGAGAAGCATTCCGACGGCAAGAACACCTCCTATCATACTTTTTTCAGCGGCGTCTTCATGGTCGCGGACTTCAACAAGGATTTCAAGTACAGTCACTGGGTGCTGCCCGATACCGCCGAGGCGGCGTTCGGACAGGTCGTCGGCAATTTTCTCCAGAAACTCAAACTCCCCGGGCACGGTCACATGACCCGCATGGAGGATCCGGCGTTCGAGAAGAAATTCGTTGTATACACGGAGGACGACGTGGAGGCGCGGTATATCCTGACGCCGAAACTCATGCACACGATGCTGAACCTGTCGGAACGTTTCCGCAAGGGGATATCAAAAATCGGATTCGCGTTCATGAATTCGAATGTCTACATCGCGATCCCGATCGAGGGCGGCCGCGACCTTTTCGAGATGCCGTCGCACGGCGATCTTGGATCGGAAACGGCGCGTAGGACGCTGGAGGAACTGAAAGAGATTCTGAGCGTGTTCGATGTAATGGAGCTGGATTTGCGCCTTTGGAGCAAGGAACACCCGTATTCCAGCCGGAGATAACCTCGAATCAGAATCAAAAAAAGCAGTCTTTTTTGAGCTTGATGCGCATCATTCTTTAGAAAGTAAGGAAAGAAATACGGAAAAAGTCTTTATTTTGTCCGTTCCGGGGTTGATTTTTGCCTTTATATGGTGTATGTTTTAGACAAATTATTTTAAACACATATTCTCCCAACATACAATAAACTAAGAAAGGACCAGAAACAAATGGTTAGCACTCTCAACTGGATTCTGACTGCGCAGGCCGACATCGCCGAAGCGGTGAACTCCGCCGTGGAATCCGCCCCCGCAGAGGTCACCGAAGCCGTCGCCAACGCGACCTCGACCTCCGTCTCTCTGAACGCACTCGACTGGGTCGTGATCATCGGCTACTTCGCGATCATCGCCGGCGTGGCGATCTGGTCGTCCAGAGGCCAGAACACCTCCTCCGACTTCTTCCTCGGCGGCCGCAACATCGGCTGGTTCGCCATCGGCGGCAGTCTCTTCGCCAGTAACGTCGGTTCCGAGCACATCGTCGGTCTCGCCGGTTCCGGCGCGAACACCGGTCTCTCGCTCGCGCACTGGGAACTCCACGCATGGGTCCTCCTGATGCTCGGCTGGGTCTTCGTCCCGTACTACTACACCTCCAAGGTCTTCACGATGCCTGAATTCCTTGAGAAGCGCTTCAGCCCGACCGCCCGCTGGATCCTCTCCATCATCTCCCTCGCGGCCTACGTGCTGACCAAGGTCTCCGTCACGGTCTACGCCGGCGCCCTCGTGTTCAACGTCCTCTTCCCGGACTTCCACCTCGGCAGCCTCGACGCCTTCTGGTGCGGCGCGCTCCTGACCATCATCCTGACCGGTCTCTACTCCGTGTTCGGCGGTCTCCGCGCGGTTCTCTACACCGACGCCTGCCAGGCCATCATCCTGCTGCTCGGCTCCATCTTCATCCTCTATTTCGGCCTTTCCAAGCTCGACGGCGGCTGGAGCGGACTCCGCGACTTCACCGCGATGAACGCTTCCAAGTACGCTCTCTGGCACCCGCTGTCCGACAAGGACTTCCCGTGGCTCGCCATCTGCATCGCCTCCCCGATCATCGGTATCTGGTACTGGTGCACCGACCAGTACATCGTGCAGCGCACGCTGGCCGCCAAGAACCTGACGATCGCCCGCCGCGGCACGATCTGGGGCGCTGCCCTGAAAGTCATGCCCGTCATGATCTTCCTGATCCCCGGCCTCATCGGCGCCGCTCTCCATCACCAGGGCGTCATCCAGCTCCCGATCAAGGGTACCGGCATCGACGGCGACAGAGTGTTCCCGACCCTCGTGACCCAGCTGCTTCCTCCCGGCCTCCGCGGTCTCGTTATCGCCGGCCTGCTCGCAGCCCTCATGAGCTCTCTTTCCTCCCTCTTCAACTCCTCCGCGGCCCTCTTCACGGTTGACATCTATCAGAAACCGAAACAGAGAGCCTCCGAGAAGGAAC
>JAEEQN010000044.1 GCA_016285345.1 Victivallales bacterium | reverse complement strand
CGCTCGTCTATCGTCGGTGTCTTGTTATTCATTAATTTGTTCTCCATTTACGGTCTTCAATTGTCGACGCATTTTGAAAAGGACAATTCTCGGTATCGACTTCTTAAAAGTCTTCGTTGTTCTCCCACTTCGCGATGGCCTCAAGGAACCTCGGCACGACGGCATGAAGCTTCACTGGGCCGATGCCGGGGATGCCTTTTGTTACAAGTTTCCTGATGTCCATGTTTTTTCGTCCTCCGATTCATCCGTAACTCATCCAAGGTTGATCGGTCTGCCGTCTTCACGCCTTTCTCCGTCCTCAATGATGCGTTTGACTAAATTGGAGATTTTTTCCCTAGTGAGGGGCTTCAACAGGATGGCATCGAAATGCGACATATCGAAATTTGCGGCTGTTTCGACATCTGCCGTCTGCGCGATGATCGGGACATGAGTAAATCCGGGATTGTTCTTCACTTCGGCGGAAAGTTGCATACCATTCATCTCCGGCATCCACATGTCGGACAGGATTAGGTCGACCGTGAAGGGATATAACAAGAACGCCTGCGAAATCGTTGGACTTCACAGGCAAAAAAGCCGGCAAAACAAGCATTGATAAAACAGGAACTCCAGAAGGGGTTGGGAATGGATTGTTCCCTCAGCTTATTCTTCCCGGCGTTCTGCGTTTTCCAGCTCAAAGCAGGTACTTTTCCGCGTTCAGGTGGAACACCTTTTCCTGATCTTCCGGTGAAAGATCCAAGGAATCCATGTATTTCATCATATCCGACAGATTTTCGTACGGATAATCGGAGCCGAAAATGATGCTGTCGATCCCGATGGCTTTCCGGGTACATTCGAAGGCGAGTTTCGACATATTTCCACTGGTTGTCACTAGAATGTTCTTGTTCCTGAAATAGTAGGAAACTTCATGCTCGGCCTTGATCTCCGGCTCTTTGATCCACATGAAACGGTTGTCCACCCGGTCGAGGATGAAGGGGAAGTATTCGCCGAGGTGACCGAGGATCATCCGCAGTTTCGGGAAGCGGTCGAAGGTCCCGTTGAGGATGATGCGGAGCGCAGTTTTCATGGTGTCGAGGCCGAATCCCAGTCCAGGCGAGGAGTAAACATATCCGAAGTCCCGCATATCGGCGTCGTCGGAAGCCTGCGGATGCAGATAGAATGCGCAGCCGAGCTCCTCCGCCTTGGCCAGAAGCGGCAGATATTTTTCTTCGTAGAGATGGCTGTGCAGATAGTTGGAATGGGTATGCCAGTAAGAGAACCCCAGCTCTTTCTTGCAGCGTTCCAGTTCCTTGAGCGCCTCATCCACATACTGCGTCGGCAGCAGCGCGGCTCCGAGGAAACGCCCGGGGTATTTGCGGATGAGCTCGGCCACGGCGTCGTTGGACTTTTTCGCGAAATAGACGGATTCCTTTTCCGGCAATTCCTCCGAAAGCGGAGATGCAGCCATGACGGCGGTATCGATCCCGTGGCGGTCCAGCAGGGCGACGCGACGTTCGCCGAAATCCGTCAGTTCATCGATGATGGGATAGGCGTTGGTGACGCCGGAGAAATTCGCCGGGACGTTCTGACGCATTTCCAGAATTTTTGTCGCCGGGTCATATCGCGGCACGCTGATCTGTTTCGCCAGAAGGTCCATCATTTCCGGCAGATAGTAGTGAAACTCGCAGTCGATCTTTTTCATGATCTGCTCCTCAGGTATGAGTCTGTGAACAATAAAGGGAACATCTGTCAATTCGTTTTTGAGAGAGTGTTCGATTGCTGACGAATAAGAATCGCCGGATACGATTCTTCGATACTGTAAAATAAGCCTTTTTATCGCTTTGTCAAGCCTTAAAACTGGGAAAAATTGTTTTTTTGTGTTTTGTTCTCGGCGAAATCCTATGACAAAGAATCATCAAAATGACATCAAGATTCGGCAACTTGGCAGGATTTCATTCGGCAACTTGGCGAGATTTCATTCGGCAACTTGGCAGGATTCAATTCCCATTCTTCTCCCATTTCGCGATGGCTTCAAGGAACCTCGGCACGACGGCATGGAGCTTTACGGGGCCGATGCCGGGAATGCCTTCCGCCTCGGTCGGGGATTTCGGCCGGATTGAGGCAAGGCAGTTTGACTTTTCTTGAAGAAAGTGCTATATTGGTTCATCTAACCACTATGCGAAAAGGCTGGAAACACGGGGCGATGAACGGAAAACTGCTAACAAAAACTGGTCTTATCACTGCCGCTGTCATAGCGCTCCTGGCGTATTTCAGCTACAATGCCAGTTATAACCCCGATTTTTCCGCACTGGATTTCATTACATCCGCCTCGCCAAAGAAAAAGGCGAAGAAAAGGAAGCATGTCCAGGAGACAGTCTACTCGATCCAGGATTTCGGATTGAACAAGCCTTTGGACGGTTTCGATGAGATTCCAGTGGAAGCCGGTATCCTGCTTCGCCGAAAAGCGCCGCTGCACACGCCGATGTTTTTTCCTGTGGATGCCGATTCTCCAGTCTACCTCAAAAAATGTGTCAAACAGGCGGACTTCCTGCGGGAACAAGGATATGAAATCCAAATGCGCCCCTGCCATCAGTTCGAGTTCACAGCGCTGGTTCATGCGGATAAATTCGATCTTCTGCTCCTGACAGAAACGGAAGAAGAGACCGCCTCCGGAGAGGACAGGCCATGAGAAAATTCGGTATTATCGTATGCTTTCTTCTGCTGGGGCTTCTGGTCGTCCATTGTGTTTTCTGCTGTTTCCTTCTGTCCCGCATCAGCACCATCCACTTCCGTTTTTTCAGTCAAATCCTGGAGGGGAGCGTTTATTTGCACATGCTGGGTTGCGCCGTGTTCCTGTTTCGGATATGCCGCAATGCGGTCAAGACAGGACGGCTCTATTTCCGGGAAAATCTGCGTTATTGGGGGCAATTGTTCAGCGGTATCTGCATTTTTCTCCTCATTCCGGTCCATGTGTGGGCATTCACGATTAAAGATGGGGACCGCTTCTTTTTCAAGGAGCTGTCGCTTCCCGGGTATCTGCTGGAAATCCTGTTCGTTACGATGGTCTATGTCCATGTGATGCTGGGCATCACCCCTCTGTGCGTAGCCGCGGGTTGGCGTGACCTGCCGACGAAACGGACCGTCTGCCGGACGATTTGCACCATCCTGTATCTGTTATCGGTCGCGGCCATCACGTATTACACGAGGATGTGGGTGATACAATGAACGGAAACGTGGTCATCATCGGATGCGGCATAGCCGGACTCAGCGCGGCGCTTCATCTTGCCAGGCAAAACGAGTGTACGATCCATCTGGTTTCGGACATGATGTCCGAGCGTTCGCAATCGTGCCTCGCGGAAGGCGGGATCAACGCCGCAATCGGTCCGGGAGATTCCCCCGAACTGCATTTCGAGGAAACCCTGGAAACAGGGTGCGGTCTTGCCGATGCCGACGCGCTGATGGCAATGGTTTCGGCTGCTCCGGACATCATCCGGGAACTGGATGAGTGGGGCGTCCCGTTCGTAAAACGGGCGAACCATTCGGTTTCGGTCCGCCGGATGGGCGGACAGACCTGCGCCCGGACAGCATACACCGCGAACGGAATCGGCAGACAGATCATGGACGTGCTGATCCAGCAGGCGCGGCGATATGAAGCCGAGGGAAGGATTCTGCGTTACACAAACTGGACCTTCCGGGCTTTGGCGAAACATGACGGTCGCGTATGCGGGGCATGGCTGGGACACCTTGACACGCAGGAAATGCGGTTCATTCCGGGTCAGGTGATCATGGCTTGCGGAGGTTTGAACGGATTTTTCGGCAACGCCACGGGTTCGACCGCCAACACCGGGATCGCGGCGGCCCTCCTCTTTGCGGACGGTGTACCATTCTCCAACCTCGAATTTATCCAGTTCCACCCCACGACGCTGCGTTTGAAAGGAAAGAATCTGCTGATCTCCGAATCGGCCAGAAGCGAGGGTGGTCGGCTTTTTGTCCTACAGGGCGGCAAGCCGTACTACTTCATGGAGGACAAATATCCCGAGCTTGGCAACCTGATGTCGCGAGACGTTGTTTCCAGGGAAGAATGTCTCCTGATCAAACAGGGGGCTCAGGTTTATCTTGACCTGCGGGGACTGCCTGAAAAAACATACGAAACCACATTGGCCGATATCGTGTCCGACTGCATTCTGTTCGCCGGGATCGACCCGGAGAAAGAACCGATCCCCGTGGAACCCGGCATTCATTATTTCATGGGGGGAATTCAGGTCGACAGATTCCACCGGAGTCCGGTGAAAGGACTGTACGCGGCAGGAGAATGCGCCTGCCAGTATCATGGGGCAAACCGACTCGGCGGAAACTCCCTGCTTGGGGCGATCCATGGAGGGAAAACGGCTGCCGAAGCGGTTCTGTGCTCCGAATTCAGTATCCCGGGCGGTTTTTCCGAGGAGAAACCACCTGTCCCCCTGCGTTATTTCAGGATGGAACCGCTTCAAGCCATCATGCGTGCCGGAATGGGGCTGGAACGAAGTAAAGCCCAACTGGAAAACGCATTGAACGCTGTTGAAAAGGTCTCTGTTCCTGATGAAATACGTTTGTTCAGTCGGGCGATTCTGCTTTCCGCCTGGAATCGGACGGAAAGCCGCGGAAGTCATTTCCGCTCGGACTATCCCGAATGCAATCCGGCCATGCGAAAAAGCAGTGTGGTGCAGTTTTGCGATGGAGAAATCCGGTTCAGTTGGGAGGCAAAGCCATGAGCCGCACGTTCAGAATAACCGTGAAACGCCAGGCCTCCGCTTCGGACAAGCCGTATCTTCAGACGTTCGCGTATTCGTGCGACGGAAAGATAACTGTGGCGGATTTCCTGCGGGAACTGAACTCGCAGGACAGAATCGTGGATGTCGAGGGGCATGAGGCGTCGCCCGTAGTATGGGAATGTGCCTGTTTTCAGAAGAAATGCGGAGCATGCGCCATGCGGATTAACCGGCATCCGGTTCTGGCATGTTCCGTTTTTCTCAAGGATGCAGCGAACAACAGGGGTGAAATCCTGCTCGAACCGCTTGGAAAGTTTCCCGTAATCCGGGATTTGAAGGTGGACCGTTCCATGATTTCGGAGCGTTTGAAAGAAATGCGTGTCTGGTTGACGGAGAAAAAGACGTATGAGTTCGATCAGTCGCCGGATCTTCAGTTCCAGGCGGCCAGGTGTATGCTCTGCGGCATTTGCCTGGAGGTGTGCCCGACGTTCGGATACAATCCTGATTTCGCCGGAGCCGCGTCAATGGTCAAGACGGAAAAGATCATTGACCGGAATCAGGATGATTCCCATTTGAAGGAGATGTGCGGGGAATACCGGAAGCATTTCTTCAATCACTGCTGCCAAAGTCTCTCCTGTGTCAAAGCGTGTCCCCTGCATCTGCCTCTGGAGGAATTGCAGGCCGCCGCAAACCGCCAGGCTGTCTGGAAGAAGAAATGACCTCTTCTTGAACGATTCTGCTTCTGTGGATACCGGCTTGGGACCTTTTTTCAGGTTTTTTCAAAAAAACAACCCGGAGAACAAAAAAACATTTGTCACAGGCAAAAACAAAACATTACTGAAAAAGTTATCTTGATTTTTCCACTTGGAACCGTTATAGTATTTTAGCATGTTCTTGCCCGATGAGGCAACGAAACAGTCCAATTTAAGGGAGGAAAACGAAAGATCGCCATGAAACGAGTGTATTTGATCAAAGGGTTGTCATGCCCGAACTGTTCCGCGAAGATCGAAAAAGGCGCGGGCGAATTGAACGGAGTCCGAGCTTCGTCTGTCAACCTGATGAAGCAGACGCTCTCGATAGAATCCGATGCCCCGGCGGAATTCCTGCTGATGGAAATAACGGGGATCGTCCACAAACACGAGCCGGATGTGGAAGTGTCCGAATTGAACACGGATGAGCACAAATCCACCGGCGAAACGGAATCCGCCGATGAATGCCGGATTCTGATCCTCCGTCTGGTCATCGGGGCTGTCATCTTCGGCATCGGGATCGCCTGTGCCGTTTTTCTGAAAGCGCCACTGTATGTTGAGATTGTGTTTCTCGTCGTCTCTTACCTCGTTCTGGGCGGCGATGTCGTGTGGCGGGCGCTGGTCAACATCTTGAGGGGACGCGTCTTCGATGAACATTTCCTGATGAGCGTGTCCACGATCGGCGCGTTCGTCATCGGGGAATATCCGGAGGCGGTTGCCGTGATGCTGTTCTATCAGGTCGGAGAGCTTTTCCAGACTCTGGCGGTCAGACGTTCCGCGCGTTCCATTTCCCAGTTGATGGACCTGCGCCCGGATTCCGCGACAGTCCTGCGAAACGGCGAGCATATCGAAGTCTCCCCGGAAACCGTTTCCATCGGGGAGGCCATCGTCGTGAAGCCCGGCGAAAAAATCCCGCTGGACGGCATTGTACTTGAAGGTGACTCCATGGTGGATACGCGCGCCCTGACCGGGGAATCCGTCCCGCGCACGGTGCGTCCCGGAGACACCGTCCTGTCCGGGTGCGTGAATCAGGACGGCATCCTGACGGTCAAAACGACGAAGGCGTTCAGAGAGTCCACGGCCTCGAAGATCGTCGACCTGGTGGAGAACGCTTCCAGCCGGAAGGCAAAGACGGAGAACTTCATCACAACGTTCGCCCGTTACTACACCCCGGTCGTAGTCGCCATGGCGGCTGTTCTGGCAATCCTGCCGCCCCTCGTTTACGGCGGAGACTGGACCGACTGGATCCGGCGCGGATTCGTTTTCCTCGTCGTGTCCTGTCCGTGTGCGCTGGTCATTTCCATCCCGCTGACGTTCATCGGCGGCATCGGCGCAGCCTCAAAACGGGGTGTTCTCGTCAAAGGCGGAAATTTCCTGGAAGCGCTGAACAAGGTAAGCATCATCGTGTTCGACAAGACCGGAACCCTGACGCAGGGCACGTTCAAAGTAACGGGCGTCTTTCCTGCATCCGGTTTTTCGGAAGAACAGATTCTGGAATACGCCGCTCAGGTGGAACAATTCTCCAGTCATCCGATTGCGAAATCCATTCTCGCCGCCTATGGAAAAGATGCGGATCCCTCCGCTGTTGCCGACTGCAAGGAACTTTCCGGGCACGGGATTTGCGCCTTGATCGGAGACAAAACCGTGCTTGCGGGCAATGCGAAGCTGATGCGAAACGAACGGATCGAGTTCGCGGAGAGTGTGATGCCGGGAACCAAAGTCTATATGGCGGTGAACGGGCAGTATGCCGGATGTGTGGTGATCTCCGACGAACTGAAGCCGGACAGCAAACACGCGGTCGCTGAGCTGAAACGTCTGGGCGTGGAACGGATCGTGATGCTGACCGGAGACGTGGATGCCGCGGCAAAACCGGTCGCGGAAGAGTTGCGTCTCGACGAATACCACGCACAGCTTCTCCCTGCTCAGAAAGTTGAAATGATCGAACGTTTGGACCGCGAAAAGCGGAAAGAAAGCAAGCTCGCGTTCATCGGAGACGGCATCAACGACGCCCCCGTGCTCGCCCGGGCGGACATCGGCATCGCGATGGGCGGCCTTGGTTCGGATGCGGCGATTGAGGCGGCCGATGTCGTGCTGATGACGGATGAACCGTCCAAGCTGGTCGATGCGATCACCGTGGCGAGAAGGACACGGCGCATCGTCGTGCAGAACATCGCAATCGCGATCGGGATCAAGTGCGCATTTCTGATTCTCGGCGCACTCGGCATCGCGGGGATGTGGGAAGCCGTATTCGGCGACGTTGGCGTTACGATCATCTCCGTCCTGAACGCCATGAGGATTATGAAAGTCTGAATTCCCCGGGGATTTATCCTCCGCGTTACGTTCTTCTTTTGAGCAAGATTTCAATCGTAAGCCCGGCAAAGAGTCAATCCTCGCTCCTCTCCCGCTTCGCGATGGCTTCAAGGAACCTCGGCACGACGGCATGGAGCTTTACGGGGCCGATGCCGGGAATGCCTTCCGCCTCGGCCAGTGACCTCGGCCTGCTCGACGCAAGGGCGCGGAGCGTCCGGTCGGTCAGGATCATATACGGTTCGACATGGTTCCTGTTGGCAAGCTTGTTCCTGAGGTCGCGAAGATGTTCGTAGAGCGGTTGATCGGTCATGGCTTTCTGCGCCTTGGCTCTCGCTGCCTTTGAACTTCCATGTACCTTGAGTTCCGGCAGGGCAAGCCGCAGGGGACCTTTCTCCTGAAGGAAATGCTCGCCAGAATCGGAGATTCCGAGACACGGATATTCCGGATTGCTGAAGCACCGTTTTTTTCATTTTCATGTGTGTGTGGGGGGAAGGGACGATGCCATGGGGTGTTTCCGGGATTCTTTTCCCCAAAATTACGCAGGATATCTGTTTTTTTCTATTCCGAACACGCCGTTTCATCCCCATCGACACGAGGAGACAAGCTTTTTTTTGAGTTCGGAAAAAACGGAACGAATATGGAAATCCGTAATTCCCGGCTTGATTTCAGCCGCATCCGGGTGTATATTTTGCTTAAATTCGGCATTTCCCCCGTCGCCGAGTTCAAATAAACAGGAAAGGGATACCGCAATGAGAGTTATGGCAATCAATGGCAGTCCACGCAAAACCTGGAACACTGCGAAGATTCTGCAGAGCGCCATGAAGGGCGCGGAGGCCGCCGGAGCGGAAACGGAACTCGTGAACCTTTACGATCTCAGTTTCTGCGGTTGCAAGAGCTGTTTCGCCTGCAAAATCAAAAACTCCAAAACCGGGGGGGTGTGCGCCATCCGCGACGAACTCCGCCCGGTACTGGAACGTGCCCGGGAAGCGGATGTGCTGATACTCGGCACGCCGGTATATTACAGTTATCCCACCGGTGTGATGCGTTCTTTCATGGAGCGCCTCATGTTCCCCGTCGGCACTTACCTCTATGAGAACGGACGGCATGTCACCTTGCGGGACAAGGTCATCCCGACGGCAATGATC
Source organism: Victivallales bacterium (assembly GCA_016285345.1). Taxonomy (GTDB): domain Bacteria; phylum Verrucomicrobiota; class Lentisphaeria; order Victivallales; family UBA1829; genus UBA1732. The sequence continues at coordinate 12,930 of JAEEQN010000044.1, read as the reverse complement.
TTCACGATGAACTGCCCGGAAAATTATATGAAACAGATCGGCTACCCGCCGATCCTGGAGGAAAATACCAAGGTCATGGCGGACATATTCGGGTACAGCGAAACGCTTTACGTCTGCAATACGTATCAGTTCAACGACTATTCGCGCTACGACTTCAATCTCTTCCGCGAAGAGGATAAACGCAAATACCGCGACGAACATTTCGCAATTGATCTGCAAAACGCCTATGACCTCGGGCGGCGGCTGACGGAAAAAGCGGGAGCATGACCCATCCCGGTCGCCGTTATCATAACCGCCGGGCGTACCGGTCCGGGTTCCCCGGCGGCGGAATGCGAACTCTGTCAAACCGCTGCGATGACGGCAAAAAACGCGCCGAATGGCAGAACATTTAACAGGAGAAACTCCTTCCATGTACATGATGAAAACAGAGATCCCGTTTACCAGAGCGGGAAAGAACAATAAGCTCAAGCTGCACGAGGCGGTCGGAATGATGATGGACTGCTGTCAGTTTCAGGAGTATCAGGAAAAGATATTCTGCGACTATCTGCGGACGAACGAAATCGCGATTTTTCTCTTTTCCATTCAAATCGACATTCTGCGCTGGCCGGAATTCCGGGAAAACGTAACGACCGCGGTCAAAATATACGGATGCAAATCCATTTACGGCCTGCGGCGGCTAACCATGCGGGATGAGCGGGGCGCCCTTTGCATGATCGCCAACGCGACCGGCGCTTTTTTCGATCTCCGGCAGGGAAAAGCCTTGAAAATCGACCCGTCGGAATTCGGCATCCAATACGATGAGGCGGAACCGATGGAGTGTCTGCCACGCAAGATTCCGATTCCCCCGGAATCCGGGGAAAAAGGGTCCCCGTTTCCGGTAACGCCTTCGTCACTTGATCCGAACGGTCATCTGACCAGCGCGATGTATTTCGCGATCGCAGGGGATGCGCTGCCGCCGGATTGCCGTTTCAACCGGGTGAGAATGGAATTCAAAAAACAGATCAAATCGGGACATGCCGTCCAGCCGGTGCGATATGATACCGCGGACAGCAGGCATGTCGTGGATTTGCTGGATGACGAAGGAACGTCCTGCGCCGTGGCGGAGTTTTCGACCTGGCGGGACGGCAGTGAAGACTGAGGGAGACCACCAACCATGAATGACGTAATCATCGAACGCAACCGCGGCACAATGCGCCGTTTCGAAACCTGCATCAACACAAACGACCTGTCGCTTGGAGAAGAACTGATCTCCTCTTCGGCGGCATTCACAACGCCGGTCTCGCCTGAACCGCTCCATGGGGCGAAAGGATACCTGAGCGTTGTGGAATTCATGCGCAGAAGTTTCCCCGATGTTCAGTGGAAACTTGTGAATATGGTCTCCGACGAAACGACGGTTGCCGTGCAGTGGTTGTGTACCGGAACCTTTTCCGGCGACGCCCCGTTTGCCGGACTTCAGCCGAACGGCAGACAATTCTCGACCACGGTCATGAACTTCTACACGCTTGACGCCGACGGCAAAATCATCGACGATGTCGCCGCAACCGGCATTGCGGGAATCCTGCAGGGCATCGGAGCTTTCCCGCCTGCGAATTGAAATGCCGTTTCCCATATCGAAAACCAGAGGAACGAAACACAAGGCGGATTTGTCCCGCGCGAAACAACCGTCCCCGCTGAAAAAAGAGAAATACTCCCGAATACACAACGCATGAAAAGGAAGTTTTTGCCTATGAAACCGTTTTTTATTGCTCTTGCCGTTATCGCGGTCATATTCGTCTGCATCGTGGTGGCGGGAGCTCTGATGATCAGGAAGAAGGAAGCGCCTCCGATTCCGCTTACCGCCAACCTCCGGGGCAGAATCGCGATTGTCGTCTATTCTCAATCCAAAGTGCGCAATTCGGCGGAGGTCGCAGAGTGGATCAGGAAGAACACAGGCGGCGACATGTTTTCCCTCGAAATGGAAACGCCTTATCCTGAGCCGTATTCCGAGACGCTCAAAGCCGCCTCGAAGGATATTTCGGAGGGCAAACATCCCGCTCTTGTTGATGTCCCGGACCTGTCCGGCTACGACATCGTGTTCCTCGGATCCCCGATCTGGTACGGGACCTATGCGCCGCCTGTGGCAACGTTCCTTGATTCGGACAAACTCGCGGGCAAGGTCGTTGCGCCGTTCTGCACGCACGGCGGCGGAGGCGCGGGACATTTCTTCGCCGACCTCAGGAAGGAATGCCCCGAAGCGCGTATTCTTGACGGGCTTGTCATTCGCGGATCGAACCAGATCGAACGCCGCCTTGGCGTCGGCGTCACCTCCCACCATACCGAAAACGATGTCATAACCTGGCTCAACAGCCTTTTCCCGGCTGACGGGCCGCAACCGCAAGGAGAACAGAAATGAAGAAAAATCTCGGTATTATCCAGGCAGTGTTTCCCATGCCCGTGCTGATCGTTGCCGCCTACGACGAGCATGGCGCCGTTCAGGCGATGAATGCGGCCTGGGGACAGATCTGCAACTCCGACCGCATTGCGCTGTTCATCGATGAAGAACATGCGACCACGCAGGCGCTGCTGAAGACCAAATGCTTCACGGTCTCACTGGCGGACAAGGCGCACATGGACGTTGCCGATTTCCTCGGGATCGCCTCCGGAAACAAGATGCCGGACAAATTCGCCCGCACCGGCTATCATGCCGTCAAATCGGCGGCCATGAATGCTCCCGTCATCGACGAATTCCCTGTGGTGATGGAATGCGAGCTCGCCGAAGTCGTGTCCACGGACAGTTTCTACTGCATTGTCGGCAGGATCGTGAACACGGCCGCGGAAGAACGGGCGCTGGATGAAGCGGGGAAAGTCGATCCGTCCAAACTCGACATCATTGCGTTCGACCAGTTCCGCCACGGCTATTACGCGATGGGCGGACAGGTCGGCAAGGCATGGAACGCGGGCGCGGCCCTGATGAAAAAATAACCTGCGCGTTTTCTGTCCCAACGAGGACACGGAGAATGAAAAGGCTCCTGTTATTCATCACGGCTCTGTTCATGACGGCAGGGTGTTCCTTCCACGGGAATCCGCAGCGGTGGCCGGAATCCCATCCTGTTTCCGGCGCCGCCGCGCTACAGGGGAAAACCGCGTTCGAGACATCTCCGTACTATCCCCGGCTTGATTTCTACAACGGGGAAATAACCCCCACTCTGAAGCTGATAAAAAGGTTCCGCTCCTGCCAGCAGACCACGGAATACACCTGCGGCGCCGCTTCCCTGCGGATGGTGCTCGATCACTGGGGCATGGCGGACAAAACGGAACGCGCATTGGCGGAGGAACTGGATATCCGTCCGGAGGACAATCCGAAGAACGGCGCTTACGGCTGTTCCGCATCCGCGATAGAAACCGCCCTGAAAAAAAGAGGGATCCCGGTTCTTCCCCGGCAGGATTTCGAAACGCCGGAACGATTTGCGGATTTCGTAAAAAGCCGGCTGGAAGCGGATTGTCCGCTGCTGGTGGAATGGAGCGCATGGGGCGGACACTGGACTGTTATTGTCGGATACGACGATATGGGGACTCCGGCCATTTACGACGATGTGCTGATCATGGCGGATCCCTACGACACTTCCGATCATCTTCAGGACGGCTATGCGATCGTCCCGGCGGAACGGTTCTTCTACGAGTGGTTCGATGCGGGAGTGCTTTCTCCGGGGATCATGCGTCAGCAGTATCTTGCACCCGTTAAGCCGGATAGGGTGAAGTCTTCGGAATGAGATCATCCTGCTCCTTCTTATGTTCTTTTTCTGAAGATTATTCCGAACCGATACAATAATATCCGGTGTAAAATCGTTAAAACAAGAAATAGACAGGACTCGGACCTCAACATATTACTCGTTCTATTCCAACCAAACAGTCATGAAGGAGTTTTTTATGAAACAAATGTTCAACAGGATGTTGTCTGCCAGTTCGGTTGTCGCCGGAACCATGCTTGTCGCCACGATGCTGTCAGCCCAGGCTCCGGGCGGTGCGGCTCCGGGCGGCGCACCTGCAATGGGCGGCGGGTTCCAGATGCCTCCCGGAGGATTCCAGATGCCCGAAGGCGGGTTCCAGATGCCTCCCGGAGGATTCCAGATGCCCGAAGGCGGGTTCCAGATGCCTCCCGGAGGATTCCAGATGCCCGAAGGCGGGTTCCCCGGTTTTGGCGGCGGTCAGGGCGGCATGCCCCCGATGGGCGGCTTTGGCGGCGGTCAGCCTCCGCAGGGCGGTTTCGGCGGCGGCTTTGGCGGCGGTCAGCCTCCGCAGAGCGGTTTCGGCGGCGGTCAGGGCGGTTTCCCGATGATGGGCGGCTTTGGCGGCGGTCTGCCTCCGCAGAGCGGTTTCGGCGGCGGTTTCCCCGTGGGGCCGCAGATGGGCTTTGGACCTGCTGGAATGGGCGGCGCTCCCGGCGGACAGCAGCAGGAAGTAAAACCGGACAAGGGCAGTCAGCTCCCGAAGGGATACAACGCCGATGGACCGACCTATGTCAAGGTCGATCTCTGCACGCCTGACAAGAAGTGTCCGGTCTGCTCCCTCTGGGATGCGGCCAAGAAAGAATGGAAAGACATCGAACCGCTGAAAAAGAACGGCAGCGGAAGAAGCATGTTCGGAATGTTCGGCATGGGCGGAGGAAACGGCGTCATGCAGCACAACGGCAAGCCGATCGGAGCCAAGCAGATCGCCGACATCAAATATCTGGCCGACGCCTCCAACGCCCAGTACATGGATGCTTATTTCCCCGAGATCAAGGAAGGCCAGAAGGTCCCGGCCATTCTCTTTATCCACGGCGGAGCCTGGTGGATGGGCAGCGCCCGCGGCAACAACACCTTTTTGGTCGATCAGCTCGTCAAAGCCGGTTATGCCGTCTTTGCCCTCAACTATCGTCTCACCAACGAGGCGCTCTTCCCGCGTCAGATCAACGACGCCAAGGCCGCCGTCCGCTGGATTCGCGCTCATGCGAAGGAACACGGCATTGATGCCGACCACATCGGCACGATCGGCGACTCTTCCGGCGGACACATGGCGGGCATGCTCGGCACCACCAGCAATCTGAAAGGACTCCTGATGGGCGACATCGCCGATAACGCCGAGTATTCCTCCTCCGTTCAGGCGGTTGTCGACCTCTTCGGCCCGATGAATGGTCTCACCGCGGAACAGCAGGGCAAAGATGAAGCCCCGGTAGCAGGCAGACTGCAAATGGGATACGACGGAGAAGGAAGCTTCTACAGCACCTTTGTCGGCGTCACGATCCGCACGGCCCGTGAAACCGATCCCACGCCGGTTCAGCTCGCCGATCCCGGCATGTATGCCCATACGCTTGATCCCAAGACGGCGCCCGGCTTCCTGATCCAGCACGGAACCGTGGACACCACTGTCCCGCTCGGTTCCTCCAGGGAATTCGCGGAAACCGTGACCAAATACATCGGCAAGGACAAGGTCAGTTTTGAAATCTTCGAAGGCGCGACGCACGAAAACGAACGTTTCTTCGAAGAAAAGAATTGCAAACACATCATCGAATTTTTCGACAAGTATCTGAAGCCGAAAAAATAATCCCTAACTCAAAACGCAATCAGTTATTCAAAGACCATTTCCTCGCGGATTTGGTCTTTTTTTGCAATCCGGAAAGACGCGGACCCCGAATCTCATTGCCGGTCTACAACAAAAAACGACAACTCAAAACCGCAGCAGCCTGACGATCTGACTTTTTTATGATATTTCGCCACTCCTCTCTTGCATTTTGCCGCCAGATGCGATATAATATAGCCGGAAACGGAATTTCAAAAAAAATACAGGAGACCAAATCATGATTTATTACATCTTCCTTTTTTTCTTTGCAGTGTTCACGATGTTTCCTCTGCATCTGTATTCCCAAGATGGCAAAGAACCGGGTGTAGAATCATTGGATCAAAACTCCTTTGAAAAAGAGGAAGCTGATCGTCTTTTCAAAAATATTATAAATGGTGCAGGTCCTTTCCTCATGGATATTCCGGCAGAGGAAGCGGAGAAACTTCATCTGAAAATCAAATCCTCTGAGTGGGGAAAAGTGATTCGATCGCTCACCCAGGAAGAAAAACGAAAAGTTGAGCAAAGCATTTCAGATTATTTTCAATTATATGAAGCGATTTGTACTTTAGAAAAATGGGAAAAGGACAAAAAGGACTATAACTTGTCTGAAATTCAAAAATTAAAGATTCCTGCCAATGCCGACTCTTATTTAATCTTCTATGAATTTTTTACGAAGATTGATATTCAAAACCAGAATAAACTGCTGGCAAGCATTGTTATTCCGAGACTGTCAGACAATGATTTCAGAGGAGAGCGTTTCACGGAAGATTGCATCCTTACGATATTAAAAAACTTGCCCGGCACATCTTCTTTTTCCCAAAAAAAAGATATTGTTTTTTTTCAGGCAAGATTGGCATATTTCTTTGAATACCTGGTACACCATTCGAATGTTCTGCTGTCACTTTCCGACGTTGAATTAAAAAAGATCGAGTCATCTCTTGTGGATTTGGAGAATGCTGCAAAAATGGACTTGGGTCTTGAATTGTACATTCGATATATTATGTCAAAAAAAGACTCATTTGAGGCTGAAACAGCTTATTTCAAAAAAACACTCGAAAAAAACATCGAGGATTATAACAATGACAGAATACGGGGATATGGGCAGGATGCTATTGTATATGACTATCTTCTCCATCATCCGGATCAAAGAAGAAAGTATATGGACATGATAAATGATGGATATATCGTAGAGAGTTCCGCCGGATTATTCATGTTAACCTGGCGATTATCCTATTGAACTTACCACGGCATTTTGTACAACCTTATCGGGATCTTCATTTTGTTTTTGTCTCCTTTATCGGATTTGGAGTCGTCGGCGAACGATCCCAGCACGCCGCCAAGCGACAGCGCCGCTGTGGTCACCAGCGCGCCTTTGATGAATTGTCTCCGGTCCATACGATCATTTCTCCTCAATTCCGCCTGAATCCATCTTTCTGAAAATGGTGTTCATGTGTGCCGGGTCAAGCGGGTTCATCGTGACCAGACGCAGGGACTTTATCATGTGCGGCGTCCCCTCCTTGTACGTACGGAAGTGAGGCGTGGCAAGATGCGACCGGTAGCCTTCCTCGCCCCGGTAGATTTCCACGATGCGGATGATGCAGGGATCTTCCGCCGCCTGCATCGGGAAAATGCACACGACTCCGTTTTCTTTCGCAACGGATTCCGCGCCGACCGTGCGTGCCGAATCAAGGTACGCATCCAGCCATTCGGGATAGACTTCGATTTCAGCGATACGGACAAGGAGTTCTTCGGCTTCCATCCTGCTTTCTCCTTTTTGTGAGGGTGAGGGTGAGTGGTTGCTGACGCATGAAACACATGCCAGGAGCATGCTTGAAAGAACGAAAAGAACGAATCTGCTCATGATGTCACTTTCCCCGGTCGCGGCACGGTAGGCGGCTGCTTCGTAAGAAATCAAGAGTCCAATACGGGATGAATACGTACGGATCAGTGTTGCCCTATTCGGTGTTGAGTTCGAAACATTACCGCTTTTTTCTTTGATTTGTTCGTAAAGTGGATTTATGTTCCGGTGTGATGTCTGGTTCTTGAACATGCATGGTGGCAGGATTGCAGAGATCCTGAGAATGCGTGTTGAGCAGTTCCTGATAGTAATGCTTTTTATACCGCAGGATATCCATCTGCTCGTTGAGCAACTTCAGTTCGTCTTCCAGTTTCTTTTCCTGTGCGGAAATGATTTCCGCACGAGCCGGGATTGTGGAATCTCCCTGCAAACACATGTTGATATATCGGCGAACCTCCGGGATTGGCAGACCGGTCATGCGAAGACAATGGATAAGCTTCAACCAGGCAAGATTATGGTCGGAGAAAAGGCGCACATTGCCTGGAGACCGATCGACTTCAGGGATGAGTCCGGCATTGTCGTAATAGCGTACCGTGTAGCCGGTGAGTCCGAGCATATCGGCGGCTTCCTTGACGGTATATTGCGGGGTGCGGTCGGTCAGTCCTTCAAACGGATTGGCGGGTTTCTTTGTTTTCATGAATATCTTCCTTTCCGGCGGATTATCCGGGCCTGTTTCCGTTTTTCCGGAAATCCTTTCCATTGTATTCCGGTTATGCGTTTTCATAGACCGAAAAGCCTTGATGCCTGTTTCATCTTTTCCCTCACGGGAACTCCGAACGGGCAGCGTTTTTCACATGCGCCGCAGGCAATACATTCCGATGCATGGTGAGGCAGAAGCCTGTAGTGTTCCCGGACGGTTTCAGGGACTTCGCCCTGCGCCAGCGCCAGATTCAGGAACTTGTTCACGTTTGCCACACTGAGTCCCTTCGGACAAGGCGCACAGTGTCCGCAGTACATGCAGTGCCCGGACCAAGTGCATTTTTCCACATTCGAAAGTACGCCCGCATAATCCTTTTCCGCATCGGAAGCGTCACACCACGCCAGCGCCTGACGGATCTCGTCTACCGTTTTGCATCCCGCCATTACCGCGGCGACGGCCGGACGGGAAAGAGCGTAGTCCATCGCCTGAACAGGTGTCAGGGCTTTGCCGAACATCGACAGATCGGCTTTCAGAAGATCGCCTCCGGCAAATACCTTCATCACGTCAATGCCGACACCCTCTCGTGCGCAGAGTTCATACAGAGTTTCGCGATCCGGGTCCAGATTGTGAAAACTGCGTTCATACACTTCGTCCGCCCAGAGCTGTTCCACGTCCTCGTTCGGCGGCTGCATGTCGTAGCACGGATTCACGGAAAACATCAGGACATCGACAAGCCCTGTTTCGACAGCCTTTCTGGCTATGATCGGATTATGGCTGGAAAGCCCGATACAGCCGATTGTGCCGGACTCCTTGAGGCTTTTCACATATTCGATGAATTCACCTTCAAAAATGCGGTGGTAATCCGCCTCCTCGTCGCTGTAATGGATCATTCCGACCTCGATGTGATCGGTCTCCAGGCGATTCAAAAGGTCTTCAAACGATGCTTTTGCTTCGGCGACATCGCGGGTTCGTTCGTATTGGCCATTTTTCCACGCCGAACCGATGTGTCCCTGAATGACGAACCCGTCGCGTCGTCCCCTCAGGGATGTTCCAATTGCGGACCGCACCTTCGGATCGGACGCGTAGATGTCAATGAAGTTGATTCCATTGTTGATGGCGAAATCCATCATCTCGCGAGCCTGTTGCTCTGTTTTGCCTGTGAAACCTTCGCATCCGAGCGCAACTGCGCCGACTTTGATTCCGGTTCTTCCGAGTTGACGGTATATCATTGCGTAACTCCAGTATCAAATTGTTTTCAGATTGTTGTCGACGGCAATGGTTTGAACTTCGGTCATTACTTGAAATCGGCGGCGATCTGTTTCATGAACGAAGGAATGTCAATCTGCTGCGGGCATTTCTTCTTGCATGCTCCGCAACCGACACAGGCGGAAGCCCGTTCTTTTTCCTTCATGGCGTCGTAGACAAGTTTCGCGTGAAAAAGCGGAAGACCGCCTTTGACCTGATTCAGCAAAGCAAGGTTTCGGGGAATGCTCACGCCGAACGGACAGGGAGAACAGTAACGACACGCCGTGCAGGGAACGGCTCCCGATTTTCTATAGACGGCGAGTGCCTGTGCTATGACCTTGCGCTCCTCGTCCGTAAGCGGCACCATCGGAGAGAATGTCTTGATGTTGTCCTCCATTTGCGCAAGGTCCGACATACCGGAAAGCACCACCTGGACATTGGGAAGGGAAGCGGCGTAGCGAAGTCCCCATGACGCCGTGCCGACCTTCGGATTCGCATCGTCGAATACTTTCTTTGATTCCGGCGTAAGCTTGACGAGCGTACCCCCCTTCAGCGGTTCCATGATGGAAACGGGAATGCCAAGTTTGGTGAGGACTTCATATTGTTCTCCGGAACGGCAAAGCTCCCAGTCCAGGTAGTTCAACTGAATCTGAACAAGTTCCCACGGATACGATTCCGCAATTTCCTTCAGCGTTTCCGGTTCGCCATGGAAAGAAAATCCGATGTGCCGGATTTTTCCCTCTTCCTTCATTTTCTTCATGAACTCAAGCGTCTTGATCTCTTTCGCCTTCTTCCAATGCGCCTCATTCAGCCAATGCAGGAAATAGAAATCGAAGTATCCGGCCTTTGTTCGCTCAAGCTGTTCTTTGAAAAATCGCTCATTGTCCGCCTCGGTGTTCATCATGACGATCGGCATTTTGTCCGTCAGGAAGTAGGAGTCACGTTTATATTGGCTCAGGACAGCGCCTGCGAATTTTTCACTCTCGCCATCGTGATACATATATGCCGTGTCAAAGTAATTGCACCCGGATTCCATGGCCTTTGCCACCATCTTTTCTCCGAGTGCATAGTCGACCTTCCCGTCTTTCTGGGGCAGCCGCATCATGCCGAAGCCCAGAAGCGGAAGCGTCAAATCCGTCCCCCGGTACGGACGCCGGGTTACCTGTGGTTTTGTACTGTTCGTTTTCGTGTTCATTGTTTCTCCTGTTTCGGTTGCGGAAAAGACTTTTTCCATCGGGGCAAGCGCTGCGATAGTCAGGGCGCTTTTCAGAAAATCACGTCTATTCATGTGGGGCCTCGCCTTAGTGGGTTGATTTCACCGGACAAAGTTTGTCATTGCGCCAGTTTCTGTACACGGGGGTTGAATGCCTTGTTCCCGTCCAGCCTGAATGCACTTCATGACCCAGATCATGTTTCTCGACAGATTGCGCAATGTCTGAAGTCCTTCGGGATCCTGAGGAACATCCGACTTTGTCAGCGCGTGGAATTCGTTCCAGTAGGTGCTTCCGACCGTGAGCATCTGGGAAATGCCGGCATACTTGTTCAACACATCGAATGACGCGCTTGTTCCCGCACGTCGAGCAACAACAATCGAAGCGACAGGCTTGTGCCGAAACGCCACGTAGAGATCCGAACACATGCTCGAAAAGAATACACGGTCAAGAAAACTTTGGACCCGTCCGCTCGGATGCGCGTAGTAAACAGGTGTGCCGAACACGAAGCCATCAGCTTTTGCCGCCTTTTCCACAAAGCTGTTGACCGCATCATCGTTGAAAACGCAGCGTTTCAGTTCCGCGCATTTCCCGCAGCCGATACAGTCATGCAAGGGCTTGCTGCCCACGCAAACGATTTCTGTCTCCACACCGTTTTCAGCGAAGACTTCCGCCATGACGTCAAGGCCCGCACGGGTCGAACCGTTGGCATTGCCGCTTCCGTTTAACATCAGAACCTTCATTATGTTTCCTCCGGGGTTAGGTTCAATCGGCTGTCAGTGCTGTCCAGCCGGTCAGATTCTGTTTGGGGATTATTTACCTGTCGCCTTGTTTTTAACACTATACACCTTACAGTTACTGTAAGTCAATTGCGTTTTTTCGTTTTTTTCAAAAAAAAGACTGGTTGGATCCCGCTTCGCAATGGCTTCAAGGAACCTCGGCACGACGGCATGAAGCTTCACGGGGCCGATGCCGGGGATGCCTTCCACCTCGGCCAGGGATTTCGGCCGGATTGAGGCAAGACCGCGAAGAGCCCGGTCGGTCAGGATCATATACGGTTCGACATTCATATCCCATTCAATTCTCTATTCGTTTTGGTCTCCGCCTCGTCCGGCACAGTACGCTCTCCCAAATCCGATTCCTGATCCTGGTACAACGGATTGGTCAGCAGTTCCGGTTTCTCTCCGACAAAAGCCTTTGCTGCTTCTTTGTCATTCTGCAAAAGCCACATAAACCAGGCAGTAACATAGCCATCGGCAAAGTAGAGCATTTGTCCGTGGTCACATTCTTTTCTGCGCATCATAGCCTTTGGAACGCTTAATCTGGCATACATTCTTTTCATAATGTCCAATGGAATTACCATCTTGACCTCAAAATCGCTCACGGTTCCCGCGGCCATCAAGACTGGGACTTTGACCTTGGATATGTCATAAGGGATTTTCAATGCTTCTGCTATTTCCTCGTTGGTTGGTGAAAGAGCAACAACAGCCCGGTACAAATCGGCATGCGACTGAACGGTGGCTGCATTGAATGTACCGACTCCTCCTTGCGAGTGCCCGATTATGCCAACACTTGAGATATCGATTTTCTGATAAAACAAGCTTCCTCCACGTTCATTTTCCCGCAGAAGCCAGTCCAGCGTTTTATCTGCCGATTCGCCTGACCACGTGCCAGGATCGTCGTTGCCTATCACAATGAACCCCCATGAAGCAAGGTGTTGGAATACGGCGGGATATTTCTCCGGCAGAATCCCTGTTCCGTTTACCTGAACGACAACCGGCCACTTCCGTCTATCTGTTTCCAGTTTCTCCGGGTAAGTTATGGTCAGTTTTTTCATTGGTTCTTCAGCATCCACCGTCATGGATCGAACAGCATATTCGCCCATCGCAAGATATTTTGCTTCGATGGGTCCGCCGGTTTTTGTTTTTGTTGTGTAATCCGCAGGCGCGGCTGGAATCATTGACAGGCAGGCCCCCGTTATCAGGACAAGACTGATAAACAAAAGGACAGCACAGACACACCCGCGCAGGAAACAGCTCTTCTTAGATTTTTTATGCGAAGCGTTTTGCGCTTCCTTGGGATTTTGTATGTTACCCATTATTTCAGTCTCCTGATCTTCTCCGTCTCCGCCTCGTCCGGCACAGCCTTGCCATGCTCCCAGGCGGAGACCTTCTTCACGGAAACGCCGAGTGCCGAGGCGAACTTGACCTGGGACAGACCGGCTTTCTTGCGTATCGCGAGGATATCGTCTGCGGTAAGCGGCTTGGGCTCGTCGTCATATTTCGGGATCGGGATTTCTTTGTATGTGTCGCCAAGGGTAACCTTGAGGCGAGGCTTGCCCCAGTCGAGTACGACGGAAATCTTTTCGACCTTGATGCGGATTTGACGATACATCTCAT
>JAEEQN010000063.1 GCA_016285345.1 Victivallales bacterium | reverse complement strand
CATATGCCTTCAGGACGCTCGCCGCGCCAACATATACCGTGCTGTACTTCCCGCTTTCGGGCTTCTCCGTCACAAATGTAATGGAAACGTCCTTTCTCTTGCAACGGTTCTGGAGAAGTTCGATCGCTTTCGAAATCTTGTTTTCCGACCACATCGCTTCATCGACAAAGTCTAAATATACAATGGAATCAGTATTCTGCATCAAATAATCTTCTTGTTGATATGGCGGAAGACTCAGATCTATTTCCGTCAAATTGCTGATTTGTTCTGCTATTTCATTGACTTCTTGTGGAACAACATACTCTTTGTTCCCCAATATACCCGTGTTGGTATCCGCATACGCCACGCCGTCGCTGTAGTCCTGCTTGCTCAGGTCTTCGTCCGCTCCATATGCCTTCAGGACGCTCGCCGCGCCAACATATACCGTGCTGTACTTCCCGCTTTCGGGCTTCTCCGTCACAAATGTAATGGAAACGTCCTTTCTCTTGCAACGGTTCTGGAGAAGTTCGATCGCCTGTACCTGCTTTCCCTCCGACCACATTTCACCATCTACAAACGACAGGTAGATGATGGGTGCAGATTCTCCCTCGTTGCTTAGAGCACCGGCCTGGGTGATGGTCTGCGGGAGTTCGGAACGATTGATGGTGACACCGCCGTTCGTGACGGTAAGCCCGGCATAGGCTCTCAGGATGGATTCGTCGCTCGAATCGAAGACGCCGTCGGAAATGGATTCGTTCATACCGTGTCTCGCTTTCTTCCCCTCGTTTGAGCGGGGATTGAAAAGGATTTGTTGTGCCGGATCTTTCTGAGCACGTGAGATTTCATTCTTTATCAACGATTATAGTATACACCTGTGCCCGGGAAAAATCAAGGAAGAAAAACCCTTTATTTAAAACTTTTTTTTGATATAACAGGATATATGTACGATAAAACGAGTTCAAAACACCCTTGATCCGGCGATGCCGCTGTTTCATCCCCCAAACCGCCCCCGGAAGCCGTCCGACAGGAGGTCGGGGCCGCACCCCAAAGGCGTTTGAACCGGTTCGTTTTCATTTTATCCTCGCTTCATTATTCGTTTTCGGATTGTGCCCCTGTGGAGTTCCCGGAACGCGGCCGCATGGCGTTCTTCCAGAAGTTTTCGAACGCATCCGGGTCCGTCAGCACCTCCGCGGGCAACGCGACCCCGCCGGAATAGATGACGCTGTCGTCGAACGGCTTTTTGGATTTCAGCACGGTCAGCCTGATTTTCACGGTCTCCTCGTCGCGCGGCCCGTAATTGGTGACCGTCAGCGCGATCCATTCGTTCTCGGGCTGGAGGACATAGCTGTAGTATTCCGTCTCGATCCGCGTCCCGAGGACGGAATCGTGGTCGATCGCGTTGTCAAGCATAAACGGCATGTGCAGATTCTTCCACGGTTTCCCGTTGATCTTCACCTGGCCCGGATAATTCCCGTCGTTCGGGAGGGATGAATCGCGGTAAACGATCCTGTTCCCCTGGAAAGCGAACTTCGCAACGACGTTCACCGTGGCCTCGATCGTGATTTCGAACTGGTCCGGGAACGTCCTGCGCGAACTTAACGTCGCCGTCGATTCCACGGGAGGAAGCTCTTTTCCGTCGGTCGTGTAATCCGGGTCGCGCATCCACCGGATCCGTTCCTGTCTCCGTTCTTCCCGGTATTCCTCCACCAGTTTCCGGTTGGCCGGGGTCAGCTGCCCCGCGTTAAATCTGTAAGACCTGTCCAATTCCGCAATGCGGTTCTTTTCCCGGGTCTTTTTCCGCATGGCGTTGATTCTGTCCGCGTACTCCAGCGGATATTTCGCGAACGACAGTTCAATTTTGAAGGGCTGTCCGTTCCCGGCGATGGAAAGCTCGCCCACGGTCCTTTCGCGGCGGTCTGAAACTGAAACGGATTTGTCGTGCGCCAGAAGCTTCCAGTCGGCCGTGACGCCGTCCGACTGCCGCACGATCGTTCCGTCGGAGTAATCCGCCACGAAGTCCAGGAGGAAAGACCATTCCGGGTGTTCCCACGGCTTCCCGTTGACGGTCATGTCGGTCGGATACTGACGGGTGCGGTCCTCTCCGACAGCATCGGGGAAGAAATCAAGCATGTTGCTGTAAAACCGGATCTTTCCCTTCCCGTCGATCTTCCCCGTCAGGGTTACCGTAAAGCGATCCTCCGTCTGTTTCGCCGAGTCGGTTTTTCCCGCGGCGGCGGATGAGGCGGACTGTGCAGACGCTGTGAACGGAATAGCGGCGGCGAGCAGGACGAGGCCCAATGCCGCGCCCCAAAGAGTTTTGAATCGGTTGTTTTTCATGGTTTGCTCCTTGTGTTGCGGGAACGTTTTTATACTACGTTTCTATTCTATTAGACGATTCTCATAACGGAAATCTTAGCGGAAAATGAAAAAAAGCAGAAAAAAGTTGAAAAAAGATGGAGGGTGGAGAAAGAAACGGCGCTGACGGCACACTTTGGCACGAAAATGGGACAGAATGTCGCATGGCACAGGAGAAACAGTCGACGGACGGCGACGGATTCGAGGGGGGAGCGCCGTGTGCGGCAATTTGGCACAAAGTATGCTTATCAAATGCCGAAAACAACAAACACACCCTCAACATGGATGCGGCCCGCCGGAAGGACATCCCGCCGGGCCGCCGCGGAACAACAAGGACAAGTCGACATGCCCACATATGAATACGTCTGCAAGCATTGCGGATACGAGTTTGAAAAATTCCAGCAGATGACCGAAGACCACCTGAAAACGTGCCCGGAATGCGGCAGGGACGCGTTGAAACGCAAGATCGGCGCGGGGTCCGGCGTGATCTTCGTCGGCTCCGGTTTCTACTGCAACGATTACAAGGGCGCCAATGCGAGCCTCGGCAATCCGACCAGCAAGAAATCGTCGGCATCCGCCAAGCCCGCAAAACCAGCTAAAAAGTGAGGGCAAGCCCTCAACTGAAATAGTCCGTTGCTACGCGAACGGACAGGGAACGCAAACAAGAAATCTTAACAACAAGGAGACAGAGTTATGTCCAGACATATGCAATTCAAAGCCGAAGTCAAAGAACTGCTCAACATGATGATCAACTCGATCTACTCGAACAAGGAGATCTTCCTGCGCGAGCTGATCGCGAACGCCGCCGACGCGCTGGACAAACGCCGTTTT
This sequence comes from Victivallales bacterium, assembly GCA_016285345.1. GTDB lineage: Bacteria > Verrucomicrobiota > Lentisphaeria > Victivallales > UBA1829 > UBA1732. Next base: position 1,323 of record JAEEQN010000063.1, on the reverse strand, counting down.
CTGGCGTTGACCCGTCCCGAACTCGCCAGCGAGGGCGAGATCCGCATCACCGCCGACGAGGCTGCCTGCACGCTGGCGATTTCCGACAACGGCATCGGCATGACGAAGGACGAGCTGGTCGAAAACCTCGGCACCATCGCGCACTCCGGTTCGCGCGGATTCCTCGCCGAGCTGAAGAAGGCGCAGGAGGAAAATCCCGCGACCGCGCCCGAGCTCATCGGACAGTTCGGCGTCGGGTTCTACGCCGCTTTCATGGCCGCCGACAAGGTGTCCGTGCTGACGAAGAAGGCGGGCGAGGACCAGGCGTACCTGTGGGAATCCGAAGGCGTCGACACGTTCACCGTGACCGAGGCGGAGAAGGACGCCGCCGGCACGACCGTGACTCTGCACCTGAAGGAAGATTTCAAGAACTACCTCGAATACTGGACCGTGTCGTCCGTGGTCCGCAAATACTCCGACTTCATCGAATACCCGATCCGCATGGCGCACAAGACCAAGGACAAGGACGGCAAGGATGTGATCGAGGACGACACGCTGAACACCATGAAGGCGATCTGGCTGCGCCCCGAATCCGAGGTCACCGAGGACGAATACAAAAGTTTCTATTCGCACCTGTCCGGCGACTACGAAGCGCCGCTGAAACGCATCGTCTTCTCCGCCGAGGGCGCGTCCGAGTTCAAGGCGCTCCTCTTCCTCGCAGCCAAGCTCCCGTTCCAGTACCAGTTCGGCGTCCGCAACAAAAAGACGCTGAGCCTGTACGTGAAACGTGTCTTCATCACCGACGAATGCCCCGGCCTGCTGCCCGACTACATGAACGGCTTCGTGTCCGGCGTGGTCGATTCGAGCGACCTGCCGCTGAACATCTCCCGCGAGACGCTTCAGGACAATCCGCAGATCAAGCGCATCTCGAAGGCGATCGTGAAACGCGTCTTCTCCGAGCTCCAGACCATGATGGAGAAGGACCGCGCGACGTACGAGAAGTTCTACGCTGAATTCAGCCGCCTCATCAAGGAAGGCGCGTACAGCGACTGGGAAAACCGCGAGAAGCTCCAGAACCTGCTGCTCTTCGAGACCATGAACGGCGAACCCGGCAAACTCGTTTCGCTGAAGGAATACTCCGACGCCATGCCGCCGACGCAGAAGGCGATCTACTTCATCACAGGCGAAAACCGCGCCGCCGTGGAACACTCCCCGCAGCTGGAACTCTTCCGCCAGCAGAAGCTCGACGTGCTGTACCTGCTCGACCCGGTCGACGAGTTCGTCATCAACGGCATCGGCAAGTATGCGGAACAGGACATCGTGTCCGTGTCCAAGAGCGACCTG
>JAEEQN010000043.1 GCA_016285345.1 Victivallales bacterium | reverse complement strand
CCGCCAAAACCGCCCATGCCGCCGAAGTCCATACCGGGACCGCCGAAGCCGCCGGGGCCGCCGAAGTCCATACCGGGGCCGCCGAAGCCGCCGGGGCCGCCGAAGCCCATAGCGCCGGGACCGAAGTCCATGCCGGGTCCCATACCCGTAACCGTCGTAGTCGTCATGACCGGACCGGCCGCGTTGGTTCTCTGCGCGGCAGCCGCCGCTTCACTCGCCTTGCGGGCTTCTTCACGCGCCGCGCGGCGTTCTTCCGCCGTCATGCGCTTCGATGAATTGTCGACCGCCGCGACCGTCTTCTTCGAGGAACCGAAGGACGGAGGCGCGAACTGAAGCAGGGCGAAAAGAATAAACGGCAGCGCCGTGAAAAGCAGGACAATAATGAACACAAGGTTGTACAGAGGACTGTTCTTTTGCGGATTCGAGTTAGATGTTTTTTTCATCGTAGTCTCCTAAGTTGGGCGTCGGGGTATAGTTTGAGCTTTTCAAGATATTTAACGCTGTCCGGAACGGTTTTATTGTATCAATTCTTGAAAAAATCAAAAGAATGTTTGCTTTTTTTGTTCCAATGTGATATATTGGATGCCGTTATCTGTACGGAGCAATATGCGGATAAAACACAATAATATTCTCACAATCAAAAGATTTCAAATAAAATGAGTCAGAAGTTCCAGCGCACCGTCTTCATCATCGCCGTTCTAGCCCTTGCCTTGGACATTTTTGGACTTTATATCCCCGCGAAATTCGGCACATGCTGGCTCGTGATCCCCGATGCGCTCGAAAACGCGTTCTGCGCCGACAACTTCCTGCGGGAAGGCAAATACGGGTTCTATCTGAACGGCGTCCTGCATCCGTCGCGCTATCTGCCGTGGTTTCCCCTGCTCTTCCTCGCGCCGTTTCAGGCGCTCGCGGGCGATATCTACGGCGCGGTCTACGGGTCCTGGCTCGCAGCCGCCGGACTCGCCGCGGTGATGTTCCTCTCATGTCGACAGACCTCGGTACGTCCGGGACCGGCGGGCAAGCGCGATCTTGCATGTGGAGGTCTCGCCGGACTCCTGACATTTCCCGTGCTTCTGCTCAGTTCGTTCTTCATCGCCCTGACAGGATACGCGATGACCGAGATCCCGTATCTGCTGTTCTGCGTATGGGCGATGATCCTGTGGACGCGCCTCGCCTCGCGCCCCGGCGTCGATGTGGAGTCGCTGATCTGGTGCGGCGTCCTGATCGCGCTCGGCGGCTCGGTGCGTTCCTCGGCCTACCCGATGCTCGCCCTGCCCTTCCTTCTGATCTTCATGCGCGGGAAAGACTGGAAACACCGTTTTTTGCTGTGTTTTCTCGCCGCGCTCCCGACCGCGCTGGTCCTGCTCGCGTCCAACATCTTCAACTGGGCGGTCTTCGGCTCGCCGTTCCGTACGGGGTATCATTTCTGGTGTCCCGTGCCGTACGACTTCATGCCGCTGACGTTCAACATCCGCTATGCCGAAGAATATCTGCCGCGCCTGGTCCGCGAGAAAGGTTTTTTCCTGACGATGGCCCTGCTGGCAGTCTGCGCGGTCTGGTTCTGCGCCTCGCGCGCCGCACGCAAACAAAAGTTTTGGAGCCTCCCGAATTGGACCGCGTGGGAAGCGTCCATGGCGTTCGCCCTGCTCCAAAGCGTGATCATCTTTGTCCTTTACATCGTATATTTCTTCTACGACAAACGCATGTACCTGCCGATCCTGGTCATGGTCCTGCCGCCCGCGGCGTCCGCCGCCGCGCATCTTCTCCGCATGATCCTGAAGAAACGCCAAACTGTCTGCTGGATCCTCGCGGGCGCTGCGATTGTTTTACAAATCATCGCGATGCATAATCTGAACGACTATCACAAGGCAATCCGCGGGATCCCGGACGACCGCGAAAAACTGGAGTATCTCAGCTCGATCCTCCCCGGAAACGCCGTCCTGCTTTCCATGTTCAATCCCGCCGTCGCCGACAGGTTCTTCCAGCACGGTACCGACCGCAAGATCATCCCGGTCAACCGCATCCACGAATACGCCGACAAGATCGCCGCTCCGCAAAAGGTGAAAGTGTGCGATCCGCCGCCGCGCGATGCGGTCGACAACCTCGCGCCCGGTCTGCTCTCCCAGCCCGGATGCTACCTGCCGTTCCCTTATGCGCTGTCCGACGATCCCGCGTTCTTCGAGGAACTCATGGAGAAAAATGAAGGCGTCCCGTTCTACTTCATCACGGGTACGAACCGGATGGCGCCGAAGGAGATTCGCGCGGTGCTGGAGTTCGCCGACGCCGACATCGTGGCGCAGAAAAAAGGCATCATCGTGTGGAAATTGCGGAGGAAAGCATCCGCGGACGATGAGGTTGACGGAACAGGAAACAAACAGGATTAAAGCGCCGGTCAGTTGACGACGTCCGCAAGACGGATGTCGATGACCTCGCCGTCGCCGGCGTCCAGAAACCGCCGCGCAAGCCGTTCGAAGCCGGGCGTCCGGTCGGTCACATAATACTGTGCGCCGCCATTGCGGCCGGGTTCCGCGCACAATCCTTTTTCTTTCAGCAGACGGTTCAGGTAGTCCGCCGCGGCCGCCGCGCTGTCGAGAATCAGCGTACCTTTCGGGAGATACTGGCTGAGCGCGGGCCGGAACAGCGGATAATGGGTGCAGCCGAGCAGGACGACTTCCGGCGGGTCACGGAGAAGCTGCGCCAGATACAGGTCGAATATCTCGCGCACGATCGCGCCGTTGGTCACGCCCTCCTCGATCACCGGCACGAAGAGCGGACACGCGATACTCCGCACGATCAGACGCGGATCGGCGGCCAGCAGGGCGTGTTCGTACGCGCCGCTGGCGATGGTCCCGCGTGTCCCGAGGACGGCGACCTTGCGCCGTCCGGACGCGAGCACGGCCTCCACGCCCGCCAGGATCACGCCGCCGAGAGGAAAACTGCGTTTCTCGGGTAGGATATTCGGCAGGGCCAGCGCGGACACGGTATTGCACGCCGCGACAGCCGCCTTGATCCCGAATCTCTCCAGAAACGCCAAGTCCTGCCGTGCGAAAAGTTCGACCGTCTCCGGCGAACGGTTGCCGTACGGCACACGGGCGGTATCGCCGAGGTAGATCACTTCCTCATTGGGCAGTGCCTCGCGGACGGCACGCACGACAGTGAGGCCGCCGAGACCGGAATCGAAGAGTCCGATCGGGCGGTTGTCGTATTTCTTTGTGCGGCGTTTCGCGGGCATGACTTTCAATCTTCCTTCAGGAGTTCAGCTGGAACGGGAACATCGATCACGACGGCAGTCTCGTCGCAGTGGTCTTTTTTCGGGCAGACGCAGCAGTCGCTCCATATCTTCGGCGGGAACGTGTATTTATCAATGATTCGGAATCCGAGGCGCTGGAAGAACGCGACCCGGTACGTGAGCGCGAAAACGTGCCCGTGTTCGCCGCCGGTGCGTTCCATGGCTTTCTTGAGCAGCGCCTTCACGAGACGCGAACCGATCCCCTGCCCCGCCAGATCGCGGCGCACGGCCAGGGAACGGATCTCGTTGAGGTTGTTTCCGAAGTCGCGGAGCGCGCCGCAGGCCGCGATGGCACCATTCAGTTCGACCACGAGGAAGTTCGCGATGCGGGTCTGAATCTCGGCAACGGGACGCGGCAGAAGCTTGCCCTCGGTGGAAAATGTCGCCAGCAGGGCGTAGATCGCGGGAGCGTCCTCCAGTCTGGCCGGGCGGATCAGCGCGCCGGGGCATGGCGACTGCGCCGCCATGTCAGGCTTTTGCCTCCCCGTAATACTTCACGTCGCGGAAATGATGGTAGCGCTGTTCGACCAGTTCGTCGGCGGACTTGCCGGAGAGCTCTTCGAGCTGCTTCAGGATTTCGAGCTTGAGGTAGGCGGCGGCCTTGTCGTAGTTATGGTGCGCGCCGCCGACCGGCTCAGGAATCACGCCGTCGATGAGTCCGAGCTTCAGCAGTTCGTCCGCTGTGAGCTTCAGCGCGGCCGCCGCCTGTTCGGAGTATGCACGATCCTTCCAGAGGATGGCCGCGCAGCCTTCGGGCGTGATGATGGAGTAGTAGGAGTTTTCGAGCAGGAAGACCTTGTTCGCCACGCCGAGACCGAGCGCGCCGCCGCTGCCGCCCTCGCCGATCACGAACGAAATCACGGGCACTTTCAGCCCGAACATCTCGCGCAGGTTGACCGCGATAGCCTCGCCGATATGACGTTCCTCCGCGCCGACGCCGGGATATGCGCCGGGAGTATCGATCAGCGTCACGATCGGGAGTCTGCCGAGCTCGGCGACCTTCATCAGGCGCAGCGCCTTGCGGTAGCCTTCCGGGTTCGGGCAGCCGAAGTTGCGGAACACGTTTTCCTTCACGTTGCGGCCCTTCTGCGTGCCGATCATCATCACGGGGTTGCCGTCGATGCGCGCAAACCCGCCCACGATGGCGGGATCGTCCGCGAATCTTCGGTCGCCGTGGAATTCCATGAAATCGGTGCAGATGCGTGAGATGTAGTCGAGGGAATACGGACGGAACGGATGCCGGGCGAGCTGGACGCGCTGCCACGGGGTGAGATTGGTATAGATGGTCTTCTTGGCCGCGGTCAGTTTGCGGCGCAGGGACCGGAGTTCTTTGGAATGGTCTCCCGAACCGGCGGCATCCATGCGCATGATGGCGTCGATGCGGTCTTCCAGTTCGGCAAGAGGTTTTTCAAATTCCAGGACTGCAATGGACATTGGGATCGTTTCCTTTATGTTCGGCCGCAAGGGAGACCGGAATCATTTGATCTCCACGGCCGTTTCGAGCGGGACGAGGTCGTACAGTTCTTTCACATCGTCGTTCGACAATCTGAAGTAGCCGGGCGCGCCGGGCGAGGCGTCTGGGATGCCTGCGCGGTTCGTGCCGTGAATGGCGGTGCCCGCGGCGTCGGCGCTTGCTCCGGTCCCTTTCAGGGCCATCCAGCGGGCTCCCACGATGTTCCCGGCGGAACCGGGCTGATACGTATGCCCGTCCACACGCCAGACCGGGTCTTTCTGCTTGGAGAATATCCGGAACGTCCCGGTGAAGGACTGCGAGATGGCGGAGCCGGGATAGACGTTGTAAATCTTGAAAAGTCTGTTGTTTGTTTTGAGCAGGAGTTTGTTGTCGGAACGGCGGATTTCAATGGACCACACGCTCTGCGGGATCTTGAGCTTCTGCCCGATGTTCAGACGGGTCGTGGTCATGCCGTTCGCTTTCTGGATCGCGGAGACCGACGTATTGTAGTTCAGCGCGATCTTGGAAAGCGTGTCGCCGCTCTTCACCGAGTAATCGACGTTCGTTTCCGAATCGGTTCCGCTGCGGTAGATATTCATGCTGGCGCGGCCGAGCAGATTCGCCGCCGGTTCGTACAGGGAATCGGAGGAATCCATCGGGACCAGCATGTCTCGCAGGATCGTGCGGCACGTCTCGAATTTGCGTTCATTGAACGCCTGGAGCGCATCGTCATAGAGTTTGCGCTGCTGTTTCAGACGCTGCCGCTCGAACTCCTGAAGATCGAACTGGTTCTCGGCGGAATCGTTTTCGCGGGCACGGTAATTGCGGATGGCTGCGGCCGTTTCCGAGTCTTCAGTGGCTCGTTCATCAGCGAAGGTCAAAGCTGTCGCATCATTATCGGGTACGGGTTTCACGACGTCGGGCGTTATGGCTCCGCGGCTGTCGGAATGCGCTTTGATCCCCCACACGATGGCGCCGCAGATGATCAGGAACAGCAGCACGGCGAAGACACGGTACAGACCGGTGCGGGAACGTCTGGACTCAACGGTCCTGATCCCGTAGATTCCGTAACTGCCGGATGTTTTTTTCTTCATCTTTGCCATTTCGACTCTTCGTGTTCGCTATTTTCGCGTTGTGCGATCCGCGTCGGCCCGGTTCGTTTTGAGGTCGCGCGCTTATATATTCACTCTAATATAACACCTCTTTTCCATTTTGCCAGTATTTTTTTCAAGTTTTTGACATTTCTCTTATGCGAAGCCCTGTTTTTTCCTCGTTTGACTTGTTTTTTCTATGCGTGGCATAGTCACAGAGTGATGGAGGAACTGGCGAACGAGGACGGATACCTTTTTATTCGAGCATCAAAAACTCAAAGGTATGGATCGTATGTCTCGCCAGGCATCAGGAACGCCCTGCCGTCCCCGGATTTGAGGAACTGAAGCGTCATATCCAGAACCCGGTCGAAAAGCGCGATCTTTTCCGGTTCGATCCGGCTGAAGAAATTCTGCATGAAACACGTATACGACGTGGCACATTGACGCCGCATGAGAAGTCCCTGCGGCGTCAGCCGGATGCCGATCATGCGGTGGTCCAGCGGCGAGGGAACACGTTCCACCATTCCGTCATGAATCATCGCGTTCAGCGTTTGGGATACCACGCCGGATGAAACACGGAATCTCGCCGCCAGGTCCTTGACCACGGGAATTCCATTCTTCTGGTCGGAGAGATAAAATAAATAATTCATAAGACGGATCTTGCCGAGCGTCATGCGGCCTCGTTTTCCGTAATAGTACACCATCACCGGGATCTTCAGATTCGTGGTGAAGTGAAGAATGAGGCTCCAAATCGGGAGCGTGTTCAGATACTCCCGGCTGTTCCATTCATGCGACACCAGTCCGGGGACAGATAGATCGGACGGCTGTCTGATCACGGCGAGTTCCCCGCCGGTCCGGCTTTCCGCCAGCCGCACATAGACTTCCTCCGTATCGGCCATTTCCTCCGATGTTATTCCGCTGTACTGACGGAACGCTTCCAGCATCTTTTCAAAATGATGGAGCGGGGTCTTGCGGAAATCGCGGAGCCGTTCGGTCACCTGAATCAAAATGGACCTGTGGTCCTGCTCGGACCGGACGCGTTCCAGCAATCCGTCCTTGATCAGCGCATCGACCGCCTGCGACACCGCGCCGGAGGAGAGTCCGGTAACAGCAAGGAGGTCCTTCATTGCGGGACGGGCATCCGGACGCTCGAAAAAGAACTGGACGATCGGGAATTCCGCGAAATTGAACCGGACTTTATTCTTTTCCAAGAGATAATACGAAGTGTTCCGCAGGATGTCGGAGACATCGAACAGTCTCACCCAGAAACTTCGTGCTTCGTTCGAGCTGATCATTCGGGTCTCCATGTATGGTTCGGTTATGGGCGACAAGATTAGTTTTCTAACAGAGTTTAATATACGTTCCCTCCCGGAAAAAATCAAGTTGTTTTTCCAAAAAAGATTAAAATCTCATAAACAGTCCAATCGTTCCCAAATAAAAGCAACCCTATACAACTCGGTCTTTCACGCTTTTCCGGAAAAAACAGGTTTCCCGCTTGACTTTCCAAAAGAAACGATGTATATTTGAGACAAAATGTCGCAAATATCACAACTCAACCGGAGTGTTATTATGTGTCCCAGATCCATGAAGGATCGCGTCATGAACCGCATCGGCGAACTTGACAGCGTCAACCTTCAGAATTTCATCCAGATGATCTCCAAGGAACACAGGTTCCTCAGCTCGTTGTTCGACAGTTTGCAGGAAGCGATCCTGGTGATCTCGCCCGCGCATACCGTGCTTTATCACAACGCCGCCGCACAGGAATTCCTCGGCCTCCCGGAAAACGCCTCCGCTCTCCCCGTGGAGAAACTGCTCCCCGGCCTCAACCTCAATCTCCTGCTCTCAGATTCCGGCATGGGCAGCCGGAAATCCATGCGGCAGGAACTTGAGCTGACCTATCCGGAACACCGTATCGTGCAGATGTATGCCCTGCCGATCGACCGCGAGGACGCCCCGTACGCGCTGATCCTGAACGACATCACCGCCACGATGGAACGCGCCGCCGACATGGCGGAATCCGAACGCAGCAAAGCGGTCTCCATCCTCGCCGCGGAGGTCGCGCACGAAATCGGGAACCCGCTGAACAGTCTCTACCTGCACCTCCAGTTTCTCCAGCGGCTCCTGAAGAATCCCGACGCGAACCTCGCCGACGCCGCGCAGGAAGTCTCCGAGGCGCGTTCCGAGGTGGAGCGCCTTGATGCGATTATCAACCAGTTCCTGCACGCGCTCCGTCCCGGCAAGCCCGTCTTCGACACGCTCGACCTGAAATCGCTCGTACTGGATTCCCTGAACTTCATGAAGCAGGAGATCACGGACCGCAAGATCCAGCTTGAATTCTACTGGGGCGAAAACGTCCCTCAGATCAAGGGCGACGCGAACCAGCTCAAACAGGCGTTCTACAACCTCGCGCGCAACGCCATGCAGGCGATGCCGGCGGGCGGCCGGCTCACGGTCCGCTGCAGCGCGGACGACATTTTCGTGATGCTCTCCGTGTCCGACAGCGGATGCGGCATCAAGCCCGAAAACATGCAGAAAATATTCCGGCCGTTTTTCACCACGAAGAACGCCGGGACCGGCCTCGGGCTCATGATCGTGGAGCGCATCGTCCGCGAACACGGCGGCAGCCTCGCCGTCGACAGCCGCGAAAACGCCGGGACCACGTTCACGATCAGCCTGCCGCGGCAGTTCCGTCTCGTGCGCGGACTGCCCGCGCCCGTGGAAAACAATGTACCGAAGCAAAAGGAAGGCTCCCCCGAATGACAAAAACGAATTCCAAACCGTCCATCCTCATCGTCGACGACGAACGCGGCTCGCGCGAAGTCCTCGCACGGTTTCTCCGCCCCGATTATGACGTCACGACCGCCGAAGACGGCGAGATCGGCGTGAACCTGCTCTCCCGCAACATCTACGACCTGGTCCTGACCGACATCCGCATGCCCGGCGCGGGCGGGTTCGACGTGCTGAAAAAGACGCTCTCCCTCCCCGATCCGCCGCCCTGCATCCTCTTCACGGCCTACGGTTCGATCGACACCGCCGTCGAGGCCATGAAGCTCGGCGCGTTCGATTTCGTCACGAAGCCCGTCGATATCGACCAGCTCGAACTCCGCATCAAGCGCGCATTGGAGACGCGCCATATCAAATCCGAGAACGCCGAACTCAAACGCAAGCTCGACGAATCCCGCCGCGTGGTCCCGCACATCCTCGGCGATTCCCCCGCCATCCGTCAGGTCATGGACACCGTCCGGCAGGTCGCGCCGACCCGTTCCAGCGTGCTGATCCAGGGCGAAAGCGGGACAGGCAAGGAGCTTGTGGCGCGCGCCCTGCACGAACTCAGCGGCCGCAAGGGCGATTTCGTGGCGATTCACTGCGCCGCCATCCCGGAAACGCTGTTCGAAAGCGAGCTCTTCGGCCACGAAAAAGGCGCGTTCACCGGCGCGGTCGAACAGCACAAGGGGTTCTTCGAAAAGGCTGACGGCGGAACAATCTTCCTCGACGAGATCGGCGAAGTCCCCCTGCCCGTCCAGGTCAAACTTCTTCGCGTCCTTGAAACGCGTTCCTTCGAGCGCGTCGGCGGCACGCAGAATATTTCGGTCGATGTCCGCATCGTTTCCGCCACGAACCGCGACCTGGAACAGATGGTCGCAAGCGGCGCGTTCCGCGAAGACCTCTACTACCGACTCAACGTCGTGAAGATCCTGATCCCGCCGCTCCGCGAACGTACATCCGACATCCCGATTCTTGTACGCGGATTCCTCTCCCAGCTCGCCGCAGAGAACGGCAAGGAGAACATGACCATCTCCGAACCCGCGATGGCGGCCCTCTGCGCCGCCCGCTGGCCCGGCAACATCCGCGAGCTCCGCAACTGTGTGGAAAACATGGTCGTCCTCTGCCGCACCGGGGAGATCGGACTCGAAAACGTCCCCGTGAACATCCGCGAATCCTCCTCTCCCGGCATCACACGCGACATCCTCGCCGCGCCGTCCTGCGACCTGGAAAAGAACGAACGCATCCTCATCGAACGCGCCCTGAACGAGTGCGGCGGCAACCGCAGCCGCGCCGCCGAAAAACTCGGCATCAGCAGGCGCACGCTCCACCGGAAACTGAAACTCTACAACATCGAATAATCAACTCAGAAAGGAAACCATTATGGAAAACTGCCTGTTCTGCCGCATCGTCAACGGCGAAGTTCCGTCCGTGAAAGTCTACGAAGACGACCTCGTTCTCGCCTTCCTCGACCTCTTCCCCATCAACTTCGGACACGTCCTCGTGATCCCGAAGGAACACCACACCAGCGCCGCCACCATCCCGGAAGCCACCGCGGGCCGCATGTTCTACGTCGGCGCGCGCATCGGCGCGGCGATGCGCCACGGGCTTGAGGCGGACGGCTTCAACTTCCATCTCTCCGACGGCACGACCGCCGGCCAGGTCGTGATGCACGCGCACCTCCATATCGTGCCGCGCTGGGCCGACGACGGATTCCACTGGAACTGGCGTCAGCTGAAGTATGAATCCGATGAGAAACGCATCGAACTCTGCGAAAAGATCAAGGCGCGTTTCAAACTCGTCCGCGACGACGCCGAGCTCGCCGCGAACAATGCCGCCTGCGATCCCGAGTACCATTCCCCGCTCGCGAACGACGATCCCGCGAAGCACGGCGGCTGATCCCCCGCCCTGTTCCCGTCTTGCCTCGTTCTCTTTTCCATAAAGACATTTTTCCTTGCCTTTGTGACGGACGAGGCTTGACAATTCATTTTCAACTGTTATATTTATTTGAATAAAGAAGCTGAAAAAAACGTTTGACCGTTCCATCGAGCAACGCACCCGAGAGCGAGAAGATATGCAGATTACCTGCCATGGTCTGATAGAGGAAGATTTCCAAGTTGAATTTGTCGACCATAAAATCCTTATCGGTCGTGACGAGTCCAACAGCATTGTCGTGTCGGGAGACGGGATTTCCAGATTTCACTCGGTCCTGATCGAAGACGGCGACGAACTTTTTATTCAGGACAACGACAGTCTGAACGGAACATTTCTCAATTACAATCAGGTCCGGGGCAGACAGAAGCTCGTGCAGGGCGACATCATCCAGATCGGATACCGTCTGATCAAGGCGGATTTCCGTTCAGAGCAGGATATCGTCCTGGACTTCATTCCTCCCGAACAGACAGAGATGGTCTCTCAGAGTTCCGCCAAGCCTCCTCTGAAAGTCGCCGCCCCCGAACCAGAGCGCATGATGGTCTCCCAAGACGATATTGAACGCACGATGGTTGTGTCCGAAACGATGCTTTCCCGCTCGTCGAAGCCGGACAAATCACTTCTTCCGGGCGGCAGCGAGATCGGGAAATACGTCATCATCAAACGGCTCGGCAAGGGCGGCATGGGCGAGGTCTATCTTGCCAAGCACAAAACGCTCGGGATATGCCGTGCGCTCAAACTGCTCTCGAAAGATTCCGGGGATAACGACACAAGGTTTCTGGAACGTTTCATCCGCGAAGCGAAACTCGCCTCGGAGATCCGGCATCCGAACGTGGTCGGCGTCATGGACGTGGAGACGGATTCGGACTGCGGATTCCCCTACATCGTCATGGAGTACGTCGACGGGGGAAGCCTTCGGAACAGCCTCACGGCCAGCGTCAGGCTGTCGGAGGAGCAGTCGGTCGTGATCGTGGAGGCGATCGCGTCCGCGCTTCAGGCCGCCGAGGAACACAACATCGTTCACCGGGACATCAAGCCCGACAACATCATGTTCACGCGGCGCGGCGAGGTGAAGCTCGCCGACCTGGGCATCGCGAAAGTCGACGGCAAGGACACCGACCTGACCAAAACGAACATGATGATCGGCACCCCGGCCTACCTTCCGCCGGAACAGGCGCAGAACGCGAAGGCTGTGGATGCCCGTGCGGACATCTACAGCCTCGGCGCGACGTTCTACGAGATGCTGACGGGGCAGCAGCCGTATCCCGGCGAGAATTCGATCGAGGTCCTTCATAAGCTGTTCCTGACTCCGGTACCCGATCCGCGCAAACTCAATCCGGCCGTCTCCGCGGCGTCCGCGGCAATCGTGATGAAGATGATGGCGAAGGATCCGAAAGACCGCTTCCAGAATGCGACCGAACTGCTGGCCATGCTGGAAAAAACGTTTCCGCCGCATACCGCCCAGGAGTCGGCCGAACTGATCAGAAAGGTGATCGCAGGGGAGTGCCAGAACAATACTTCATTCAGCTCCGGCATATCCTCTTCGGCTCTCTCTTTGTGGTGGTTAAAACTCCCGCACAAAGGATTCGTCCTTTCCGCAACGGGGCTTGTCATCGCCTGCTGCATTGTTGGAATTCTGTTTTTATTCCTCGGCAAAAAGCCGGCAAACACATCCGTTCCGGGCGGAGCGCCCGCCGAAAATACTGCCTTCACCGTCGAGACGTTGACCGATGCCTCCCAATCCCAAGTCGGGGCCGAGGCGCCCCCGGTCGAGACTGCAGCCGATACGGCCACCCATGCTGAACCGGAACCCGACACCGGTACCGGAACAGGAAACGCCCCTGCCAGGCAAGCGACCAATACGGGAAACACGACGCCGTTCGGAACGGTCGGCCGGGAACTTTCCGCAAATGCTTCGGGAAGCCAATCCGCGGTCGGGAAAAAAGAATACAGAATTATGATAAAAACGACACCTGATGCCAGAATTGAATTCAGGTCTCCTGATGGACAGGATCAATGGCAAGTAAAGGTGGATCAGGCTTATAATGGTACTACCGTAAAAACTCCCGGCAAATATTCTGTCACGATTTCCAAGGACTATTGTCAACCCATTACCCGCGTGATTGATGTGAACGAGGATGTAACTCTGGATCTGCCTCTGAAACCGGGCGGCCCGCTCGTCGTCACAACGGATAAGGATGTCATCAATGCAAATGACGACGTGAACAGTCTGCGCGAGGCATTCAGTTATGCCCGTACCTTTGAGAACGGCGACCCCCGGATCGTCTTCGCGGATGACTACGAGATCAAGCTGTCTTCCCCGCTCACCGTCGCGAGAGGTCTCACAATTGACGGCGAAGGTCACAACGTCACCATAATCGCCCCGGACAACGACCTGATGTTCCGCCAGAAGAATGGAAACAGTCTGCATCTGAAAAACGTAACATTGATGTCCGATTATTCCGGCGGCATTCTTGATCCTGACTTCGGAGATGTGTATTTGACCTCGGTAAAAGATGGTGGGAAAGCAAAATATCTGTGGAGCACACCCGTATACTCTCTGACTTTGGACCGGAACGCTCATCTGCACCGTATTCGCACTTCCACGGGGGGCGGTTATTCTTCTGTCAACATCCCGGCCGGAACCGTAATGGAAGATTTAGTTTTTGAAAACAATGGCAACGAAACGGAACCTCGTTGGATGGATAACAGAAAATACCTCGTGTATGGTCTTCTGAAAGATGCTACTCTTCAGGAAAGTCGCGTCTTCGTTTACAAAGGCGGAACGTGCGAAAACCTTTCGGTCAGGAACGGTCTGATCGAACATTATGACGGCGTGACGATCAACGGACTGAATATCGGGATCGGCACTCTGTACGGATATGAGCAGAATGCGGTTTTAACGGGAACGGTGACGGTCGGCGGCATGGTGCTGGAACCTGTGGGCAGATCGGACGATCATTCCATTGTCGGAAGCAAGACCGACCTGGTGTTTGACCTGGAGGACCGCACGGAGGAAACCGCGTTCGATGTCGACGGTTCTTCCGTTGAGGGAACGAAATACGACTATGCCGTTCCTCACTGCGATTATCTGATCCAGAACATGAAGGCATTCACAGGCGCGCACAGCTACACGGTCCGGGTCAGGCAGAACCAGACGCCCGGAATATATAAGCTCGCCGGCAATGCGGCCGGCTTCTCAACAAAAGTATCTCTTGCGGTCAGCGACGCCGTTTTTTCCAAAGCCCTTTCCATCGGAAAACCCTTTTCCGCGGGAAACAAGACCTACACGTTGTCTTTAGCCGAGGGGAATATGCTGACCCTCACAATTCGCCGGACTTCGACCGACGACCGGACAAATGCCGCAGGAAGCGGAGCGGCGGCAGTCCGTACGGACCCGGGCGGCAATGAGAAACTCCAGGGTGCGCTTTATCTCCTGACCAATCAGGTCAGCAACCGCGGTTCTCTTCTGTCCAGCGGCGGCAAAGTGAATTCCTGTTTTGACGTTCTGAAAAAGTTCACGCTCGGATCCTGGACATCGTCCGCAAATGCAAAAGGTGAAACATATTATCCCGATCTGGAACAGAGCTTTAAACGGCAGATCGCGCCAAGCCTTTCCTATTTCTTCCAGGGCACGGTCTCATGGGAAAAAGGAGCCGAATTGTTTGATTGCCGCGACACCATCAAAGATGCCGGCTGGGTTGCCGTTTATTCCGGCTATGTGGTGGCGCCTCTCACCGGAAAATTCCGTTTCCTCGGGTATTGCGACGACATGATGGTGGTCCGCTTCAACCGACAGGTCGTGATCGATTACGGGAACCGCTCGCTTACGACGGGGTTGCCTCTGTTGCCGGACCATGGTCTGACACTGCATTCGATTGATACGGGAGAGCGTGTGGACTCCGGCACGGACTCCTTGTACAACATCCTGACAGGCAATCCGGCTACGAAAGAGGAAAAACGCCTGCTCAATGACAGCCCCCTGTATTCCAAGAACAAGATTGAGTTCCCTGCCGAACCTTCTTTCGGATACGGTTTTGTCGCAAGCCCCGAACTGAGCGTGCTGAAAGGTCAGGTGGTTCCGATTGACATTCTGATCGGAGAACTGCACCGGGAAAATTTCAACATGTATCTTTTGGTCGAATGGCGTGACTCAAACACCAGAAAAAGCATACACCTCTTCAGGACGACATCGGACATGCCGGGAAAAGAGGAAGACCCGGAGAACAGGCTGAACGAATTCAATTCGGACGCCCCGATCTGGAAGGTCGTGGACAGCAGAGGCAATCCGGTCCCGGCGAAACGGACGCAGAAATAACCTGACGAGTGTTATTCCATTATCCTGTTTCAGCCCTGCTTTTACAGTTAATTAACGCCGGAATAGTTAAGAAATCTATTTTTCTGTAAAAAATAACGGTTCAGGCACTTGCTTTTCCGCCGAAGAAAGGATATACTATCGTCGGAACAAGTTGTTTTCCGCTTTTCTCCACCTCATCTGCACCAAATGAAAGGAAACCGGTCCATGATGAAAAAAGCTCTCCTCATGCTCGCCGCTGCGGCGTCCGTTACCGCGCTCTTCGCCGCGGACACCCCGAAGACCAACCTCGGCAAGCTCTACGAAAAGGATTTCCTGATCGGCGTCGCCCTGTCCCAGCAGGTCACGAGCCAGCCCAGCAGCGACCGTGCGAAACTCGCCGCGTCGCAGTTCAACTGCCTCACGCCCGAGAACTGCATGAAATGGGACGCCACCGAGCCGCAGGAAGGCAAGTTCAACTTCGCCGCAGGCGACGACCTAGTGAGATACGCGCAGAAGAACAAGATCAAGATCCACGGCCACACGCTCATCTGGCACAGCCAGACTCCGCAGTGGGTATTTCAGGGCGAGAACGGCCAGCGCGCCACACGCGAACTCGTCCTGAAGCGCATGAAGAACCACATCGAAGGCGTCATGAAGCACTACAAGGGCAAGGTCGACGCGTGGGACGTCGTGAACGAGGCGTTCAACGAGGACGGCACGCTCCGCAATTCGCAGTGGAAACAGATTGTCGGCGACGACTTCATCGAGAAGGCGTTCCAGTTCGCGCGCGCCGCCGATCCCTCCGCCAAGCTCGTCTACAACGACTACAACGCCGACACGCCCTCGAAGCGCGACGGCATCGCCAAGCTCGCGAAAGAGCTCAAGAAAAAAGGTCTTATCGACGCCGTCGGCATGCAGGGACACTATCTGCTGGACTATCCGTCCTCCAAGCAGATCGAGGAAGCCATCAAGAAGTACGCCGACGCGGGTGTGATGGTCATGGTCACGGAAATGGACGTCGACGTCCTGCCCCGTTCCAACGGACGCGTCACAGCGGACATTTCCGCGACGCAGGAATATCAGGAGAAGAACAACCCGTACACGAAGGGGCTCCCCGACGAGGTCAACAAGAAGCTCGCCGACCGCTACGAAGACATCTTCAAAGTCTTCCTCAAGCACAGCAAGGTCATGTACTCCGTGACCGTCTGGGGCCTCGACGACGGCACCAGCTGGCTCAACGGATTCCCGGTCCGCGGCCGCACGAACCATCCCCTGCTCTTCGACCGTCAGCTGAAGGCGAAACCGTGCTACGATGCGCTCGTCAAGCTCAAACAGCCGCAAGGGCTGAGGAAGTAATCCGTTTCCCCTTCAAAATACTGTATAAGCCTCGCCTCGGATCGCAGCAGGTCCGGGGCGTTTTCTTTTCTCCGGTCATCCCCATTTTTCACGGTCATACCCATTTTTCACGGGATGTCCATGTTTTGGAAATCTTTTACGTTTTGTGAAACTCCAACAGGGAGTACCGGCTTTATTTGAGCATGAAATCAGACTTGGCACGGGATATGCTTATCACCGGCATCAACAACCAGCGAACAAAGGAGGTTCGTTATGAAACTGGTGATCGCATATATTCAGCCCGATCGGCTGAACCCGGTCAAGCAGGCATTGTATGCCCGCAGCGTATTCAAGATTTCCGTGACCAACGCTCTGGGCTGCGGCCAGCAGCGCGGTTACTCTCAGATGTGGCGCGGCGCGTTGAAGGAAGTCAACCTGCTGAAGAAGGTCCGCCTGGCAATCGCGGTCAACGACGATTTCGTCGAGACCACGATCGAGGGCATCTGCGAAGGCGCGCGTACCGGCCACATCGGCGACGGGAAGATATTTGTTCTGCCCATGGACGAATGCATCCGCATCCGCACGGGCGAACGCGGTTCCGAGGCGATCGGATAAGAAAACACTGAGGTGAACATACATGAAAAAACTCTTGACACTATTTGCCGTATGCGGCGTGATGAGCGCCGCATTGGCCGCGGAAGAGAACAGCGCACCCGCGCCCGCCACGATGGAAGCGGTGGAAGCTGTTCAGATCAATCTGAACGTCGTCTGGACGCTGATCGCGGGCATCCTGGTCTTCGTGATGCAGGCCGGATTCGCCCTCGTGGAGGCCGGTCTGACGCGCGCCAAGAACACAAGCAACATCATGATGAAGAACGTGATGGACTTCGTCATCGGCTCCGTCTGCTTCTGGATCATCGGCTCGGCGTTCATGTTCGGCACCACGAAGGCCGGTTTCATCGGCACGGACGGCTTCTTCATGGACATCTTCAACACGGGCGACGATTGGAACTGGACCTACATGTTCTTCCAGACCATGTTCTGCGCGACCGCCGCTACGATCGTTTCCGGCGCGATGGCGGAACGCACCCAGTTCCGGTCCTACCTGATCTACTCCGCCGTCATCTCCCTCTTCATCTACCCGATCGCGGGCAAATGGGCGTGGGGCGGCGGCTGGCTGGCGGACCTGAACTTCCATGACTTCGCCGGGTCCACGGTCGTCCACAGCGTCGGCGGCTGGCTGGCGCTCACCGGCGCGATCGTCCTCGGTCCGCGCATCGGCAAATACGGCCCGGACGGAAAGCCGCGCGCCATCCCCGGACACAACATCGCGTTCGCGGCCATCGGCGTGCTGGTCCTCTGGATCGGCTGGTTCGGATTCAACCCCGGTTCGACCGTCGCGGGCAACGGCGACATCGGACGGGTGGCGCTGATCACGAACTTCGGCGCGGTCGCAGGCACCCTGACCGCCATGTTCACCGCCTGGCTCGTCCTGAAGAAGCCGGACGCCTCCATGACGCTGAACGGCGCGCTCGCCGGTCTCGTGGCGATCACCGCCCCGTGCGACATCGTGACGCCCGTCGGCGCGCTGATCATCGGCGCCGTCGCCGGTGTGCTCGTGGTCCTGAGCGTGCTTGCGATCGACCGCATCGGAGTCGACGACCCGGTCGGCGCGGTCAGCGTTCACCTGGTCAACGGCGTCTGGGGCACCCTCGCCTGCGGCCTCTTCGGCGCGGAAGGCGTGCTGAAGATCTCCGACGCGAACACCGGCCTCTTCTACGGCGGCGGGTTCCATTCCACCGGTATCCAGCTCCTCGGCATCGCCGCGTACGGCGCATGGGCGTTCATCCTCGGCATGATCACGTTCGTGATCCTGAAGAAAACGACCGGCCTGCGCGTCAGTCCGGAAGAGGAACTCAAGGGCCTCGACATCACCGAGCACGGAAACGACGCTTACGCGGGATTCCAGATCTTCACGAACGAATAATGGAACAAGCAAATAACTGAACGAATGGACTAAGTGAACTCCAACGGGGTTCCGGGCGGCAATGATGATGAGTCCGCCCGGGACTCCGTTTTTTGCGCCCGGATAAAGAAGCGGAAATGCCTTGGCGCGGAATGATCCCGGTCTGCATCAGCAATTAGTCCCCCCTGCCCGGCAGGCTCCGGGCAGGAAGTCGGCGGTTGAGCGGTGGGTGTCGGGGTTAGTCGGCTTCGTTTTGGAGCAGGGCGGGATCAGTCTGAACCAGTGCGAGCCGGAATCCGAAGACGGAGGACCTGTCCGCAGTGATGTTCCGGAATGTGTAGGAGCGTTCGGTGTTGAATCCCACTTGCGCACTGCCGAGGAATCCGACGTCGCGAATGACGCATGTATCTTTCATTGCGGACGCCTCCGCATCCGTGATCGCGGTGTCCCCGTCGGAATGCCCGGAGTTGTTGAAATCGATCGCATCCAGACACATTTCCTTCACGTTCCCGTTCATGTCGTACAATCCGAGTTCGTTCGGCTTCTTCTGTCCCACCGGATGCGTGCGGTTATTGTTGTTTTGCCGGAGGATCGAGTAATCGGGCTCCCGCTGTCTGCCTTTCAGACTGACGTCGCCGGAGTTGTCGTTGTACCACGCCACGTCCTCCAGCTCGTCGTCGCCGCTGTACTTGTATCCCCTGCTTTTCGTTCCGCCCTTCGCCGCGAATTCCCACTGCGATTCCGTCGGCAGGGTGAATTTCCAGCCGGCGGGCGCTTTCCCCGATTCGTTCAGCTTCCGGCAGAATTCCATCACTTCATCCCACAGGACTTTTTCCACGGGCAGATCGTCCCCTTTGAAAGCGGACGGGTTCGCCTCCATCAACGCGTTCCACTGCGCCTGGGTCACCTCATACTGGCCGATATAGAAATCCTTTTTGAAGTTCACCGTGTGCTGCATGGCTTTGGAATTGACGCCTTCGCCCATCTGGAAACTTGCGCCTGCGGCGGTCACTTTCACCATCTTGAGCGGAACTCCCTCCGCCAGGTCGATGGTCAGAATTTCCGAAACGATTTCATCCTCGGGGGCTCCGGTTTTATCCTCGGGGGCTCCGGTTTTATCCTCGGGGGCTCCGGTTTTATCCTCGGAGGCTCCGCAGGCGGCAGACAGGATAATCAGGGAAACAGCGGCGAAGAAAACGAACGTTCTGCTGACGATTCGTGGGAACATGGTTCAGGTCTCCTTTGTGGTACTTGATCCGGTTGAATGCGGGGGATCGGGGTTAGTCTGTTGGGGGTGGTGAGGGGCAGCGCGGCGTTCCTTCAGAAGAAGGATCTCAGGTTGGTGTCGCCGGGCTTCAAGTTCAGATACAACTCAAGATGAAAGAAACATTCGAGTTTGTCGTTCAGCGCGCCGAGGTCTACGCCGGAACTGGTCCCTGCCTCACCGCACCTGACGGAGAACTTCCCGTAATGGTTTCCGCAGCGGAACCACATCCACCTGTAGCCGCCGCGCCAATGGACCGAGAACGATTTGCCGGACCCTGTGATCAGGAGCAGCTCCTCCACCGGGATGGAGACCTCCTTGAGCGTGTAGCCGTCCTTCGGAGCCTCGAAGCGGCGGTCAAGCGGTCTGAGCTTCTTCCACTCATCATCCACGATTTTGTTTTCCTCCCTGCTCCTCTTCTGATAGGCCTGGCGATCCGCAATCGGCTTGCCGTCGAACGGATGGTCCTTCAGGTAGCCGCCGTCCTCCATCACGATCATACCGTCCTCCGGGTCGTCGGAATGAAGCCGGAAGATGTAGACCGCGGGGTATTTCGGCGACTCGCCCTCCCGGTTGACGACGCCGGGGAACTCCCTCGTGATGATCTCGCCGTGTTCGTCCCGCTGGAAATCGAGCTCCAGATATCTGCCTGCCTTCGGCTTCTCGTCCAGCGGGATGCTGACCATCTTCACCTGCCCGTTTCCATTTTTGCCCGAAACGGCACCGTCCAGGTCGCAATAGGTCTTTCTCTTTCTGCTCAGGTTGTATTCCAGTTTTTCACGCTGGAGGTCGCTTATTTCCGCAGTCGGCAGCCTTTTCTCCAGCACGACGCGCAGGTCGGGCTGTTTCAGCGTGTTTTCCTCGTCCGGGCCCATCCCGAATCCGGCATGGAAATGGAATGTTTCGAGGAAGTATTCCTGCTTGGAGAACTTGAGTTCGACATCGTTGAATCCCTTCTTTTTGATCTCGAAGTCGCCGCTGACCACGCGCCGTTCGACTTCGTATTTGTTGTCCGTCATATAGGGCATGACCGGCTTTTCATACCTGATCTCCAGCCGGACATTCTCCACCGGTTTGCCGTCCTCGTCCACGACTGTCCCTTTGATGTCGATTTCCAGTTCGTCCAGATTGGTCTGAAGCTGCTTCATCGCCGCGGCTAACTCGTTCGCTGTGGGGTCCGCCGGTTTTTTCTGCGCGGGCGGAACGGATGCGGCGAATGCCGCCGGGGATGCGGTGAATAAAAGAATGGTGCCGCAAAGGAGCGCGGCGAATATGCTGACCGGTTTGTGTTTCATAATTAAATTCTCCGTGGTGTATCTCGAAGCCGCATCAGGGGCGAGGTTACTTCTGTTGTTCCCGAAGGCGCCTGACCTCCTGTCCGGCGCGTTCCAGGCGCTGGCGAACCAGATCGGTCTGCTCTTTTGTGGCGCCCGGCGTCTTCGAGAGCGTTTTGAGCAGTTCCTTCAGTTCATTCTGGTCCTCGATCGCCTTCCGCAGCTGCTCTTTCCGTTCCGCTTCGGGGTCTTTCGCGTTGTTCGTGCTTGTATCGTTCGATGCGGGCCTGTTGCGGCCGGCCTCCCTGCGCGGAGCGGAATCCGGGTCGAAGATGTTCAGCGCCACGGTGGTCTTGATCTTGTTTTCCGGTGACACGGTCTCCTTTCGCGGCGACAGATCGATCTTTCTTGCGAGTGCCACGGTGAAAGCGATAACGTCGTCGGAAACGGCCCTCCGCTGCAATCTTGCGAGCTGCCAGTAAGGGATGATCAGGCGCCGGGAGGGGTCGGTATCGCGGTCCTGCGTCTGGAAGACGAAGTCGCATTTCCCATTGGTGAGCCGGAAATCGGTCACGAGCGCATCGTCCGGGAGCATGAGAGACAGACTGTAAAGCAACGAGAGAACGTCCGTGTCGCCGACGGCGGGCGGTGCGTCATCCATTCGTTTCCCGTTCGCCGATGCAGAGGAACCGGCCGCCGGAGTGTCCGTGATGGCGCGAATCCGTGCGCTCAGGCGGAACGACTTGCCGGAGGCCGCAGCGGACGCGTCGCTCTGAAGCTCGGCCGCGATGCGTTCGCGGGCGGAATTGACGCGGAGTTCGAGGCGGCGCCAGGAAAGATGCGGCATATAACTCTCGATTTCGCGGATGAAGCGGACGATCCCGGCATATTCATCGACGATGTCGAGATCGAGGTCGGCGTAGGAATGATCGGCGTCGATCGGCGTGAACTTGACGTCGCCGAGCGGCTGGAGTTTTGCTCCCGCGCGCTTCGCCGCTTCGTTGACGAGCCTGCGGAGCATGACTTCGGGCTTTCCGTCGCGCGATGCGACCCAGAGGGGCAATCCCGCGAAGATGTCCGGTTCCTTCCGGTCGCCGGGTTCGGTCTGTTGTACCCGTTTCGGGGGATCCCCCGTTACCGTTTCGGAAAGGCCGGACGAGCTCAGGCGATACGTTCCTCTTTCCATATCGTATCGGAACTCGTTGCCCCAGGGATCCAGCGGCACGTTCGGCCGGATGTAGGGGCCGTCCCAGCGCGGCGTTTCGTCGATGTTCCGCATGAGCCCCTGCAGATCAGAGGGATAGGTCCCGACGTCCAGTTTGTACTGCTGAAGCGCATCGCCGAGCAATTTTATCATCTTTTTCGCCGTTTCCGCCTTGTCGTCGGGAGCGTTTTCGGCTTCATTCTTTGCTTCCTTTTTGTCCGGGATGTTCTTGGTCTCCTCGGGCTTTTTCTCATCAACAAAATAATGAAAGTTCGACACGTTCCTGTCGCCTTCGACCCGGTTGATATCCAGCGGTTCAATGTTCAAACGAACCCGACCGAGCAGCCCGTTTCTTATGAATTCAACGGAAACGGGATTGAAAAAGATTCTTCCGTAGTGCAGTCCGTATTTCACGAAAGCGTACCAGTAATTCGCTTCGATCGAATCCGGGTATTTCCCGTCAGCGCCTTTTTTCCCAAGGTCGAACTCGATCTCTTTTTTGTACCCGGTTTCCGGGGCGGTCTGATAGCGTTTGTCGTATTCGTCCCGTCTGACAAACCCCGATTTAAGTTGATCCACGAGGACAAAACCGTCGTCGGGATTGTCGGAGCGGAGCCGGATGATGAGAGAAGCAGGGCATGGTCTTCCACCAAGCATCCCGTCGAACAGGATTTCGCCCTTTTCGTCCCGCTTGAAGTCGAGCTCGATATATTCGGTCGGTTCCGGTTTCGTCTTCAGGTCGATCGTCCGCATATTGATCTTTCCTTCTTCCTCCTCTTCTTCCTCCTCCTCCTCTTCCTCGTCATATTCCCCGTCCTCGTCTTCTTCGTCCTCCTCCGAAATGGCCGTCTTTTTCGGTTTTTCCTGCTTTTTGCCAAACAAGGAAAGGTCGCAGACCGTTTTCTGTCCTTTTTCGAGATCGTATTGCAGCCTTCCGCGGGTCCCGTCCATGTCGGCGGCAGGGACGCCCTTGTACATTTTGACCTGAATTTTCTCCCGGATCAAGGTTTTCGGCTTGCCGTCTGGGCCGAGCTCGTCGGATTGGTCCGGCATGAATTCGATCCCGTAACCGCGTTGTTCAATATAATAGCCGCTCTTTCTGAACGTAAGTTCGAGCCCCGTCCAGCCTTTTTTGTGAATGTGGAATGTGGGTTTGACCGTCTTTTCTTCCTCATTCTCGGATTCCATTCCGCCGCTCAGGGCCAATTTGGGGACAGGACGCGACCATCTGATTTCCACTTTGACGCCATTCAGCGGTTTGTCGTCGGTGTCCGTGATGGTGAACTGAAGGTCGAATTCCGCAGCGTCGATCCGACTTTGCATATCGTTTATGAAGCTGGACCACGCCTCTGTTTCCCTGTCATTCGTCTGCGCGTGCAGAATGAATACCGCCGCGAGAAGCGGCATCGCGACCAGGGCAATGATCCAAACGGTTTTTGATTTCATGTTAAGTCCTCCTAGTGTTTCTTGGTTGGGGATTGGTCAGTCGGGATGTTAAGAAGGGAAATCGCCCGGATACAAAAAAAGCCGGACGCATCCCCATACGCGTATATGAAGGTCCGACCAAGAACCTGCCACTGAACGACAGGGAAACGCCCAGCAAGACACGAAGACACAATGGTCCTTGCTGGTTTAT
>JAEEQN010000001.1 GCA_016285345.1 Victivallales bacterium | reverse complement strand
ATCTCTACGGTCCGTCCGGGCAGATTATCTCTTCCTCCGGGACGATCGCCGCAAACAATCCAATTCGGTTCTCCTCGGAACAATTCGATGCCGACCTCGGACTCGTCTACTACAATTATCGGTATTACTCCCCTGAACTTGGCAGATGGCTTTCCCGTGACCCATCCCAAGAGTTGAATTCAATAAACTTATATTTATTTTGTCAAAATAATTGCATTGAAAAATATGACCACCTGGGACTATGGTTGGGAGAAACTCACAGAAATATTACAAGGTCAGCTTTTAGTTCAATTCGCTTAATTGAAATATCTAGGTCGAATAATTGCGATATAATTGTAATTGGTAAAATTAAAGAACAATTAATATCAATAGTCATAGCGTCTAATGTTAATACAGATAGCGGTGAAACTGGAAAACAACAAGAATATCATTATTGTTCACAAATGAATTGGACACATTTACAGGCAATTGAAAAATATAAAGCTACTCTTGCATCTAACGTTGGTGACCTAAATAAAATACTCAATCAAAAAGGATATCTTGATGAAAGTAAATGTATTGATGCATTAGAAACTTTGGGATTGTTGACTCATATGTGGCAAGACTACTATGCACACGGAGTTGAACGAGATGATAGTTGGTTTGGTGCACAAGTTGGGACGTTGCGAGGTTCTCCCGATGCCATTGATTTCACATATTTGCCTGTAACCTTTGGCCTTATGGGATTTAGAGGTGGTCACGGTGGATTCTTTAGGATTATTAATCCATTCTCACATGTAGAACCAGGAGATAGAGCTACAGATGCTGCCAACAGGCGTAATCAAGCGATGATTTTTACTCGCAATAAACTAGTTATATATCTTAACAAATGGATTAAAAAATGTAAATGTGTATATAAAAATATGTTAAATGTGGTGATAGTTGTATTGTGGTTATTGACCTTATCTTATAACTTAAATGCAAACGAGATTGAAATGAAATTAGTTAAAACAATAGAGTCAAATCCCACATATATGAGCTTTGATGAAATGGAGAAAAGTTTGATTTTGTGTTTTATAGATGATGAGAATAAAGTGAAATATCAAGAGTATAATATTGCTTCTCAGAAAATCAACAAAATCAACAATAGAGTTCCTACCGGTGTTCCAAAACTCATTAACAAAGTGAAGTTCGTGACGGAATGCCAGTTATATAAGAAAGATGACTACGGAGAGCATCAGGTGGATAAAACTGATTTATGGTTCTTTGGCTATTCTTCAAATATAATTTTGAAGAAAAAAAATACAACTGGGTATGAGGTGGTATGGAGTATGCCGCTTGGAAAAGATCGAAGATGTGAGTGTATTTTCAGAAGCGATTCGGTATTTCCGTATCTTCTTATAGAGGATGATGGACAATGGATGATATATGACTCCAAAGATAAAAGTCTAATTAAAACGATTAAGATTGTCAGTAACGTTTTTGTACATCAAATATATTTATCAGAGTTTTTAGATAACATTGTTAGTGAAAACAAAATAGATGATATTGATTTTGCTACCACTATTTTTATTCCGAAAGAGGATTGGCAAAAAAAGGTCAAAGAAAATCGTCTTACATTGCCTCCTTTATTGTCTTTTTTTCCCGATGACAACGGTTTCTCAAAAAATGAAGCCAAATTTAAATTTCAATTACTTGCTCCATATAGGTATGAAGGTCTTTGTTTTTTAGATAGAAATACGGTTGGAATGATTATCTCGATTGGGACACGTATGAGACTTACGGGGGAAACACGTTTGCTGTTATATCATTTTGATAAAAATATAATATTTGTCAATAAACGCATTACGCCTAATATGTGCTTTTCTCCTAAAAGATTCACTCCAGATAACATTGCATTTTCCCAAAATGGCAAATATTTGGCTTATTGTTATGATAAGAAGATCTATATTTATCAGTTGAACCAATCTTCAAAAGAAGATTGATTCTGTGATACTGCGCTGTTCCCCAAAAACTGGACAGCTTGACAAGGTGTAAAACGGCATTATATTAACAACCAGAGAAAGGAGCGCGCCGTTTTATGCGAAAAAGCTATGACAGCAAATTCAAGAGTCGTGTTGCACTTGAGGCAATGCGAGGAGAACTGACGATTGCGGAGATCGCCAGCAAGTATCAGGTTCACCCGAATCAAGTTCAAAACTGGAAGAAACGTCTCCAGGAAGGCGCCTCGGAACTCTTCATGTGGCCTTCGGAACGGAAGGCCGAGCAGAAGAAGATGTACACGGAGGACGATTTGATGAAGAAAATCGGACGTCTTGAGGTGGAGAACGACTTTTTGCGAAGTGTGTCCTTGGCGTTGGGCTTGAACATCGAAAAGCCCAAATAAATCCGTTGTGCAAGGATTTGAGCGTCAGGAGACAATTGGAGTTGCTCCATGTGCCGCGTTCGAGCTATTACTACCAGCCGCAGCACAGCCCTGAACAACAGCGCAAGAATCAAAACGTCAAGGACGAAATCATGAACATCTACATGGACAAGCCTTTTTACGGAATTCGCCGGATAACGGCCGAACTCCGCCAAAAGGGTTACACGGTCAATCACAAGCGCGTTCGTCGTCTGCACAAGGCAACGGGCTTGCGTACGGTCTATCCACGACCGCACTTATCCACATCGAAACCTCATCCGGGGCACAAGGTCTATCCCTATCTCTTACGAGATTTGAGGATAGACCATTCGAACCAGGTTTGGACGACCGACATCACCTACACCAAGGTTTCAGGATGCAGAGCCTTTGTAATCGCCATCATAGACCTCTACAGCCGAAAGAACCTGGCCTACAACGTCGTAAATACAATGGACGCATACTCCTGCATCGAGACTCTGCTGCTCGCCATGACCAGATACGGCATTCCCGAGATATTCAACTCGGATCAAGGAAGCCAATTCACCAGCAAGGAGTTCACGGACGTACTCAAGGAGTATGGAGTCAAGATCAGCATGGATGGACGCGGCAGATGCCATGACAACGCCAAAATGGAACGGTTCTGGTGGTCCCTGAAGTACGAAGACCTTCTGATCAAGGAGTACAAGTCCCTGCCTCAGCTCCGCAGAGGAGTCCAAGGATATGTGAACTTTTACAACGGAGTTCAACTTCATTCGGCCTTGAACTACCGGACACCGGATGCCGTCTATGAAGAAGGCCTTCACAACAGAGCCGCACTTTTATTGCAAAAAAAGAAAACAAACACTTGCAATCAAAACAAGGAGGATGTATATTAGACGAAGTCAAGGGGGCTCCGCAAAACCCGACCTGCTCCTCCGGAGCTATATGGTCGGTCGGGTTTTGCTCCGCCCCGAGCCGGTCGACAAACCAGAACATTTACACCTATCAATCTCAAGAAAACTGTCCAACCAATGGGGTACACCGCACTCGCACAGAAAGTCTCGCCAAAACCACTTACCCCTTTCATGACATTTTATCATGATGCCTATGAGGCAGTGTTGTCAGCAACAACTAATATTCAATTATATTCTGATTTGGCTTTAGACAATTTCCGGCGAGCTATAGACGATTTAAGTAATCTTAATAATTCGTGTGCTTGTAGCGAAGCAATAGGGGAATTTTGGGGAGGGCATAATGATAAATGTAAAAGAAAACTTATTTAAAGGATCTGACAATGAACCAGACTCGTTTTATTTCCGCTAAGACCGTCTCCTTGTTTTTAACCGTTTCATTTCTCCTATTTGGAATAAAACTATCCGGAATCGAGGTGAAAGTTGTCAGTCCAGAGGAAGCAGTTATCCTTTCTCCTGCGTTGGAGTCTCTTGATGACTCTGTTAAGAGCACTGACATCATAGAGATTCGACAAAATGGTTTGAAAGATTTCTTTTTCCGTATCATTCTGTCGAATCCCCAAAAAGCAAAAGAAGCAGGGGAAATGGAGATTGGATCTATTTGCCTTATTCTTTCCAATAAGAACTATGATTTCGTGAGTTCTATCTATCTGAATTCCACCCCCGGCACAACGGAAGAAAAACGTGTTTTTGAGCAAGTTTTTTTCAATTTTGAGAAATATTTAGAAAAAACACAAGAGGGTGTGGATTATTTCGACTATAATGCATGGCTTGTTTTTGGTCTGCCAGTCATTCGGGCGTTTCAAAAGATGCATGGTGTACGATACACCAACCAGCTTATGATCCGCTCCCAAAAAGATGAATCTTTTATTACGAATAAGCTATATAAAGATTCAAAAGTAGAGACGCGGCAGACATACCTGACAAACGAAATCCCTTTGATGGAGCATGACCAATACATTCCGACCGGGCTGTTGTTTTCCTCTCCAAAATCCCTTCGTACTGAACCGGAGAAAAACTTCGAATCCGTGCAGAGGGAGAATCAAATCGAAATCCATTGTAAAAATGGGTACAGCTTTCTTTTTGAAGAGGCAGCTTCGGAAATCCTGCATGCCTCCATCTATTATCAAGGCAAACTTTATGGACAGATGTCATTTGATTCAAAGAACATCCGTTATTGGTTTTCTTCTGTTTACCCAAGAATCTATCCCTCCAACGCAGATAAAAACGATGTTGTTCTAAAGCCCATCGAATCCAATGTCGATTTGTCTATCTCGCCGTTCTCGGCGACGATGACATTTGACAATTTGGGAAACAAGGCAAAAAAACTCGTTTTTACCTATAAGGAAGGGGACAAAGAATTGACACAGAAAAAGTTTCCTAAGATAGAAGATTGATAACACATCTTTATCGTCCTGCTTGTTAGACGCCAGATAATTTGTCCGATTTTCGCGCCATTTAAGATGTCCGTTTTTTCTTGAATACGTGACAAAGCGTGGCGGCGAGCCGTGGAACGCCACCAAGTTCATCTTTGATCCCGATGAGAAGGCCCGACACCGTGTACCCGGCGCGTTATCTGGCGCCAATAACCGGACACTTTTCGTGGCGCGAGCTTGATCTGAGCTCACGCGCCACTAAAATGCCAGATAGGACACCAGACTTGAAACTTGAAGGCAACAACCGACAAGGCCGCTAAATCGTCCTGAACGGAAACGATACGCCTGAACGGGAACCCAACAAAGTCCTGATCCATGTGAAGATTCCATGTTTTTTTGAAAAAAACATAAAATCGACTTGAATTATTCCATGGAAGGTGTATATTAAGAATAGAACAGATTTCCGCCTGCGGATTCTATTCTATGCTCTTTCGAAAATAGCGTAACATTCTACATCTGTGTGAGAAAAACAAAAAAAGCGCGGATGAACTGTTGAAATCCACGTTCATTTTTCGACGTTTTATTCTCCGTTTTCGAAAAACATGTCGAATAGTTTGCCTTTTTTATGCTAAAAATTTAGTGCAACTCTTTGATGGTAAGTGATTTATGAGCTCAAAAAGTGATTCGCACAGGGTATTTTGGACTATTCCGGCTGGAATTCCAAAATGCCCTTTAGTTTTTTTCGAGCTCGAATTGTTGCTCCGCCTCGCATGGAGTCAGCATTCCCAACTTCCGATGTGAGCGCATGTTGTTGAAAAAGACCACATAATCCGCAACATCCCGCCTCAAATCATCGACCGAGTCATAGTAGTTATGGGAGAGCTCTTCCCGTTTCATGCATGAGAAAAAGGACTCTGCGACTGCATTGTCCAATGGCGTTCCCGGATTTGAAAACGACTGGTTCACGCCGAGATCACGCAGATGTTTGCGGAATGTGTATGCGGTATACTGCGTTCCCTGATCGGAATGAAACGTCAGGTTGTCCGGACGATGGCGTTGTTCAAATGCGGTGTCAAAAAGACCGATCATGCGTTTCGCTGTCGCGTTCGCCATGACATCGTACGCAACGACCATACGTGCATACAAGTCAATGATCACCGCTATGGAGTAAGGGGCATCTTTGACATAAACACTTGTGAAATCGCTCACCCAGACAAGATTCGGAGCCTCGGTCTCAAATTTGCGTTGGACTTTGTTGCGATAATACTTGTACTTCCGATTAGTCGTTGAAAAATAACGGACTCGCACCTGCTTGCAGACCAGATTCATTTCTTTCATCAGGTGAGAGACATGTGCCTCGCTGACCACATATCCCTGTTTGTTGAGGGCATGTTTGATTTTCCGCGCCCCAAAACGCTCCCGACTTTCGTCAAATATTTCCTTCACGAGGGGACGAAGTTTATCGTTGTTGAGTTCATACCATTTTCGAACAGGACTGCGCAATTTATGATGATAGTAGGTCGATTTCAACACGCCGAGAGTCTTGCACAGGATATAAACCGAGAAATCTGATTTCAGTCGGTCGATTGTCTCTATCTTTGCTCCCAATGGAATGCCCAGCAGGAAACCACTTCGTCGAATGATCTCATTTTCTGTCCGAAGCGTTTGCATTTCCCGTTCGAGGCGGTAATAACTATCCGGAGTGACCGTACGTACGCACGATGCGCGTTTGATTGGAGAAAACTTTTGAATCCAATTGTATGCCGTGCTCTTGCAAATACCAAATCTTTCGCATAAGACATTGACAGGCGTTCCCGCACGATACAAAGCAACAAGTTCGGCCTTCTCCTGTTCAGTCTTCATATCTGTTTGAGTTTGATTGAACTGTTATATTGTTTTCCTGAGTTCATTTTTTTCGCAAAAAACGATTCAAGGACTAATGCCCCGGCACTCGGAATGCGGGTTCCATTTCCTCCTGTTCGGCATGGCCGATTCCTGCACCAGTTGCGTAACGCCGCCACTTTGAAACGGTGGAACCGACCTTATTAAGAATCTTCTTCGCCTCGAGGGCACTGATTCTGAAAAAAAGCGCGACCTCCATCGCAAGTTCAAAGTCAAGGGAGTTGTCCGTGTCAGTTATGTTCAACGAGAGACCGTGTCCCTGCGAATTCGGGTTGATGTCGTAGGCGGGTGAAAGGTTCCAACCAGATTCCGCCAGCAGAAAACCGTGGTTGCGCAGATGGTCGTCCGTGTTGGATACCGCAATGGAGAAAACGATGCGTCGCCAGAGTTCGTGCAAATCGGCGCCTGGTCTGGCTCCGTAGCGCATGATGAATTCCGCAAGCTCAAGATAGCTTTCGCCCTGCTGGGCGTCGGCTCCGTCTGTTTTGCCAAGCAGTGTCATTGCCGAGGCGAAATGAATCCGTTCGTAACCATTCCGGTCAAAACGTTTGGTCAGGAAGGTCGAACCATACTTGGAAAAGTGTTCCAATTTGATTTCCGGCACATTCAAACCCGCATCACGCGCCATCCGCATGACCGCGTATTCCCACGCAGACATATTCGAGGTATCCTTGTGGCTGGGGAACTTGGCGATCCACTGCGATCCATCCTGAGCAGAAATGCAGGCTTTCGGTCGAGCTCCGCCCAACGACGAGCCGGGCGCGATCAGCATCGCAAGCCATTTTTCGCGTTCGGAATCCGCGCTGTCATCGTCGACGTGTCTGCTCGCCTCCTCGAGTTCGCGCAAACGAGCCCACGGCGGAGCCGCCATAGCCTGATCGTCGTTCAGGAAATGCCCGTCGGGATTCGTTTTGAAGCGCAATGCCCCCATGCGGGCTTCATCATGAACGCCCAGCAGGTAATCGGATTCCATCAGAATCCTCGGCGATTCTCCCTCTCGGCGGGCCCGATATGCCTCCCGACGCTGCATGAGCTTCCGCCCCCAGCGATCCGGTGCAGAATCCATGAAGAGTCCGAAGTTCGGTTTCATGGTGAATTGAGGTCCGGCGTACAACTGTAAATCGGGATCAAGTGCCTGACCAGGATGTTCCCTCAGCCAGTCTTTGCTGAACTCGAACGAAAAGACTTCCTTGCCCCGGACCTGCTGCGCCGTGAGTATGCCGAGCAGAACAGGCGCCCGTCGCGCGGACCGATGATCGAAGTAAACGTAAATAGTCTTGCCTGTGTTCATACTCAGCTCCGTTTCGATGCGCGTCTGCGGACGGACAACCCGATATCCTGAAGCTTCCGTCCAAGTTCATCGTCCGCGGCGACCTTCAGGATGTCACGTTCCAGCCCCAGCGTCAGGAGAACTTGCATGTAATGCCCTATCGCCACGGTCGGTGCGCCATTCTCGATCTTTGCGAGCGTCACGATACTGATCCCTGCTCGTTCCGCCTCAAGTTTCGCCGTGATATTCCGGCGCAGGCGCGCCAGACGAATGTTTTCGCCGAAGGTACGCAGGAGTTCCTCCGTCTTCGGCAGTACGATTGCAGTTTTTTTCGCCATGTCAGCCTCCGTAATTTGGCGTCATGAATCCGATAACACATATTAAAATAGCATCGCATAGCCAATAAGTCAAATCTAATATGGTGTTATGCAGCGTTTTTTTAATTGTTTCCAGGTTTGGACGTGCAACCCAAACTTGAGCTGCACCTGTGGTGCAGCATTGCTCGGATGGATGCTGTTCGACAACGGTTGAATTTATACAGGCGACAGGGGTTATTTCGGAACAAACCTTTTAATCTTCTCTTATGTCTCAGCCCCCGAAGTCAGTTCCGGGGCTGACCGCGTTATGCCACGGAAAAACATAAAGGCGACTTGAATTATTCCATGTATGATGTATATTAAATATCGGAATAGATTTCCTCTCTCGTGGTTTTTTATTCCGTGCTCTTTTGATCGGTTTTAGCGTAACAATCGACCCGCTATGTGAAATTAAAAATCAGCGCGGTCGACCTGTTGAACTCTACGTTCATTTTTCGACGATTTATTCTCTTTTTTCTGCAGAAATATCGCATAGGTTGCGGTTTTTATCGCAAGAAATAGCTGCGAAAAATGAGTGGTGAGTGGTTTCTCCCCTCATAAAGAGTGGCGCTGAAATCGGTTCGTGATACGCTGACGGTATTTTGGACAGTCTGAATGAGACACATCCAAAATACCGTTTTATTGTTTAGCTTCGAGCGAAAAATGCGTCTTCCACCTCAATTGGAGTAAGATTTCCAAGTCTTTGGCGAACGCGGACAGTATTCCGAGACAGCCTGTTCAAGAGCCTCAATCGAATCGTAGCAGTGATGCAAAAGCTCATCCCGTTTCATGCAGGCGAAGAAAGATTCTGCCACGGCGTTATCTAATGGGATTCCCAGATAGGAAAAGGACTGTTTGACCCCCAACTGTCTGAGGCGTTGCCTGAATTAGAAATCAGTGTTGGGTTTTTTCTATGCCTGCGATTATGGCGTTTCCGTGGATGAAGCAAAAGCTATCAAATGGCGGCGAAAAGCCGCCAAAAAAGAACAACCGTCCGCTGAGTTTAATCTTGGCGAGGCTTACATTACCGGCTGCGGCGGAGTGAAAGAGAACAAGGAAAAAGCAATCAAATGGATTAAAAGCGCGGCGAAGCATGGACACAAACCCGCTCAGGAGATCTTCAGCAAGATAGAAAAGCGGGGCTTCGAAAACGTGAAAAAATACCTTTATCCCAAGATCCCCTTCTGTCGTTGGCGATGACCGCTTGTCTGAGATTCGGTCGGAATTCATGATTCGTCCCCCCAACGGGCTTGCAATTTGGACGAAATTATAATTACGCTATATATTATTATATGCAAACCGCAAGTCAAACTCTACCACATAGCCCACAAGCACAATCTAGGACAGATCCCATGCTCACGCATATTCCGGCATCCTCCCGGCTGATGCCTTTCTGTATCGGGGCTCCTGCGCGAGCAGAGCAGCAAAATACAGCCCTCCTCGCTGTTTGCTCGGAGGACTGCCGTGCGGTTAAACGGGAGTTTAGCGCCAAACACGTCAGAGACTGGGAAACCGATGTCGCATCCTGCTGAAAACACAGTGCTGTTCCCTCATACACCGTTTATGGCTTCAAGAAATAATCTTGTTTTTTATTACATGAGCTTGTTTTTTATTGAAACAGATGTTATATTAAAGATATATGAGACTTGCTTGGGGCATTCATGCTCTGAAGAAAGCTCAAACGTCATGCTCGCATGTTCATCGCGAGTTCATAACACAATCTGAGGAAAAAACCGGACATGATTGAAGCAAACAGGACATATCTTTGGCAGACACAACTCAGCGTTGATGCCCGGATTCTTTATGCTTCAGCTCCGGCCTTTCTTCTACCCAAACATAACTCAGCTGCTTATTTCAGACTCTTCTGAACTTAGCGGCTGTTTTTGTTTTTATGCCTCGTTGTGGGATCACAATTCCCGCGACGGGGCTACGGCATCCCCGGATTCCGGATTCTTATACATGGCATTTATCGAAAAACAAGCTGATCGTTACTGGGGATTCGCCTATCTTCGTCCACGGACGGAAAAAAAAGTAGCGGATATCCTTGCCGGACGGGATGTCCCAGTGTTTCTGCCGCTCGTCAACAAAGCTCGACTTCATCACGGCTCAAAAGTCGTGACTCCGCTTCCGATGATTCCCGGCTACATATTTCTTGCTGCCGGAGATCAGGAACGCAACGAGCTGAAACGTTCAGAAAAAAGTTTTGTGCACATTGAGCTGCTTAGGACTTCCATTGAAGAGGAAACTCTCATTCGTGAACTGAACGCTCTGCATCAGTTTGAAATTCTTGCTCAGTCGCAGGAAGTCTACGTTAATCCGGGTATTCGACGTGGAGATAAAGTTGTTGTAACACAAGGCCCGCTGAAAGGACTCGAAACCGAAGTGATCCGCCGCGATGATGCTCGGAATGCAATCATTGTCAACGTTACAATTCTCGAAAAGACAGTTGAGTATCCTGTCTCTGCCGATGAACTGAAAAGAATCACCAGCTGACATCTTTTTTCAGCCCCCGTCCATCGCAATCCACTTCTCTATGCACACGACAACTGTGTTTTTTTCTTTGTTTTGAATTTGCTAAAGGTTTTATCATGAACCGTATCATCGTTACCGGCGGAGCCGGATTCATCGGGTCGGCCGTGGCTCGGCATATCATCAACGACACGTCGGACGCCGTCTGCGTGGTCGACAAGCTCACTTACGCAGGAAATCTCGAGAATTTGGCGACCATCGCGCAATCCGACCGGTTCAAGTTCGAGAAGGTCGACATCTGCGACCGCGACGAACTCGACCGTGTGTTCAGCGAGTTCAAACCGACGCACGTGATGCACCTCGCCGCCGAAAGCCATGTGGACCGTTCGATCGACGGTCCCGGCGAGTTCATCCAGACGAACATCGTCGGCACGTACACGCTGCTTGAGGCGGCGCGGAAATATTATCACACGCTGGACGACGAAGCGAAAGTCAAGTTCAAGTTCCACCACATCTCCACGGACGAGGTCTATGGCGACCTGAACGGCCCGGAGGATTTCTTCCGCGAGACCACTCCGTATGCGCCGAGTTCGCCGTACAGCGCCAGCAAGGCGTCGAGCGACCACCTGGTCCGCGCGTGGAAACGCACCTTCGGCCTCCCCACCGTGGTCACGAACTGTTCGAACAACTACGGGCCGTACCATTTCCCGGAGAAGCTGATCCCTCTGGTGATTCTGCACGCTTTGGACGGCAAGGAGCTCCCGGTTTACGGCGAAGGACTCCAGATTCGCGACTGGCTGTACGTCGAGGACCACGCGAGGGCGCTGTACCTCGTGGCCACGCGGGGTGTTCCAGGCGAGACGTACAACATCGGCGGGCACAACGAGAAGAAGAACATTGAGGTCGTGAAGACCATTTGCGCTCTGCTCGACGAGCTCAAGCCGCGCCCGGACGGCAAATCCTACGCCGAGCAAATCGTTCATGTGAAAGATCGTCCGGGCCACGATCTGCGTTATGCAATCGACCCATCAAAGATCGCCCGCGAGCTCGGCTGGAAGCCGCAGGAGACGTTCGAAAGCGGCATCCGCAAAACCGTGCTGTGGTACCTCGAACACAAGGACGACTGGTGCGCTCACGTACTCAGCGGTTCGTATAAAATGGAACGCCTCGGAACAGGAGAATAACGCATGAAAGGTATTGTACTGGCAGGCGGCGCGGGAACGCGTCTTCACCCGATTACCCGCGGAGTGTCCAAACAGCTCCTCGGCGTGTACGATAAACCGATGGTCTATTACCCGATCAGCGTGCTCATGCTGGCGGGCATCCGCGACATCCTCATCATCACCACACCCGAAGACCAGGCGAGCTTTCAACGTCTGCTGGAGGATGGTTCGCGCTTTGGCGTGAACTTCAGTTATGCCGTCCAACCAAAGCCTGAAGGCTTAGCACAGGCTTTCCTGATCGGCGAGGAATTCATCGGCAATGACCGCGTGGCGCTCGTGCTCGGCGACAACATCTTCTACGGCGCCAAGCTCGGCAAGCTCCTGCACAACGCCGCGGACCGCGAGGTCGGCGCAACCGTGTTCGGCTACCACGTGTGCGACCCGGAGCGTTTCGGCGTGGTCGAATTCGATTCGAACGGCAAGGCGATCTCCATCGAGGAGAAACCCGTTCACCCGAAATCGAACTACGCCGTGACCGGACTCTATTTCTACGACAACGACGTCGTAAACATCGCGAAAAACATCAAGCCCTCCGCGCGCGGCGAACTCGAGATCACCGCCGTCAATAATGAATACCTTAGCCGCGGCCAGCTTCACGTCGAAATCTTCAAACGCGGTTATGCCTGGCTCGACACCGGCACACATGATTCCATGCTCGATGCCGCGAACTTCATCCGTACAGTCGAGACCCGTCAGGGACTTCAGATCGCCTGCCTCCAGGAAATCGCCTATGAGAACGGCTGGATGACCGCCGACGAGGTCCGCGAAAGCGTCAAAGACATGATGAAGACCGAGTATGGACAGTATCTGTTGAGACTGGTTGAAGAATGATTACGACCGGATCTCAAAGCTCCCCTTTCTACCCACAGCACAAAACAACAGAATAATTCAGCATGAAAATCGCAGTAGCAGGAACCGGATATGTCGGTCTTTCCATGGCCGTATTGCTTTCCCAGCATAATACCGTCAAGGCCGTTGATCTTGTACCGGAAAAAGTCAGCATGATCAACGCGAAAAAATCCCCGATCATTGACAAAGAAATCCAGGAGTATCTCTCCACAAAAAAGCTCGATTTGGAAGCAACGACAGACGGGAACAGCGCATATCAGGATGCCGAGTTCGTCATTATTTCCACTCCGACGAACTACGACCCGAAGCTCAACTATTTTGACACATCAAGCGTTGAGTCTGTCATCCAGCAGGTCATTGCAGTCAATCCGGATGCCGTGATGATCATCAAAAGCACGGTCCCGGTCGGATTCACGGAGAGCGTACGCGAGAAGTACTGCTGCGACAATATCCTGTTCAGTCCGGAATTTCTCCGCGAAGGCCGGGCGCTTTATGACAACCTGTATCCGAGCAGAATCATCGTCGGCACGCCGGTCCGGAACGTTCGCCTGCACAAAGCCGCCGAAACGTTTGCCAACCTCCTGAAAAACGCCGCCCTGAAGGAAAACATCGAAATCCGGATTATGAATCCGACCGAGGCTGAAGCTGTAAAACTTTTTGCCAACACTTATCTCGCGCTGCGCGTCAGTTTCTTCAACGAGCTTGATACTTATGCCGCGGTTCGCGGGCTGGATTCAAGGTCAATCATCGAAGGTGTCTGCCTGGATCCCAGAATCGGAGACCATTACAACAATCCATCCTATGGATATGGCGGGTATTGCCTGCCGAAAGACACAAAACAACTGCTTGCCAACTATAACAATGTCCCTCAAAACATCATTTCCGCCATCGTTGCCGCAAACAGCACTAGAAAGGATTTCATTGCAGAACAGATTCTGGACAGGAATCCGAATGTCGTTGGAATCTATCGACTGACGATGAAAGCCGGTTCCGACAATTTCAGACAGTCTTCGATTCAGGGGGTCATGAAGCGGTTGAAGGCCAAAGGGATTGAACTCATCATCTATGAACCGAGCATGAAAGAGGACTCTTTCTTCAACAGCCGCGTCATTCGCGATTTGAACCAGTTCAAAGAACAAAGCGACATCATTCTGGCGAATCGCTGGAGTGAGGACTTGAAGGATGTCGCGGAAAAAGTCTATACCCGTGACCTGTTCCGGGTAGATTGAGGAATGAACCATGATCATTCGTGAAAAAGCATATCCGCGCGCAGCGCTCATCGGCAATCCGTCCGACGGCTACTATGGCAAGACAATCGCATTCGTATTCCGCAACTACAGCGCCGAGGTCACGCTGTACGAATCGCCCACCCTCGAGATCCTGCCATCCATGCTGGATTACAACACCTACGAAAACATGGCGGACCTCACGAGCAGCATCACGAAGTTCGGCTACTACGGCGGCATCCGTCTGCTCAAAGCCTGCGTGAAGACCTTCTACACTTACTGCACAAATGAACATATTAAGCTCAGCGACGACAACTTCACGCTGCGCTACCAGTCGGACATTCCGAACCGCCTCGGGATGGCGGGCTCCTCCGCCATCATCACGGCTACCATGCGCGCCATGATCCGCTTCTTCCAAATCGAAATCCCGAAACCGGTACTGGCGAATCTGGTGCTGTCCGTCGAGCTCGACGAACTCGGCATCAAAGCCGGACTTCAGGACCGCGTGGCGCAGGTCTACGAGACACCGGTCTACATGGACTTTAACAAAGAGCACATGGAGAAGTTCGGTTACGGTATTTATGAACCGATCGAAATTCCGGACGACCTGCCGCTCTTCATTGCCTACCGCACCGACCTTGCCGAGGGATCGGAAATTCTCCACAGCCGCCTCGCGCTCGACTACGAGGCGGGCGTGCCGGAAGTCCACGCCGCAGTCCGCGAATGGGCCGAGCTGACCGACAAGGTCCGTGACGCGCTTGCTTCGCACCGGTATGACCTCCTGCCCACTTTGCTTGACCGCAACTTCGACCTCCGCTGCGAGGTCTGCGGTTCGTCCGTGAGCGAAAAGAACCGCCGCATGGTGCGGATCGCACGCCAGTTCGGCGCTTCCGCCAAGTTCACAGGTTCCGGCGGCGCGATCATCGGCATCTACCGCGACGACACGTTCGACGACATGAAGCGAGAGCTGAAGGAATATGATGTCGAAGTCATCAAACCTGAAATCGTACGGCACGGCTCGGAGACGGGCTTTCCTCAACTATGACAGGTGTTTCAAGATCATCACGCCGTTTTCCAATGATTCCGACCGTATCTTTCTTGCGGCCGGCGAACTCGAACG
Source organism: Victivallales bacterium (assembly GCA_016285345.1). Lineage (GTDB taxonomy): Bacteria > Verrucomicrobiota > Lentisphaeria > Victivallales > UBA1829 > UBA1732. The sequence goes on along the minus strand of JAEEQN010000001.1, from coordinate 172,740 downwards.
CGCTGGAACGAGAAACCGCGAACAGTAGGATTTAACTTGTAAAAACCTAGGAACGCATACCCATGGAAACCAGAAAAGCACATATACTTGAGCATTGGCAGATAGTGGCGATTTTGTTAATGCTGTATGACTTTTCTGCAATTCTGCTCTCGTATTTCGTCGCCTTGTGGGCGCGTTTTGATTTTGTCTATACCACCATCCCGTCGGCGTTCTTGTCCGCCTATGTTAGATCGATAGCGTTTTATGCAATCATCTGTATTATTGTTTTTTGGGTAACCAGGCTATATAAAATCATCTGGCGTTTTGCAAGCGTCGTCGAATTGATAAAAGTCGTAGAGATATGTATCGTTTTATCGTTGTTGTATTCCGTAATCATTACAGCAGTCTACGGAAGAATGCCGATCTCCTTTTACCTGTGGGGAGGAGCCACTCAACTGATGTTCCTGGTTGCAATTCGGTTTTCGTACAGGTTTATTCTGCTCCTGCAAACCGTGTACAGGAAAACGGATGAGACGGTTGGCCGAGTGATGTTGATAGGAGCCGGTTCCGCGGGACAGATGATTCTTCGGGATATCAACAGAACAAAAGAGGTAAACGATAAGGTCGTTTGCTGTATTGATGACAACCCGAACAAGTGGGGCAGGTTTATTGAAGGAGTGCCCATCGTTGGCGGACGGGATGATATCCTGACCAATGTCAAGAAGTATCACGTAACGAAAATCTATATGGCGATACCCTCTGCTTCTGCCGAAGACAGGAAAGAAATCATTGGCATATGCAACGTGACGGATTGCCAGCTGAAACAGCTTCCGGGGATGTACCAGTTTGTCCTTGGAGAGATCCATGCCAGCGACATGACGGATGTTTCTGTTGAAGATTTGCTTGGCAGAGAACCGATTACGGCCGACATGCAGGAAGTCTTCAACTTTATCAACGGGAAAGTTGTACTGGTGACCGGCGGAGGCGGTTCCATTGGCTCCGAATTGTGCAGACAGATTGCTGCCCATAATCCAAAGCAGCTGATCATATTTGATGTTTATGAAAACAACGCATATGCGATTCAGCTGGAACTGAAGGAGAAGCATCCTGAGGTCAATCTGGTGACGCTCATCGGTTCTGTCCGCGACAGTCGTCGCCTGTTCAAGATATTCGATGAGTACAAGCCGCAGATTGTTTATCACGCGGCTGCGCATAAGCATGTTCCGTTGATGGAGGACAGTCCTTGCGAGGCGATCAAGAACAACGCCATCGGCACCTATAAAACCGCCTATGCGGCCATGGTGCACGGCTGTGAGCGGTTTGTCCTCATTTCTACGGACAAGGCTGTGAATCCCACCAATATTATGGGCGCATCAAAGCGGTTATGCGAGATGATCATTCAGTCCTTTGACGCAAAGATCAAAGCGGGGAAAGCAGCAGAGATCCCGCAACTCTTCACGCACGCCAGCGAAGATAATATCGATAAGGATGAAATCGGGAGTATTTTCAAGAACGTAAAGACGGAATTCGTGGCTGTCCGGTTTGGCAATGTGCTGGGTTCCAACGGATCTGTTATTCCCGTCTTTAAAAAGCAAATTGAGAAGGGTGGACCGGTGACGGTAACTCATCCGGATATCATCCGATACTTTATGACAATTCCGGAAGCGGTTTCTCTCGTAATGCTCGCCGGCACATATGCCCATGGAGGGGAAATCTTCGTCCTTGATATGGGGAGCCCGGTGAAGATCGACACGCTTGCCCGGAATCTCATCAAGCTGAGCGGATATCGACCGGACATCGACATCAAGATCGTTTACTCCGGTCTCCGCCCCGGTGAAAAGCTGTATGAAGAGAAGCTCATGGCAGAGGAAGGCCTGAAGAAGACAGAGAACGATCTTATCCTTATCGGATGCCCAATTCCATTTGACATAGATGTGTTCTTAACACAGCTCGATGATCTGATGACTGTCGCCTATTGCAACAGGAAAGACATTCGCAACCAGGTAGCGGCAATGGTAAACACATATCATCCGGACAATACAGCGCATCTGTAACCATGAAAAGGACAACAGATTCTTCGCAATGGCTGCCGGAGAAGAAACAGTTCAATCCAACTACGAAAAAGGAAAACAATGAAGACTATTGTAACCGCTGATTCCCGTTTTGCCGGAATCCAACCCTTTCAGAATAAAGTCTGGTTGTCGAGTCCCACTATGCACGGAGACGAGCAGCGTTGGGTAGACGAAGCGATTCAGACGAACTGGGTATCTACAGTCGGAGCAAATATAAACGAGGTTGAGAAACAGGTCGCGTCCGTCGTTGGCCGGAAATACGCAGTGGCGCTCTCTGCCGGTACCGCGGCCCTTCACCTTGCTGTCAAGCTTGCCGGCGAGAAACTCTACGGTCAGCCTAAAGTCGGACATGGAACGCTGGAAGGTCATCGTGTTTTCGCCAGCGATATGACCTTCGACGCCACGGTGAATCCGATCTGCTATGAGGGCGGTGAACCTGTGTTTATCGACACGGAGTACGACACGTGGAACATGGATCCGGCGGCTTTGGAGAAAGCGTTTGAAATGTACCCGGAGGTGCGTCTGATAGTTGTCGCTCATCTCTATGGCACACCGGGCAGGATCGATGAAATCCGCTCTATCGCCGATGCTCACGGCGCTCTCATCGTCGAGGACGCGGCGGAGTCGTTCGGCGCCACGTACAAGGGGGTGCAGACCGGTTGTTTCGGGACTCTGAGCATCCTGTCCGGGAATGGCAACAAAATCATAACAGGCAGCGCCGGGGGCTTCCTTCTGACCGACGAGATCGAAGATGCGAACAAGGTCAGGAAATGGAGTACGCAGAGCCGGGAGGATGCCGCGTGGTATCAGCACGAGGAACTGGGCTACAACTACAGAATGTCCAATATCATCGCCGGGATCCTCCGGGGGCAGCTTCCGTATCTGGAGGAGCACATCGCGCAGAAGAAGGCGGTTTTCGAGAGGTACAAGGAAGGATTGAAGGATCTGCCGGTTGAAATGAATCCGTTTGAACCTGTCAGCGTGCCGAACTACTGGTTGAGCTGTCTGTTGATAGATGAGGCCGCCATGTGTCAGACGGTGCGCGGCGAGAAGGATGAGCTGTGGATCACGGAACCGGGCAAGTCCTGTCCGGGAGAGATCCTGAGTGCGCTGACAAGCTTTAACGCGGAAGGGCGGCCGATATGGAAGCCCATGCATATGCAGCCGATTTATCGTTCTCACCCGTTTATTACCCGTGATGGCAACGGGAGGGCGCGGAGCAATGCGTACATAAAAGGAAAATCGGTGGACGCGGGGGCTGATATATTCAGACGCGGACTCTGCCTGCCTTCGGATAACAAGATGACGCCGGAACAGCAGGACGTGATCATCGAGATCATTCACAGGTGCTTTTTGTAAGCCGGCGGCATCTGCATGAAGGCGCGGATCGGACGAACTCATGATAAGCGTCATAGTCCCCGTTTATAATGTAGAAGCTTATTTGAGAAAATGCCTGGACAGTGTAGTCAATCAGACTTACGGGGATCTGGAGATCCTGATCGTAGATGACGGGAGTACGGATCAAAGCGGAAAGATATGCGACGAGTATCAGTTCGATAAGCGCGTGAGAGTCTACCACACCGATAATCACGGACTCTCAGCCGCAAGGAACTATGCGCTTGATCGGGCAACTGGAGATTACATAGCTTTTCTGGATAGCGACGATTGGTTTGAAAATACTGCGCTGGAACGTTTCGTAACCGTTGCACAAAGCACGGGGGCGGATATCGTAGCATGCCGGTTTTATCAGGAATATGCAGACAAAACGGTGAAGCCGGAAGGGATCGATGCGGAATTCGTTGTCGAAGGCGATGAAGTCCTCAAATCGATGGTCATCGACCATAAACTGACCGAGGATGTGTGGAACAAGTTCTACAAAGCAGGTCTGTTCGACTCCATCCGCTACCCGGAAGGACGATTGTTCGAGGACAAGGCGACGACATACAAGGTGCTCTGGAAAGCAGATAAGCTGGCTTACACGCCGGATCCCCTGATCCACTACAGGAACCGGGAAGGAAGCCTGTCCAATGTCCACTCAATGAAGAGCCTTTTGGATTACTGGTTCGTTTATCGCGAGAGGTTCGATACGCTTTCTCCGATCTCGGATCAATACTACAAGGCCGCTGTCTCCGAAGCAGTCGGGGCGGTCAGCCGGATGTGGAGATGGTATGCGGGATGTAACGAACAGGAGAAGCGGGAAGCCAACGAGATTTTGAACGATATGCGGATTTTTGTGGAGGAACACAGACGCGAGGTAACGAGCGGAGCGTATTCCGGACATGTAAAAGCGGCATGTTATTATGCAAGGATGCGAAGTCCCCTCATCTTCAACCTCCTGTATTCCCTGAATACGCTCTACAGAAGCAAAAACCGGAACAGGTATTTTGAACAATAAGAACCAAAGGCTTTCGGGATGAAAAGAATCATGATCATTGGCGCGGGGAAAGTTCAAGTGCCATTGATTGAAGCCGCCGGGAAGGAAGGATACTTTACTGTTGTTTGCGACTCGAATCCGGATGCGCCGGGAGTACGGCTGGCCGATGCGTACTGCAAGGTAAGCACAAAGGACAGAGCCGGGCTGTATAGAACGGCGCAGGAGAAAAAGATCGACGGGATTGCGGCAAACTCGGAATATGCGATGCTTGATGTTGCATATATAGCGAATGAGCTGGGGCTGGTCGGAAATCCGGAGGACGCGATCAAGGTATTATCGTCAAAGAGTACGTTTAGGGAACTGCAGGAGAGGACGGGACTGTTCGCACCGAGACTCGTGAGGATGGGCGAGCAGACCTTCCCCGTGATCGTCAAGCCTGACATGAGCTCGGGAACGAGGGGGACGACAGTTGTACTGGAATGGAATGATGAAGCCGAAGCGGCAATGCAAGCCTGCTCGGACATGTCCAGGAACGGGAAAGCCGTCATTGAGGAGTACATGCCAATATCGCCGGAAACGGTGATCGAAGGAGAGATTTTCATTCACAACGGGCAGATTCTGTGGGACGGACTTTTTCGATCCATCAGAAGCAAGAACGCTCCAATGATTCCTATGACCTATGTGTTTCCCCTCCGTGAGGAGAAAGAGAAGGATTTGCGGCATGCCCTGGAAAAGGCGTTCCGCGCCGCCGGAGTTGTTCACGGGGAGTACAACATCGAAGCGTGTTTTGTGAAAGATCAGCCGTTCATCATCGAAATAAATCCCAGGCAGGGCGGCAATGATCTTCCCCGATATGTTCAGGAGCATTGCGGGATCGATTATTATAAGTTGCTCGTTACGACGTCGGCCGGTGATGACAGCTACTGGGAGAGTCTGAGGGGATATGAACGACAGAACAACAGGATCACACACCACATGCTGTATCCGAGAGAACATGGACGGTTCAGAGGTGTGGAAATCGCCGAGGAAATAAAAGACCATATCTCCCGGACACAGGTCAATGTGACCGCGGGAGATGCAATCGAAACTGCCAAATACGGCTCATCAAGCATCGGATATGTGGATCTGGTGTTTGCCGATTCCGATGAACAGATTGAAATCAGCGGACGGTTGGAAGACCTGATCAGAATCGAAGTCGATGAAGCTTGAACCGATAACAGCCGAGGTGGCTGAGAAGTATCGAAAAGAGTTCGCGCAGTTGTATTTTGAGAATGTGCGGTCCAATGCTTTTCATGAGCACTACACCTACGATGAAGCATATAAGAAAATGGACGACCTCATTGGTCATCTCGCAGACAATACGGCCGTCGTGTACGGGGCGTTCGACGATGAGGAATTGGTCGCGTTCATCTGGGCGTATGTTCATCCGTTCCGGGAAGAGACCAGAATGTATGTGAGCGAGATACGGGTGAAGGAAGAGTACCGGAAACAGGGAATAGGCAGTCAGCTGTTGAGGCAGGTTGAGGACAAAGCGAAAGAGATTGGGCTTCATACAATATATCTCCATGCGGAGGCTGGAAATATGGATGCCAGAAGGTTTTATGAATCCTGTGGTTATGTTGAGGAACGGATTCAAATGAGGAAAGAAATCAAAGTAGAGTAAAAGAAGGATGTTAGAGAACATGATTGTTCTAAAAATTATTCTAACCATTATTATAATAGCGGCATGCGTAGGGCTGATTGCCCTCGTAATGGAGCATTTTTCTAAGTCAAATAGTCACAAACCATATGGACTATATGAGAGGTTTTTCAAGAGGTTTTTGGACGCATTTCTATCGACAGGAGCCGTAATAGTGTTTTCCCCTATCCTGTTGATCCTTACAATACTCGGCGCAATCGAGATGAAAGGGAATCCTTTCTTTTTACAAGAGCGTCCTGGTAAAAATGAAAAATTATTTAAACTCATAAAGTTTAGGACAATGAGCAATGCGAAAGATAAGGGTGGCAACTTGCTTCCTGATGAAAAGAGGTTAAATAAGTACGGCAGATTACTACGTTCAACTTCTCTGGATGAACTGCCCGAACTATGTAATATTATTTGGGGTGACATGTCAATTGTTGGTCCGCGACCACTTATTCCAGCATATTTACCTTATTTCTCAGAAGAAGAAAAACACAGGCATGATGTTAGACCGGGATTAACAGGGTTAGCCCAAGTCAATGGAAGAAGTTTTATATCGTGGGAAGAAATATTTCGATACGATGTAGAGTACGCAAATAATGTGACATTTGTCAATGACTTTATAATCATCTTGTCGACTATGATGAAGGTGGTTAAGAGAAAAGATATTGCTGATTTGACAAGCTCATATGTTGGAGACGATGGGAAAAAGCATTTTATAGTAGATGGAAAAGATGTTATTCTCCATCTACCTTTGAATATTGAGAGGGCGAATTCTTATGTTACCGGAGATAGGTAGTAATTTCTGGCTTGACCCAAATGATAATTATACATTCGAAGCTGAATTATCTGTTGCTGAGTTTGGCTATAAGGGAAAAGACACGGCTCTCTTATCTACTGGACGTGCTGCTGAAAATATGGTTTTGGATGATGTTGAATCTCGGAATCCAAATATCAATAAAGTAGCTATTGTTCCTCCTTATACATGTCATACTGTTTTGGAACCATTTTATAAGCATGGGTATGAACTATATACATATAGAGTATCATTAAACCTCGAAACGTCTGCTATTGATTTAAGAAAAGTAATTGAAGATAAAAAACCAGGGATTGTACTAATACATAGGTACTTTGGGTTTGATACAGTAGTCGGATGCCATGACATCATAGATGAGTTTTCAGAAAAGGGTATTGTATTTGTAGAAGATGGAACACAATCTCTGTTTAGTAATTATGAGTCTCTTAATGCAGATTATTACACTGGTAGTCTAAGAAAATGGGCTGGTCTACCAGATGGTGGCTTTGCCGTAAGTAAGAAAACGTTATTTAGAGCAAAACCCGATGAATATGACGTTGAACTGACAGCTGTAAAGCTTTCTGCGTCTTATGAGAAGAATTCGTACATTCAAGGACTCCAAGTAGAAAAACAGCATTTTTTGAGCCTTTATGCTGAAGCAGAACAAATACTCAATTCTGAAACAAAGTACTATAAAATAAGTCCCGTATCTGTAGGCGTTTTTAATAAATTGAATATAAAGGAATTAATAAACCGACGCCGCGAAAATTATAGTTGCTTATTTGAAAGAGTAAGGGGCAGGAAATGTATAAGACCAATATTGGGACAATTAACCAGAGAAGTTGTTCCTCTTTACTTTCCAATCTATGTTGAAGATAGAATAGCGTTTCAAACAAAGTTGCGTGAGGAAAGAATTTATGCTCCTATTGTGTGGCCACTTCCAGATAAAGCACCACTTATCTGTAATGAAGCTAAAGAATTGTATAATCATTTAATATGCATTCCGATCGATCAAAGATATGGCATAGACGATATGATGCGAATAATCGACTGTATGGAGAAACTATAATATGAGGATCACTCCGATAACCTATGAGCTTTGTTGTCTATATCAAAGCAAACTCAGTGACTACATATATCAAAGCGTTCGAAATAGTCATTATATGGATTCCTTTGCTCAGAAGGATGCAGAATCAAAGTGTGCAGAACTCAAGGAGTATTTGAAGGATAACAAGGCAGTATGCTATGGTGCTTTTGATGAAGAGCAATTGATTGGTTTTATATGGGCTTATGAGTTTCCTTTCCGCGATGACAAGAAGCGACTTTACATCAGTATTATTCATGTTGATGTAGAATATAGGGGACAACATATAGGAAGTCAACTCATAGAAAAAGTTCAGGAATATGCGGAAAGAAATAATTATAATGCTCTTTTCCTTCATACCGAAGCCCATAATACGAATGCCCAGTGCTTTTATAAATCGATTGGATTTAAACTTGAAAGATTGCAATTAGCAAAGAAAATCGAAACCTCCACAAACTCATGGGGGGGGGTAAAACTACTTGAAGCAGGTTTCTTGAAAGAGCATATTGATGAATTTTGTAATCTATTTTTACAAAATCTCAAAGCACATACACTTGTTGCTTCCTTTGATTATCAATATGCATACATGAAAATGGAAGCGCTATGCGACTATTTATCTGAGGGAAAAGCCTTTTGCTTTTATATCGGAGAAAACAATCATATTTCTGGCTTTATCTGGGGCTACAAGTATCCCTATAAAGGAAATGATAGGATGCTGATAGCAGCGATTCAGGTATCGGAAGACTGTAGAGGCAAAGGCTACGGGATGCAACTTATAGAATCATTACAGGATATAGCACTGAGGAATAATTTGCACTGCGTATACACACACACGGATGCCATCAATAAAAGGGCACAGAATTTTTACCATAACTTGGGCTTTGTTGATGAAGAGTATCAATTTGTATTCTTTAAGAAGATTGGGTGAGTTGATGAAAGAAAAACGATTATTAGTTTTGGGAGCAGGTGAGGCGCAATTACAAATAATTGAAGCCGCTCTTAAGCAAGGAATATACACTATTGTCTGTGATAAACGAGACTATCTAAAAGGAACTAGAATTGCAGACAAATATTATTGTGTGGATTATATGGACCGGGAAGCTATATTGAGAGTTGCCGAAGAGGAAAAGATTGACGGGGTCGTTTCTAATTCGGAACCAGCTATGATCAATGTGGCGTGGTTATCAGAACAACTCCATTTACCTGGAAATAAAGAGAGATCAGTGGAGACATTATTATCTAAAACTGCTTTTAGAGAGCTGCAGGAATCAGTTGGAGTCTTTGCTCCAAAACATCGTATTGTTTCAGACGAAAGTACTCTTCAGGATGCCATTAATTGGATTGGATATCCATTAGTTATTAAACCAGTCCTTAGTTCGGGCACGAGAGGGACAACCATTATAAAAAAAAATAATAATGAATTGGCATTACAAGCTTATCGGCAGTGCGCAAGTTTTTCGAGGAATCAAGCTGTATCTGTTGAGCAATATGTCCCAATGAGTGAACTGGTAGCATATGATGCAGAACTATTTGTTAATGGAAATGAAATTCTTTGGGATGGCTTATATGCTTCTTTTAGGACTGATGATGCGCCTATGTTGCCAATGATGGAGTCTTTGCCATTAGATTTAGAAGAAGATAAGATTAATAGAATCAAGGAAGTTATCAGCAAACTTATTCATGCCTCTGGGGTTGTACTTGGAGAGTTTAACGCAGAATCATATTTCACACTAGAAGGTGATGTGTTCGTAATAGAAATTAATCCTCGGCAGGGTGGCAATCATATTCCTGATTTGGTTCTTGAGCATTCGGGTATTGATTTTACGTCTCTTCTTTGTACCACATCGGTAGGTGATAAGCAGAGTTTCGAGAACGCAAAAAACCAAGATCGGAAAAACGAATATGTAACAATGTATGTCGTGTTTTCGATAGACGAAGGCCAATATCAAGGGCTGATATTCAGTGAAACAATTAAGCCCTACGTTGTTTGGCATGAAAATGTAATTAATAAAGGCGAGAGTGTATCGCGAAAAAAGAATGCTGGAGATGCTGTTGCATTTGTTAGACTGTCTTTTCCAACACAAGAAAAACAAAGAGAGCTGACTCGAGAAATCTCCGTGCATATAAAGCCAATTGTAATGCAACTGTAACCACAGATGTGAGGTAAGAATGCTATCTTTTTATACATTGGAGCAATCCGAACAGTGGGATGCCGTTGTACGCTCCTTCAAGGAATATGATGTTTATTGGCTTAGCGGTTATGTAAAGGCATTCCAAATCCATGGTGATGGGGAACCGCTTCTGTTTCACTTCGAAGGATCAGATGTTCGTGGCATTAATGTAGTCATGAAGCGTGATGTGGCGAAGGATGAACGATTCGCAGGAAGAATTCCTGAAAAGCAGTATTTTGATTTTGCCACGCCCTATGGATATGGTGGATGGATTATAGAAGGAGAAGGGGTTAACGGTCTATTTGATGAATATAAATGTTGGCTTGAGAAGAATGGAGTCGTCAGTGAGTTTGTAAGATTCCATCCTATCGTCAAGAATCATGAAGCATGTCGTTCATTTTATGAAGTCATTCAGTTGGGAGAAGTTGTTCATATGGAGCTTTCCTCTCCGGAAGATATCTGGAACAATATCATCAGCAAAAATCGAAACATGATTCGAAAAGCCGTAAAGAATGATATCAAGATTTACAATGGTCGCTTCCCTGAAATCTTCGAGAAGTTCCGTGTGATATACAACGGAACGATGGATAAGGATAACGCCGAGGAGTATTATTACTTCAAACCAGAGTTCTACACATCAGTCTTGGAGGATCTGCCGCAGAATTCGCAGGTGTTCTGGGCTGAAAAAGATGGGCAGGTCATAGCAGCGAGTATCATGATCGGCGCGAATGGATACCTGAACTACCATTTGAGTGGTTCTCTCCGTGAGTTCAGTCCCTTAGCGCCTGGTAACCTGATTCTTTACACCGCTGCTCTCTGGGGGTGCGCTAATGGCTATAGGACGTTTTACCTTGGTGGTGGCGTTGGCTCCGGAGAGGACAGTCTTTTCAAATTTAAGAGAGCTTTCTATAAGGGTGATTTAAACCACTTCTTTATTGGAAAGAAGATATACGATCAAGCGAAATATGATGCATTGCTCGGCCTAAGAGACGAGATTAATAATCCGGGATTCTTCCCGAAGTATAGAGGATAACATGGGTAAAGTTGTATGGATTGTAAATGAGTATAACGGTCCGACTGCTGTACGATCGCGGCAAACCGTTTTAAGCCAGAGGCTTGAAGAGAGGGGATATACGGTTTATCTGTTCAGTGGAAGTTCAGACAACAAAGGCGGCAAGAACGCAATTGAGGACGGCTCTGCATTTAAGTTTGTGGAATCCGATGGAGCGAAATTCTATGTGATCAAGACATCGAATTATCGAAGAACTTATGAAAGAGTCCTTGTTGCACTCCAATTCCAGCATCGCCTTTGGAAACTCCGTGATCGACTTCCCCAACCAGACGTGATCGTATCGGATTTTGCAGGTCTTTTCGGTAACGTGTTCCTCAGATGGAAGAAGAAGTATGGAACCAGAATTATTTACGACATCCTTGATCTTTGGCCAGAGGGCTTTGTAGACATGGGGTATATCAAGAAGAACTCTCTTATTGCGAAGTTTCTCTATAGCCTTGAACACAAATCCTACCGGGAAGCGGATGGAATTATATTTTCCATGCAGGGAGGAAGAGATTATATTATTGACAAAGGCTGGAGTAAGGAAGTTGGCGGAGATGTCGATACCAGTAATATCGGTTATCTAAACAATGGCGTTGACTTGGAGACGGTAGATAAACAGAGAAATGAGATTCATCTGGATGATCCTGATCTGGATACAGCAAAATTCAAAGTCGTTTATCTTGGGTCAATCAGTGCTATGAACGGACTGGATGTCCTTGTCGAGACCGCAAAGGTTCTGCAAAAACGTGGAAATAATAAGGTCATAGTCTTGGTCTATGGCTGTGGCAACCAAGAGGAACAACTCAAAAAAACAGTTGAAGATTATGGACTTACGAACATAAAGTTCAAAGGAAGGCTTAATAAGAAGTATGCCATGAGTCTGCTTAGCAGAAGTGATTTGAACATCTTCACGTTTAGAGATTCCCCGCTTTGGAAATATGGTGTCAGCCCGAACAAGCTGTTCATGTACTTTGCAAGTGGAAAGCCCGTACTTTCTATGATAAGACCGAATTACGACCTGGTGGAAGGAAAGAAGGCCGGGATTTCTGTAGAGAACAAGCCGGAAGTCGTGGCTGATGCGATAGAACGATTCTGCGGGATGGATCGGGCGGAATATGAAAGCTACTGCAAAAATGCCCGTGCAACCGCTGAGGAATATGACTATAAAAACCTTGTTCAAGTCCTGATAGATAAGATAGAGGGTTAATAAAAATGAATTTACTTCTTTTGACACAAATTTATCCTGAGCCGGACGACAGAAATGGTTATAAGCCAACAAAAACAGTTGAATACTTTGCTAAAGAGTGGGTAAAAGCAGGCCATTGTGTGTTAGTGGTTCATTGCCAAACAAAGTTTCCATTTTTGTATTATCTTGTTCCTGTAAAATTGTCGAATGCTATTTTCAGGAATACATATGCTTTGATTCCAACATTATCCTCAAGGAAGAAACTGTTACGAGAAGAATATGGGGTGAAAATATGTAGATTGCCAATAAAGAAATATATCCCTTCAACGCCTTTCTCCAGAAAAGAAATGAATAAGCAGGTTAGGAAAATCATCAATTTGTGTTCAGATCAAAATTTTCAGCCAGACATAGTTATGGGACACTTTGTTAACCCCTGTTTTGAGCTAACCTCGCGAGTCGGAACTGAATTGAATGTGAAAACGTCCTTTGTCTTCCATCATGAATGCTCAAAAGAATATGTTGATAATTATCGCCTAAAAGAATACTTAAGAGGGATAGATATAATCGGCTGCAGGTCAATTCTATTATCAAAATCAATTAAAAAGGTTTTTGATTTGCCGTATGATCCCTTTATCTGTTATTCCGGTGTTCCTAATAAAGCTGTCGAATCCGCTGATCGAGAATGTAAAAAGCACAGTACTAATTCTGGTGTAGTAGAGTTTCTTTATGTTGGAGGCTTAATGGCCAAAAAACATGTGGATACCATCATTCGTTCTTTTTTTGCAGTCTATCAAGATGGATATCATTTAACAATTGTGGGCGGGGGGGCAGAAGAAGATTTTTTGAAAAGACTTGTTAAAGGGAAAGGGATTGAAAATGCCGTTACTTTTACGGGAAGACTCCCTAGAGATCAGGTTGCATTAAAAATGCGGGAGGCAAATATATTTGCTATGGTAAGTGAGAAAGAAGCCTTTGGCATGGTTTATCTTGAAGCAATGTTGCAGGGATGTATTGTTGTAGCTTCTGTCGGTGGTGGGTTCGATGGAATTATTAATGAGGGGAAGAACGGGTTTCTTTCTCCTGAGGGAAATGAAGAAAAACTCACAAAAGTTTTTGATACAATATTGAAAATGCCAAGAGCTCAATGGAATCAAATAGGTCAGGCAGCAATAGATACCGCTGTTAATTTTTCTGAAAAAGCTGTTGCAGAAAACTACCTAAAGAATGTTTCTCAAACATTAATAAAAAATATAACATCGGAGTAAAAAATGAAACTCTACGACAAACTTGTAAACAAGCAAGAATCCTTGGCACTTGTAGGTCTTGGCTATGTTGGAATGCCCATTGCTCATGCTTTTGCAAAGAGAGGCCTTAATGTTATCGGTTTTGATCTAAATGCGGCGAAAATTGAGTTGTATATTTCTGGCATTGACCCTACTCAAGAGATTGGTGATGAGGAAATAAAAAAAACAAAGATCCAGTTCACGGCGGATGAGACGGAACTGAAGAAAGCAAAATTCATCATCGTGGCTGTGCCGACACCGGTGAATACTGACCATACTCCGGATTTGACTCCTGTCATCAGAGCATCCGAGATTGTTGGGCGCAACTTAACAGAGGGGAGTATTGTCGTATACGAGTCTACGGTCTACCCTGGTTGCACAGAAGATGTTTGTATTCCGATTTTGGAGAAGCAAAGTGGACTGAAGTGCGGTATAGACTTCAAGATTGGTTATTCTCCTGAGCGTATCAATCCCGGAGATAAAATACATCGGCTTGAGAACATTTGTAAAATCGTGTCTGGAATAGATCAAGAGTCTCTGTCCGAGATTAAGGCTGTGTATGATTTGGTTATTGAGGTGGGTACACACCCTGTCTCTAACCTGCGTACTGCGGAAGCTGTAAAGGTTGTTGAAAACTCTCAGCGTGATATAAATATTGCATTTATGAATGAGCTTGCCATGGTGTTTGACCGCATGGATATTGACACTAATGAGGTGGTAGACGGCATGAACACCAAATGGAATGCTTTGGGGTTTAGACCCGGTTTGGTCGGTGGCCACTGCATTGGCGTTGACCCTTACTATTTTACCTATGAGGCCGAGAAACTCGGTTATCACAGCCAGATTATTTTGAACGGTCGTATTGTGAATGACTCCATGGGCGCTTTCGTGGCAGACAAGGCTATCAAGAAAATGATTGAAGCTGGACAAGCTCCAAAAAAGAGTAAGGTGGTTATCCTCGGTCTTACCTTTAAGGAAAATTGTCCTGACACCAGAAATAGCAAAGTCAACGATATTATCAAGCATCTAAACACCTATGGTATTGAGCCAGTCGTGGTTGATCCCTGGGCTTCTGAACGTGATGCTATGCATGAATACGGTGTAAAGCTGACTAGAATCGAAGATGTTGCTGATGCGAATTGCGTGATCTTAGCCGTTGCTCACAATGAGTTTAGAGCATTGCCCCTTGAAGCCATCAAGAAGCTTTTTAAGACCGGAGATGATGGAGAAAAAGTCTTTATTGATGTGAAGGGCCTCTACAAAGTTGAGGAGCTGAAAGCATCTGGGATGCAATGGTGGCGGTTGTAATGCTGCGCTAATCTCAACAGGTCGATATCTCGTCCCGTGCACTTGTAGATTATTTGTTGCATAAGTTTTTCAATATCTCGTTTTGAGTTGAGAGGTAAGAAGGTGAAAATACCATTTGTGTCGTTCCTTCCGATGGAAAAGGAGCTGAATAGCGATCTGAGAGGAGCCTTTGACCGAGTGTTCACCCGTTCATGGTATATCGAAGGCGCAGAGGATGAAGCATTTGAAAAGGCGTTTGCGGAGTATTGTGGAGCAAAATACTGCATTGGTGTCGGGAATGGGCTTGACGCTCTGATGCTTGCATTGAAGGCGTTAGGGATTGGAGAAGGCGATGAGGTTATTGTGCCTTCAAACACCTATATTGCCACAGCTCTGGCAGTTACCTATGTCGGCGCGACTCCCGTCTTCGTTGAACCGGACATCAGGACATTCAATATCAATCCGGAGCTTATCGAAGCGGCTATCACGGAAAAAACCAGGGCTATTATGCCTGTTCACCTCTACGGTCAAGCCTGCGACATGGATCCGATTATGGAAGTGGCGAAGAAGCATGGACTGAAGGTGGTCGAAGACTGTGCACAAGCTCATGGCGCTACCTATAAAGGACAGAAGGTCGGCACCTTTGGTGACGCCGCTGGTTTTTCTTTCTATCCGGGGAAGAACCTTGGGGCTCTTGGTGATGCCGGCGCTGTTGTGACGAACAACAAAGAGCTGGCTGACATGATTCGTGCTCTCGGAAACTACGGATCAGACTATAAGTATCACCATATTTACAAAGGCAATAATAGCCGTCTGGATGAGCTCCAGGCCGCTTTTCTAGGGGTAAAGCTCCCGCATCTTGAGAGGATGAATGTGGAGAGACGGAGAATTGCGGCGTTATACTCAGATGGAATCAAGAACCCGAAGGTAATCACTCCGTATATACCGGATTATACGGTTCCGGTCTGGCATATCTACGGTATTCGGTGCGCAGAACGTGATGCGCTTGAAAAGCATCTGAACGACAAAGGCATCAGAACGAATAAGCATTATCCGATCCCGATGCACTTGCAGGAGTGCTACAAAGATTTGAATATTACGAAAGGCTCGCTTCCGATTGCGGAGGAAATCAGCTCCACAGAACTGAGCATTCCGATGTATTACGGGATGACGGATGAAGAGATTCAGTATGTAACCGATGCCATAAACGAGTTTTAGGAGCGACGCAGATGTATCTGAGAAAACTTGAATTGAAAGATGCTCCTTTGATGCTTGCCTGGATGCACGATAAAAATGTCACGGCAAACCTCAGGACGGACTTTTCCTCGAAAACGATGGAAGATGCCGAGAACTTCATAAGGTGGAGTTGGGAAAACAAGGAAAACATCAATCTTGCCATTGCATCGGATGAAGACGAGTATATGGGTACCGTCAGTCTGAAACACATCGAAGATGGCAGTGCCGAGTTTGCGATAACGGTACGTGCCGAGGCAATGGGCCGCGGTTATTCCTGGTTTGGCATGGAGAGCATCATTGAGAAGGCTTTTCATGAATACGGGCTGGAGAGTGTTTACTGGTGTGTATCCAGGGACAACACAAGAGCGGTTCGTTTCTACGACAAGCACAACTTCAACGAGGTGCTGGATATCCCGCGGAAGGTCCTGGATCGTTATAAAGGCATCGAAAACCTGAAATGGTATTCCGTGCTCCGGGGTGATGAGTTCAGAGTGCCGGAGTCTGTTGCAGGGTGCAGGGTTATCCATATCAAGACGATACCCACCGTGGATGCCGGGGAACTGTCTTTTTTCGAGGGGGCTCACGAGATCCCGTTTGAGATTAAGCGTATCTACTACATCTCCAAGGTGCCGGAAGGAATGCGGCGAGGGTTCCATGCCCATAAAGAACTGAAACAGCTCTTGTTCTGCCCCTATGGCCGAATTCAGTTGGTGCTGGAGAATAAGATGGGAAGAGAAGAGATCGAACTGTCGGATCCAAGCATTGGCGTCATAATCGATCGATGCACATGGAGAGAGATGCTCTGGTTACAGAAAGACTCAGTCCTGTGTGTGGCGGCATCCGATTATTACAAGGTCGAAGATTATATCAGGGACTACGATGAGTTCCGGCGGTTTACTGGATGCTGAAAATGAAAGAAATCATTCTTTGGAGACTATGAGGTGTTGATAATGAATTTGAAGAAGAGAATATATGAAGATTATTTCAAACCGAGTAGACTCTCGGAGTATAAGGCGGTGCTTCAAGCATTTCGCGATGCAGGATATAAGATGGTTGGTATCCCTGATTTATATAATCTTATAACCTTGGGGGGGGGGGGTAAGGTTTTTATCAATCGTCATGATATTGATACCTCTCCGATAGTTGCACGCGAGATGTTTGAAATCGAGAAAGATGTTTATGGTCACGAGGGATCTGTGACATATTATTTCCGGGATTCAACCATAGACAAGAAACTAATAAAAGATATTGACGACTATGGTTATGAAACAGGATACCATTACGAAGAATTAGCGACCTATGAAAAAGAACACAAACTGAAAAATATTGAAAAGATGCGTGAAGCATTGCCTGAATGCAGAGAAATGTTTCTGAAAGATGTAGCACAATTCAGGAGAGAAACAGGTTCTCCATGTTTGACAGTTGCTTCTCATGGCGATTTTATAAACACCATGTATAAGATTCAGAATAAAGAAATCTTGAGAGACCGGAGGACAAGAGAGCAAGCCGGAATAATTGTTGAAGCTTATGATGAGGCTGTAACAAGATGCATACAGGCAAGATATGCGGACCAGGTTTTGCTGGGGCACTTTCCAAATGAAGTAAAACAGGGTATCACAACTGGATATGACATTATCATGACTTTGACACATCCAAGAAACTGGAAAGTTGATTTCTTTTCAAATACCCAAGACAATATTATGCGATTCTGGCAAGGACTGAAATATAAATAATATAGTTTTGCTTCCGGTCAGGCTATCCGCGCAGCAAGCTATGCGGTATTACGCCCGACCGTACACGGCTCGGAATCAAGCCGGGCACAAAAACAAATCTCTATGCGGACTCGCAAAACAGAAAATCGACAGAACCGAACGATTGAATACTCTGTGCCAGACGGTTTTAAGTTCCATGATCAGCTCACTGATTGTTTCCTTGGCTTGCGGTTCTCCGCTGTAGACGTTCCATATCGTGGTAAACGCCCCCCGAGAGCAAAAAGTTTCACATTATCATTTAATAGCTAGTCTCGCAACCTGAAGAGCATTCCCTGCGTGATGCCGTGTTCGTTGCGAAATTCGACAATCCATGAAGGACGATTGCAAGCTTCTCCTGCCCAGTTCAAGTTTTTTCTTCGTACCCGCGTTTCACAGACTTTCTTTTTTTTATAGCATCTCTTAACGGGGAACAATATTTGTTTTGAAGTCGGTCTCCGGGATTATTTTCAACGTTTTTTCAGCACAATATCGTGGAACAAACTTGAAAAGATGCTGAAAGATGCTATAGTAATACGTTATGCTCATATTTAAAGACGTTAAACTTCTTAAATATAACATTGAAGCCGACGTTGTCAATCATACACCTCTAAATTTATCCGGACGGTAGTGAGGATAGGTGAAAAATGCTTTTTTCTATAATTGTACCAGTTTATAAGGTCGAAGATTATCTTGAAGAGTGTATTCTCAGCGTTTTGAATCAAACATGCGAGGATTGGGAAATGATATTAGTTGATGATGGAAGCCCGGATGAGTGTCCCGTTATATGTGATAAATATGCTGGTGAATATAAAAACATATCTGTTATTCATAAGAAAAACGGGGGCTTATCCAGTGCACGGAATAGAGGCATTGAAAAATCGACTGGAGAGTATATTGTTTTTCTGGATTCGGACGATGTGTTACTGCCCGATGCCCTGAAGAATATAAGTGGTGCCCTGAAGAAGAAACCTGATGTTTTGATTACTGAAATGTACAATACTTCGGATGTTCATGCGCAAATTGTCAATCATGAAAAATACATTAAACCCGAGCAAACAGATAAAAAATCAGTGATACATTTTGTCTTTGCTAAAGAGGATTTAACATGGCCCGCACAGCAGTATATTGTAAAAAGAGCATTTATATGTGAAAGAGAGTTGAAATTTGAAGAGGGGTTCTATCATGAGGATGTTGATTGGACATCCCGGCTGTTTTTAAACGCGGAAACTTTTTCCTTTTTTCCTTATATATGGTACGTAAGAAGATTTGAGAGGGAAGGTTCTATAACAACAGTTCCAAACCCGAAAAGGACAAAGGATGTGATTACATTGGTCGCCAAACAGGAAAATGAGCCCAAGTATAATTTATTATCCAAAATGGAAAAACATGAAATCTTTAATCAGTTGGGAAGAGCATTATTATCATGCTTGGTGAACATTTATAAATACGAACAAAACGAGAGAGATATAATATATAAATTGCTTGATAATAATTATTCTATGTTGAAATATTGTAAATTGCTAAGACATAAAGTATTCTATATATTAATTGCAACAATTGGAGCAAAAAATGCGATAAAAATATCCATGATAATTCGAAAGTATTGTAGGTAAACGAATGATGAGCGCAGCGACAAACACTGTACAAATAAAAGAGCCAGATATTCGTATCCGTGTAAGTGATAAAAAAGCACTATATGGTTTGAGTATTGCGTCCATTCTTTTTGTATTTTTACAAAATAATCAAATATTGAATCTAGCAATAATCGCTTTGTTTTTAGCGATCCTCACTCAAAAAGACATGAGCACCGCTATTTGCTCGTATTTTTATCTAACCACATGGGAGCGCTTTACAACAATGCCTGTTCTGTCCGCAATTTCGATCATAGATATGATTCTGGGACTCGTTGTTGTAATCCAGCTAATTCATAAAAGAATTCGTATTCGTCTAGACGATTCTGTTCTGTTATGCATTGCTTGTATTTACTCAGTTATAGCTTTGTTACTTCATCGCAATATGTCAGGAATCAAAATGATTTTTGATGTTTTTATTGTAATTTACATAAGATATATCAATCAAGAAAAAGAAGACAATGCGGACTTCTGGAAACGAGCTTTTTTGTTTATATTTATTTCTACAATTTTATCCATAATGTGGGGATTTGTCTCTTATATGCAAGGAAATGTTGCCACTATATATTTGGACGGAAATATACATTCAAGACTGCGTTCTACTGTTGGAACAGATCGTTCTTGTATGTTGTATTGTGCTGCTGCAATATATCCAATTTTCTATATGAAAAAAAAATGGCTGAAAATATGCTCTT
The DNA here is from genome assembly GCA_016285345.1 of Victivallales bacterium. Lineage (GTDB taxonomy): Bacteria > Verrucomicrobiota > Lentisphaeria > Victivallales > UBA1829 > UBA1732. The sequence continues at coordinate 152,457 of JAEEQN010000001.1, read as the reverse complement.
TAGGATTGCTAGCAACTATGACACTACTGACACTTAGCATTACAGCCGTGCTATGTGTCTCTGTATTTTGTATAATATTGTTGATTGATTCCTATAGAAAATCAAAATTGAACAAAGGAATATTAGCAATATTAATTGTTTTAATATTGGGAACATTTTACTATGTTTACAATTATGGGTCTGGAATAAATGCAATTGATAATATGATATTCCGAGCAAAAAAGGTATCCATGTTGGCATCAGATGGCGAATATTCAAGTGCAACGTCAGGAAGAACAGAAATCTTTGACGATTACTGGTATATATACAGTAACAGGTTTAGTTTTTTCAACAAATTATTTGGGAGCGGCGTTGTAAACTACAAATACTACTATGATCTTCCTGATTATGTTCACAACACCTATATGGATATGCTTTTATATATGGGATTAATTCCGTTGATCTTTGTTTTTTATCGGTTTTATAACGGAATAAAATACTATAAAAATAATAATTACCAATTGCAGATATTGCTATTAAAGACCTCATACGCCCTTACGGCACTATCCGTATCAATGTTTACCGCAACTTACTGGTGGGTATTCTTTATTATATAGATTGAGGGAAGGAAACGTTAAATGGATAAAACATTATACCAAAAGAAAATTCATGAAGAAATTCTGGATATAATGGATGTAGTGGATAGGGTATGTAGAAAAAATCGCATTCACTACTATTTAATAAGCGGTACTCTTCTTGGAGCAATTCGGCACGGCGGTTTTATACCCTGGGATGATGATCTTGATATTGTGATGCCAAGAGAAGACTTCAATCGATTTCTAGATATTTGCAAGACTCGGCTTCCAGATGGTTATAAACTGAATTGGATTACGACGGAACCGGAGTACTGGAGAATCTATGCAAAAATAAGTAACACGCAGACTGTGTTCTTAGAACAGGGAGCGCAAAGGAATTGCGGAATATTTGTAGATGTTTTTCCAATTGACGATACCAATGGATACAGCCGATTTGTTGAACTCCGAAAACAAATCATTAAGAAGCTAGCCGTAATGATCAGCGGAAAAAGGTCTCCAGAATCATTTTCTGGGCTAAAAAAATATATTGTAAAATTCCTTACCTACAAAGCTTTATTTAAGATAGCGAATTTTATCATGACAATGACAAATGGGAATAATAGAAAATATTATTCCAACTTTGGTTCTCAGTACCCAATAAAGAGAAGAACAATAGAGAAGGAAGCATTTGGAAATGGGTGCGATATAAAATTTGAAAATAGGATATATATTGCACCGGATAAATCAGAAGCAGTTTTGAAAAATATATTTGGAAACAACTATATGGAACTTCCTCCAGTGGAAAAAAGAAAAACACACTATCCGGCATATGTCAGGTTTAGTGATGGTACCGAGGCTTTATTTGCCGATGAAAAAACGAAACTGTCTATATCTGATATTTTATAGGGAGAAAACGATGAAATATTCAATACAAAAAATGCAGGAAATAGAAAAAGAGTTGATGGCAATAACTGTTAGCATCTGTGACAGAAACAACATAACATATTATTGTCAAGCAGGCACCGTATTGGGTGCGGTCAGACATAAAGGTCCGATTCCTTGGGATTATGATGCGGATATTATTGTTCCCGAGAACGAAATTGACAGATTCGTTGAGTGCATGATTCATGAGCTTCCCCCAAAATATTATGTTGATTATTATAAAATTGACGACAAAACTTTAAGGCAATTTCCTAGAATTGGTTTAAGAGGATATAGTACAAATAAGCTGCATTTGGATGTTTTTAGGTTGATAGGGCTTCCAAATGATGAATCTGAACAGCTTAAACTGATCGAAGAGGCTCGTTACTATACCAAATCCAATGCTCTTATGAGACAGCCATTTTGGAAGCTGTTGCTAAAAGGTAAATTTTTATTCGCTTTTGGAAAGTTAGGTGTTGGAAAGTATAGTAGAATGTATTTTATTGAGGAATTTAACAAGCTGTGCAATAGATACCTATATTCAACGGCTTCATTTGTCATGAATCCATCTGGCAAATATGGGAAAAAGAATATTTTCAGAAAAGAAGTTTACGGGCAGGGTGTAATCGCAGAGTATGAAGGATTATCTGTAAGAATACCGGATCAAACAGATTTCTACTTGAAGCAATATTATGGCGATTACATGAAATACCCTCCTCAAGAATATATTGATTCTGAGATGAGCAAGATATTTGATATAAGGTAAGGACATGCGAAAAGAGAGTAGAAGTCAAAAGGCTTTCCTAAACACCATCATGGGATTTGCCGATGAATTTGTGGCATTGATATGTGGATTAATCCTTCCAAGATTAATTATGACAACATTTGGATCCGCATATAATGGGATCACATCTTCTATCAGTCAATTCATTTCTGTGATTGCCTTAATGAAGGCAGGAATCGGTGGCGTTACCAGAGTTGCTCTATATAAACCTTTAGCTGAACATGATTACAAGGGAATCAGTGCGATTGTCATTCAGACCGAACGCTTCATGCGCAAAATCGCTTTGATTTTTGTTGCTTTTGCAATCATCTTCTCAGTTATATATCCAATTTGGATTAATAGAGATTTTACATGGTTATTTTCCTTTTCACTTATCTTGATTATATCTATGTCAACTTTTGCTCAGTATTATTTTGGTTTGACATATAAAATGGTTTTGATAGCTGATCAGAAACAAAGTGTAACATTTGTCTTTGATATTATAGGAAAAATAATTAATACCATTGTAGCGGTATTTATTATTTTACTCGGGGGAACCATTCATTTAGTAAAGCTTGGAAGCTCGATTGTTTTTGTGATTATGCCTATAGCTGTTAGCCTATACACCAAAAAAAAATATCATATCGATAAAACAGTCGAGGCAAAAGGTGATTTAATCAAACAACGATGGGATGCTGTCGGTCACGAAGTAGCAAACTTTGTAAATAATAATACTGGCATTATGGTTTTGACGGTATTTGCCGGGCTTTTAGAAGTTTCTGTGTACACAGTTTATTGTTTTGTCATAGTAAGCATACGTAGAGTTGTTACAAATTTTATTACGGGATTTGGAGCCGCCTTCGGTAATATGTATGTTAAAAACGAGGTGGAGCTAATGCATTCAAACCTTGCCCTATATGAACTTATTGTATTCTCAATTGCATCTGTTCTTTACTCCGTAACTCTTGTTATGATAACTTCATTTGCTGGTATATATACCCATGGCGTACATGATGTAAATTACATTAGACCAGTGTTTGGGATCATCTTTACAATCGCTGGCGCTTTTAGCTGTTTCAGGATTCCTTATGAAACGGTTGTAAAAGCAGTAGGTCATTATAAACAAACAAGAAATGGTGCGTTTGCCGAAGCAATAATCAACATTGTTGTTTCGTTGATATTTGTAATACACTATGGGTTAGTCGGCGTTGCGATTGGTAGCCTATGTGCTGCTGTTTTTCGAACATTTCAATATGCTATATATCTTGGAAGAAATATTCTGAAAAGGAGTCTTTCGATTTTCCTAAAGCATCTCGTTGTTTTTCTCTGCATTAGTCTCACGACTGTGCTTATTTCAAAGATATATCTTATAGATATATCGAACATATGGCAATGGGTATTAATGGCAATTGTTACAACTATTGTAGCAACCGCATTAACTTTTATTTTTGATTTTTTGATATACAAAAAGGAACTTACGATCCTTTTTGTTAAATTTAAAGGAATTTTTAAAAGCAAAGAAAGGAGCTTCTTTCAATGGCTAAGTACAAAATAGGTTACACCACAGGAGTATACGATATGTTTCATATCGGGCATTTGAATATTCTTCAAAAAGCCAAGGAGCAGTGTGACTATTTGATAGTCGGCGTTAGTACGGATGAAGTCGTTAAGAACTATAAACACAAGAGTCCTATTATCCCTTTTAAGGAAAGAATTGCTATCGTGTCCGCCCTCAAGTGCGTTGATGAGGCTGTACCTCAGACCTCTATGAACAAGATGGAAGCATGGAAAAAGCTTCATTTTGATGCGCTTTTTCACGGATCCGACTGGAAGGGAAGCGACATGTATAACAAAATGATTGAAGAGTTCAAACAGGTAGGTGTTGATGTTGTTTTCCTCCCTCATACGGAAGGAGTATCGTCGACACTTTTATCTGAAGTTCTTCACAAGATAAACGAGGGATAGGCATGGCCATCAAAGAATGCAATAAGAATTGCTGTGGATGCGGCGCCTGTGCGGACATATGCCCCAAAGGCGCTATTTCATTAAAGGAAGATGATGAGACTTTCAGATATCCTGTAATCGACAAAGAGAAATGCATCAACTGCAGTCTGTGTGAAAAAACATGTCCTTTGAACTTTTCCAATTTCCAAAGTTATGCTTCTGTCAAATCGTATGTAGGTACATACAAATCCAAAGATGTGATCTATGACAGCTCGTCTGGCGGCGCTTTTACAGCAATATACCAAACATATTATCGAGGAGGATATGTAGTCTACGGCGCACAGTATGAGGATCACTTTAAGGTTGTTCACGGACGGGCGGAAACGGAAGATGAATGCAAGAAGTTCAGAAAATCCAAATACATTCAAAGCGATACAGTTGGGTGCTTCAATAAGATTGAAGATGATTTGAAGGCTGGAAAGAAGGTCTTATTCTCAGGTGTATCATGCCAATGTGCGGCTTTGATTTCATACCTTGATACAAAAAAAGTTTCAAGAGACAATTTGGTAACGGTAAGCATTCTTTGCCATGGTGTTCCAAGCCAAGCATTGTTTGATAAGTACATAAAAGAGGAAGAAGAAAAAGAAAAAGCGCACGTTTGCGAGTTTAGATTCAAGAATAAAGAAGCGGATAGAAACAAAGTCAATTCAAGAACCGCATGGGTTGAATTTAGTAATGGACACAAGTATATTCGCACAAGAGAAAAAGATCCTTTTTTACGAGGATATTATTCACGTCTTTTTTACAGACCGTCATGTGCTGTATGCCATTTCACATGCAAAGAAAGGGTTTCTGACTTCACGATTGCAGATGCTTGGGGAATTGAAAAGGTGAAACCGGATTATCGACCGATTGAAGGTGTTTCCTTGCTTCTGTTCAATACCGAAAAAGCAAGAGATGCCTTTGAAACGATAAAAACCGTAATGGATTTAGAAGAAGTTTCATCGGAGTGGGCTCTCACAAGTCAGAGATTGTTCAGAGCACCCACTGATATGCACAGGAACCGTGATAAGTTTTTCGAATTGTTGAAGAGAACAAGTTTTAGGAAGGCGGTATTTGAGTGTACTAAGCCTCCATTGAAGCAAAGACTTTGGAGAATGATACCGGAATCTATTAGAGGCAAGCTCAGATCTGTTGTGAAAGGGTAATAGCATGGATGCAGGAGTCGTTGTGACGGTGAAAACTATAGAGCGTTTTTGGCAGATGGCTTTGAAGAATGCGAAGGACTGCGACAAACCCGCAGAACCCGGCACAGTATTATCGGACCTCCTACGTTTATATTGAGGTGGTTAGTGCTTTTCAACACAATGTAAAAGCAAATATTTACAATCATTTCTGAAAAATAGAACCAGAAAACAGTGATACAAACACTCAAATTTACAAATAAATAAACCAAACAACTTACGGAGAGATTCTATGATTATCTTTGCGCAAAAAAAAATTAAGAAAAGCTGCGGGGCATTCAAGACTATTGCTATCCTGGCTTCTTTGGTGATGACACTCATTGGTAACGCACAGACCGACAAACAGAAAACGGATGATGCAGCCTTGCTTGATTCCTATATTCAGTCAAAAGGATACAACAACACCATTGTTTTTACTCCGTCAAATATTAAACAATTTTGGACGGAGAAAAGCGTTTTCAGTCAAAATGAAACGATTAACATTCTTTTAGACGATGAACTCAAAAAAAGTTCTCTCTTAAGAATCCAGCTTGCAAATGTCGATGTATCGCAGGACTGCAGAATTGACATTATTTCAAAAAATGATGATTTGCAATTTTCTGTTTTGAGCAACGAAAAAACAGTTATTTCAGATGCATTGCAAAATGACACTTTTATAGGTTACAGTGTAAAATCGGCGACATTCCATCTGGAAGATACAAATGATTATTCATTCTTTCTAAGCTTTACCGCAACAAATTCCAGAAAATTGGAAGTAGAAAGGATTGTTTTATCTTTTATGAAGAATGATCTCTTTCTTTCTTCCCCAGGAAAACTTGTCATTACGGATACGAATTGTTCGACTTCTGATGCAAAAACAAAGATTACAGAGAATTCTTTCTCATTAACAGGGATACGTTCCAGAGTCTATTCCAAAAACAGAATACTTGTTTCTGATAATACTATTACCAATTCGGTCAGGATAAAGAACATTGGCGAGAAACCAACAAAAGTTTATCTGGGCTATGCTCCATATACAAAGGATGGGAAGTTAATTGACAACAAAAATATACCATATAAAAGCGGCAAAGTTATGAATGTCATTTCGATTGACAAGGAAAAAAACACAATCGTTGTGGATTCGGAGCCTGAATGGGAAAAAGGATGCCGTCTTGTTTTGGACGCAAAAGAAGATCTTTCTGACTTTCCAAATCATTCATTTGTGGAAGGAACAATAGAGGATGTGAAAAAAGTTGATGATAGTCATGTTGAAATTCTATTTAACAAGGCAAGTAAAAAAGATATCAAAATCGGGACTTCTGTTCGAGTCCAATCTCGCCAAGGAGCGACTTACCTTTATACTGGTTCACAATTGCTCCAACCTGGAGAAGAAGTAACTTTTTCGGCTAAGATAAAAAAAGATGACAATCACCTGAAATTTGGATCCAAACTTTGTCGTGGGACATATTATGTCGTTCCGGTTATTCTCTCAAATACCGCCGGTCAGCAGGAACAGAATACTGTTCAAATTGAAGACTTTATTGTAGAGTATTAATATATTGTGACAGTCTCAGGAGATCGTTGTAATGCTCACATTGATAAATGGGAGCATTACAACGTTCCAGCGGGACTGCTCAAACACAGTTGCCCGCATGTTCGTCGCAAGCCACAGTAAACTCTCATATTAAGGACATGCCGGACATGATTGAAGAGGATACGACCAAATTCTGGCTGAAGCCTCGTATGTTTTTTTCACAAAAAAAAGATCTGTTTTCGATTGATATACCATGCGTTGCGCTGGGGGGACTAATTAGAGTCATATATTGCATCGTATATCCTGTCCCTGTTCGCGATTCCTTTAAATACAAGGAGTTTATTGAATTATGGGATTTTTCGGGCATTATTCCGGGTAAATCATATTATCCTCCTCTCAGCATCTTCATTCTCAAGATACCTTATTCATTATTCGGATATGATGTAATTAAAGGTGGAACAATCATCAATATTGTTTTAGGTTTGGGGATCATTATAGCGTTAATCAAAATAGCATATGCATTATTTCCCTCAAAAGCCGCTGCATTGTGTAGCGGCATATTAGTGGCAACACATCCAACACTTATTCATTACTCTTGTCAAATGACAAGAGAAAACTCCTATTTATTTTTTTCCTGTCTGGCGACATATTTTTTTATAAAAAGTCTTACCAGAACAAGTAAAATATTCTATGTGGCATATGCCGCGATATTCTCCTCATGCGCTCTCTTATGCAGATTTGAAGCATTAGAATTGTTTGCAATCTTTGTACTTTGGATAACATTTTCAAACCTTAAATCTTTTTCAAAAGGCATAAAGAAATTATTCTTATTCATTTCATTCTCAATTATTTCTTTTGGCTCAATCGTTTATATTATGAATGTCCCATTTTCTTATTTTTTGTCTGGCCGTTATTTAAAGAAGTTTGATTTTATTCTCAATTGGGCTTTTTTACAATGATAGATGTTTTTGTATCAATAATACGCTCTCTTTATGTTCCAGATTTTTTCCTTTTTTTGTTTTTTTGTATTTTAATCCTTTGTTTTAAATGGAGAGTTGGTCTTCTTTTTGTTTTGTCTATTATGTTCTTCTTTGTATGGAGAATAAAAGCACCGATTATTACTTCAAGATACTGTTTCTCGATTCAAATCTTCTATATTATCTCGCTTGCCTACGCATTAAAAGTAGTACAAATCAAACAAATAAAAAGAATTATTGTTTCTTTTATCTTTTTGGTATTAATCTCTCATTTCTTCCTCTCTTTTTCTGGTTCACGAAACAACTATTTGTTTTGTTTAATGGAAGATACAGCATTCTTTTTATCACACGACAAAGAAGCAACTATTTTAATTGAAGAAAAGGAATATGATCGAATTCTGTATTCTCCCCAAAAAAACAATCAAATAGTTTTATGTCACCCCCCACAAACATATGAAGATTTAGATTCGATCTATTATCAATATGACTTTTGGAATAACAATGCATATCTAGTATTTTCAGAAAAAGGGGGAAAAAATAGTGCCGGAACCTTAAAAAAATGTTTATATAATTCCAATACAATATTAAAGAAGACTAGGAATTACATAAAAAGCAAAAAACAATATATTTCGGTATATTTCCATGAGAAGTTTATCCCATCATCTTTTGAGGATTTAAAAACTATCCCAGCCTTAAACTCTATCATTTGTAACGGCACACTAAAATCCTGCAGCCCGTTTTTTGAGACATATATATATCAGTTGGGAAACAAACTTATTTGGATTGTTGGTGCTGATTTGCAGTCTAAAGACAAAATAATATATCTTTTGTTTCCAACAAACCAAGTTTTTCTATCACGCAAAAGATTTAAAGATAATCGAAGTTTTTATGCAGATACCAAGAATGAAACAGGACGCTATGGGAAATACAAAGTTTTCGAACGGTCTCTCCCGAATGAATACCCTGTCAGGGAAATAGATGTTGGTTATTTGATTAACCAAAATAAAACCCTGTTTAAGCCTTTTTATCTATCTTTGTCGAAGCCCGTCGAAACGATGCCCAAGGCTAAGCCTGCCGCTGTGCCCGTCGCAACCGCGGATGAGGCTGAGAAGCTGAATGCGGATGCTCTTTTATTTTTTGAAAAAAGGAGCAAGAAATAATAAAGAGGGGATATCATCCTCTGTATTCTGAACATTTCAAAAACGATAAATCTGTTGCATTGTCTAAAGAACTTAAAGATAAGATTATTGCTAAAGGATATGATTTGGAAGAATTTACAGAGAGAGAAAACACAAAACACTTGGCCAGCGCTGTTTGAAGATTTCCGAGATGGATGATGCTGCAAGCTTGAAGTTGTTGGTCAGGAACTGATACGTTTTTCCCTCATCGTCCATGAATTCGATGAGCTTGAGTTTGCCCGTTTTTTTTGACCGAGGCTGCGCCGGTATATTCGATGAGTTCGTCCAAGATCGCGCCTTTCTTTGGCAGAGCTGGACGATGCTGTCCGGTTTGATTGAGACATTTTTCTTCGCCGTTCGGACATCCTTCCGTTGGTCATCAGCACATAACAGGGCAGATTGCCGGACAAGTCCAGCTCCGTATGAAGCTTGATTGCACCTTTCTGCTTCCGGTAATGGGCCCAGCTGTAGACCGTCAGGCTCAGAGCTATGGTTGTGCTGTCGATGACATGGAGCGGGTTTTTGAACTTGAAATTATGCCCGGGAGCACAGGCAAGCGCACGATTCAGGATTTCCTCGAACATCGCCCGGAAGATTTCCGGCGAACGCCGGTTTATCGCGTCCGACATGTTGACTTCGAAACCGCTTCCATATCGAGATGGTACATGCGTTCGGCATTCATGAGCAAGCCTGACTCGACCTCACGGAGAGAATCCTTTCCGGCGAGCTGGGCGCAGAAAACCGTTTTGAGCTGGCGGATGGCGGTAAAATGCGTGCAGTAACGGTCGCCGGAATGCTTTTCCACGCTTTTTTCCAAACGATATCGCGGAACAAACTTGACAAGTTGCTGGAAGATGCTATAGTAATATGCTGTCGAGTCTCCTATGTTTTCATTGAGACTGTTAGTGTTCTATAATATAGCGCAGGAGCCGACGTTTTCAATCATAACCTTTTTTTTCCAGACAGCAGTGTACAAATGCTTTTTATGGGGAACAAAGAATCGCATCCGATGGTTCTTATCCGTCAACAACCGAACGCTCTCTCAAAAACGAATTGATAGAGATTTCCTAAAAATATCCGAGGATTTTTGACAATGAAACAACTAATCGTTCCGATTGCAATCCTTGTTGCGTTGATTGCCTTCTTCGCCATCATTGACCGCAAGGAGTTCAGTCGACATGATGATGTTCAGACGGTTCAAGGCGAGAGCCTCGCATCCAACAGGAAACCAACGGGCTCTGTCCCCGAACCAAAGACAGTGACTGAAACAAGGTCAGCAGTCGACACTCAGTCTGTGACTGAGACCAAACAAAAGACAGATGCGAAGTCTGCCGAAACAAAGCCGATAGCCGAGACCAAACCGGAGGCAGAGACGAAATCAGAAGCCCAACCTTCCGCAGTTCCTGTCGCAACTGCGGAAGAGGCAATTAGAGCAAACGAGGATGCCTTAAAGCTCCTCCCGAAAAAAGAAACAACCACGCTATCAAAAGACATAAAATCTGATACCAAAACTATTGCAGGAAACAAATCTGTTCCTATGGCAGTTCCAGTTCTCACCCCAGAAGAAGCCATAAAAGCCAACAAAGAAGCAATTGGATTCCAACGGAACAAAGCAATAGCCAATGCGTTTCAATCATTCATTCACAGAATCGGACTTAACCGAATTCATTTTGTTCTTTCCCTGCTTCCGCTATTGCTAATTATCGATGTCATTTTCTTTAAAAGGAAAAAGAAATGTAGTAGCAAGCTTAAAGATTATTTTTCTTTGCCGAGACGTATATGCATTCTATTCTCTGTTTCACTGCTTGCTTTTGGCATTCTTGTATTCGTTCCCTGGAGTGTCTATTTCGGAAATAGTCTGCAGTTTCCGTTCATCTTTCAGGATTTTGTCAATTGGAATCTTCGTGTGCTTACAATATCCATTATCGGAGCCTGTATCATTTTACTGTTGATACCGCCAATCGTCAGCGATTATCTTGTCGCTATCATCGCGGGGCTTGGATTATGTGTTTATATACAGGCGATGTTTATGAATCAGCACCTTGGAACAATGGATGGTCTCGAACCGGTTTGGAGCGAACATCACGTTTTTGGAACAATAAACTTGATTATATGGATTGCTATTGTTTTGTCTCCCGTTGTTTTACGGAAGCTTGTGCCATCCTATTTTTCAAAAGTCATATCAATGGCTACAGGGATTGTTCTTTTTCTAGAACTTTTAGCTACTGCATCTATGGTCGTTTCAGCAAGTTCAAGCGTTTGGACTCGTCAAGATTCCTATTATGTTGACAGCTCACAACAATTCCAACTTTCAAAAGAGAAAAATATAATTCTGTTTGTTATGGATATGCTAGGCAGCGAAAATGTTAAAGAATGTTTTAGGAGCTCCCCCGAAACGAAAGAAATAGTAAAAGATTTTATATGGTATGCAGATGCATGCTCCTATTATCGCGCGACGTATCTCGGGTTGCCACATGAGCTGACCGGGACATCGTTTCCGCCTCCAGCAAATAGCTGTTATGAGAGCTTTCAAAAAATGTGGCATTCAACGCCATCGACCGCATTTTACAAACAAATTCATGATGCCGGGTATGAAGCAAGATTTTATGTAAAACAACCGGATTTTACAATTGGATCAGCTGATTGTTATCATGAATACTTTTCAAATATTGTAGCTAAAGATATCATCTATGAGATTGATTATAATTGTCTCCATGATTGCTTGAAGCAAATATCGTTATTTAGTTCTGTGCCCTATTTAATCAAAAAAAATTTCTACTACTCATTCGATTTTTCCGACAATGTGGTTCAGAAGCTTGTTCCTGACATCCCTTCGGGAAAACAGGCCCTTCCATATTTAAATGATGATTTTTTAAGAAGAATGTTGTCATCTGGAATATCAACAAATGCGGACTCTCCAATTCTAGCATATTATTATATTAGGGGAGCACACGTGCCATGGATTTACGACGAAAAAAGCAATAGGACTGAAGAACTTGACAGTCCAATTCCAACTGTCAAAGGCTGTTTCTACCTTTTGTCTGAGCTTATTCGTCTTCTTAAAGAAGCTGGTATTTATGATAACACTGCAATTTTGTTGTGTTCGGATCACGGAGGACATAAGGGGTTTTCAAACCCATACGACATGACATTTATGGTTAAGCCATTTCAAGAAAACAAAACAGAGGTTTCGATCATTGACTCAAAAGTCCAAAGCATTGACATTCTCCCAACTATATTAAAATTGGCATGTGGTGACACTGCTGATTTCAAAGATTTTGAAGGTTTTCCGTCCTTTGACATCCCCAATGACAGAAAGAGGAAAATATATGTCTTAACTTCTTGCAAGGATTATCCGGTTTTTGAAGACGAACAGGGTGTACGTAGCAATTGTGTTGAAGAATATATTTTTAATGATATCAAGACATTAAAGCTCGGGAAAGAATCAGAATCGTTTGTTCGACGCATTCCTTTTACTATTATCTCTCAAGAAATCAAATAAAACTATATCGTTTGGAGTGATTCGATGCATTATTTAGAAATGGCTCTCGGCTATTTGATGGATGTATGTTACTGCATAAGCAATAACTACTGGATTTCAATTATCCTATTCACTGCAATTACGAAGGTTCTTCTTTTGCCGCTTACACTATGGTGTCAGAAGAACTGCATCATCATGGTTAAGATCATGCCTCTGGTTAACAAGGTCAAAATCCAGCACTTTGGCGATGAAGATACAATAGCGGAAAAACAACGGGAGATTTTCAAGAAAGAGCATTATCATCCTCTTCTGAGCTTGATTCCTCTTGCTGTTCAGGTCGTCATCCTGATGGGGCTGGTTGCGGTCATTCATCAGATCACCGACACAGGAAAGAATGAAGCTTTGGGGATAATCCCAGCCAAAAACGGCGGTTGGAGCTATTTGTGGCCAGTTCTGGCAGGTCTTTCCGCATGGATTCTCGGCTATGCACAAAATAAGATCAATCCGCTTCAGAAAGAACAGAGCAGATTATCTCAGGAATTCACAAACTGGATTTCGATCCTTCTTTCTTTCTTCCTTGGCATTTACGTTGCGGCAGGCGTAATTCTTTACTGGATTTGCAGCAACCTCATGACGATTCCTCTCCAATGGCTCTGCAACATTTTGATCCCCCCGAAGAAATACGTCGATTATGATCTTTTGGCAAGTACACGGAAAGAGCTTGACCACCTGAAGAACATGGGAGCAAATGTTCAGACAAAGGAACTGAAAAAACGCGAGAAAGCAGATTATAAACGATTTTTTTCAATCGCAAACAAGCATCTTGTTTTTTATTCGGAGGCAAGCGGCTTTTACAAGTATTATCAGGCGGTGATCGAATATCTGCTGAGTCATTCGACGATGACCATACATTATATCACGAACGACCCGAATGACCAGATTTTCGAACTTGCAAAAACACAAAGTAAGATTAAGCCGTATTACATCGGTCAAAAACGGATGATCACTTTGATGATGAAAATGGATGCCGACATGGTCGTAATGACAACGCCTGACCTTGACAACTTTTACATCAAGAGAAGCTACGTACGGAAAGATGTCGAGTACGTCTACATTGACCATGCTATCTGCAGCATCCATCTGACAGTCCGTGAGGGCGCTTACGATCATTTCGACACCTTCCTGTGCGTAGGCCCAAATCAGGTTCAGGAGCTTCGGGAATCTGAAAAAGTCTACGGAACCAGGAAGAAGAATCTGATTCCTTGCGGATATGGACTTCTCGACAATCTGGTTGACAAGTACGAAAAGAGTAAGGATAAACAAAATGAAAATCCGAAGAAACGAATCCTGATTGCTCCGTCCTGGCAGGAAGCCAACATCCTGGATTCCTGCCTGGATCAAATCCTCTCCGGTCTTCTTGGAAAAGGTTATTTGATTATTGTCCGCCCTCACCCCGAGTATAAAAAGCGTTATGTTGCCAAGATGAACGCGATGATCGAACGGTACAAGGACATTTCCAAGGATGAGCTGATCATCGAAACGGATTTCTCGTCCAATGTTACGATTTTTACGGCTGACCTGGTCATTACCGACTGGTCCGGGATCGCGTATGAATTCTCCTTCTCGACGTTAAAGCCGACCCTCTTCATCAATACCCCGATGAAGATCACAAACAAGAATTACAAGAAAATCAGCCTGGAACCGATTGACATCTCGCTTCGTAAAAAGATCGGCATAGAGATTGATCTGGATAAGATTGATCATATTGCGGATGCGGTTTCGGATATTTTCTCCAAAAAAGACGAATTCCATGACAGAATCTCCCAAGTGCGTTCCGACACGATTTTCAATTTAGGGCACAGCGGAGAAGCTGCTGGGAAGTATATTGTCAGCCAAATCATCAAAAAAGACAGCATAAGGAAACAATCCAACTCATGAGCAACAAAACGGTCTATCTGGACTTGGCGGGCGATTTTATTCACCCGGGTATTATCAACATCATAAAGAAAGCTGCCGAATATGGCGATGTGCTGGTCGGTCTTTCTACGGATGAATCATTGACAAAGCATCGCAGACTGCCGCTCTTGAACTACGAGCAGCGGAGAACTGTTGTTGAGCAACTGCGTGGCGTCACTAAAGTCGTTCCGCAGGAGGACTGGAGCTGCATCTCGAATTTGAAAAAATACCGCCCGGATTATCTCATTCATGGGGATGACTGGAAAACCGGCCCAGGCAGCAACCTGAGAAAAGAAGCTTTTGAGGTCATGAAGGAATTAGGTGGTGAGGTTATCGAAATCCCATATACATACGGTTTTGAATCCTCCAAGCTGGCAAAGGCTCTTAATGCATACGGAACGACTCCTGATCTCCGCCTGACAAAACTCCGCAGATTAATTGAGGCTAAACAGCCAGTGAGAATTCTGGAAGTCCACTCCGGTCTTTGCGGATTGATTGTCGAAAATCTCGAAGTTGTAAAAGAGGACGGGGTCCATTGCTTTGACGGGATGTGGTCGTCCAGCCTGACAAGCTCGACGAACAAAGGGAAACCCGACATAGAAGCGGTCGACCTGACGACTCGCCTGCAGGAATTGAACGACATTCTTGAAACGACCACGAAGCCGATCATATATGACGGTGATACCGGTGGCAAACTGGAACATTTTGCATTTACGGTCCGCACACTGGAACGAAACGGCATTTCAGCTATCATCATTGAAGACAAGGTCGGGCTGAAACAGAATTCACTGTTCGGGGCTACGGTTAAACAGCAACTGGCACCGATTCCCGATTTTTGCGCAAAAATCCACGCCGGCAAAAATGCGCAGGTCACAGATGCTTTCATGATCATCGCCCGCATTGAAGCCCTCATTGCAGAGCACCCCATGGAAGAAGCAATTGAACGTGCGAAGAATTATGTGGAAGCCGGGGCGGACGGGATTATGATCCACAGCAAAAACAAAACCGGTGAGGATATCCATGAATTCTGCAAAAGATTCCGCGCCTTATTCCCAACAGTCCCGATTGTTGTCGTCCCCACCACCTACAACCACATCTACGAAAAGGAACTGGTGTCATGGGGCGTCAATATAATCATTTATGCCAATCACATGCTACGTGCGGCATATCCCGCGATGAACAATGTCGCAAGAAAGATTCTGGAGCATGAAAGGTCGCTGGAAGTAAACGATGACTGCATGCCCATCAAGGAAATTCTCAACCTCATTCCTTACGAGAAACAAAGATAAAGGGTTATTTCGATGATCCATCCGTCACTATTCTACCAGTGCCTGTGCGATGAAGGCATCGATTTTTTTGCAGGCGTCCCGGATTCCCTGCTGAAGCATTTCTGCACATTCATCCGGCAGAATGTTTCAGAAAGTAACAACATCATCACGCAGAACGAGGGCGGGGCGGTCGCTTTGGCCGCAGGGCATTATCTTGCGACCGGGCATCTGCCATTGGTCTATATGCAGAACTCCGGGATTGGCAACGCGGTTAATCCGCTGCTTTCCCTTGCGGATCCGGAGGTATATTCTTTGCCAATCGTTCTCCTGATCGGGTATCGCGGAGAACCCGGAGTTCATGACGAGCCCCAGCACAAAAAACAGGGCATGGTGACTCCCGCGCTACTGGATGCAATGCGGTATCCATATTTCATCCTTGGATCGGAACCGGAAGAAATCCTACGCCAGACGAAAGAGGCGATCCGAATCGCAAAGGAACAGAAAACACCGGTTGCGTTGGTCGTCAGAAAAGGATTGTTTGAGGAAATCCCATCGCTTCATACAATGTCGGACACGAAAATGACCAGAGAAGATGCTTTGGAGGAGATATCGAAACTCCTTGGCATTTTTGTCTCCACAACAGGATTCACCTCACGTGAGCTGTTTGAAATTCGCGAACGCAGAAAAGAGGGGCATGAATGCGATTTTCTGACTGTCGGCTCCATGGGACACAGCTCCATGATCGCATTGGGAATCGCCCTGGCGCATCCTGATCTGCCCGTGACATGCATTGACGGGGACGGTGCATTTCTGATGCACCTCGGGGCGCTCGCGATTCTGGGAAGCAGAAAACCCGGCAACTTTACACATATCGTCATCAACAACGGCGTTCACGATTCGGTTGGCGGACAGCCAACGGATATCGGCGCTTTAGATTTGGTAAAACTTGCTTCTGCCGCCGGATACCAAAGGATTGAATCCGTCTCCACACGCGAAGAACTGCACAGGATACTTTCTGAAAATTGTAGTGGTTTCCGTTTCATTGAGGTCAAGGTTCGTCCCGGTGCAAGAAAAGATTTAGGACGTCCCGCCACAACACCGCAGGAAAACTGCGATGCGTTGATGAATTATATTCAAAACTTTGCGAAAGGGTAACAATATGATTAGAGAAGCGGTTATTCTCGCCGGAGGAATGGGAACCAGATTGAAAGGATCTCAGGGGGAGATTCCAAAAGGATTCATCATTCTTGAATCGCTTCCGATCGTTGAATGGTCCATTCGGAAACTGATTTCCGTAGGGATTGAACACATCGTAATCGGAACCGGGTATCATCATGAGTTTTATGATGACTTGTCTAAGAAATATCACGGTGTTGAAACGATTCAGAATACGGAATACGCCAATACGGGCAGCATGGGAACGCTTGAGGTCGCTGCGAAGAAGGTGACACAGGATTTCCTGTTGCTGGAGTCCGATCTGATCTATGATCTTTCCGGGCTTCGAATCCTCGTGCATCATCCGGAGGCAAATGTTCTTCTGCTTTCGGGTGAAACTGCATCCGGGGATGAAGTCTATGTCCAGCCTGATGCCGACGGCAATCTGTTAGCTCTCGGGAAAGATAAAGAAAGAAAATCCACAGCTGCCGGAGAGCTCGTCGGTATTTCCAAAATATCCGTCCGGCTTTTAAAAGCCATGTGCGGCTATGCGGCGGAACATCATACGGACATTCCCAAAATGGAATACGAATCCGCCATGCAGGCCGTTGCAAAGGATAATCCGGTCTCTCTGCTGAAAATCGAACATTACGCCTGGCGGGAAATCGATGATGTCAGCCATTTGAACATGGCGAAAAGCGTTATCCTGCCGAGAATCCATGAATCGGAAAGTCTTCTCAGTGTTCCTCGAGAAGTCCTGTTGAATCCGGGGCCCGCGACTACGACTGATTCAGTCAAATATGCTCAGGTCGTTCCCGACATCTGCCATCGGGAAAAAGAATTCAGCGAGCTGCTTGCATATACCCAGCGTGAATTGACGGCTCTGGTCGCGGATCCAGCTAAATATGAAACCGTCCTTTTCGGCGGTTCCGGGACGGCTGCCGATGAGGCAATGATCTCCTCCTGTGTCGGAGACGAGGATCATCTCCTGATCGTTGACAACGGCGCTTACGGCGCGCGCATGGCGAAAATGGCTTCCGTCTACCACCTTGACTTCGATGTACTGAAAGCCGATCCATGCCGCCAGGTCAGCCTGGATGCGCTTGAAGATGCACTGAAGAAGGGGCATTACACGCATCTCGCCTATGTATTTCACGAAACGACGACCGGCGTCATGAATCCTGCGAAGGAAATCGGAAATCTCTGCAGAAAATATGGCATCACCACCATCGTCGATGCGGTCAGCGCATACGCGGGGATCCCCTTCGGACTTGATGATTTCAATATTGATTTCATGTCATCCACTTCCAATAAAAACATCCAGGGGATGGCCGGACTTGCTTTTGTCATCTGCAAAAAAGACAAATTGCTGGAACTGAAAAACAAGCCGATGAGATGCTACTATCTCAACATCTATGATCAGTATCAGTATTTTCAGAAGACAGGACAGCTTCGTTTCACACCACCTGTCCAAACCTTCTATGCGCTGCGGCAGGCAATTACTGAAACAAAAATCGAAACAATCCCTGCCCGTTACAAGCGGTATTCCGAGGTGTGGAGTCTGCTTGTAGCGGCATCGAAAAGAATCGGTCTGAGAATGCCCGTTCCCGAAGAAGAACAAGCTCATCTTGTGACAACATTCCTTAACCCAGATTGGGATCAGTTTGATTTCGATACGATGCACGATTTCTTCCTGAAACATCACTTTACCATCTATCCAGGCAAGGTCTCGGATCTTCCCACGTTCCGAATCGCCAATATTGGAGATATCAAAGTCGAGGAAATGAAACGTTTCATTTCCCTCTTCGAAGAATATTTCCGCGATTTCACAAAACAAACGCATTAACTATCTTAACCTTTTTAATCACCTCAAAAGTAAGGAATCAATCTATGGACCCTCTTTTTGCTTATGTCGATCCATCCGTAATGACCTACACGATTCAAGCTGTCGCCGGTGCAATTATTGCTTTGGGCGCAGTAATCGGCGTCTCATGGCGTATCATGAAGAAAAAAACGCAGAAAGTCCTCAAAATCGATGAAAACCAAAAAAAGGAAGTCGAGGAGGATGTTCAGATTATTGACGGAGATGCTACACAAACTTCGGAAACTCACTCTTCAGAGAAATAAAGGAGTCAACTCCCCGTCTTTCATTTGGAAAAAAGAACTACCTCATTTCCAAATGAAAGCTGTTTGTCTACTAATTCCCTTGTGGACATTAGCGGCATTCTTTTTTTTAATTGTATACTCCACCTTTCGAATCGTATAACCCGACAGTTTCCGTCGTTTTTTTGTTTTCTCCTCCACTGCTGTCCGATTAAAATGAGCAGCAACAGTTTGCAAAGAGATCAAGTTGTTCAGGTGCATTCCAGTCTGGAGGTTTCTTCAGGGTATCTCTGTTCAAATTGAGGACTTCGCCCAAAGCGAAGTCTGACATGAGCGTATCGCGGAGCCGGTTTACCGGTTCTGTGATGCCGTACCGGCATTTGCTGACGAATTTGATGTAGGAAAGCAACAGATAGAGGATGAGCGCCACTCGGATCTGCGTCATGACGGCGTTCTTTGAGATGCCGAGGACGCTTTTGATTTTGAGGTTCTGCTTGATCCATTTGAAGAAGAGTTCTATCTGCCAGCGCTGTTTGAAGATTTCCGAGATGGATGATGCTGCAAGCTTGAAGTTGTTGGTCAGGAACTGATACGTTTTTCCCTCATCGTCCATGAATTCGATGAGCCTGAGTTTGCCCGTTTTTTTGACCGAGGCTGCGCCGGTATATTCGATGAGTTCGTCCAAGATCGCGCCTTTCTTTGGCAGAGCTGGACGATGCTGTCCGGTTTGATTGAGACATTTTTCTTCGCCGTTCGGACATCCTTCCGTTGGTCATCAGCACATAACAGGGCAGATTGCCGGACAAGTCCAGCTCCGTATGAAGCTTGATTGCACCTTTCTGCTTCCGGTAATGGGCCCAGCTGTAGACCGTCAGGCTCAGAGCTATGGTTGTGCTGTCGATGACATGGAGCGGGTTTTTGAACTTGAAATTATGCCCGGGAGCACAGGCAAGCGCACGATTCAGGATTTCCTCGAACATCGCCCGGAAGATTTCCGGCGAACGCCGGTTTATCGCGTCCGACATGTTGACTTCGAAACCGCTTCCATATCGAGATGGTACATGCGTTCGGCATTCATGAGCAAGCCTGACTCGACCTCACGGAGAGAATCCTTTCCGGCGAGCTGGGCGCAGAAAACCGTTTTGAGCTGGCGGATGGCGGTAAAATGCGTGCAGTAACGGTCGCCGGAATGCTTTTCCACGCTTTTTTCCAAACGATATCGCGGAACAAACTTGACAAGTTGCTGGAAGATGCTATAGTAATATGCTGTCGAGTCTCCTATGTTTTCATTGAGACTGTTAGTGTTCTATAATATAGCGCAGGAGCCGACGTTTTCAATCATAACCTTTTTTTCCCAGACAGCAGTGTACAAATGCTTTTTATGGGGAACAAAGAATCGCATCCGACGGTTCTTATCCGTCAACAACCGAACAATCTCTCAAAAACGATATTGATAGAGGTTTCCTTAAAATATCCAAGGATCATTGACAAATGAGACAACTAATCGTGCCTATTGCAATCATTGTTGCGTTGATTGCTTTCTTCGTCATCATTGACCGCAAGGAGTTCAGTCGACATGATGATGTTCAGACGGTTCAAGGCGAGAGCCTCACATCCAACAGGAGACCAACAGTCTCTGTCCCCGAACCAAAGACAGTGACTGAAACAAAGTCCGCAGTCGACACTCAGCCTGTGACTGAGACCAAACCAAAGACAGATGCGAAGTCTGCCGAAACAAAGCCGATAGCCGAGACGAAATCCGCCGAGACAAAGCCTGTCGCCAAGACGCTGCCCATCGAAGGAAAGCTTGCTCCTGCTGCCATTCCCGTTGTTACGGCAGAAGAGACGGAGAAACTGAATGAGGAGGCGATGGTTTTTGCTGAAAACAATGCAAAGAGAATGGATTTTTCAAAAAGGGGGATGGAACTCGTCCATGAAGACAAAATGGATACATACGCGTCTATTTCCATCGCGGCGAGTTTCGATGAAATATTCCGAAAGAACGGTGTTATCAAAAAGAGAAGTGATTTTTTAACAAGAAAGATTCCGAAGTCGTGGGAAATTGATTATAATACACTCCGGGGCAATTGCGACTTTGGCGAAACGGATAAAGGCTTCGAAATTCACTCTCCCGATGGAACACTGACCATAAATACATCTCCAAAGCAGATTTTAAACACAACGACAGGAATCTCTGTTGAACTGACCGGAAAGACCACCGAGACAAAAGTTAAATTCGGGATAGAAGAGCTTGGCCTGTTTCGTTCTGGCAAGGTATACATAGGAGAAATGTCTGGTATTTTCAATAAGGAATGCTTCAACTATGAAATAAGTGCTTTTGAGCACTTTGATACAGTTCGACTGTTTCTCGAAATAACAGGTGATGTTACGATTCACATGCTGAGAATCTATCAGAAAGAGATAAAGAATTCAACTTGTCTTGAGGGACAAATCATTGAACGTTCTTCTTTGCCTGATCCCAAGACGTCCGACTATCCCAATTGCCGATACACGATTCATTTTGATGGAAATGCGATTTTCTCCGGCAAACCACTTCCCAAAGAAGTCGTCTTGGTTGTTGAGGGATTTAAAAACTATGAAATAATTAAAACGGAATCAATAAAACCTGGCGATAAAGTTGAATGCTCATTAATTCCATATGAAAGCCTTCCTGTAAGCGAACAGTCAACTCAGCAATCCGATGAATTGGATTTATATCTATTAGAACGGTATTATGTGTTGAACATCCATAAAATTGCAAAGTTTAGAGAGAATGCAGCAATTCCATCTTCGGGAATATTCTTTTCTGATGGGGAATTATATACCTCAATATTTGAAAAAAAGATCAATCCACCGCTTTCACAGAGCATAATTAGTTCACAAAACAATGCTATTCAACATGATTTGGCCTATATGAATAGCATTTTAAGAAAGTGTGACAAAACGTATATTCAACAAATGAATAATGCCTTTTCAGAAGCATGGAACAGAGAAAAAGCTAAAGATCCTTTGGGGTACAACCGCATTGAAATTGATGGAAATAAATACGTTTGGCGTAACATAAATAATTCTTTTTGGGCTTTGCCGGAAAACTATACTTTTCTTAAGGAACCAGACATTCTTTCCTCAGAAACATTGGACTGTTTTACAAGTCTTAAGCATGCCTTAGAATCAAATGGAGTACAACTTATAGTATCCCTGGTTCCAGATCTTTATACACTTTCTTCAAGAGTAATCAACAAAGATTTTTCTAATGTTCCAGATCTTCAAACGGCAACATATGTGAAGCAGCTTTCTGAGATAGACGTGGAAACCATCTATGCATCAGATCAAATTATTAAAAACTATAACAGATATCCGTTTGCATTTTTTTATCCTTCGAACGGTCACCCTTCCGATCTGACGCAAGATTGTTTGTCAGATATTTTGGTCGAAAGATTAGAAAGGCATAATATCATTCCTGATCTTAATCCTGAATTATTTTCGAAAAAAATGGTTCCTAATCATTACGGGTATGTTTTTCCCTCGAACTGTGATAATGGGATGAACTTAGATGGAACAATCTATCCTTATACAATGTTTGAATATAACGGCAAACCACTAAAAAGGAATCCGAATGGTAGTATTATTGTATTCGGTAACTCATATATGCAACGACCTACACAAGATTGTTGTGCCATTCCAATGCTTCTTTCTAAAAAAATGAATATTTCAAATGATGTTTATCTCATAGGAGGCTTAGGTCCATTTACAGATGGTTTGAACCAAATACTGTCTCGTCCCGAGTTTTTTCTAAAAAACAAAAAAGCTCTAATTCTTCATGTTGGAACAGGTCATATAAAGTCTATTAACAGAGCTTCAGCAATGTTTAATATACAGCGGGCTGACCAGGAAAGATTACTGCTAAATCATAAAAAGATGGTTGGCAGTTTTTCCCTTCAATCCAATATTTCTGATCTCTCCCATTTTAATGGTGATTTTTGGGATAATCTAAAAACAAAAACGCTATTTGAACTCGAAAACAACGAGAGACACATTATAACAATTAAAAATGATGAGACCACTTCAACTAACAAAACCAAACCGATTCTTTGCCTTATCCCTTGCTGTACTGTTGAAAACGGGGTTTTGACAATTGAGGTCAATGGCGTTTCTCGACCCGTTTTTCGATGCAGAATGACGGCAAAATTCTATAACCTATTATTTGAACTTCCAGCAGATACAAAAGAAATTACTATAAAAATTAAAGGGAGGCCTGGTACCCCCTTTGCAATTAAAGATATTCAAATCTGGCAATAACCTATGGTCTTCTCATCCTACTTGTTCATCTTTTTTTGCCTTTGGCGCTGGTGGGGTATTATGCCGCGCCGAAGACACTCCGCCACTTCATGCTGACGATCTTCAGCTACATCTTCTACTTTTTTTCTCAATTTTGTGTTTTTCATTTGCATTATTCCATTTCCAAGCTATATTTTATATTCAATACCCCTTTTTTAATCCGCTTTTTGCCTCCAAAATTTCCTGAGAGAGCAACGAAAAGAATTCTGAATATGATTTTCGCAACACTCCGACAGCTATTCCAAAAGCATTTCGGCACAGTTCTATTATGCACTAATTGGATTAGGCGGAGCAGAGCAGAAATACAGTACGCTTTCGCATTTCGCTCAAGCGGGCTTTTGCGTTGGAAACGACAGGAACATTGCAACCCTCATTGTTCACTTAATCTATCTCAATCTTTCCGCAGAAGGTCATATCTTCATGCCAGCGTTATTGGAAAAGGAATTGTTTATTATACCTTCGGTATAGTTTTCATGCTAACACTCTATTCTCATGCACAGAGTATCGCAAAACAGGTAGACCTACCTGCCGCTGTGCCCGTCGTGAGTGCGGATGAGGCGGAGAAGCTGAACGAGGAGGCGATGGTTTTTGCTGAAAACAATGCAAAGAGAATGGAGTTCTCAAAAAAAGGGATGGAACTAGTTTATGATGATAAAATGAACACCTATACGTCTGTTTCTATTGCGGCCAGTTTTGATGAAACATTCAAAAAGAATGGTGTGGTTAAATCACGTTCTGAATTATTAACAAGGAAGGTTCCTAATGGATGGGCAATTGACTACAGCACATTAAAGGGGAACTGTGATTTTAATCGAAAAGAGAATAGTTATGAAATCTCATCTCCCGATGGTGTCTTGAAAATCAATACACCAGCACGACTTGTATTAAATACTTCAACTGGAATTTCTGTGGAATTAACGGGTAAAACGCCGGAAACAAAAGTTAAATTAGGAATAGAAGAATTGGGACTGTTTCGTCCAGGTAAAACCTACGTTGGGGAATTGTCGGGAGAGTTTGAAGAGGAGTGCATCAATTACGAGATAAGCGCACTTGAGCATTATGACAATGTTCGTCCGTTTATCGAAATCACGGGAGATGTTACAATTCTTGGTCTTCGGATTTATCAGAAAGAGTTGACGGGTACGACATATCTTGAGGGCGAGATTGTCGAACGCTCTGACTTGCCCGATCCTAAGAAATCCGATTATCCCAACTGTCGATACACAGTTCAGTTTTCAGGGAATGTAATTAAAGGCGGTGTACCTTGCCCCAAAGAAATGGCATTGATTGTTGATGGCTTTGAAAACTACAAAACGCTTAGAACCGACACGCTGAAAAAGGGCGACAAGATCATCTGCTCCGTTATTCCTTACGACACCCTGTCTGAAGATGAACAATCTGTGCAACAAGCGGATGACTTGAATCTTTTTACCTTGGAGAATTACTATGTCCTTGGCGTAAGAAAATTAAATGCTTTTGCTGATGGAGACAACGCTTTGTTCCCCGCCTCTGGTGTTCATTTTCTGGATGAACAGAAAGAACATGTCTCTATTGCCAATCAACACATTAATCCCCCTATCTCAAAAGAGTTACAAGAAGCTCAAGCTCGTGCAATCGCCGATGACCTTGCCGAAATCAATGAAATGTTAAAAGATTATGATGAAGAAAAAATTAAAGAGGTCAACACATCTTTTGCTCTGGCATGGAAAGCCGAAAAAGAAAAGGATACATCTGGACACAACGTTATCACAGTTGACACAAGCAAAAACAAAATCATTTGGAGGCAGTTGGACAATTCTTTCTTTTCTATAAGTCCAGGTATCTCAAGTATTATAGCAACAACAACGGTAAGCGAGGACAATCTTAATGCATTGATTGAACTAAAAAAAGTGCTTGAAGCAAACGGTGTTCAACTGATATTGTCAATCGTTCAAAGCAGAGAACCTATTGTCGCTCGAATTATTAATGAGGATTTTAGAAGAATTCCTGATTATCACATGTATAATAACATTAGAATACTTCTTGAACATGGTATTGAGGCTATTACTCCAAGCAAAGATTCTGTTCTTCGTTATAATGAGGAAGAATTTGTTTACAACGTTGGAAACGATGGTCATCCTTCAATTCTAATTCAGAAGATAGTATCTGAGATACTTGCAAAACGCCTCGAAAGGTACAATATTCCCAAGCGCCTGAAAAAAGAACTTTTTAGTTTCCAGGAGGAAAAGCATACTTTTTATGGATATGATCCATTGCGGACTTGGCCGGAGAATTGTGATATCGGCTCACATAAGCCGGGTGAAGCAATAATGGTCAGGAAGCCAGTATTGCCTAAGGAACATTCGTATATAAATAGCAAAAGTGAGGTTCTTGTCATAGGAAATTCTTACATCGGTTCTCCATATACTTCGGGAGGAGGACTCGTATCTTGGCTGGATTATAATCTTGAGTCTGATGTATCGAGTTTTTCGTACACCCAGAATGGACCTGCAACGGTATTTATAAACAATCTTCTTGTCGATCCTGAAAAATACTTGAAGGGCAAGAAAGTCTGCATAATCCAATTTGCTATGAGTCATTTGCTTAGAGTACAATGGCACAACATTGCTACGCTTGATAGACAGTTGACATTATTGACATCAACGAAGCCTGTTTCAAAAGTTCCCGTTATTCCACAGGAAAATGTAAGTTTACCTAATCTGTCGGACAGACAAATGACTACCATTGGGCTTTTGAAAGGATATAATTTCAAAGCAACTACTCAGGAATTTGAAATTGCAAATTCCAAAATCGAAACAAATAATAAGAAATCACTGATAGTAATCCCATCTTGTCTTGTTTCTGGGAAAGTTTCTTTGTCTATTAATGGTGAATCGCAATTAATCCCATCTTCTTTTGACGGGTCGTTAAATTCTTATCAGTCTCTCATATTTGAAATACCTGCAGACACAAAAGAAATATCAGTTACTGTAACTGGCAATAACAACTCCGTGTTCATAATTAAAGATATTGAACTTTGGCAATAACCCATGGTTTTCTCCTCCTACCTTTTCATATTTTTCTTCCTGCCGCTGGCGCTGCTGGGGTATTATGCCGCGCCGAAGAAACTCCGTCACCTCACGCTGACGATCTTCAGCTACATTTTCTACGGGTGGGCGAATCCGTGGTTCTGCCTGCTGATGCTGTTCAATACGAGCGTGGACTACACGAACGGCCGCCTGATGCAGGCATATCCGGCGAGGAAGAAGCTGTTCGTGACGCTTTCGATCGTCTGCGACCTCGCAATCCTCGGCTTCTTCAAGTACTTCAACTTCGGGCTTGACAACTACAATGCTACGATGGCGGCGCTGGGCATCCCGGAAGCGCAGTACCTCGGGTTCTTCCGCGTGGTGCTGCCGCTCGGCATCAGCTTCTACACGTTCCAGAGCATGAGCTATGTGATCGATGTGTACCGAGGCGACGCGAAGGTCGTAACGAACTTCATCGACTACGCCTGCTACGTTTCGATGTTCCCGCAGCTCGTCGCAGGACCGATCATCCGGTTCCAGGACGTCGCCGATCAGCTCCGCGAACGCACGTTGACCTGGGAGAAATTCGCGCGCGGCACGGCGTTTTTCATGCTCGGCATGGCGAAAAAAGTCCTGCTCGCGAATCCGTGCGGCAAGATCGCAGACACTACGTTCAATACGGGTGACCTGAGCTGTTTCGACGCCTGGTACGGCGCGGTGGCGTATGCGTTCCAGATCTACTTCGACTTCAGCGGCTACTCCGACATGGCGATCGGCCTCGGGCTGATGCTCGGATTCGTGTTCGCGAAGAACTTCGATTCGCCGTACCGGTCGAAGTCGATCACGGAATTCTGGCGGCGTTGGCACCTGTCGCTTTCCACGTGGCTTCGCGACTACCTGTACATCCCGCTCGGCGGCAACCGCAAGGGCAGCGTCCGCACGTACATCAACCTGGCCCTCGTCATGCTGCTTGGCGGCCTCTGGCACGGCGCAAGCTGGAACTTCCTGATCTGGGGCGGCATTCATGGCGGCTACCTCGCGTTCGAGCGTGCACAGGGCAAGGAAAGCATTTACCACAAGCTCCCGGCGCTTTTGCAAGTCCTCATCACGTTCTTCATCGTGTTGATCGCGTGGGTGTTCTTCCGCGCCGACACGCTGCCGGACGCATGGCAGTACCTCAAATGCATGTTCGGCGGCGCGACGCCGGGACAGGGCGAAGCAGTCCGCGGCCTGATTTACAATCCGTATTATGTGGTGAACTTCATTCTGGCTGGCGTCACGATCTGGGCGCTTCCGCAGACGTGGGATTTCACACGGCGGCTCACCTGGCCGAAGATCGCATGGTGCATCGTGCTGTTCTTCGTTTCGCTCATCGCGCTCACCACGCAGAGCTACAACCCGTTCATCTACTTCATCTTCTAAGGAGGCGCGATCATGTCTGAAGTAAAAAAAGTCAAGCTCTCCCGCGAAGAGATCGCAAAACGGGAAATCGGCGTAACTGATGTTTCGAAAGCACAGAAACTTTTCCTTTCCATTTTCTTCCTTTTGATCATCGGCATTTATCCGTGCGTGCAATTTGTCTATTCTTCGCCGCTGAAGGAGATCCGTCCTGCGGCGACCGCGCAGAAGGCGTTCAAACAGTACGAGACGGCGATCGAGGACACCTCTTTGCTTCGCGCCATCCTGCTTACGCCCGCTCAGGAATTCCTTACGAAGTGCTTCCGCACGGGCAATGAAAAAGTGATTGTCGGCCGTGACGGCTGGCTGTTCTATTCCGGCGACTACGACTACCTCGTGAATCCGGGATTCCTGCAGGAGGGTCGCATGCACAAGCGCGATCTCGCGGGCGTGCATCCCGATCCGGTCGCGGCGATTAGAAAGTTTGCCGATGACCTCAAAGCCCGCGACATCCGCCTGATCCTGATCCCGGTGCCCGGCAAGCCGCTGGTCTACGGCGACAAGCTCGGCGCGAGCGACAAGCTCGGAAACAACAAATCGTTCGCCGAGTTTAAAAAGCAGATGAACGAGCTCGGCGTGGCCGTGCTGGATTTCACGGATGATTTCAAATCCATGCGGAAAGACGGCGTGGAATCCTACCTCAAGACCGACACACACTGGACGCCTGCCGCCATGCGGCTGGCGGCGAAGAAGACAGCGGAAGCGATCGGCGATGCCGAGGCCGGCAGCGAGGATGGCGCGAAAGCCACGATTACAGCGCGCGGCGACATCGCGAACATGCTGAAGCTTCCGGACGTGGACGACATCTTCCCGAAGCAGACGGTCGAGGTCGTGCAGTACGACGTCGTACAGGACCGCGCCTCTGACGTGCTTCTCCTCGGCGACAGCTTCACCAATATCTTCTCGCTCGACGTCATGGGCTGGGGGGCGCGCGCCGGATTCGCCGAAACGCTCGCCCACGAGCTGGGACGTCCGATTGACGTGATCGCCAGAAACGATGCTGGCGCCCATGCTACGCGCGATGTGCTGTCCTCGGAATTTCTGCGCGGACGGGACCGCCTTGACGGCAAGAAGGTCGTCGTGTGGGAGTTCGCCATCCGCGAGCTCGCCGTCGGCGACTGGACGGATTCCCCGCTCGAATTGCGCGAACATGAGGAAAGCGATTTTCTGACCATAGAAGAACCGAAGACGGTCACTGCGACCGTGCTGGCGGTTACGTCCGTGCCTCGCCCGAACTCCGCCCCGTACAAGGACCACGTGATGAGCCTGCACCTCGGCGACATCGACGGCAACGCCGAAGCGCTGGTATACATCGTCAGCATGCGCGACAATGTCTGGACTGACGCCGCCCGGCTCCGCATCGGCGACCCGGTCAGGATCGAGCTCAAACCGTGGGCCGACTTCGAGGAGGAATACGGCAGCTGGAACCGGAGCGAATTCGAGGATGGCGACCTGATCCTTCAGGAGCCGTGCTGGGGCGAACTCACTACCGACAAACAATAACCTGAACGCAAAAGAAAGGTTTCCGAATATGAAAAAGACTCTGCTTGCTCTCCTCACTGCCGCGGTCGCTACCATGGCTTATGCCGCCGACGTCGCGGACATCGCGAAGAAGGCCATGGAACAGGTCACGCCGAACACGATCACGTTCAAGGGCCAGGACGGCTGGCTGTACAGCAAGAACGAACTCGCGCATCTCTCCGCGGGCGAACTCGCCGGAGGCAAGATCGTGGAACATTCCAAATCCACGAAGAAGGACAACGCCAACCCGATCCCGGCGATGGAGGCGTTCAACAATGAGCTGAAGGAGCTCGGCGCCAAGCTCATCGTCGTGCCCGTTCCGCCGAAGTGCGCCGTTGTGCCTTTCGATGGGCTGAAACAGGGCGACGCCATGATGTATCTGAAGCCGTTCTATGAAGAGCTCCGGGCAAAGGGCATCGAGGTACTTGACCTGTATGACACGTTTGCCGCCTCGAAAGAGCCCGTCTACTGCAAGCAGGACGCTCACTGGAATCAGGCTGGAATCAAGCTCGCCGTGAAGAAGCTTGTCGAGCTTTCCAAGCTCGAACCGGGCAAAGAGACATTCGAAGGAAAAGACGAGAAGATCAAGATCGTCGGCGACCTCATGCTCTCCCTCGACAAGGCTGCACAGCCGTCCGAAGAGCTTTCCATCACGAAGTATTCCGGCAAGCTCATCGACGAATCCTCGCCCGTGCTGCTCCTCGGCGACAGCCACACGCTGTTCCTCTCCTCCGGCGGCGACATGCTCGCGGAAAACGCCGGCCTCGCCGAATGCCTCGCCTCCGAGCTCAAGATGCCCGTCGACCGCATCGGCGTGAAGGGCAGCGCCTCGACCGTCGTCCGCACGAACCTCTACCGCAAGGCCGCCAAGGACGCCGCCTGGATCAAGAACAAGAAGGTCGTCATCTGGTGTTTCTCCGCCCGCGAGTTCACCGAGTCCACCTCCGGCTGGGTCGTCGTCCCCGTAATCAAGAAGTAACAGTATTCACACAGCTCATACAAGCTCATTTCCCGCCCTCGGAGCCCCAACCGGTTCCGGGGGCTGTTTTTTTCAAACACACGGCATCACCCTCCCCGGATAATCGGAAAAAGCCGCTCTTGTGACTTGCTTTCTCGCGTGCGCGGGTGTATATTACTCATCAGGAGAAGCGCAGACCATGAAAGAGATCACAAGTTACACATCCATTTTTAGGGATATTACTCAGGGAAACTATCTATACGTTGAAAAAAAGACCGAACACATTTGGAATCCGGTCAAATCATACAAAGAGATTTGTTTCATGGTTCGATCAGAACGGTTTGGAAAATCGCTGAAGGTCTCCACGCTCGAAGCGGTATTCCATGGCAAGAACGATCTCTCCAATGGGCTTGCTATTGATGTCAAATCCTATGCCCGGGACCGGCATCCGGTTGGCGGTATGACTTTTTTTTCGTATAATTCAGGATTGTTCTGATCATCACGACATCATTACTACGGTGGAACGATGAATATGCAAAACAAAAAACTGGCGATCGTCGGAGCGAGTTATCTGCAGTTGCCGCTGGTATTAAAAGCCAAAGAACTTGGAGTCAAGACGATTTGTTTTGCGTGGGAAGACGGCGCGGTCTGCCGCGATTATGCCGACAAGTATTATCCGCTCTCGATCGTTGAGAAAGAAAAAATCCTCGCTGTTTGTCGTGAAGAAAAAATAGACGGGATCACCACGATCGCGACGGATATCGCTGTCCCGACGATCAATTATGTCGCACACGAGCTGGGCCTGATCGGGAACAGTCTGGAATCCGGATACATCTCCACGAACAAATTCGCAATGCGTGAAGCCCTGAAAAAAGGAGGTGTGCGCTGCCCGTTCTTTCAAAAAATATCCGGCATTTCCGATGCTCTTGAAGCAATCAGGCATACTACGTTCCCGGTAATCGTCAAACCATGCGACCGGTCCGGGAGCATGGGTGTCACCAAGGTCGACAAACTGGAAGATTTGGCGGATGCGGTGACAGCCGCGCTTGATTGTTCTTTCTGCAAAGAAGCGATTTTGGAAAAGTACGTTGATATCGCTCAGGAAATCAGCGTGGAAGGAATCTCCTGGCGCGGAGAACACCATGTCCTTGCCATTACGGACAAGGTGACGACCGGTGCGCCTCATTACGTGGAGCTCGGGCAACATCAGCCGTCTCGGTTGCCTCAGGCGATCCTGAATGAGGCGGTACGTCAAGCAAAACTTGGCGTAAAGGCGCTTGGAATTGAATACGGCGCTTCGCATCCGGAATTGATGGTTTCCAAAGACGGCGAGGTCTTCGTGACGGAAATCGGGGCTCGCATGGGAGGCGATTTCATCGGTTCGGATTTGGTCTGTCTTTCCACCGGCTATGATTTTCTGAAAGGCGTGATTGAAATCGCCTTGGGAGAGTTTTCCGGCGTTCACTTTGGAGAAAGGCATTTTGCCGGAGTATGGTTCTATGCCCCGGACACGCCGCAGGTGAAGGACATCATAAAGCATCGGCCCCGCTATCCGTGGATCGTCCGCGGCGAATTACATGAAGACGAACTTAAACCTTTGACGCGCAGCGCCGACCGCGCCGGATATTTCATCTATAAAAACAGAGAAAAAATACTACTAGGGGAATAAGATGAAAACAATACTTGTTTTCGGGGCTTCAGGTAATGTCGGATTGTATTTGGTCGATTATCTAAGAGAGCATTTGGATTTACAGGAATATCGGCTTGCCGCTGTTGGAAGAAAAAACATACCTTTCTTCAGCAAATATGATATAGACTTCTTTCAGGTTGACATTCAACGCGCCGAAGATTTCAATGTTCTGCCTGGCAATGATGTTTATGCGGTTATTCATTTGGCAAACATGCTGCCGGCCAGGATGAAAGACTATGATCCACATTTATACTTGAATATCAACACCATAGGAACATTGAACATTTTGGAGTATATGCGCAAAGTCAAGGCAAAGCGTATTTTATTTACACAAACATATGCTGACCTCGGAGGTTTCTTCGGGAAAGAACTTGTTTTAGGCAATTCATTACCCAGGAAGTTAAACTATCGCGGAGACCATGCGGTATATGCTATCTCAAAATGTGCGGCAGTGGATTTAATGGAGCATTATCACCAGGAATACGGAATTGACAATTACGTTTTTCGCCTTCCGAACATATATATGTATTCTCCCGAAAAGTATTACTATGTTGACGGGGTAAAAACACTTGTTTCCTACAGGTATATGATTGAACGGGCCTTGAATGGAGACCCGATTGAGATGTGGGGAGACCCCGATTTAGGGAGAGACATTGTTTATGTAAAAGATTTGTGTCAAATGATGTATCTTGCCCTGCTTTGCAAGCGAGATACCGGGACATATAATGTCGGCACGGGAAAGATGACCACAATGCGGGAACAAATTGAAGGAATGATTGAGGTATTTTCCCCTGCTTGTAAAAAATCAAAAATCATTCCGAAACCGGAAAAACGTAATTCCATGTCATATGTCATGGATATAAAGGAAGCTCAGGAAGAACTGGGCTATATCCCGAAATACGACTACATTTCATATCTAAAAGACTACAAAACAGAAATGCAATCAGGGCGTTGGGAAGGAATGAGATAAAATGAAACTCCTCTCTTTTGTCATTCCATGCTATGGAAGCGAAAAAACAATCGAAGCAGTATATAACGAAATCGCTTCCAAGGTCGCGGAAAAAAATGAATACGACTATGAAATCATCGCAGTGAATGATTGTTCTCCCGACGGGGTTCTGAGCGTCCTTTATCATCTGAATGAGAAAGATCCGAAATTCAAAGTCGTAAATCTTTCACGCAACATGAACCGCCCCGGAGCTGTCATGGCCGGATTAAACTGCGCATCCGGAGATATTTCGATCGTCATGGATGACGATGGACAGTGCCCCATGGAAAGACTTTGGGACCTGCTCGAACCTCTTGAAAACGGATTTGATGTTTCCATGGCGAAATATCCGCGGCGGAAACAATCGTTGTTCAAGGATTTCGGCACGTGGGTCAACAAGAAAATGACGGAAATCATTTTACAACGCCCTCCCGATTTAGAGTTTACCAATTTTATGGCGATCAAGAAATACATTGTCAAAGAGCTGATACAATATCATAATCCCTATCCGTACATGACCGGTCTGATTTTGCGTACAACAAAATACATCACAAATGTCACGATGGAAGAGCGTAACAGGTTATCCGGAGGGACAACTTTCACATTCCGCAAAATGTTGTCTTTATGGATTAACGGACTTACCGCTTTTTCCGTTTTGCCGCTTCGGATCGCCACATTTCTGGGGTTCATCGTTTCCTCGATCGGCTTTCTTTTCGGCATTGTTTTCCTGATACGGAAACTTGTCCGACCGGATATCGCGGCCGGATACAGTTCCACGATCGTCAGCATTTTTATCCTGAATGGACTTGTTCTCCTGATATTGGGGATGATAGGCGAGTATATTGGAAGGATTTATATTTGCCTGAACAAATCTCCGCAATATGTCATCAAAGACAAAATCGGTTTTGACAACAACGAAGAATCCAAATGATCCGTCAGGCCATCATAACGACATTAAAGCTTCAGCCGGTGGTTGTGCTCTTCAGCTGCGTTTCCATATGCAGCAAACTCGCGGCAAAACAGCTCCCGGCGGACGCCTCGTCCCTGTCGGATTTCATATTCCGAAGCATTACGAACT
Organism: Victivallales bacterium; assembly: GCA_016285345.1. GTDB lineage: Bacteria > Verrucomicrobiota > Lentisphaeria > Victivallales > UBA1829 > UBA1732. Next base: position 118,361 of record JAEEQN010000001.1, on the reverse strand, counting down.
GGCGCCTGATTCTTCTGCTGGGACTGATGGTCTTTCTGCTGGGCATCTATGCCTTCCTATGGCAGATCATCATAAAGAAATCAAAAATCGCGATCGTCTATGCGAACAAAAGTTCCTATTTGTTTTGGACACAGCTGGCTGCCGTTGTGATATTTGGTGAACATTTATCTGTTTGCAACATGCTCGGGATCGCCATTATTTTCGCAGGCGTGATCCTCGGCAATTCGGAGGCGGTAAAATGAAATTGGCGATTTGTGTCGGGATCATGTTCTTAAGCGCGTTTCTTGCCGCATTTGCCCAAATGCTGCTCAAAAAAAGCGCGGATGAACCGCACCGGAACCTGTTAGGCAATTATCTGAACGCAAAAGTCATAACAGGTTATTCGATTTTCTTCTCAACGATGCTTCTGAATGTTTACGCGTTTACCGCCGTGCCATACAAATACGGCGCTGTGATCAATGCTTCCTCCTATACTTTTGCTCTGGTTTTATCAATTGCCATGTTCAAAGACAAGTTCACATGGCGCGCCATTTGCGGCAATCTGCTTATCATTCTCGGCATAGCAGTTTACTCTTTCGATCATTTCATTCCAAAATAAGGAACTTTTTTTATGGATCATATCCCATTCAACAAACCCTATATCGTCGGCAAAGAGCTTTGGAATATCGCGCAGGCCGTTCAATTCGGAAAGCTGGCAGGCGACGGGTATTTCACCAGGCAATGCAATCTCTGGTTTGAAGAGCATTTCCACGCAAAGAAAGTCCTGCTGACGCATTCCTGCACCGCCGCACTGGAAATGGCGGCGATTCTCTGCGATATCAAGCCGGGCGACGAGTTCATCGTACCGAGTTATACGTTCGTTTCCACCGTCAACGCGTTTGTCCTGCGCGGCGGGATCCCTGTTTTCGTCGATATTCGGCCCGACACCATGAATATGGATGAAAAGCTCATTGAGCAGGCCATCACGCCAAAGACGAAAGTAATCGTACCCGTTCATTATGCCGGCATCGGCTGCGACATGGACGCGATCATGGATATTGCCAAACGTCATGGTCTTCTGGTCGTGGAAGATGCGGCGCAAGGCGTGTGCGCCACATACAAGGGGAAATATCTGGGGACAATCGGCCATCTGGGGTGCTACAGCTTCCACGAAACAAAAAACTTCATCTCAGGAGAAGGCGGCGCGCTCGTTATCAACAACGAACGTTTCTTCGAACGCGCCGAGATCATCCGGGAAAAAGGGACCAACCGCGGCCAATTCTTCCGGGGCATGGTGGATAAGTACACATGGGTCGATATCGGATCCAGTTATCTGCCAAGCGAAATGATCGCCGCATTCCTGTATGCCCAGCTGGAAGAATCGGACAAAATCACGGAAAAGCGCCTTGCGATCTGGAACGAATACCACCGTCTGCTTGAACCGCTGGAGAAATCCGGACGCCTCAGACGTCCCGTCATTCCCGCGGATTGCGGCCACAACGCCCACATGTATTACATCCTCCTGAAAGACCTTGATACACGAACGAAGCTGATTGAATATTTGAAGAAGCAGGATATCAGTCCCGTATTCCACTATGTGCCGCTTCATTCCGCGCCCAAGGGAATCGAACTCTGCGGAAAGAAATACAACCTCCCGATCACGGAGGAATATGCGGAACGTCTGCTTCGTCTGCCGTGTTACTATGAACTCCCGATCGAACAGATCGGTGTCATTGTCAAACATATTCAGACCTTCCTTTGCGCTGCCGGCCAAACAAAGTGAAAACACGATGCAAATGACGCGGAACAGATTTCCGCCTCCAGGCCAGGGGTTGAATGAACTACCCGCCGCAAACAGCGTGGCGGTTCATTGTTTCGCTTCGGATGCCGTGCCGTCCCAGTAGACGCGGTTCCACACACGCCACCCGTCGGGAATCGTCCAGGAGAGTTCTTCGACCGTGCCGGATCCGCCGCCGATCCACAGGGCCGCCGCCCCGGTATCGGCCCGGCGCAGGAGCAGCTGGGGCAGAGGACGGTCGGGAAGGAATCTTCCGGCGGCAACGACATCCCAGCCGGACGGGACCGGAAGCGTTTCCCCGTAATTCAGGACTGCGATCCGACCGTTCGTATCCAGGGAGAAAACCGAATCGTAGGCAGGAGAGATCGGACCGCAGGCCAGCACGGGGCGTCCCACATGGGTTTCTCTCCAAGGGATATCAGGAGAACAGAGGTAATCGCCGCCTGTCTCCGTGCAGTGGAACAGCAACTGGTCGGAATCGCCCTCCACGAAATACCCGACTGTCATGACCTTCCAGACAGCCGTGAATCCGCCGGGGATTCCGCGTTTCGAGCCGTCCCGGGCAACGTACTGCAATACGCCGTTCGCGGGAGACTGAACAACCGCGCAATACCCGTCCGCCGCAAAATAGGCTGAGTAGTAGGAACGGGGCCGGTCGTTTTCGAACGTCAGAGTACGAAACATTGCGTCGTCCGGATCCGATGGGGTGACGCCGGTCAGCCGGGTGGATCCGGCCGCATCCGAATGGAACAGCAGTTCGTTTTTTCCGTCAAAATTCAGGTCGCCCGTGCCGAAGAACACGCCCCGGGCGGCGGATGCCCTGACGGTGTACAGTTCTTCACCTTCAACATTCCGGATCAGGAACTCCGTTCCGCCGTTCTCCGCCGTGCGGTACAGCAGGATATCCGAGATGTCGTCCCCCGTGAAATCGTCGGGGCGGACGAGCCTCGGCACGTCCTGCGAATCGGCACGTTTATCCAGAGAATAGATCGTCCAGTACTGATTGCCATGGTCGACGCGGGATGCACGGGGCGGAAGCTTGTCCCGGTAGAGCATGACATAGCGGTTCTCCATGATGGCGTAGGAATCGGGGCTGCCGTCGTACGGACCGTTCTGGAGGAAATTGTCGGTGTCCGGGTGGGCATAGTTAAGCAGATGCGGCGCGAACCAGTCGAATCCGAAGTATTTCGCATCGGGATGCTGCAGACAGAACTCCAGAACCTCATGGATTTCACGCCGTTCACGATCATGCTCAGGGCGATGGAATGTGGTCAGATCGCGGACGGCGTTCCTGATCTGCGGATTGACCAGGAAGATGCACGCGAAAAGACACTGGAGAATCCGGTGCCGGTTCTGAGTCAGAAGAAACGCACCGCCCGCGAGGAACAGGATGTGTCCGATCAGGAAATGACGGAGGAGATTCTGTTTTTCAAAAAACAGCCAATACAGGTAGAACGAATATCCTGCGAAGAACAGCGTCCAGCTGAGGAATTCCTTCCGGTACGTCCTGACGAAAAGAAACCGGACGGCAAAATAAAGCGGCACAACCAGCATGACCAGGGAGAACGGCAACCCGTCGACAAGGTATGTGAGGCGGAACCGGTCCAGAAAATGCTCGGCGACCGTCATGTTTCCTTCCACAGCCTCGTTGGAGAAATAAAAGAAATGGAACCGCAGGTTCTCCACGTACAGCCGCGGAGAACACCCGAAGCTGAAGAACATGAATATCTGCGTCAGGAATGTGACCAGGGCCATACCGCAAAACAGCGTCAGCACGTCGCACGCGAACCCGGACCAGCCGTTGCGCGGAAAGAGCTTCAATCGGAGCCAGATCCACGAGCCGCAGACGGCCGCGACCGGAAGCAGACTGATTTCCTTGACTTGCAGTGTCGTCCCGAGAAGCACGCCGCCCCAGAATGTGATCCGCCGGGAAACGCGCCCGGCGTTGAAGTCGGAAAAGAGGACCATGGCGCTGATTTGCACCAGCAGGCTCAAGGGGATTTCCCCCAGCGGGGTATAATACCAGACCAGCGAGCCGTCTATATTGGGAAAAAGAAAATAAGCCGCCAGATAGAAAAGGGCGAAAAAGCCCCAGTTTTTCCGTTCGATGAACCTGAATTTCAAGGGGAGATACAGCACCAGCGCCAGCAGGGACAGATTCATCGCCAGCATGACCATATGAGGCACACTCAGACCGTTGCCGAACAGCCAGATCCCGAACGCCACAGGCATGAAAATCGAGAACCCCGTCAAAAGCCCGGGAGCCATCGGGCAGCCGCTCGCATAACGGTGCACAAAACCTCTTCCCCAGGCAAAGCTTTTCGCGGAACAGCATTGCCAGGCGGCGTCGATGTTCAAATTGTCACGCATCCCGACGTAAATAAGGAGGACGACCAGATAGCAGAGGAAAAGGAACGCCACCCCGCCGCAGACCAGAGATGCGTATGCGAAATACCGTCCGGGACCGGACGCGGGAATATCGGGACGGAAACGGGCCAGAAAACCTCGGGCGGGCGTTGAGCGACTTTTCCCGGCGGCATTCTCCTGCCGGGACGTTTCGATTGCACCGGTTGTATTCGCGCGTTCTTCCGTCCTGGATTCGGACAGGACGTTGTCTGATGGATCGACCATTGCGTTTCCTGCTGTTGTTCAGAGTGTTGCTAAAAAAAGGTAACTGTAACAGGGAGCCTCTGTCAAATGATTATGAGAGAGTGTTCGGTTATTGTCGGACAAGAACCGCCGGATGTGCTCTTCCTTTACTATAAAATACGCCTTTTTTTGTTTCTGTCAAGGCGTAAAGATGAGAAAAACTAATTTTTTCCGATTGTTGAAATGCCGACGGTATTCCGGACGGTCATATTGAGATATATCCAAAATACCGTTTTTATCCAGCCTCGAACAAAAAGGGATTTTTCCGTCGCGTCCGGCCGCATCAGATATGATTTGCCACTTCGTATGCGTCCCAGATCGCCTGATGGATATTGCGGCATTCCCTGCAATCGCCGATGGCGTAGAGTTCCGGAACATCCCGCATGGCGTGATACAGAGAAGTATCGCTGCGGAATCCGGCGGCGACGATCACGGCGTCCGCCTTCAGTTCGGAATCCTCGCCGCTCTTCTGATCGTGCAGGATGACGCCGGTGTCCGTCACCTGTTTCGCGACGGTATTGGCGCGGATCGCGCAGCCTTTGAACCGGACCAGGGCGGCCAGCATATCCTTGTTGGCGGAGCACAGCGGCGCATTGAGCGTGAGAATGTCTTTCTGCGCTTCCACGATCGTGACATTCTTCCCGAAGGATTCACGAAGCCACAGGGCGAGTTCGCAGCCGACGGTACCGCCGCCGAGCACGACCAGGTCTTTTCCAAGTCCGGCAGCATTGTTTTTCAGTACGGATTTCGCGTCGTACACGGGGATGCCTTTGCCCAGATCGAACAGGCGCGGCGTGGCTCCGGTCGCGATGATGAGTGCGTCAAATGTCATGCCGCGAAGCATTTCCTCCGTCACGGCGGCGCCGGGATGGATTTCGACTTGGAGTTCCTTCATGGTATGAATGTACCACTGGATCAGGGCCCTGTCTTCTTTTTTGAAATCGGGCACGCCGGCGGGGACGCATGCGCCGCCGAGGCTGTCTTCTTTCTCGAAGATCACGGGCTTGTGACCGCGGATCGCCAGCACTCTCGCGGCTTCCATGCCGGCGACGCCGCCGCCGACGATGACCACTTTCTTCGGGCGCAGAACCGGATTGTATGCGAAATCGCGTTCTCTGGCGCACTGCGGATTCACGGCGCAGTTGACCAGCGAATAATTCTGGATTCGCCCCATGCAGCCTTCCTGGCAGCTGATGCAGGGGCGGATGTCCGCTTTCCTGCCGCTGCGCAGTTTGTTCGCGTAATCGGCGTCGGCGAGCAGAGGACGCCCGAGAGAAACGATATCGATCCAGCCGTCCTTTACAGCCTGCGAAGAGAGATCGGGATTCGCGAGTTTTCCGGCGCAGATCACCGGGACCTTCACCGTTTCCTTCACGGCTTTTGCGTATTTCAGGTAGAGCCCGTCCTTCTGGTACATGGGCGGATGCGACCAGTACCAGCTGTCGTAGGACCCGACATCCACGTCGAAAGCATCGTAACCATACTGCTCCAGCAGTTTTGCGACTTCGAGCCCTTCGGCTTCGTCGCGGCCCTTTTCTTCGAATTCTTCGCCGGGGAGCGCGCCTTTGCGCCAGTCCTTGATGAAACTCTTGGTGGAAAGACGCATGACCACCGGGAAATCGGAACCGCAGGTCTTCGTGATCTCTTCGCGGATCTCCCGGGCGAAACGAAGCCTGTTTTCCAGCGAGCCGCCGTATTCGTCCGTGCGATGATTGAACATGGCGATCGCGAACTGGTCGATCAGGTAGCCTTCATGCACGGCATGGATCATGATGCCGTCGAATCCGGCGCGTTTTCCGATCGCCGCCGCCTTGCCGAACATGGCGACGATATGATGGATCTCGTCCACCGTGATCGCGCGGCACGTCTTGTCGAGCCACCGGTGCGGGATTTCGGACGGGGCGACGGGATTGTCCGCGCCCTGGTCTTCCGGAATCGACACGCGTCCGAAGCCGCCGGAAAGCTGAAGCAGGACTTTGGAGCCGTACGCATGGATTCGTTCCGTCATTTCCTTGCCGGTGCGGATGAACTGATGCGGATTCCGCGTCGGGACAGGCACGCCGGGGCAGGAGTGCTCCTCCACCGTAAAATCGGCGAACGTGACGCCGGTGCAGATCAAGCCGGTCCCGCCTTTTGCCCGTTCCACATAATAATCAATGCCGCGCCGGTTGAACGCTCCGTCGGCGTCGCCGAGCCCCAGAGGCCCGACCGGAGCCATCATGAAACGGTTCTTCAGTTCAAGGTTGCCGATCCTGACCGGCTGGAATAAAATGTCGTAGTCCATAAAAAGACCCCTGATGAAATAACAAATGAAGTTCAGTAGAAAACCTCATTTGCAGTTTGTATTCAAATACGTTCGCCCACAATATACCACGTTCCGCTATTGTTTTCAAGCTATCGTTTAACAAATAAAAAATTTTTGCTTTCAGTCGGTCCCCTTTCCTGTTTTCTCCTGTTCCCGGTTTGATTTCAGTCGAATACGGGTGTATAGTATGCGAAAACGGCAGTCATCCTGCTGCTACTGAGCAAAAATGAACAGGAAAGGAGCCCGCTATGAAAGTTATGGCCGTCAACGGCAGTCCCCGCAAGAACTGGAACACCGACACCCTGCTGAAGAACGTACTGGACGGCGCGGCCTCGGCTGGCGCGGAGACGGAGATGGTCTACTTGTACGACCTCAATTTCCGCGGATGCAGGAGCTGTATGGCATGCAAGCTCAGAAAGGAACCGCGCCCGAACCGTTGTGTGTTGCGCGATGACCTTACGCCTGTATTGGATCGCATTCATGAAGCAGATGCGGTGGTGCTGGGCAGTCCGATCTATTTCAGCGAAGTCACCGGCGAGATGCGTTCTTTTTTCGAGCGTTTCCTGTTCCAGTATCTGAACTACGATGATTACAGCAAGCCGCTGAGTCCGGCGAAAAAGACGGCATGGGTTTTCACGATGAACTGTCCCGAGGCATGGTTCCCGCAGGTCGGCTATCGGGAGGTCTTCCAACGCTACGAGAACTGGATGAAACTCTATTTCGGCCATTGCGAAACGCTTCTTTCCATGGACACCATGCAGGTGAAGGACTACAGCCGGTATCATCTCGGCATGTTCGACGGCAAAGCAAAATGCCAACGCCATGAAACGGTATTCCCTCAGGATTGTAAAAAGGCGTTCGAGCTCGGCGTGAAGCTGGCAGCCAGGTAAACACTTTTTGGTGGGAACAACGAATCACGGAAGGAACAGAAGCTCATGCGACGCACAGACCGCGAGATCAAAGATCCGAATACCATTTGGGCAATCCTAAGTTCCCTGCCTGCCGGACATCTTGCCTTGAACGATGCCGGAAAGCCCTACGGCGTGACCATGAACTATCTCGCCGAACCCGGTCCGGACGGAAGCGCCGTGCTGTATTTCCACGGAGCGAAAGAAGGACGGAAAGCGGATATTCTGGCGCGCGATCCGCATGTTTATTTCTTTGCCGAACGTGACGACGGCGCGAAGGAGATCGTGCGGCCCGGCGGCATGCGAAGCGTAACGAACCTTTATGTCTCCGTCGCCGGAGAAGGCATGATGGAACAGATCTGCGAACCGGAGGAAAAACGCCGCATCCTGATCGCACTGGCAAACAGATTTGTCGAATCGCCGTTTGAATCCCTCCCGGACGCCGTCGTGGAAATGACCGCGGTCTGGAAACTCGTCCTGAAAAACCTGACGGGCAAATCGAATCCGCCTTGTCGGGATGCGCATGATGCCGGAACGGAAAAGTCCGGAGCTTAAAATGAACAGAATCTTTTTTTCATTTCTTTTGGCTGCAAATGTGCTTTTCGCGGGATGCTGTTGCACCTCGCGTGAAAACTGGCGGGAATACAGAATCTTCTGCGGGATGTCACAAAGCGACGGAGCCGTCTCGGAAGCGGAATGGGAACAGTTCTGCGAAGACTATGTGACGGCGGAGTTTCCCGACGGCTACACGACGTTAAAAGCAACAGGCCACTGGAAATCGGACGATGCCTCAGCCGCCACTATGCGCGAGGATTCACGCATCATCGTGGTCCTGGCTCCGTCCGATGCAAAAGATAAAGTCCGGCGGGTCGCGCACCAGTACAGACAGCTTTTTAACCAGGAGGCCGTGCTGATCGTGACATCCCCCGCTGAAGCTGAATTCGTGGATGTTTTTTCCGGGGAGCAACCGTAATGCAGAGGGAAACAGCGTCTGGTCCGAAAAAGGAGGAATAACGGATGCGTTTCGGTTTTTCTATGCGGGACTCGTTTACCTCATCATGCCGATGGTCCCCAATCTCATCCGGGCAAAGAACAAGTCCGTGGACTTTGTCCGGGCACAAAAAATGGCATCCCCAATGGGATTCGAACCCATGTTACCAGGATGAGAACCTGATGTCCTAGGCCTCTAGACGATGGGGACGCACCGAAAGAAGTATTGATTACTATACACCCGACGCGGGAAAAATACAAGCAGGCGACTTATATTTTTCGCGAAAAAACGACCGGATGAACAGGATCACAACCGGTGATTGATTATTTCTCGTTCTCCACGCCGGACAGCGTGATGCGCGGCAGATAGCCGTGCGTTTCAAAGTACAGGAGCCTCGGCCCTTCGGCGGTCGGATCGAGCCAGACGGCTTTCTTCGCGAGTTCGGCGGCTTCTTCTTTCCGTCCGAGCGCAAGCTCGTTTCTGCCGAGCGCGCCGAGGCGGGCGGCTTCGCGCTTGCCCTCCGGCGAAACCACCTTGAAGACCGTGTAGACGCGGTTGATGCTCTCCAGCCCGCGCGGGACGTCGAGGCGGTAGAACCAGTGCAGGCTGTCCGGATCGGAGATCATGAGGTTGACGATGGAGTCGGGCTTGATCTCGTTCGCGCCGGCGATGTAGCGGTTCGAGTAGATCGAATAGGAGAAGCACGCGCCCTTGTTGTAGATCACGTAGTCCGCGCCGTATTCGCCGCAGTAGCGCGCCAGATCAAGCTCGGAGCCGTGGAACATCGCGTTCAGGTATTTCTCCGTGGCGTCGCGGATGCGCTTCATGCCGAACTGAGGATTCATGACGAGTCCGGTCCCCGCGTACGCTTTCAGCATCGGCCCGACGGTGAAGTTCGCCGCCACACCCTTGCCCGCCACGGCGTCCTTGTGCTGGCGGAACCACAGGATCAGCATGGCGGTCTCCCGGAACGCGACGTCGCCCGTATAACGGCGGGGCGTTCCGATGGACACGATCGTCTCCCAGAAGAGAATGAAAACGAAAACGCCAGTGAGCGTGCGACGGAGGAATTTGAGCAGGCGCGGACAGTCGAAGATGACCGTGCAGGCCTCGGCGGGATCGACTTTCCATGGCGCGTGCCGGAACGCCCGCAGATACGTGCGGACGAGCATCGGCAGGGACACGCAGAGGAAGAGGATCACGAACTCGTGGTAGCGCACGATGTAGATGAACCCGACGATGAACCCGACCGTGAAGATGTTCGGCAGGAACGTCCGCGACAGCGTCTTCATGAACTCTTCCCGTGGTATTCGGAACAAGGTCAGTCCCAGCAGCAGCGCGGCGTACAGCGCCAATGTAACCGGAAGCAGGCCGAACAGGAAATGGAAGAGGCCGAACTGGAGCCTGCGCCCGAAAAGAAGGCTCGGGAAGAACGACGACGCGATCTCCCAGGTGGCGGAGTGCATGGAGGGCGTCCACATGATGCGGGCGTCGTAGTTCAGCAGCAGGGCGTTCGCGGGCTTCACATTGTTGAACTTGATCTTCGCCTTCATCGCCTCGGAGAAGTGGCTGTAGTTCGATGCGTATTCCGGGGTGTTGCCGAACTGAGCCCAATTCACGTACAACGCCGCCGCCAGAATCGGCACCGCCAGACGCAGCGCGAGCTTGCGGCCTCCGGTCAGATTCAATCGACGCGACACGCTCTGAAGCGCATAACAGCAGAAGAGCGACGGCATCGCCACCCACAGGATCGGGGCATGGATCAGGCCGTAGGTGACGTTGAACGGCACGACGAGGGCGTTCAGCAGCACGGCGGCGGCGATTGCGATCCAGGCATACAGCAGACCGCGTTTCATCCGGTATCCGCAGACCGCGCGCAGGACCTCGATCAGCGCCCACGCGGAGAAGATCATCTGGCACAGGTCCCACGCGATGAACGCCAGGAACACCACGCAGAAAATGATCGGCATCTTCCACCAGCGCGCCCGGCTGCTGCACCACGCCGCCAGCACGAACGTCATCGTGATCAGCGGGATGCAGAATTCGCCGCGCACCAGGTCCTGCCCGGTGGAACGCGCGATCGCCGACAGCGCCACGGCGTGCAGGAATCCGCCGCAGAACGCCAGTTTGCGCGGACATTTCAAGAGCAGAAGCCACAAGAAGATCAGCGCGGATGTGAGCGACGCCCACAGCCGTATCTGCGCGCTCATCCACTGCGCCATGTACGGATGGTCCTGGAATAATTTTTCGCGCGGGGAACTCTCCGGGTCGGGCGCGATCAGCTGTTTCAGCCGCCAGCCCCAGCCGAGAAACCACTCCAGCGCCATGTTCATCTGCGCGTAGGGCGGGATGTCCTCCATATGCTTCAGCGTCTCGTCGCGTTCCGGCACGCCTTTCCCCTCGGCGATGTCCTGCGAGTAGGAATACATCATGGCGCTCTCGATGGTGAACGGCGAGAAGTTGTTGTGCCGGAGCGGGAGGAAAAGCTCGAAGAACGAGCGGCGGTCCTGTTCCTGCTGCGGAACCTCGCGGATGATCTCGTTCAGCATCAGCACGGAGGTGTTGTAGTGGTACGTACGGAACGAGAACGCGGTCAGGAGGATGAAGAGGAAAAGGAATGTGTTCCAGAGGCGTCTGTGGCCGGATATGAACGAAGAGAGTTTATTTTTCACGTGTACTGTTTCCTTCCCTGCGAAGAGGGGATGCCGAGTTCCTCGCGGTATTTCGCCACGGTGCGGCGGGCCACGTCGAGCCCCTTCTTTTTGAGGCCCTCCACGATTTTCTGGTCGGAGAGCGGGTGAGCGGGATTTTCGTTTTTGACGGCCTCGCGGATGTACTCCTTGACCGCCGAGCTGGAGACGTCCTCGCCTTCGGTGTTCTGGTAGCCGCCGGTGAAGAAGTCGCGGAATTTGAACGTGCCGGCGGGCGTCGCCATGTATTTGTTCGCGATGGCGCGGCTGACGGTGGTCTCGTGGACGCCGAGACGGTCCGCCACGTCGCGCATGGTCATGGGGCGGAGAAATTCCGGTCCCCTGTCGAAGAAATCGTGCTGCTGGTCCGCGATGACGCGTGCGATGCGGACGATGGTGCTTTCGCGGTCGGCGAGCGCCTTGCGGATTTCCATGAGGCTCTTCAGGTTCTTCAGGATGTAGTCGCGGGTCTCCTGGTCGGTCAGCGGGTCGTCGAGCATTTTCATGTACCGGTTCGGGATCAGGAATCTCGGCTGGTATTCGCGGTTCGGACGCACGGCGTATTCGTCGCCGGAACGCTCGACCGTGACCTCGACGGGGCAGTATTCGGTGCGGGACTGCGCGATGGATGCGGCGGGCCGCGGGTCGCAGGTACGGCGGAGCTCGTCCGCCATGGCCTTCACATCCGGTACGGTCACGCCCATGTCCTTCGCGATCTTCGGGAGACGGTTGTGTTCGAGGTCGTCCAGGTGACGGGTCACGAATTCGGTCATCCGTTCCGTTTTCTTCCCGGCGCGTTCGAGCTGGATCAGGAGACATTCCGGCAGGGAACTCGCCCCGATTCCGGGCGGATCGAACGTCTGCACGAGCCGGAGCGCGGCCTCGGCGGTCTCCAGCGAACACGGCACGGACTGCGCGATCTCGGCGGGGACGCTTCGGAAAAAGCCGTCGTCGTCGATGTTGCCGATGACCTCTTCGGCGGCACGGCGCACCTCGGGCGTACAGTCCTCGGTATTGAGCTGTTCCATGAGGACCTCCTGCAGCGAGACTTCCTGCGCCACGGAGTTGAACATATATTCGCGGCGTTTCTCGGCCTCGCTGTCGGGCGGATCGCCGCCGTCCTCCTGACGCACGGACGCCCAGTCGTCGTCGCCCTCCAGGATGCGCGCCAGTTCCTCGTCGTAGTCCAGACGGTTTTCGTCGAGGTTCTCAACCGGAGCATCGTCCTGAACCGGAAGATCGTCCGTTTTCAGGTCCGCTTCCTCCTCGTAGTCGGAATCATCGTCTTCGGTCGTGATCAGGGGATTCTCCGCCAGGACGTCGGCGAACGAGCCGGACAGCTCCATGACAGGCGCCTGCAGCGCCTTCAGCGCCTGAAGGTGCTGAGGCGAAAGGATGTGGGTCTGTTCCAGACTCTGATTGGCGCCCTGGGCGAAGTTCTGATCCATTGTTTTTTCCCGGATTGAAATAGTATAACTTCTTACTATACCCCCGAAACGCCTTTTTTTCAAAAAAAAGACACCGCTTTTCGCATTATTTTATGGGAAAATGTCTGAAACCGTGCTATATTATGTTTTGACTTTTTATTCTGAATCAACCGATACTACTCAGGAGACCGTCATCATGCCGGAAATGCCGAAAGCATATCTGCCCGCTGAAATCGAAGAGAAATGGTATGCCGAGTGGGAGGCGAACAAGCGCTTCCACGGCGAACCCAATCCCGACAAGAAGCCTTATTCCATCGTCATCCCCCCGCCGAACGTGACCGGCATCCTCACCATGGGCCACGTCCTGAACAACACGCTTCAGGACATCCTCATCCGCTGGCACCGCATGATGGGCGAGGAAGTCTGCTGGTTCCCCGGCACCGACCACGCCGGCATCGCCACCGAGAGCAAGGTCGACAAGGTCCTCCGCGAGAAGGAAGGCATCGACCGCCGCGCGCTCGGCCGCGAGAAGTTCATCGAACGCGTCTGGGAATGGAAGAAGCTCTACGGCGGCACGATCATCAAGCAGCTCCGCAAGCTCGGCACGTCCTGCGACTGGGACCGCGAGCGCTTCACCATGGACGAGGGCCTCAGCGCCGCCGTCCGCAAGGTGTTCGTGCAGCTCTACGAAAAGGGTTACATCTACCGCGGCAAACGCATGGTGAACTGGTGCCCCGCCGCCCAGAGCGCGCTTTCCGACGAGGAGGTCATCTACAAGGAAGTAAAGGGCAAGTTCTGGCATTTCCGCTATCCGCTCACCGACGGTTCCGGCTATCTCGTCGTCGCCACCACGCGCCCCGAGACCATGTTCGGCGACACCGCCGTGGCCGTTCCGCCCGGCGATCCGCGCTACAAACACCTCGTCGGCAAGACCGTGAACCTCCCGCTCACCGACCGCAGGATCCCGATCATCGAGGACGAGCACGCCGACCCGGAAAAGGGGACCGGCTGCGTGAAGATCACGCCCGCCCACGACCCGAACGACTATCAGGTCGGCAAGCGCCACAACCTCGAATTCATCAACGTCATGAACCGCGACGGCTCCATGAACGCCCAGTGCGGCAAGTACGCCGGCCTCGACCGCTACGAATGCCGCAAGCAGTGCGTCGCGGAGATGGAGCAGCTCGGCCTCCTCGAAAAGATCGAGGACATCGTTCACAACGTCGGCTTCTCCGAGCGCGGCGGCGTGGAGATCGAAACGCTCCTCAGCGACCAGTGGTTCGTCCGCATGGACGAGCTCGCCAAGCCCGCCATCGAGGCCGTCCGCTCCGGCGCGATCAAATTCTATCCCGACCGCTGGGCCAAGACCTATTTCCACTGGATGGAGAACATCCAGGACTGGTGCATCAGCCGCCAGATCTGGTGGGGACACCGCATCCCGGCTTGGTACCGCGGCGACGTGAACGACGAGAACCGCGAGGTCTACGTGGGCGTGAACCCGCCCGAAGGAGACGGCTGGTATCAGGAGGAGGACGTGCTCGACACCTGGTTCAGCTCCTGGCTCTGGCCCTTCTCCATCATGGGCTGGCCGGAAGAGACCGCCGAGCTCAAGTATTTCTACCCGACCAATGACCTCGTGACCGGTCCGGACATCATCTTCTTCTGGGTCGCGCGCATGATCATGGCGGGATACGAGTTCAAAGGCGACCTGCCGTTCCGCAACGTCTACTTCACCAGCATCATCCGCGACGAACTCGGCCGCAAGCTCAGCAAGTCCCTCGGCAACTCGCCCGACCCGCTGAAGGTCATCGAGACCTACGGCGCCGACGCCCTCCGCTTCTCCATCGTCTACATCGCGCCCGTCGGCATGGACATCCGCTACTCCAACGAGAAGTGCGAGCTCGGCCGCAACTTCGCGAACAAGCTCTGGAACGCCTGCCGGTTCCGCACCATGCAGGGGCCCGTCTCCGCTTCGTTCGACACGCTCGCGATCCCGGTCGAAAAGCTCACGCAGGACGAGATCCACATGCTCAACACGCTGGAAAAGGCGTGCGCCGACGTGAACACCTCCCTCCGCGAGTTCCGCTTCCATTCCGCCGCGCACGACATCTACGAGCTGGTCTGGAACAACTTCTGCGACTGGTTCATTGAGGCGTGCAAGCCGCGCTTCAACGCCGACGAAGCCGCCAAGCAGCAGGCGCTCGCCGTGCTGGACTACGCGCTCTGGAAGCTGCTTCGCCTTCTGCACCCCTTCATGCCGTTCATCACCGAGGAACTCGCCCACCGCATGGGTTTCCTTGCCGACGGCCAGTCCATCATGACCGCGGCGTTCCCGGAGGCCGACCTCAAGCTCCCCGCGGACGCCGACAAGATTTCCGAGATGACCGCCGACAAGTACGCCCTCATCTCCGCCGGCCGCAACCTGCGCCTCTCGAACAACATCGCTCCCGGCAAGCGCATCGAGTACCACATCCGCGCCGCCTCGCAGGAGATCCTGGATTCCCTCTGCGACCAGATGGACTCCCTCACGGCCATGCTGAACGCATCCCTCATCAGCGTCTCGCTCGAAAACTACGCGAGCGAAGACGGCACGCCCGCGCCGTCCATCGTCTGCGACGCAGGCGCGATCTTCCTGCCTCTGAAGGGCCTCGTGGATCCCGCGGCCGAACGCGAGAAGCTCACGAAGCAGAAATCCGAGCTCACCGGCTGGATCAAGGCCGCCGAGGCGAAGCTCAGCAACGAGAAGTTCGTCAGCCGCGCCCCGGCGAAAGTCGTCGAGGACGTGAAGACGCAGCTCGCCGACCTGAAGGACAAGCTCGCCCGCGTCGAGGAATCCCTCGCCGCGTTCAAGGCCTGATCGTTTCTTCAGTTTCCGTAAAAAGATTCAGGCTCCCTCCGTTCGCGCGGAGAGAGCCTTTTTGTTTTTTCCGTAAGGACTTTTCTCCTGTAGTGCGCCCGCTGTAAAAAAATGGCTGATCCTCAACCCTCCGTCCTCACATTCCTCTGTTGTTCGCGTTTAGCGTTTATGTAAAAGAATCACCGAGCGTGAGCGAGGGCTACCGAGGCGGCGCAGCCGCCCCCAGCGAAGCGGGACGCGAACGCGTCCTTTTTCCTTTTCTCGCTTCAAAAAAGAGAAAATACTAAGAAAAGCAGAAAAATCATTTGATTTTTCCTTAGAATGCGTGTAAATTGTGTTTTGGAATCGCTTCCCTAACCAACAGGAATCCGGTTTCGTGCTCATTTCATCGGTTATTTCAGCAAAAAATCATCTGTAAACCCGCCAAGTTTCAATCTGTCTTTTTTGCCCAAGAAAAGAAATATACCAGCAAAGGACCTTTGTGTCTTCATATTTTGCTGGGCGTTTCTCTTGCGTTTCTTGGGCAGGTTCTTGGCGGGACCTACAGATGTGCGCATGGGGATTCGTCCGGCTTTTTTGTATCTGTATTACCGGCCTCCTTTTCGCGTGACTTTTGCATTACAATCGGCAAAAACAACCCAATCAGGAGTGTTAGGTTATGGAATTCAAAATCTTGTGTCCCTGGTGCAACCAGCATTATTCTGTCGATGAATCATTCATCGGGCAAAATGTCGAATGTTCCGTTTGCAAAAAGGAGTTTATTGTCAGAAATCCCAACGATTCTGTACCGAAAGAAACATATAAAGCAACAGATTTTTTTCCTAAACAGAATAATGTGAATAAAACAGGTGTTTTTCAAAAAAACAATCTACAGGAAAAGGCTATTATATCTAAAAACCACCTTCGGAAGGGAATTATTGTATTTGCCTCTCTTATTATCGTTTTATGTCCTTTGTGTCTCATATATTATTCTATAGATTTATTAAAAAACAACAAAGCTGAAAACTATTTAAAGAAAGGGACAAATGCCTTTGAGGAGCACCGATATGAAGAAGCTGTAAGTTTTCTGAATTATCCTGCATCCCATGGTATTTCCAAGGCACAATTCTTGCTTGGGATGTGCTATTACAATGGAGACGGCATAAAAAGAGACATTTATGAAGCAGTAAAATGGTTTCGCAAAGCAGCCGAACAGGGAAACAGTGAAGCACAATTTAAAATTGGTGTTTGTTATTTGGATGGGATGGGAGTAAATCAACGAGAAGATGAAGCTCTTTTTTGGCTTCAAAAATCGGCAGAACAAGGAAATAGTGAAGCACAAATCAAATTGGGGGACCTTTATTATAGCAAAGGAGAGGTCAAAGCGTTCTCCGAAGCTCTTAAATGGTATCAAATGGCAGGAAAAAAAGGCAAGGAAGATAGAAAAGAGCAAATGGATAATTGCAATTTGTTCGTCAAAGCGACAAAAGGTGATACAGAGGCACAAATCGCAGTGTTTCTTGCTTACTCGGGAGGTTTGTTTGGAGTTAAGGAAGATTTGGATGAAGCAAAAAAATGGTTGATTAAGGCTGCGGATTCAGGGAGTCCTGAAGCACAAACTCTTCTTGGCGCCCTTTATTTCAAGGCTGACAATAAAAAAGAAGCCGCGAAATGGTTGAGCATGGCAGCTGAGCAAGGAAACGTAACTGCCCAATATCAGCTTGGAGGGCTTTATTTGGTAGAAACGGACTACAAAGAAGCAATAAAATGGCTTCGTAAAGCCGCAGATCAAGATCATGCTGAAGCACAGTTCGCGCTGGGACTGTGTTTGTATCAGCATTACGGCGAAGCAAGCAGGGCAGAGTCTCTGATTTGGATACGAAAGGCTGCGAACGGAGGCAGTGACGATGCAAAGGATCTTCTTAAAAAACTTAGTTACTAGCTTGAAGTTCTAATAACAAACAACAAACGAAACAAACATCCATTAATCATTATTAAGGAGTTCTGATTATGAAAACAATCGTCTCTATCTTTGCTTTTTGTGCTGTCATTGAGTCTGTGCTTGCTGGAGCGGCAGTTCGATTGGGATCACAAGGAGCATATCAAATGATGGGAGGAAATAATAATGCAGTTCGTGTGGGCTCAGAAGAAGCATATGATTTAGTGAGAGGGAATAGTGGAGGAGGTCGTGTGGAATCAAGAGAAACAGGTTCATCTGGAACTGGAAAAAATAAAAAAATTTTTGGGAGCACTGAAGAGTTAAAACAATACCTCAAAAAAGAAATAGAAAAATTGGAATCAGAAGAAAAACAACGAGCGGAACAAGCCGCTGCGGCATATGACAAACTGGCAGATGAAAGAATTAAAAAACATGTATTTGATCCATCATCATCTTTTAAGGAATGTGTCGAAAAGAATGGAATACAAGTTGTTGAAGCAGAGGACATAAAGGAAGCTGGAACTCTTGCAAAAAAGCAAGCATCAATGGATAGCAATTATATTGTCAAACAAATTGAGCTTAGCCAAGCATTATCTACATGGCAAATAAGTACAACTCCTCCTTATTATCTTGAGGATCCTGCAAGATATGATTTTGAAATATATGATTACCCAAGCATCAAATATAAAAATATTATTATAATGAAATATCCCAAAGAAGGCATTTCCGCTAAAAGGAACTATAAATTTATAACTTTTTCAAAAAAACCTACGGACAAAGAGATTAAATTTGAAGAAGGTGAAGTCATCTTTGTTCAAAAGGGATTAGACCTTGATGTAAAAATGAATCAATTGCGTTGTGTTACTATGACAGGGAAAATACCTGATGATGTTATAAAAAAAGTGATAAAACAACACAACAAACAGTTACCAGATGAGGTTAAAGAAATAATGAGGAAAGAATCAGAATTTACAAAAAAATAACATTTGGTATCGCAAAGCATTTGAAAAAAGAGACGAGAAAGCAAAGAATATCCTTAGAGTGTTTGAAAGATGAGTACATTAAAATACTGGTGAAAGAAGAATTTGCCGCTTCGCTGGGGGCCCGCATGCGCGGGCCTCGGTGAACTCGTTTGCACGAGTTCGACAGATTACTTGAACGCGGGACGCGAATGCACAGAGACAAGAATCGACTGTTTGTCGTCGAGGACGTGAAGACGCAGCTCGCCGACCTGAAGGACAAGCTCGCCCGCGTCGAGGAATCCCTCGCCGCATTCAAGGGCTGATTTCCTGCTCGGTTTTGCTCAAAAATTCAGGCTCCCTCCGTTCGCGCGGCGGGAGCCTTTTTCTTACTCTGGATTCGGTTATCCGGGATTACTTGAAGAGCAGCGGCGCGAATTCGCGCAGGCTGCGGCGCCAGGTGAGCCATTCGTGGTCGGTCTTCGGGGATTCGTAGAAGACGAGGTTCTTGATGCCGTGGTCCTTCAGGATGCGGTAGGTCTCGCGGACCGGGTTGGTCTTTTCCGCCTCGCCGACGCTGATGAAGACGAGCTTCATCCGGGAGTTGAACTTGTCCGCGTCCTTGTAGACGCCGCCGAAGACGGTGTTCACGTCGCCGCCGCCGGGAGCCGCGCCCGGACCGGAGAAGTTGCCCGCGCCGGAGAAGCCGCCCATGTAGGCGAACTTGTCCATGTTGTCCGGGAAGATCGTGTTCCAGGTGTTCACGCCGCCCATGGAGAGGCCGGCCATCGCGGTGTTGTCGCGGTCGGTCTTCGTGCGGAACGTGGCGTCGACCCACGGTTTGAGCTCCTTCACGAAGATGTCGGTCACGCGGACGCCGCGCGGACGCACCGCGCCGTAGTTGCGGACGTTGCCGCTGTCCATGACGACGATCATCGGGACGGCCTTGCCGGAGGCGATCAGGTTGTCCATGATGTCCGCCATGCGGCCCTGTTCCTCCCAGCCGGATTCATCCTCGCCGCCGCCGTGGAGCAGATACAGCACGGGGAAGCGCTTTTCGGGATCGGTCTCGTATTCGGCGGGCGTGTACACGCGGCAGTGGCGGTCCAGGCCGTTCATCTCGGACCAGTAACGGCAATGGCGCACCTGGCCGTGCCTGATGTCCTTGTTGAAGTGGTAGTAGGCGGCCTCGGCCTCATCCTCGGGGATCTCGATGCCGGACATCTCGGTGCTGCATCCGTAGAACGCCTCGCTGCCGTAATCGAACGCCTTGTTGCCGTCCACGGTGTAGCTGAAATAGTGGAAGCCCTCCACCAGCGGATCCGTGGTGACGGACCACCAGCCGCTCTGGTCCTTCTTCAGCTCGTAGGTCTTGCCTTCCTGCGAGATGGTGACCTTCTGCGCGCCCGGAGCCTGCATGCGGAAGAACGCCTGTTTGGTCTTCGGGTTGACCGCCGGGAATTCGGAGTTGTAGATGTTCGTTTCCGCCGGGACGAATCCTTCGGGGAGCGCGGAACGGGCCGGGCCGCCGAAACCGCCGAAGCCGCCGCCGAACTGGGCGAAAGCAGCCGTCGTGAGCAGAATCGCTCCGGCCGCGATGCAGGTCTTTTTCATTTCCATGGTGAAAATCCTTGTGTTTTTGAGGTTAGTTTGTTGTCGGGATGAAAAGTTTTTCCAGTAAAGTACAGCAAAAGCATGTTTTTGTCAATCCCGCGAACGCGGTTTTTACGAAAAAACACATGCTTTTCGCGTTTTGTGCATGAACAGGGCTTGTAGGAAAGACGAACTAAACAGTTTTTCAGTGTTTTTCCGTCAGGCTGTCCAGCACGGATTGAGCTCCGGCACGGACGCTTTCGATCAGTTCCGGTGGTTCGAGCGGGATTGCCTGCCCTTTCTGCGACAGGATCCACGGCACGATGACCTCGCCGGGCACTTCGGGGATATGGAACAGCCAACCGTCGGCGGTCTTTTTGATCTTCTGCCTCGAATGCATGCGGTTGGCCTTCGCGAATTTCACCGCGTCGCCCGTCAGCCGGATCTTCACGTCGTGAAGCTTCTCGTAGCTCACGATGCTGTCGAGCGTGACGGAGTCGATGATGGCGCTGTCCGGCGTGAACGTCTCTTTCCGCAGGGTCGCGTTCCGGATGCGGTTGATCACGAACGTCCGAGGCGCATTCCGCAGGTGGCAGAACGCCTTGATGCGCCATTCGTGCTGGTACAGGAACAGCACGTGCGGATCGACCTCGCGTTCCTTCACGCCGCCAGTCTGGTCGTCATAAAGGATGCGAAGGCGGCGGTGCGTCTGCCACGCTTCGAACACGGTCGAAAAGACCGAGGCATTTTCCGCCACGCCCCCCTCGGCGAATACCTTCAGCGAACGGATGAGCGTCTTCTCCAGA
Source organism: Victivallales bacterium (assembly GCA_016285345.1). Taxonomy (GTDB): domain Bacteria; phylum Verrucomicrobiota; class Lentisphaeria; order Victivallales; family UBA1829; genus UBA1732. Next base: position 97,481 of record JAEEQN010000001.1, on the reverse strand, counting down.
AATTCCGGGCTGTTCCCTTTCAGCAGCTCGTCCACGGATTTCGTGATGCGTGCCCGGACCGGATTCGGGAACACCTCCTCGGCGATGCGACCGCCGAGGATGAGCGCGAGCATGACGGATTCCGACAGATTCGCCGGGCAGTTGAACTCCCATTGAGGGTCCTCGAGGTAATAGATCTTCTGCCGCCGATCGAACCGGACCGGGCAGTCGAAATCGCTCCGGAGCAGGTCGATGTCGCGGTACACCGTGCGCAGGCTGTATTTCGCCCGGATCGTCTTCCCCTCCGCAAGCTCAATCTCGCGGTATTCGTTCAGGAGATTCTGCGCCGTCGGACAGCTGTTTTTCTTCAGAAGCGACGCGATGCGCGCCAGACGGATGATCTGCGCACGGGGCGGCATTTTGCGGCCCTTCATCTTCGACGGTATTCCCCTGCGTGTACGGGAAATCGTTTTTTGAGGCGTTTTCTTGTTCATTGAATCTGACTCCCGGTATTTTGACTGACACTCCTTAACAGTATCACAGAATACCGGAAAGTCAAACTGAAAAGTATATTCCCTCTTTGTATTTTTGCGTTAAGAACAGGGTAAAAGGCCGAAAAACGACGCTCCAGGCGGAACGGATGCTTTTTTCCCGGAAAAAAGGGTCCTCGACTTGATTTTTCCGGGAAAAGATGTATAGTAATGGTTACAGTTTTTCTTGATGGTCGCTTAGTTCAGTTGGTTAGAACGCATCCTTCACACGGATGAGGTCGAGAGTTCGAGTCTCCCAGCGACCACCATTTTTTTGTCTTCACGGCATCATCGTCCTCACGATGATGCTTTCTTCTTCTCTTCCTAAGTCCACCTCAATTCGAGGGTTACGGAATGAATAATCGCCCTTCTCTTTCTCCGCAGAGAATCCAATAAGTCGCACTTTCGTCTGAGCTCAGGGGCACTCCCGACCCAAATTCTCCGTTTTCGGCGGTTTCGAGATGGGGACTCGACCTCATCTAAAATAAGCTCAAACAGAGAATTGTGCGCTGTTTGGATTGAGCAGATTCTCTTCTCATCTTGACTTTCCCTCAAAAAAAGTTATACCATCACAAAAAAAGAAAACCGACACTTGCAAATAAAACACGTGGGATGTATATTAAGGTGAAATCAAGGAATTCCCGCCGAAAAACCGGCCTGATCATCCGGCTGATGCGTCCGGGCTTTCGCCTGCTGTTTCCGAGTTTGAAATGATGTTCCAACCGAAACGTCGCCTCACAAGGCTTTTACTTTCAACCCTTTTGTTATAGGAAAACCGAGTATGAAATTCTCCGCCTTCTGTTTCGTTCTCGCGGCTGCTTTCGCAGCCGTATCCGTTTCATCCTTTGCTGCCGATCCCGCAGCCGAGCTTGCCAATGCGCCTGTCCGTTTCCGCCCGAACATGACGCCGGCCGACCAGCCCATGCCGGACGGGTTCGTTCCGTCCGATACCAACGTGTTTTGTGCGCAGTATCCTGCCGTGAACGTCAAGACGAAAGAGGCGATTTTCAAACTGAACGCACCCGGCGCCCGTTCCGTCACGCTGAACATGTGCGGAACGCGTTACAATCTCGAGCGCGGTGCGGACGGGCTGTGGCAGGTGAAGACGAAACCGCTCATTGTCGGGTTCCATTACTACAAGTTCAACGTGGACGGGAATGAAGTCTTCGATCCCGGTACAAAGGCATTTTTCGGCAGCAACGCAATGCAGTCGGGGATCGAGGTCCCGGAGGATCCGGACGATGCGGCCTATTACCAGTTCGACAAGAATGTTCCTCACGGACAGATCCGCCGTTGCAAATACTGGTCCGAGATGAACGGAATGGAACGTGTTTGCAACGTCTATACCCCCGCGGAGTACGACAAAAACCCGGACAAAAGATATCCCGTTCTCTATCTCATGCACGGCTGGGGCGAGGATGAAACCGGCTGGCCGAATCAGGGGCATGCCGATTACATTATGGACAACCTGATCGCGGCCGGAAAAGCGGTTCCGATGATTGTCGTGATGGACTGCGGCGATATCAAGAAGGGACCGACGGTCCGGCCCGCCGATGTGGATGTCCTCCAGATTTTCGTCAAAGAACTCATTCCTTTCATTGATTCGACGTTCCGCACCAAGACCGACAGCCTCAACCGTGCCATGGCCGGTCTTTCCCGCGGTTCCGGACAGACCTGGCTGACCGTCCGTGCCAACCTCGATACATACGCGTGGCTTGGATGTTTCAGCGACAACTTCATCATTTACGATTCCGGGTATTCCGAGAACGGCAGATTCCATGATTCCGAAAAGCCGGAATACAAAGAAAAGCTCAAACTGATTTTTGTCAGTCACGGGTCCGCGGAGAATCCGGCAATTCCCCGCACCATGGTCGAACTCATGAAAAGTCACGGACTCAATGCGGTCTTCTATGAACCCCAGGGTACGGCGCATGAATGGCTGACCTGGCGCAGAAGCCTCCGCGAGTTTGTGCCCCTGATCTTCAAGTAAGGGCACGGCCTTTCATTGGCGACAAATTGATAAAGGGTATCTCTATTGATTCGATCTAGTGGATTTTCAGCAGACAGGCAAACAAGATGACGCAAGAAGATTTGAGCGTGGCTGCCTGAAGGTAACCACCGAAAATCTTCCCAATCGGGATTTGCCCAGATGCAAAAAGCCGTCGAATCCCACTTAATAGAGATGCCCTGAACTCAATCCTGGGGGACAAAATGACAGATTCAAACAATCGCGAAACAGTAAAGTGTCTCCTTTTTTTCATCATTTTTGGAGCCGGTATTTTTCTTGTTGCCAGTGCGATTAATTCAAACGGCGCCAGGATTCATCTCGTTGGAAAAGTGACGGATATGAATAACCGGGAACTGGAAGATGTTACATTAGATCTTGATTTCAGCCGTCCCAAAAGATTTTGGTCTCAAATCTGAACATATAAGGGAAACTAGAAAAATAAACGGCAGTTTTACGATAGAGAAAAGCCGCTACACGAGTGTTTCCATATCGTTTGATAAAGATGGCTATCGCACAGAAAATATAACATTTTACACATCTGAAGCAGCAAATACTCCCAAGTCGGCGATTCAGGAAAACTGCCATATTAAGCTGAGGGAAATCGGGACTTTGGCTGCATTAGTGAAAGGGGACGCCCATCTTGAATATGATGAAGAGCGGCAGCTCCTGACAGTTTTCGACCTTTCTGAAATTGCAGATGGATATTTGAAAAAAAAGGAACTGAAGTTGGGAGAAGCAATTCCACTTAAAAAGTATCTTCGTCTTGATTTCGAGCGTGACAACCAAGGTGAAATCATTTTGGAAAAACGAACCCTTATCAAGATAGTACTGTTCCCATTAATTTTTACCTGCGTTTCATTTCCTCCGATCCGGACGATGGCCTCGTTCTAGCTGGCACGAACGGGCGGGACAAGGTTGATATCACTGATATAACTTGGCTCACCCAGGCACCGGAAGGTGAATATGCCGCAAAGAAGCTCAAAATCCCGTTCAAAGATAGGAATACACAATATTTCTTTTATATTAAGTGTGGTAAAAATTATGGAAAAGGGGTTATTACAACCACAATGTTTAACAATAGCAATAATAACAATTATATATATTCCAGATTGTTTGTAAAATTATATATCAACAAGAATCAAAATGATCTGAATGTTAACTCTTATTAATTCTCTTTTTAATATACTCTATTGAGGGGAACGAAGATGGCAGACCACACCTACGAAGTCACAAATATCGACAAGACCGAGCCTGCGCTCTTTTTCTGCCGGCATCGACAATCTCCGGCGGCTCAATGGGCGCGGCCTTGCCATGCATCCTCACGGACGCCAACCGGTTTCCGTCGGCATGGAGGTCATACGGGCGACACTGCCACCTCATCCTTCCTCCGTGCGTGTCTCAAGATCGCGGGGATTGAAACCTCGTTGGTGTGCTCAGGTCCAACGGGTTCACGGCAGAAATACCATTTCATCCCAGCCCGGCGGATTGCCACGACAGTGGCTTCCCGGTCATTCAGGTCGGAGCGGGTATCCATGGCTAGAAGAAAAACAAGGCGTAAAATAAAATCGCATCCTGACAAACACTACGGCAAAACGGTCAACGCCATGACTGTCGCCCAGCCCCTCGTCGCGCTCAAAAACAACAAAATAGCAAACCGGTTTTTCGGGGTTGAAAAAAACGCTGATCCAGCAGAAACTGTTCGAACGAAGTCAACTCGCTCCTGTCCCGTTTTCGCAAACCCAAACCGGACACAACATGGGCGGTTTTCCAGTGAATGTTATGATCGCGCCGGATCAGTTCCCCAGCAACCGGTACGCTCATCGGCGCTTTTATCTTTGGATTAATCCAGCACAAGAATTAAATATATGGACCAGTTTTGTTGTTTTTCACTCAATCCATAGTTTAAAAATATCATGATTTTTTATGCGGATTGATTTGACAAACAGTAAAACGTGCCATATATTAAACACGGAGGTTATGGAATTATGGCATTGCGAGAAAAACAAATATCGGTGTATCTGATTGAAAATTTAAAAAAGGTTTTTGAAAAGCATCATCTGGCCGGATCGTTCATAACAGAACCGATGATCTTTGCAAATAGGCCTTATGATTGTATTTTCAAAACACAATCGGGAATTACCCTGTATATTGTTATAACATCCGCTGTTTCAGTCAAAACGGCGGAAAGGTACGATGCGTTATCGAAGAAACTGGACATTGAAAATCAAAGAATTCTGCTGGTTTCATTTCAGATTCCACAGATGTTAATCGAACAATTTGACGGTTCCAGGCTCAATTTCTACTCTCCCGAAGGTTCTTCAAAGATAGAATTCCCGTCTTTTTGTTACATTGTTTCAATTTTGGGCAAAAAGAAAGGTGTGGCTCGAAACAGCGGAACGGTTTTTGTGGGGAAAGCCAGCTCTTTGCCTCGGCTCTTTCTGGCAGAGCCGCGACGGAAATGGACACAGGGAGAACTCTCGGATGCCGCCGGTGTCACACGCGGCTATGTTTCGATGGTCTTGAAAAAAATGCTCCAAGAGGAATACATTGCCTTAAGTAATGGCAAATATGAATTGACTGCGCCTGATAAGATGCTGAATGACTGGTCTGCTGTTTATCGTTTTGCCCGATACATCAAGCGTCAGATGTTCGCCATGCACTTCACCAACTACGATGATGGTCTGAGAAAACTGAACGGAATATTGACGGATCGGAAGATAAAATTCGCATACATGGGCCCTGCGGGGGCATATTTGCGTGAGCCATATATGAAACAGGACATGCTCACGGCATACGTTCAGGAGATGCCGGAAGAGTGTATGGATTTGTTCCCAGTGGAAAACGGGGGAAATGTTGTTCTGTACATTCCGCAGTCAGAGCGAATTTTCATCGGAGAGCAGAAAGTCAATGATTATCCGGTCGTTTCAGATGTCCAATTGTACCTGGATTTGAAAAAAATGCCCGGACGCAATGAAGATCAGGCGGAATACTTGCGACAAAATAAAATGTTTTGGGAGTGATCATGCCGAACACCAGCACCTCTTTTCGCGATTACAACGATTCTTTCACACAAAAGGTGGAGAACGCGCTGTTGGATGTGTGGGCTCTTATGGGGGCATATAGAGACGACCTGGTCCTGATTGGCGGCCTTGCTCCGCGCTATATTACGGCTCCGCAGAACACACGTGATTATTCGCTGACACGTCACTGCGGAACAATGGATATCGATTTGGGTGTTTCCATTGCGGTTTCCAATCAGCCCCGTTACAAAGAGATCATTGACATTCTGAAACAAGCCGGGTTCCAAAATGCTGTGAATGACAGAGGAAATCTCAAGCATCACTCTTTTGTGAAAGAGGAGGATGGAGAAAAGATTGTCATTGACTTTTTAACCACAGAATATGACGGACCTGATGATTCCAGAATGCATCAGATTTCCGAGGATATATCTGCGATTCAGACATTGGGACTTGGATTGGGGTTTATCAATCCGCTCAAATGTCATGTCTCCCGGATTTTTCCAGATGGAACGATAGCAGAGGAAATCATCAATGTTTGCCGCCCAGTTGCTTATATTGTTTTGAAAGCCCTTGCTTTTGACAATCGGCGTAAAGACAAGGATGTTTATGATCTGATCTTTGTTTTGGAAAACTATAAGTCAGGGGTTGATTCCGTCATTGCAGAAATCCTTCAGAAAGACCTTCAGGCAGATTCATTTTCAAAGGCGATCGAATGTCTGGAACGGCACTTCCGGGATTTAAATCAAATTGGACCGAGAGCATACGCCAAATTTATGGGCAATTCAACCCTCCAACCGCAAGCATATGCCATCGTGCAGGAATTTTTGCAAAAAACAAAAAAACTTTTGAAGGAGAAGTGATATTTTGATTTATATTTATCCCCAAATACTTCTTCTTTTCAGCAAAAAGAATGCAGAACATCGTATCCGAGGGCAGCATATTTGGCAGCCGGATTAACCGCATGATGAGGATTCTCCGCGACATCGCCGTGGACACGCAGACGGACCACTTTCTGACTTGATGGTATCGCGAAACGCCGCAAAAGGATGTACCGGCGCTCAGGCGCGCCTCGGAGAATGCTTATTCCGGGCTGAATCATCTTTCTTTTGAACCGGCTTATTTGAACTGCACCCAGTCGACATGCATCAGAATGCCGTCGGGCATCGTAACGAAGAGATTGTGCACGCCCTTCAGCTGTTTCAGAACAGCGGCGGAGGCGTCCTGCCATTCGTCCTTTGCCACAATCGGGATTCTCGCGATCAGGTCGCCATCCACTGCGTCCGCATGAACCTCAATAGTCCCGCTTCCGCCAACGCGCGCAAAAACATGGACGATGGCGGCCGACAGGTCCTTTTCCCCGAAATCCACACGGTCGTATTCGATCCAGATCGGACGGCGGTAGTTGTCCTTGTTGCGGAACACCGTCTTCCATCCGGCGAACGGGTCTTCCGTGCGGTTGTATTCGACCCACACGTGATTGGAGTCACCGATGGCGGAGTAACGGTCGATCTGGATCCTGCTGGTCGCCGGCGTGATGCCCACGCCGCGCTGCGTCGGCATGATCTGCCGAATGGTCCCGTCCTCATTGAACGTCAGGTACTCCGCGCAGATGGAACGGTTCACATCGTGTTCGCGGCAGTAGTCGTTGTGGTGGTAGAAGAAATACCACTGGCCCTTGTACTCCACGACGGAGTGGTGATTGGTCCAGCAGTCCGTATTCTGTTCCATGATCTTGCCTTTGTATTCGAACGGTCCCATCGGGCTGTCGCCCATGCAGTAGCAGATGCACTCCGTCTGCCGTTCGCACCACGGGAACGAATAGTAGTATTTGCCGTTGCGCTTGAACATGAACGGGCCTTCCTTCAGGCCGTTTCTCGGCACATTGTGATTGACCGTGACAATCTCCGAATCCAGTTCAATCATATTGTCCTTGAGCCGCGCGACGACGAGGGCGTTGCCCTGCGCCTGCCAGGTCAGATACGGCGTGCCGTCGTCATCGATGAAGATGCACGGATCGATGCCGTTCACGCCGGGGATCGGTTTTTCCTGCGGCACATACGGGCCTTCGGGCTTGTCGGCGATCGCCACGCCGATCGCGTTGCGTCCGTCTTCCTTCTGGCGCGCAGGGAAATAGAAATAGTATTTTCCGTTTTTGCAATTGCAGTCGGGAGCCCACATGGAATAGCTTTTGCCGTCCACCCACGGGACTTTTTCCTGATCCACGATCACGCCGTGATCGGTCCAGTCGAACAGGTTTTCGGACGAATACACATGGTAGTCCGGCATGTTGAACCCCTTTTTATTCCGCGATCCCGCAGGCGCCGGAATATCATGAGACGGAAAAACGTACACTCTGCCGTTGAACACATGGGCGGACGGGTCGGCGGAGAACGCACCGGAAATCAGCGGATTCTCTGCGAATGCCGGAATAGCGATTGAGGTCGCAAACACTGCGATACAGATGTTTTTAACGAGTTTCATGGTTTGAGCCTTCCTGTTTGAAAATGGTTGTGTTTCTTATGGCTTTTTCAAAAAAGAAAAGCCCTGTGGGAGCAGGCCGATTCTTTGCGGAATCCCCCGATTGCCACTAATATACATCCGCCATCTTTGGTTTGCAAGCACCGGATCATGCAGTTTTTTATGAATCACGATAAAAAACTGCCGGACATCCCGTCCATCCGTGAGGAAGGCGGAAATATCCGGCAGAATTCAGTACGGGCTTAGGGTTTGCCCGTTATCCGTTATTTTTTGTCAATGTAGACGACGATCTTGCCATTCTCCTTGCCCGGGATGACCTTCATGCGAAGGGTTCCGGTAACCTTGGTGCCGACGCCGAGCTTCGTGAGCGGGACGTCAAGAGTGGCCTTCGGATTGTCCTCGTTGGAAATGAGTTCCTTCTCGGTCAGCTCGCCTCTCCAGAGATTGGGGCCATAGGAGTGGGTGAGGTTCCAGTTGCCGGGCGTGATGTCTTCGAACACGTATTCATCGACGCCTTCCTTGAGCATTACGATCGTGTTGCCGGCCTGATTGTAGCTGGAGAAGCCGCCCATTCCGCCGCCACGGCCGCCGCCGAGCTGGAGTTCAGCGCCTGTGCCGATGGTGGCGAGGGGGTTCTCGCGATACTGCGGAAGTCCGCTGGAGAACGCCTCGACCTCGAAGTAGTACTTCTCGGGAGCGGTGTTCAGGCTGTGCATGTAGAGCTTGTTGTCGCCGTAGACGATGTAGCTGTTGTAGAGCTTGTTCGGCTCGATGCCGTAGCGCACCACGTATCCGTCCGCGCCTTCCACGGGCGTCCAGAGGAGGTTGGCTTCGCGGAGGTCATCGGGATTGCGGACGGCCTTGAAGTCCGTGACCTTCGTGGTCTTCATCTTGTCGGTGGTACCGAAGATGCGGAGATCCTTGATGGCGAAGAGAGAGTTGTCGTAGGTCGCGATGTTGGTGACCTTGACGTAACGGGCCTTCACCGGCTTTTCGAACTCGTTGTAGTCATGCTTGAGCTCGAGGTTGTTCTCGGGCTTGTCGATGACCGTGGTCCAGTTGGTGCCGTCGGTGGAGACTTCGACCTTGTAGCACTGGTAACGGGTATCGGGGCCGGTCGAGCGTCCGCCGCCGAACATACCGCCCATGCCGCCGCCGAAGCCGCCCATTCCGCCGCCGAATCCGCCCATGCCACCGGCAGGAGCGCCGCCAGCGCCCTGACCCTGCGGACGAGGACGATTCTGGCCGACCTGACCGCCGGCAGCACCGCCGGCAGGAGCGGCACCGCCGCCAAATCCACCGAAGCCGCCGGCAGGAGCAGCACCAGCGCCGGGAGCGCCGCCGCCAAAGCCGCCGAAACCACCGAAGCCACCGGCAGGAGCGCCACCAGCGGGAGCAGCACCGGCACCAGCGCCGGGAGCACCGCCGCCGAAGCCGCCGAAACCACCGAAGCCACCGGCAGGAGCGCCACCGGGAGCAGCACCAGCGCCGGGAGCACCGCCGCCGAAGCCGCCGAAACCACCGAAGCCACCGGCAGGAGCGCCACCAGCGGGAGCACCGCCGCCGAAGCCACCGAATCCGCCCATAGCACCCATGCCGCCAGCGCCACCGGCGCCCTGACCGGCAGGACGATTACCGCCGGTCGTCGCCTGCGGGGCTCTGACCTGGTCCCAGTTCAGCTGAATGGCATTGATGCTGGCCTCGCCGCCGAGGTCGACCATGAAGTATTCGCCGGGATTGCTCGTCTCGGCCGCCCAGCAGGTGAGGAAATCCTCGTCGAGGGCGTTGACCGCGGGATGGTTGGCCGCGGTGGAGGAGACTTCGGTGCGCTTCTTGTAGGAGAGAAGCTTCCAGTCGGTATAGTTGTCCGCGCCGCCGACCTTGCGGTCGTTCGGGAAATACTGCGGATAATCGCCATAGGCGGTATCGGAATACATCACGCCGTCCTTGTCCACGGCGGTCGGGAAGATCGCGAGTTCGGAGCCGCGTCCGTTTTCACCGTAGTGGGCCGGGATCATGCAGATGGTCCAGAGGTTGCCCTTCTTGTCGTGGAAGGTGCTGCCGTGTCCGGCGCCGACCTCGAATCCGCTGGTCTTGAACGTGAGCGGATTGTGTTCGGAGTAGACGAACGGTCCGGTGGGGCTGTCGGAGACGTACACGCCGTGGGAGTAGGAAATGAACTCAAGGCCGATGGCGGCGTACTGCAGGTAGTACTTGCCGTTGTGCTTGGTCATCCAGGGACCTTCGATCCAGGGAAACTCCTCGGGACCGTAGTCGCGACGTCCGCCGAAAATGGAGTAGATCACGTCCTCGGGCTTGCGCGCCTCGAAGCCGTGGTTCTTGATGTCGCTGAAGAACAGCGGAATGGGTTCGGCCTTTTCCTTGAAGGTCTTGGTGTCGAGTTCGACGACCTGGAACGGCATGATCTGCGACCAGCCGAAATACAGGTACAGACGGTCGCCGTCGGCGAACAGGTTGGCGTCGCCGTAGCGGTCGCTGCTGAGCTCGCCGATCTTCTCCCAGGTACCGGCCTTGGGGTCGATCGCCTTGTAGACGTTGCGGTTGTTCATCGAGCAGCCGATGAGCTCGCCCTGGAACTCCACGACGGAGACGACGCCGGCGGGATAGTTGGGGGCGTCAACATAGGTCCAGTTCTGGAAATCCGGGGAGTACCAGTAGCCTCTGCGATGCGAGACGAACAGATAGTAGTCGTCCTTGTAGATGAGGACGACAGGCTCGCCGCCGCGGACGCCGCGCTCATGTCCGACGAGGACGTCGAGGGGGTTTGCGAAGGTGTGTTTCGGCTTCGTCGACGTCTGCGCGTACGCCGTAAGGCCGAGAGAGAGGGCGCCTGTCATTGCAAGCGCGATCAGCAGTTTGGAATGTTTCATTTGAGAACCTCTATCAATTCGTTTTTTGATTGAGAAATTGGTTGTTTTCGAGGCAGAATCGCCGGGTGCGAATCTTTATTTGCCATACAGTAAGCCTTTTTTCTGTTTTTTTCAAGGCTGTTTTATGAGAAAAAATGTATTTTCTATGTTATTTTCTGAAAGAATTCTCCCATTTCCGCAGGAAGAAACACAAGGAATAAACACATCCGATGTTTTTTTGAGGGAAGGACCGAACAACTTTTTGAAATGACCATGTCAATTATTCACAAAAGTTGTTTGATTTCATACTGAATCCGTGTTACATTAATATGTCTTCTGCAGTGCTGTTTCCTGATGCAAATGAACTGGAATTGAAGCACAAACCGAACCCGAAACGCTGTCAGCCATGCAAAGGATAGACCGATGAAAGAAAGACAGGAAGCCATCAAACGCTACATCGAACGCAAAAGCGACGTAACCCTGGCCGAGCTTACCAGGGAGTTTTCCGACTGGTCGGAGATGACGATTCGCCGCGACCTGGAGTTTCTGGAACAGAGACGGTTCCTGATCCGCACGAAACGCGGCGCGCGCATCATGCCGACGAGCTATGAGGTGAGCGTGGGCATGTACGGCGAACGCGAGAAGCGCAACTGCGACCTGAAACAGGAGATCGCGGCAAAGGCGGCAGCGCTGGTCGAGACCGACATCAGCATGTACCTCGACGCCGGATCGACCGCGATGATGCTGGCGCGCGAGCTCCCGGACCGCAACCTGATCATCACGACGTCCGCGCCGAACATCGGGATCGAGATCGTGCTCAAGAAGAAGAATCCGACGGTCATCCTGCTCGGCGGTACGCTCCAGAGGAAAACGATCTCGACCTGCGGGCTCAATGTGCTGGACCAGCTCAAGACGCTGAATATCGACACGGCGTTCGTGTGCGCATCCGGGTATACCGACGCGACAGGATTTTCCGTTGGCGGCCAGCACGAATGTGTGCTGAAACGCGCGATCATCGCATCCGCGCGACGCGTGATCATGTTGATGGACAGCTCGAAACTGAACTCGATCCTGCCTTTCACGTTCGCCCAGCTCTCCGACATCGACACGATCGTGACGGATTCGAAAGCGCCGGAATCCATCAAGGCGGCGTTCCGGGCGGCGGGCGTTCACGTGCTCTGAGTTCAAACCAGACGGAAACGACAAAATATGTTGAGCGTAATCAGGATGCCCCAAATGGGCGTCTCCGACGAGAGCGCGATCCTGTCGAAATGGCTGGTCCGCGAAGGAGATCGTGTCCGGAAAGGACAGCCTGTTTTCTCCCTCGAAACCGATAAGGCGACATTTCAACATGAGGCGGAAACGGACGGTTTCCTCGTGCGTATCCTGACCGGAGAAGGCGAAGAAGCCGCGGTCGGGAGTCCAGTCGGCATTATATCCGATACCGGAGAATTCGATGAAGCCGAGCTGAAAGCGCTGCTGAAAGAAGCAACCGAGACCGGAAACAAGACTCAAGCACATATTCAAGCTGAAACAAACGGGCATGAAAAGGAAACGGATCAAGATGAAATACAGAACCGCTTTTCAGCTCAAGTTATGCAGAATACCGGACGGAAGATTTCGCCACGTGCGCGAAAGACGGCAGACGAGCTGGGAGTGGATTTAAGCACGATTCGTACAGGCAGCGGCCCGTGCGGGCGTATTCTTGAGCACGATGTGTTGAACGCCGTTCACAATGAAGCCGGACGGAAAAAAAACGGAATCTACTCCGGGCGTCCGCTGACGGTTGCCGACCGGGTCAACATAAGGTCGGCAGATGATAGGAATCCGGGGCTGACCGGATTTGTCAGCAAAATGTTTGATGCCCGGAATGTATTGGCAGAATGCACACCTCAAAACAAACTCATGCTCGGGATGGTGATCTGTCACGAACTGGCGCGGCTTCTGGTCAAAACGCCTGAGCTGAACGCGCGGCGTCATGGCGACAGAATCTATGAATACAATTCGGTGCATCTGCGTCTGAATGTGGAAACGTCATTCGGCACGCTGAAACCGGTCATCCGCTGTGCGGAAGCATACACGGCGGAAGAACTGGCTCTGCTGATGCACAACGCAACGGAACGCTGCAAACGGTTCACCTCGAAACCGCAGGAGTTTCAGGGGGGGACGTTCACGGTAGTGGATTTGAGCGGATATGGGGTGGATTCCTTCACGCCGGAGCTGACGCCGCCGGAACTCTGCTCGCTCGGAATCGGCGCTGTCACCATGCAGACACGCTTGAACGAACGAGGCGGAATCGAGGCGTATCCGGCAATCCGGCTGACGCTCGCCTATGACCGCGCGGGCATCGACTCGCTTCGGGCGGCAAAAATCCTGAACGAACTTGCACTTCAGCTCGAAAAAGACAAAACAAAACATTAACAATGAACTTCATATAAGGGCAAAAAACATGACATACGATCTTCTGATCCTCGGCGGAGGACCCGCAGGATTCCGGGCGGCGGAACGCGCCGGGCATTTCGGGCTGAACGCGGCGATCTTCGAGGGGAAAGCGTTGGGCGGCGTCTGCCTCAACGAGGGGTGCATCCCGACCAAGACGATGCTGTATTCCGCGAAGCTGTACGATTATGCGAAAGGCGGCTCGGAGAAATACGGCGTGACGGCAAAGGAGGCGGTACTGGACCATGCGTTCGTGGTGGCGCGCAAGGACAAGATCGTGAAGAAACTCGTCGCGGGCGTGGAAATGCAGATGAAGAAAGCCCACGCGAACGTCATCCGCGAAAACGGCGTGCTGGCGGGTAAAAACGAAGCGGGCGAGTTCATCATCGAAGCAGGCGGAGAAACGTTCGCCGGGAGAAACGTGCTGATTGCGACCGGATCCTCCGCCGCGGTCCCGCCGGTCCCCGGACTGAAGGAAGCGCTTGCGGACGGTTTTGCGGTCACGAACCGGGAAATCCTGTCGATGACCGAAATCCCGCCGAAACTCGTCGTGATGGGCGCGGGCGCAATCGGGCTGGAAATGGCATCGTATTTCAATTCCGCCGGTTCGGACGTAACGGTCGTCGAAATGCTTGACCGCATCGGCGGACGCATTGACCGCGACATCGCAGCGCTGCTCCAGCGAAACTACACTGCGCGCGGGGTCAAATTCCTGACCGGAAGCCGGATTCAGTCGGTCGAAGGCGGACATATCCGTGGCGTGAAGGCGAACGGCGACGAATTCGAGCTGGAAGCGGACAAGATCCTGGTCGCCGCCGGACGCAGGCCGAACACGCAGAATATCGGACTGGAATCGCTCGGAATCGAACTCGGCGCGAACGGCGGTATCCGCACGGACGAGAAGATGCAAACGAATGTGCCGGGCGTATTCGCCGCCGGGGATGCGAACGGCGTTTCCATGCTGGCGCACACGGCGTACCGTGAAGCCGAAGTCGCGGTGAACGTGATCCGCGGAATGAACGACACAATGCGCTACGACGCGATCCCGTCGGTCATCTACACGAACCCCGAAGCGGCGTCCGTCGGCGAGACCGAGGAGACCGCGACAGAAAAAGGCTTGAACGTAAAGACGGTCAAACTGCCGTTGCTTTTCAGCGGGCGGTATCAGGCGGAAAACGAGGGCGGAAACGGCATCATAAAACTGGTGCTGGACGAGGAAAAACGCATCCGCGGCGCGTGCATGCTCGGCAATCCGGCCTCCGAGATCATTCCGGCGATGGCCGTGGCGGTCGCACAGCGCATGACCGCCGCCGAACTCGCGCAGACGGTGTTTCCGCATCCGACCGTGGCGGAAGTCCTGCGCGACGCCGCCTTGATGGAACTCTGACACGGAGCGGACGCGATGCCGAAGACACAGATCATCCATCCCTCGGACCTGAGGCGGGCCGGGCAACTGGAAATGCCGGAGATCCCTCTGAACAGGTATAATAAAACCTTCGGGGAGGAACGGAAGGCGTTTTCGCCGGAGGAACTGAAGGATATTTACCTCGACATGCGGTACATCCGCGAGGTCGAGACCATGATCTACGGCGTCCGCACGGTCAAAAACTACAACGGGATCGAATACTGCTACACCGGCCCGGCGCATCTCTCCACCGGACAGGAGGCGGCGGCCGTCGGCATGGCGTTCACACTGAATCGCGACGACATCATCTTCGGCTCGCATCGGAGCCACGGCGAATTTCTGGCGCGTGGATTCCGCGCCATCCGCACGCTGGGCGAAGTCGAGCTTGATGAGAGCATGAAATCGCGACCGGACATCTTGCGCGTCGTGGAGCAGAACACAAAAAGCAGCAGCATCCGCGAACTCGCGACGGATTTCCTGCTCTACGGGTTCATCTGCGAGGTCTTCGGACGCGCGAACGGGTTCAACCGCGGACACGGAAACTCCATGCATGTCTTCTTCCCGCCGTTCGGCATCTACCCGAACAACGCCATCGTGGGCGGTTCGGCGGGAATCGCGGCGGGCGCGGCGCTGTACCGGAAAGCAACCCGGAGCGGAGGGATGGTCGTGTGCAATTTCGGGGACGGCGCGCTCGGACGCGGCCCGGTGTGGGAAGCCATGAACTTCGCCGCCATGGACCAGTTCAATCTGCTGTGGGAAGAGGGATACCGCGGCGGCCTGCCAATTATCTTCAACTGCATCAACAACTGCTACGGCATGGGCGGACAGACCTCGGGAGAGACGATGGCCTACGGATGCGCCGCCCGGGTGGCCGCCGGCGTGAATCCGGAAGCCATGCACGCGGAGCGGATCGACGGCTACAATCCGCTGGCCGTAATCGACGCCTTCCGCCGGAAACGCGCGCTCATCGAGGCGAACCGCGGCCCAATCTTCCTCGAAACGATCACGTATCGTTACGCGGGGCATTCCGCCACGGACGCGAATTCGTACCGTTCTCAGGAGGAGATCGAGGAATGGCGCAAGGCGGATTCGATTCTTGCATTGAGGCGGAATCTGGAGACCGCCGGACTTGTTTCCTCTGCTGAATTCGAGGCGATGGATGCTCGGATCATCGAACATGTTACGCGGCTCACACGTCTGGCGGCGGACACGTCAGTCTCGCCTCGCCCCGACCCGGTCCGTGAGCCCGACGCATTCCGCAAATACAATTTCTCGAACGGGCGAAGCGAGGCGCATCCGGCGGAAGTCGGGCGCGACGTCACGCAGCCGATCGAAGAGAACGTGAGGCGGAAGAAGCTCAAAGAGAAAACGAGGTTTTACCTGGACGCCGCAGGCAAGCCGGTTTCCAAGCTGAAGGCGTTCACGCTGCGGGACGCGCTGTTCGAAGCTGTCCTGAGCAGGGCATACGCCGACGACAAACTCATCATTTACGGCGAGGACAACCGTGACTGGGGCGGCGCATACGGCGTGTACACCGGACTGACCGAGGCCCTGCCCTATCACCGGCTGTTCAACGCCCCGATCTCCGAAGCGGCAATCGTCGGCACGGCGGTCGGCTGCGGGATGTGCGGCGGACACGTGCTGATCGAGCTCATGTACAGCGATTTCATCGGGTGCGCCGGGGACGAGGTGTTCAACCAGCTGTCGAAATGGCAGGCGATGTCGGCGGGCATGCTTCAGATGCCTGTGGTGCTGCGCGTCTCCGTTGGGGCGAAATACGGCGCCCAGCATGCACAGGACTGGACCGCACTCTGCACACATATCCCCGGACTGAAGGTCGTTTATCCGGTGACTCCGTACGACGCGAAGGGCATGCTGGCGGCGGCGCTCGCCGGGACCGATCCGGTCGTCTTCTTCGAAAGCCAGCGCCTGTACGACACGCCGGAGATGTTCCATGCGGACAGCGTGCCGGAGGAGGATTACGAGATCCCGCTCGGGACGCCCGACATAAAACGAGCAGGAGACGACCTCACGATCCTGACAATCGGCCCCGCGCTATATCCGGCGATGCAGGCGGCGGAACGCCTCGAACATGAATTCCGTCTCTCCGCCGAGGTCATCGACGCGCGGTCGCTCGTGCCGTTCAATTTCGAACTTGTCGTACAATCCGTGCGGAAAACCGGACGCATCCTGATCGTGTCGGACGCCTGCGAACGCGGTTCCTGGACGCAGACGCTTGCCGCCCGCATCGCGCGGTACTGTTTCGACGAATTGGACGCACCGCCCGTCGCAATCGGCGCGCCGAACGAAATCTCGCCGTGTCCCGAGCTGGAAAAGAGCTATTATCCGCAGCCGGACTGGATCCTGGACGCGGTCCACACGCTCATCCTGCCGCTGGACGGCTGCACGCCGCACATGGATTTCCGCGACGCGGAACTGATGCGGCAGGACCGTCTGGGAATCTGACGGCGGCTTTCTCCTTATCCACCGTCCCCCCCTTTTTCGCCGCTCAAATTCATGGTAAAACCGGACTATTTGACGGAACCGGGTGGAAAGTTCGGCGTTCATGGTGTATATTATATGCTCCAAAAAATTTTTGGAGCAACCGCAACCGTGCGTGTGTACGCACAAGGAGACAAGCATGAGAAAAGTCCTCATTCCCACCAAACTCGACAAGGTCGTTGAAAAAATCCTGAGCGAACACGGTTTCACCGTAGTCCAGAACCCGGACGTGCAGCTGGCCGATCTGGCCTCCGAAAACTCCGACGCATCCGCGATCATCGTCCGCAGCGAGAAGGTCACGCCCGAGATCATGGACGGACTGAAGGACCTGAAGCTCGTCGTCCGCGCCGGCGCCGGTTTCGACAACATCGACATCCGCCATGCCCGCAAGCTCGGCATCGACGTCATGAACACCCCGGGCGCGAACTCCAACGCGGTCGCCGAAGAAGTCATCGCCCTGATCCTCGCCGCCTACCGCAAGCTCGTCCCCGCCGACCAGTCCACCCGCGCCGGCAAATGGGAAAAGAAGAGCTTCATGGGCCGCGAACTGACCGGCAAGACCGTCGGCATCCTCGGCCTCGGCAACATCGGCCGCCTGCTCATCAAACGCCTCTCCGGCTTCGACGTGAAGATCCTCGCCTACGACCCGATCCTTTCCGCCGACCTGGCCGCCCACCTCGGCGCCCAGCTCTGCACGGTCGAGGAAGTCTTCGCGCAGTCCGACATCGTCTCCCTGCACATCCCGGAAAATGACAAGACCCGCGGCATGGTCAACGCCAAGCTGCTCGGCCTCATGAAGAAGGGCGCCATGCTCGTGAACTGCGCCCGCGCCGGCATCGTCGACGAGGAAGCCATCCGCGCTGCCAAGCAGGAAAAGGACCTCATCTTCTGCAACGACGTCTACGCGAAGGACGCCGCGGGCGACAAGACCGTGGCCGACATCGCCGACATCATGCTCCCGCACCTCGGCGCCAGCACGAAGGAAGCCAACTTCCTCGCCGCCAAGCGCGCCGCCGACCAGACCGTCGCCTACTTCGAGGACGGCGTGACCGCCTGCGTCGTGAACAAGGGCGTGCCGGACGGACTCGACGCGAACTACCAGAAGCTCGCCTCCGTGCTCGCCGGCCTCGGCGCAGCCTACCTGAACGGCCGCGCGATCTCCAAGATCGAGCTCAGCTGCTACGGCAAGCTCCACCAGTTCTCCAAGTGGATGATCGCCCCGGTCACCGCCGCCATCTGCCCGCCGTTCGACGCCTTCAGCGGCGCGGACGAGGCCCTGAAATACCTCGAATCCCGCGGCATCCAGTTCATCGTCCGCGAGGTCGACGAGAGCAAGCACTACGGCGAAGCCATCACGCTCGACTTCATCGCCGGAGCCGAACGCATCTCCATCCGCGGCACCATCGCCGAAGGCCGCCTCATGGTCTCCCGCATCAACTCGTTCGACGGCATCTACATCCATCCCGCCGGAAACTACCTCTTCGTCGAATACGAAGACGCCCCCGGCATCATCGGCAAGATCACCGGACTCCTCGGCCAGAACAACATCAACATCGCCGACGTCCGTGCACCGCACAGCCTCGAAAATTCCCGCTCGATCCTCGCGGTGAACGCCGAAAGCGCCGTTCCGGCCGACCTCGTCAAGGAGATCGCCGCCGCCGTCAACGCGATCAACGCCTTTACGTTCGACTGCTGATGGCCGAAACGCTCTGCGTCATTGCGCTCGGCGGAAATCTCGGGGACATCCCCGAAACCTTCCGCCGGGCTTGTGAAGCACTCTCCGACGCCGGATTCCGTATCCGGCGTTTTTCGTCTCTGCTCCGCACCGCCCCGCTCGGATGCGAGCCCGGTGCGCCGGAGTTCACGAACGCCGCGCTGTCAGGGTTTTGGGACGGTACGGCTTCCGACCTGCTCCGGGTTTGTCAGGTAATCGAGGCGGACAACGGGCGTCCGAACGACCACGTCCACCATGTGTCGCGGACGCTCGACCTCGACATCATTTCTTTCGGACGGGAGACGATTGATCTGCCGGAGTTGAAAGTCCCGCATCCCGAGGCGCCGAAACGCGATTTCGTGATGGTCCCGGTGCGCGAGATCGAACCGGACCTGGCCGACTGGCTGCTGGAACAGGCAAACGGCAAATAGACAATGTTTTCCGGCAAACTTTTCCGCTGAATTTTTTTCGTAAAAAAAGTTGTTTTCCACCTCGATTTTCTTGCAAAAATCATTTTTCAATCTATATTATAATCCCAAGATAATTCAAACAAACACGAAGCGGACGCCGGATTCCGGGAGATTTCCGCACAACATCATCGCAATCAGGAGTTGTCTCCATGTCACAAACCTCTGACCAGCCTGAAGAAAAGAAAGCCCCCGAAACCACGCAGGCGGCCCCCGCCGCTTCTGTCGCGGAAAATACGGTTGCCGCAGCAGCAAAGACCGACAACCTGGCTTTCACCAATCCTGATGAATACAAGCACAAGCACGGCGAACACAAAGACGGTGAGCATAAGCATCACCACCATCACCACCATCATCACCACCGCCACTTCCACATTCTCAATTTGTCCCCCTCGGGGATCCTCGAAAACCTCAAGTTGCTTTTCAAGTCCATTTACGCATACCCTTATATCTTCCTCTTCCTGTCGCTCATTTTCCTGTTCGTCATGAACTCCGGAATCGTGCTCTCCCAGCTCAACGCCCACAAGGGCAGCTTCTCTAATGTCGAAACGTTCTACCGCTGGCAGGAGTATCTGGTCATGAACAAGGCGGTCCTGATCCGCATTCCATTCCAGATCACGCTCGTGGTAGCCGTCGGCATCCTGCTTTTCCTGATGCAGCAGGCGGAACGCCACTGGCAGCGCAACGTGCTGAAACTTCTCCCCGCGCTCGGCGCGGCGGCGATCTTCTCCATCCCGATGGGCGGCGGCAAAACCGCCGAGGAATTCGCGCAGAGCGCCTGCCGCGACTGCCTCCGCAACTACCATATCATCTGCATCGAATACGCGGAGCTCAACGACGGGGCGTTCCCGGCGGAGCTTCCCGAGAAACCGGCCCCCGCGGCGAAATACACCGCCGACCACTATGTCTACCACGGCAGAGGCAAAAAAGCAAGCGACGAGCCGTTTGTTCTGGTCGAAGACAAGGACCTCAACCATATCGGCAACTACCGTTATGCGATCCGCAACGACGGCGTGATGCTCGTTTCGAGATACGGCGGCCTGTACGAAGAATACAAGGGCAAAGGCAAAAAACAGCCCTGACCGCCTGAACCGAAGCGGGGAAGCGTTCGAGGGGATGAGATGAGCAACACACTGATCGCATTGGCGGCGCTTGCCGTGCTTGCGGGGGCGCTTCTCGTCGAAAGCATCGCCACATGCCAGTTCATCATCCCGGACCGGGTAAAACGTGCCTCGGAAGGCATGAACCGCCTGCTTCTGCTGATTCCCGCGCTCGCCGTTCCAGTGTTCGCCGTGTTGTTCCTGTTCGTGCTGAAGGGACGGTTCTACGAACGCCTGTGCCACGCGACGTTCCTGCTCGCGCTCTGGCTCTATGCCGCCCGGTATTGCTGGTTTCTGCTCGCTTATCACAAATCCTTTCTTTCACTGAGTTCTGTCTACTACCACCTTTTCTTTATCCTTTGTCTTCCGATAGTAGCGATTGACCTGACGCCGCTTGACAGGTATGTGGAAACGGTCTATCCTCTCCTGGGACCCGCGTCGATCCTCGCCGGAGCCGGGCTTCTGCTCGTCTTCTATGTCGCCGCGTTCTTCACGACCTGCGCGAACAAAACGAACGTTTCAGAACCGTTCAACTGGCCATTGTGGTTTAATATATTGGGGATAGTGGTGTCTATCCTGGTCATTCTGGTGGGCGTCATCTATCGGCTGGTCTGGTGATTGTAAGATAGATTCCCCGGACCGGACCGCCTGACAATCAGGACTCCGGCTCTCAATTCCATCCTTTTCTCTCTTTTTTCTTGATTCGGCTTGACTTTTTCACATGATGACGTATAGTATTTAAGAAACGATACGTCATGAGGTGATCCATGGAAACTGCGAAACTGACCCTGCGCCCGACAAAAGAAGTGATCGAACTCGCCCGCAAGATGGCAAAGGAGGACAACACCAGCATCACGCAGATGTTCTCCTCGTTCATCCTCTCCAGAAACAAACAGAAAAACAAACGGAAAGAGATTCCGGCGGGACCTCTGACCGAGTCCCTGATCGGGATCGTCAAAGTGCCCGCGGACTGGGATTACAAGAGCGAGATGGAAGATATCCTCAACGAAAAATACGGGCTGAAATCATGAGGATATTCCTTGACACCAATATCCTCCTGGATGTCCTGCTGGACCGGAAGCCGTTCTGCGAAACATCGTCAAAACTCTGGCGGCTCGCGGAATGCGGAAGACTAGAAGCGGTCATATCCGCGATCAGCTTCAACAACGTCTTCTATATCGTGCGCAAATACGCCGGAAAAGAGGCGGCGCAGAGGACCGTTGAAGTGATGAACGTCAATTTCTCGGTGTTCCCGTTGACGCAGGACATCATCGGCCGGGCGATCGCGGCAAAACTGCCGGACTTCGAGGACTCCATCCAGTTTTTCTCCGCGGTCGCTTGTGAAGCCGACTATATTATCACGCGAAACGCCAAAGACTTCCCGCAGGAGAGCATTCCGGTCCTTTCCCCGGCGGCATTCCTCGGTCTGAAGAGCCTTTCCTGACGGCAACCGATCCAGGGCAGTCGTCTTTTTCCCGATTTTTCGGCTGAATCCTGTTTGAAAAAGCATTTCCGGCGTGTATATTAGGTTTTGAAAACGCATACGCGCCCGGACGGGCACGCCCTCACAGGGGCAACCGCGCCGGAGCGCACGATCTTTCACCCCACCCCGACAGGATACAACCAACCATGAAGCTGAAAACCATGCTGAAGACTCTTTTCTGCTGTGCCGGAATGGCCGCACCGTTCCTCTCCGCCTGTGCCGCGACGCACGAACCGCACCAATTCGAAGCGGGCGACAAAGCGTTCCTGCTGGACGGCAAGCCGTTCCTGGTCCGGGCGGGCGAGCTGCACTATTCGCGCATCCCGCGCGCGTACTGGGACCACCGCATCAAGATGACCAAGGCGCTCGGGATGAACACCATCTGCATCTATCTCTTCTGGAACTACCACGAGATGGAGAAGGACAAGTTCGATTTCGAGGGCGAAAAGGACATCGTCGAGTTCGTGAAACTGATCCAGGAGAACGGCATGTACTGCATCCTGCGGCCCGGCCCGTACTCCTGCGCCGAGTGGGAAATGGGCGGCCTGCCCTGGTGGCTGCTGAAGAAGGACGACCTGAAAATCCGCACGTTCAAGGACGAGCTCTTCAAGGAACAGACGAAGGAATGGCTGACCGAGGTCGGCAAGCGGCTCGCGCCGTACCAGATCCAGAACGGCGGCCCGATCATCCTCGTGCAGGTCGAAAACGAATACGCGTGCTTCGGGAACGACGGCAGCTACATGGAGGGCGTGCGCGACACGCTCCGCGAGTCCGGATTCGACAAGGTCACGCTCATGCGCTGCGACTGGGGCTCCAACTTCAACAACTACAAGGTCGACGGCGTGGTCCCGTGCATCAACTTCGGCGCCGGATCCAACGTCGACAACGAATTCCGCAACCTCAAACGCCAGTTCCCGAACAACCCGCTCATGTGCAGCGAATACTGGACCGGCTGGTTCGACCACTGGGGCAAGCCGCACGAGACGCGCGGCGTGAACACGTTCATCGGCAGCCTGAAGGACATGCTGGACCGCAATATCTCGTTCAGCCTGTACATGGCGCACGGCGGCACGACGTTCGGACAGTGGGGCGGAGCCAACGCGCCGCCGTACTCCTCGATGGTGGCGTCCTACGACTACAACGCGCCGATCACCGAGGCGGGCTGGACGACCGACAAATTCTTCGCCGTGCGCGACCTGCTGAAAAACTACCTGAACGAAGGCGAGACGCTCGCCGACGTCCCCGAGGCAAAGCCGCTCATCGAGATCCCGGCGCAGAACGTGGGCGCGGGCCGGCCCGCGCCGCTCTTCTCCGGCCTGGGGAAAGCCGTCGAATCCGAAGAGATCAAGCCGATGGAGGAATTCGACCTCGGCTACGGCATGATCCTGTACCGCACCACGCTCCCGGCGTCCGCATCCGGACAGCAGCTGAAGCTGACCGAACTTCACGACATCGCGCATTTCTTCCTCGACGGCAAGCCGCTGAAGAACATCCTCGACCGCCGCCTGAACCAGAACACCGTGAAGCTGCCGGCGTTCGATAAGGCCGTGCGGCTCGACATTCTGGTCGACAACAACGGCCGCGTGAACTACGGCGAGGCGATCATCGACCGCAAGGGCATCACGAAGTCCGTGGAAGTGATCGGCGCGGATGGCAAGGCGACCGCCCTGCGCGGCTGGCAGGTCTTCCGCATTCCGTTCGACTACGATTTCATGAAGGCCACCGCCGGGAAGTCCGGCACGGGCGAAGGCCCCGTGCTCTACAAGACCTCTATCAAGCTCGACGCCGTCGGCGACACGTTCCTCGACATGTCGAAGTTCGGCAAGGGCATGGTCTGGGTCAACGGACACAACCTCGGCCGTTACTGGAAGATCGGGCCGCAGCAGACGCTGTATCTGCCCGGCTGCTGGCTGAAGAAGGGCGACAACGAGGTCATCATCCTCGACACCATGCCCACGGACACGCCTGAATTCCGCGGCGTGAAGGAACCCGTGCTCGACCAGATCCAGTCCGATCTCTCGCTGAAGCACCGCCTGCCCGGCCAGAACCTCGACCTCTCCGGCGAGACGCCCGCGATCAAGGGCACGCTCCCGAACGCCGACGGCTGGCAGGCCGTCAAGTTTGACAAGCCGGTCCAGGGGCGTTACATCTGCCTCGAAGCGCTCAGCGAACAGGGCGGCAGCACGACCATGACGTCCGCTGCCGAGCTCATCGCGACCGGCGCCGACGGCAGGGACCTCAGCCGCATCGGCTGGAACATCGTCTACGCCGACAGCGAGGAGACCGACCGCGAGAACAACGGCGCGGAGAAACTGATCGACCAGCAGGAATCCACGTTCTGGCACTCCGAATGGAGCGCGAAGCAGACCCCGCTGCCGCATTCGGTCGTCATCGACATGGGCGAATCCAAGCTCGTCGGCGGGTTCCGCATCCTGCCGCGCACCGACCGCAATACCAACGGCAGAATCAAGGACTTCCGCTTCTTCGTGAAGGAAACGCCGTTCAAGTTCTGATTATGAGCGGGAAAGCGCGCGCGAAAAACAACCGCACGATCGTCCTGAGCGGCGAACAGAAAGCGCTTCTGGCGCGGGAGATCACGCCCGCGCCGGATGCCGCATTATCCCCGGGCGAGGCCGCGAACCGCGTGTTTCAGGGCGACTGCACGGCGGTCATGCCGCAGTTGCCGGAGGGTTTCGCCGCGATGGCGCTGCTCGACCCGCCGTACAACCTCACGAAGACTTTCAACCAATCGACCTTCCGGAGCCGTTCCGAGGACGCCTACCGCGACTATCTGGCGAGCTGGATGCCGCTCGTGAAGCGTCTGGTCCGGCCCGGCGGCGCTGTGTATCTGTGCTGCGACTGGAAATGCAGCGCCGCGTGCTTCGAGGTCCTGCGGAAACACTTCATCGTACGGAACCGCATCACCTGGCAGCGCGAAAAGGGACGCGCCGCGGAAACCAATTGGAAAAACGCCTGCGAGGACATCTGGTACGCCGTCGCGCCGCCCGAGGACGCGGCGATCTTCCACGCGGACGCCGTGCGCATGAAACGCAAGGTGATCGCGCCGTACCGCGAGAACGGCCGTCCGAAGGACTGGTCCGAGGAGGACGGCGGGAAATTCCGCCTCACCGGAGCCTCGAATTTCTGGGACGACGTCTCGGTGCCGTTCTGGTCGATGCCGGAAAACACCGACCACCCGGCGCAGAAACCCGAAAAGCTGATTGCGAAGCTCATCCTCGCCTCGACCGACCCCGGCGACATTGTGTTTGACCCGTTCTCCGGCAGCGGCACGACCGCCGTCACGGCAAAAAAACTCGGGCGGACGTTCACCGCCATCGAACAGGACCGAGACTACTGCTGTCTCGCGCTCGAACGCCTCCGCCGCGCGGACGCGGACAGGACGATCCAGGGCTACGAGGACGGCGTCTTCTGGGAACGCAACACACGGAGGACAAGTCCTCCACTGCAGTAGTGCCGTGCTACGCTACGGCACGGAAACCGTGTGAGGTAAAATCAGTTGCGCGGCTGGCCGTTTGAATTCAGGTCGCGGACGGTGAATGTGCCGTTGTCAAACGTGATCTCGCGCAGGATGTCTTTTTTCGTGAGGGAGCCGACGACGAGTTCGCCATAGCCGCGTGCGTCGAGATGCTGGAACGGCATGTGAATATGTCCCGCCACGGAGAGCGCGATCTTTCCGGCGTTCAACAGCGCTTCGGCGCGTTCATAGTGAATCAGACGGTGCCGGAACGACTTCAGTTTGTCGTTGCCGCGAAGCGGGAAATGCCCCACGCAGACCAGCGGACGCGGATCGTCTTTCGCCGCCTCGCGTTCCAGAAAGTCCGCCGTCTCCGGCATCATCTCGCCGCAGGACAGCACGGGCGTGAACGGGCGCGCGCAGTCGATTACGGCGAAGCGCAATTCAGGCGTTTCGTACACGCCGGGCAGCGTCATGGGACAGTGTTTCGTGAGTTCGGCGCGGAAATGTTCGAACGCCTCGCAACAGGCGCGGTCGCGCACATAGCGGTCGTGGTTGCCGGGCGAGAAAAGGATGGGCATGCCGGATTCGACCAGCGGACGGAGCTGCTTCAGCGCCGCCTCGAATTCGCGCGGATCGGACGTGCTGACGGCATCGCCCGTGAAGATCGCGAGGTCGGGCCGCAGGGAATCCAGGATCGTGCGGACGGCGGCGTCGACGCGTTCCATGCGGTAGGCGCCGTGCCGGCAGAACGTCGAGTTCATGAGCCCGAAGAAACGCTTGTCGAGCAGGGCGCGCGGCGAGAAGACCGCGTGTTCGTGGATGTCGGAGAAAAGGACGAACTTCGTGCTCATACGGCGGTCAGGGATTCGCCTTCAGCGCCTTCACGCTCCGGTAGAAAGCAAGCGCCTGTTTCGCCTCGGGGAGGAACTCGGTCCCGTTGAAGAGCGACACGGCGCGCGTCTGGTCGGCGATGGCCGCGTCGATGTCCAGCGCGAGGTAGGCGGCGCGCGCGGAAAACTCGCAGGAGAACGCCTCGGTGGTACCGCCCGTGCCCGCGTAGGCTTTCTTCACGGCGGCGGCGGCGGACACGACGTCCTGCACGGGGAGCCAGCCGAACGGAGCCTGTTCGAAGGAATAGGCGAGCAGGCGGGACAACGCGGTCGGGGACGCGGCGAAATCCCTGAACGCGGATTTGAGTTCGGCGGAGAACTTTTCCATCTCGCCGGTGCGTTCGTAGTAGCCGAGCAGGAGCAGACGCACGTCCGCGTTGTCCTTCACCTTCGCGGCGATGGCCTGCACGGCGGCGTTGTTCTCGCGGACGCGGCCCGTGCTCTCGTAGACGAACAGCTTCGCCTGGATCGCGATCTGGTCGTCGGGACGCAGCACGAGGATCTTGTCGGCGGTGGAGATGATGACGGAGGACAGCCCGGTCTGGATCGCGTTCTGGAGGTCCTTGTGCATGACCTCGAGCTTCAGCTGGGAATCGAAACTGAACTTGCCGGACTGGAGGTCCCTGATCACGTTTTCGAGTTCCTGCGGGACGCCCTTCCACACGATCTTGCCGTCGTCCGCCACGATGACGAACGGGATAACGACCTCGGTTCCGGCGAATTCCGGGTAGACGTCGCCGTGGTCGTCGCCGTAGACGGGCATGCGGAACTTCGAAAGCTCCAGCGCGGCGGTGCGCGTCTTGCTGGAACGGGAAATCGCGTAGAACGAGGCGGGTTTGTCCTTGTTTTCGAGCGACTGCTCGTAGATGGAATCGACCATGCGTAGGACGTCTTTCGCGCCGGGCAGCGCGGGGTCGAAGAACAGGAACACCTGAAGCGGGGCCGCGGTTTTCGGGACGGTCCCGGTCACGAGGGAGAGCTTGCCGAGGTCTTTTGCCGGAGTCACGATGCCGCCGACTTCCGCGGCGTAAAGGCCAGATGCGGACGCCAGCAGAAGCCCGGCGAGCACGGCTGTGAAGAATGCGTGTTTCATGCGTTGAAATCCCTTTCTGATTCGGTTGCCGGTTCAACGGATTCCGCCGCCTGCGCGGCGGCGTGCACGGTCTGCGCCTGGTCCGGATTGCCGTTTCCGCCGCGACGCCCTCCGCGATGCCCGCGGCGGCGTTTTATGTTCGTCGCGCCGGAGGAACGGACCGGGAGCGGGCAGCTGTCCTCGAAATCGGGGATGTGCCAGGCGACGATGTTCTGGATGATGGCGAATTCGCGCGCGCCGGGATAGCCCTTGCGGTCGGCGCAGGAATGCAGACGCCGGTGCGTTTTGAACCGGAGCTGCATGAGGAGGTTGTTCACGGCGTCGGACGTGGTGCGATGGGTCAGGACGAGCGGATGGAACAGCCGCAGGATGATGTGCCGGAGGTCGCTTTCGACGCCCAGGTAGTAGTCCCAGAGGCCGCCGCGTCCGGCCTGCCCGATCTCGGTCTCGGCGAACGGCAGCGCGACCATGGCGACCGCGGTGGAGAGACTGGCGCGGAAGATGCCGGACCGGATGCGTTCGCCGCGAAGCGCAAGAAGCTGGAGCGCGTAGTCCATCTCCGGCGTTTCGAAGACGGCGTCGAGGTCCGGCAGATAGTAGCGCAGAAACCCGTAGTCGTGGAACGCCTTCAGGATGGAGTCCGTGTAGGAATTGCGGAGGATCTTTTCGAGTTCGAGCGAGAGGCGCGACGGAGAGGCGTGGAGGATCAGCTCCAGCGAATCGCGCACGGCCCTACCCGTCTCCGACTCCATCGTGAACCCGTACTGGCCGACCAGTTTGATCGCGCGGAGCACGCGGACCGGGTCCTCCTCGAAGCGAAGCGACGGGTCGCCGATGGTGCGGACGATGCCGTCGCGGAGGTCGCTCACGCCGAGTCCGGTATGGTCGACCAACTTGTCGTCGATCGGGTCGTAGAAGATGGCGTTCACGGTGAAATCGCGGCGGAACGCGTCGTCGCGCGAGGTGCCGAACGCGTTGTCATGGAAGATCATGTTTTCCGGGGCGTTCTCGCAGCGTTTCGGGCGGTCGGCCTGGTCCTCCTGGTCGGGGCGCTTGCGGAACGTGCTGATCTCGGTGATGTCGCGTCCGCGGATGAGGTGGACCAGACGGAACCGCTTGCCGATGATGAGCGTGTGGCGGTCGCGGAAGACGCGTCGGACCTCCTCGGGCGTGGCGGCGGTGGAGACGTCGTAGTCCTTCGGCGTACGGTCGAGCAGGATGTCGCGGACCGCGCCGCCGACGAGATAGGTCTCGAATCCGGCGGAACGCAGGCGTCCGATGACATCGATGATATAGGGGTCGATTTTGTTTTTCAGGGATTTGGGCATACGGGGAACTAACAGGAGATCGGGGAGAAGTGTTTCTGGAGGATCGTGTCGACGCCGTCGAGCGACGGGTCGCGGTCCGGGTAGTCGGCGTTGAAGTGGAGGCCGCGGCTCTCCTTGCGGCTCATGGCGGAGTCGATGATGAGCTCGGCGACGGTGGCGAGGTTGCGGAGTTCGATCAGGTCCTTCGTGAGGTGGAAATCCCAGTAGTACTTGTCGATCTCGCGG
The DNA here is from genome assembly GCA_016285345.1 of Victivallales bacterium. GTDB lineage: Bacteria > Verrucomicrobiota > Lentisphaeria > Victivallales > UBA1829 > UBA1732. The sequence goes on along the minus strand of JAEEQN010000001.1, from coordinate 68,472 downwards.
CGGATGTTCACGATGCGGCTCTTGGCGCGTTCGAGGCGCTTGTTCGTACGGTAGATGCCGACGTAGTCCCACATGAACCTGCGGATCTCCTCCCAGTTGTGGGTGATCACGACCTGTTCGTCGGAGCTCGTGGCGTCGCCGCTGGACCACGGCGGGGCCTTGTGGTTGTCGAGGCCCTTGCGGAGGTCGTCGAGGTTCGCCATGATGTGCTCGGCGGCGTTCGCGGGGACCACGAGCGCCTCAAGGAGGCTGTTGCTGGCGAGGCGGTTCGCGCCGTGGAGGCCGGTGCAGGCGGTCTCGCCGACCGCGTACAGCCCGGGGATGCCCGTGTAGCCGTTCACGTCCGTCTTCACGCCGCCGCAGCTGAAATGCGCCGCCGGGACCACGGGGATGAGGTCGCGCGACATGTCGACGTCGGCTTCCAGGCACTTCGCGAAGATGTTCGGGAAGCGGCGCTGCAGGAACTCGCGGTCGTGATGCCGCATGTCGAGCCAGGCGCAGGTCTGGCCGGACCGTTTCAGTTCGTTGTCGATGGCGCGCGCCACGACGTCGCGCGGCGCCAGGCTCTTCATCGGGTGGTAGTCCTGCATGAACTCGACCGGCTCGCCGCCGTCGCGGGAGATTTTCAGCACGCCGCCCTCGCCCCGGAGCGCCTCGCTGATGAGGAACGACCGCACTTTCGGGTGGAACAGGATGGTCGGGTGGAACTGGTAGAACTCCATGTTCGCGATCCTGGCGAACGCACGGTAGCCCATGGCGACGCCCGCGCCGCAGGCGACGTCCGGGTTGCTGGTGTAGAGGTAGACCTTGCCGCAGCCGCCTGTGGCGAGCGTGGTGGAGAGGGCGGTGATCGCGACGACGGCGTTCTCGCGGCTGTCCAGCGCGTACGCGCCGATGCAGCGGTTTTCGCCCATCCAGCCCATGTGCCAGGTGCTGATGAGGTCGATCGCCACGTGGTATTCGAGCACGTGGATGTCCGGGTTGGCGCGGCAGGCGGCGATGAGGGAACGTTCGACCTCCTCGCCGGTGATGTCGCCGGCGTGGAGGATGCGGCGCTTGTGGTGGCCGCCCTCGCGTCCGAGGTCGAAATCGCTGTGTCCGGCCTCGGCGGGGGCCTTGCCCATCTCCTCGCGCGTGGTGAAGTGCGTGCCGATGTCGTTGATGAGCCACTTGATGCGCTCCGGGCCGCGCCGCACGATGTCCATGACGGCCTGCGGGCTGCACAGATGCGCCCCGGCCTCGAGCGTGTCGGCGAGGTGTTCCTCGAAGGTGTCGCCGACGTCGGTCACGCAGGCGATGCCGCCCTGCGCCATCTTCGAGTTGCAGTCGTCGATGGAGCTTTTCGTGATGATGCCGATGGATCCGGCGTGATGTTCCGCGAGCATGAGGGCGGTGGAAAGCCCCGCAAGACCGCTTCCTATGACCAGATGGTCGAAATAACATTCCTTGGCTGTCTGCATTTTTTTCGTCCAAAATCACAAAAGCGATTTTCAATTTCAATAAACACGATATAAATTACATTGTAAACCTGTTTTTTTCCAGTCTTTTTCACGCGAACTTTAAACAAAAGGCGATTTTTCATGAAAGAAAGCCGTTTTTCGATATATTTCCGCCCTTTCCGGGCCGACAGGGCGACGCCGGAGGAACTGGCGTTCCGCGTCTCGTGGAAGCGCACCGTGCGCGATCTGCTGGTGCTGGCGCTGACCGGCATGGCGCTGACCACGGCGTTCCCCGGGGTGAATTTCCAGCCCGCGGCATGGGTGTGCATCGCGCCGCTGCTGTGGCTCTGCGCGGACGTGTCGAAACGCCGCGCGTTCGCCTACGGCATGACGTGGGGATATTTCTGGAGCCTCACGAGCACGTTCTTCCTGCGTGAGATCAATATCGCGATCCCGTTCGTCTTCGGCGCGGTGCTGGGCGTCTTCATCGCGTTCTGGGCGATGCTGATCCCGGTCGTGTGCCGGAGTCTGCTGGTCCCGCCGGAGGTGCGCGTGCGCGGCGCGGCGGCGGTCGCGGCATATCCCCGATCCCAGGTGCGCGACGAGATCCTGGCAATGTTTACGCTGGCGGCGTGGTGGGTGATCCTGGAATGGATCCGGTCGTGGATCTTCACGGGATTCCCGTGGAACCTGCTGGCGGCGACGCAGTGGAAGAACCTGAACCTGATCCAGATCTGCGAATACACGGGCATCTACGGCCTGAGCTTCCTCGTCATCCTCGTCAACATCGCGCTCTTCTTCACGGCGAAGGACCTGCTGGCGGTCGCGCGCGGCGCGAAATACCGCCGTCCCTTCACGCTCTACGCGGCGCTCGCCATCGTCGCGGCGGCCGCGGTCTCCGGCATGGGCGTATGGAAGAAATACAACCGAATCTATGCGCCGGAGAACGTGACGGAATACAAGGTGGGCGTGGTGCAGCCGGACCTGTCGCAGCGGCGCGCCGGAGGTGAGGACAGCACGCGGGAAGCGCTGGACGTGTGTTCGCGTCTGTCCGAGGCGCTGATCGCCGACAAAAAGGCCGCGGAGGCCGTTTCCGCCGAATTCGATTCCATCCCCGTCGGGGAGCCCGCCCCGTCAACGCTCCAGCTGATCGTCTGGCCGGAGACCGCCGTCCCGACCGCCTACTACGGCGGCGCGCCGATCTGCACCGAGTACCGTTCCCGCGTGCGCCGCATGATCCGCGAAAGCGGCACGCCGTTCCTGGTCGGCACGCTCTCCTACGACAACATCCGCAGCAACACCGAGTTCGACATGTTCAATTCGGCGCTTCTGCTGAAGGAATCCCCCCTGACCGGCGGCAACATCAAGTACGACGCGGACACCGCGGGGCGTTACGACAAGGTCCACATCGTGCCGTTCGGCGAGTTCATCCCGCTGAACGACAGGTTCCCCGCCATCGGCAGGCTGGTCGGCATGGGCCGCAACCTCACACCGGGAAAGGCGTTCCGTCCGGTCGACCTCACGAAGGACGTGCGCGCCGGGATCATGATCTGCTACGAAGACGTGTTCGCCTACGCCGCGCGCGAACTGGTCCGCAACGGCGCGAACTTCCTGCTGGTCATCACGAACGACGCGTGGTACCCGACCAGCACGGAGCCGGAACAGCACTACGCGAACTCCGTCCTGCGCACGGTCGAGACGCGCCTGCCCATGCTCCGCTGCGGCAACTCCAACTACAGCGTGCTGATCGACCAGTTCGGACGCACCGTGGACAGCGTGACGAAGCGGATCGACCCGGTGACGGGCGACACCGAGCTGACGCCGTGGGAACAGAAAGCGGCCTCGGCGGTCATGACGGTGAGGGTGCCGAAAAATTACAGGCCGACCTTCTACGTGCGCTTCGGAAACGTGTTCGTGCTGGTGCTGTGGGTAATCTTCGCGGGCGGCATGGCGATGGTCCTGCGGAACAACTGGCTCTTCCGCAAGAAATCCGACACCCCTGAAAAGTAACGAGGGAAATCAGAGATTGTCCAGCAGCGCCGAGGCGTCGCGCAGGACCTGTTCCGGCGACTCGAAGCGGACGGCGTTCCAGCCGAGTCCGCGGGCGTGTTCGATGATCTCGACGCGGTCGTCGAAGAACACGAGCGGACGTCCGTAGCGGCGTTCGAAGGCGTCGAACATGACGCTGCCCTGAAGTTTGAACGCGCCCGCCTCGAAACTGTAGATGCCGCCCGTGACCAGGTGCACGAATTCGCAGTATTTGAAGACCTGGTCGAGGTGGATCGGGGAGATGTCGGACATGTACGAGAACCGCGCCCCTTTTGCGGCAAGCGCGCGGACCGTCTCCAGCATGCCGGGCATCGGGTCCCGGACGCCGCACCGCCAGGCATCGAGCAGATACTCCCGGGTACGGCGGTGCCCAGTGAAGTCTTCAAGCCGGTCCAGAAACTCCGGGACCGCGATGCGCCCGGTCTCCAGGGCCGCGCCGTGTTCCCACAGCCGTCCGACGCTCTCGCTGTCGCCCGGATCAAGGTCGAACCGGCGGTACATCTCGTCGAAATTCAGCTTCATGCTGACGTTTCCGATGTCGAGCGCGATCACGGGCGCGGAAATGTTTTTTGCCGTATCCGTACTCATGCGAGAGTCCCTTCCGCGATCCGGATGGTCAGCAGTTCCAGCGCGATGCGGGCGTTTCCGGCGGAGGACACGATGGCGCGGTTGGCGTCGACCAGCGCGCGGAACGCCAGCACGAGTTCGCGGTCGGTGAACCGCCGGGCGTTCTCCCACGCCTTGTACGCCCGGAACGGGTGCATGGAGAAAAGCGGGGACTTGACGGGCGGCGGCGACTGCTTGTAGCGCTCGTTCATGCGGTAGAAATAATCGGAGGAGGCGTCCTCGGGGATGCCGAGCTTGACGCCCTCGCATTTGACGGAGGCGAGGTTGCGGAATTCGCCCATGACGGAGTAGATCAGCACGATCTCCGGCTTGGACGCGCCCTTGTCCTGTTCCAGATGCTCCATGATGCTCGGGATCAGCTCCAGCGCCTTGCGGGAGTTGCGTTCCACGAGCGCGGACGAGAACGCCCAGGCGAGCGTTTCCGTGGCGCGGCTGCATACCTCGCGGCAGTCGGCGAACGTCACGACCGGCTTGTCTCCGGCGTAGGTCAGGAGCTTTTCGATCTCGGTGCCCAGGCGCGCCTCGTCGGCGCCGATGGTCTCGGCGAGGAACGACGCGGCGGCGTCCTCGATGCGCTTCCCGCGGTCCATCACGATGGACTGGATCCGGCGGATGAGCATCTTCGCGAAGCCCTTGGTCTTCGGGTCGGCCTTCTCGAACCATTCGAGCTTGCCGCCGGAGGCATCGCAGGCGGCTGAGGCAACCTTGTAGAACGCCTTGCGGCGGTCGAGTCCGGGGCCGTCGATCACGAGCGTGATGTCGGCGGGGATACCATCCTGGAGGAACGCCGCCAGACGGTCGAGCCGCGACGGTTTCTTCTTGGTCGAGGGCTCGGAGAACGCCTCGTCGAACTTCAGGAAATGCTTCAGCCAAACGATCTTCTCGCTGGAGAAGAACGCCGGGGAGTCCAGCGACAGCAGGAGTTTGTCCAAAACCTGGGGCGCTTTCTCGTTGTCCGAGTCGCCCCGGATGATCTCCAGCGACGGGTTGTCGTCCGGCGGGTCGCCGCAGAGCGCGCGCATCATCTCGTTGGCGCGCTCCTTGACCGCGTAGTCCTCGTTGCCGGAAATCAGGTAGAAAGCGCCCATGGGAGTCAGTCGATGCCGGGGATGAAGGTCTCTTTGCCGGTGAGGGAGGCGATGGTCTCCACGATCAGGTCGACCGCGGACTCCACGTCGCGCAGGTCGCAGATCTCGGCCGGGGTGTGCATGTAGCGGTTCGGGATGCTGATGAGCGCCGTGGCCACGCCGCCGCGCGTCATCTGGATGGCGGCGGTATCGGTGCCGCCCGTGGCGCGGTGGCCGGTGGTCATCTGGTACGGGATCTTATGCTTCGCGGCGGCCTTCAGGATGCGGTTCAGGAGCGGCGGATTGTTGTCGGCGTTGCGCTGGAGTTCCGCGCCCGCGCCGAGCTTGATGTCGCCGAGGAGTTCGGGCTTGATGCCGGGGACGTCCGTGGCGAATCCGACGTCGACCGCGATGGCGGCGTCCGGGTTCACGCCGAACGCACCGGTGATCGCGCCGCGGAGGCCGAGTTCCTCCTGCACGGTGCCGACGCACGCGACGCCGACCTTGATCTTGCGTTTGGAGAGCTGGCGGAAGGCTTCGGCGATGACGAACGCGCCGATCTTGTCGTCGAGGCTCTTCGAGTGGACGCAGGTCTTGCTGAGCATCTCGAAATTACGGGAGAACGCGACCGGATCGCCGACCCGGACGAGCTTCGCCGCGGCTTCCTTGTCCTCCGCGCCGATGTCGATCCAGAGGTCTTCGATCTTCGGGACGGCCTTGCGTTCGTCCGGGGTCTGCAGGTGGATCGGCTTGCGGCCAATCACGCCGGGGATGTGGCCCTTTTCGGTGAGGATCTCGACGCCGGTGCCGGGGAGCGTGAGCGGATCGATGCCGCCGACGGAACGGAAGGAGATCAGGCCCTGCGGCATGATGCTGACGACCTGGAATCCGATCTCGTCGTAGTGGCCGGACAGCATGAACTGGAATTTCGCGTCGGGATTGAGGCGCGCGATGGTGTTGCCGAGGACGTCCGTGCGGATGTCGTGCGCGAACGGCTTGAGGTAGTCGCGGTAGACTTTGGCCTGTTCGAATTCGAACCCGGAGGGTCCGCAGGTCATCAGGAGTTCTTCGAGAAACTTTTTCGCTTTTGCGTCGATCATGATGTTATCTCCAAAAAAAGTGGGGTTGATGTGTCGGTTTCGGGGCGCGGTCAATCGCCGGACTTCGCCGGAGCCGCGTTCAGCGGCACGCCGAGTTCGCTGTACTCGCGCGCCTCGCCTTCCGGCTTGCCGTCGCGGAAGAAACAGTCGCTCGCGATCATGCCGTTTTCGTGGAAGTTGCGGGTCAGGCCGTGCAGGACTTTTTCGCCTTTGTCGTTGTATTTGAACTCGTGGATGGTTTTCGGATAGCCGCTTTCGGGGAAGCGCTCCAATTCCGTTTCGACGTCGAACTCATCCGCGAGCTTTTCGTAGATTTCCGTGGCGCGGTCGAAATCGTTTTTCAGCAGACAGGCGCGGAGGTCCTGAGCTGTCTGCATGCCCTGCCCCGGAGGCTGGTCAAGCGCCAGAAACGCCGCGCGGTTCACGACGTCGGCGGTCCCGGTCCCGCTGCCGGAGCTGGTCTTGTCCTGATGGAAGAAGAAGCCCACGAACAGCACGGAAGACGGATTCTCCGGAAGATATTTCGAGAAGAGACGTTCCATCGGCGTGCCGGTCACCATGAAGTGCGAAGCCTCGCCGTCCGCATCAATGACGGTCTCATGGACCACGCCGCCCACGGTGAACCCGCGCTGAAATCGGGCGGGCGTCACGGAGGAACACGCCGAGACGAACACGGCGGAAGCGAACATCAGGGCAAAGAGGACGAGACGCTGGAACATGATAAAGACTCCGGGATTCGGGATAATTTTCTATTTGGATTAATGTATCACAAAAGCCGGATTTTTCAAGCGGAAAAGGGCCGCCGCGGGAAAAAGAATGCGCGGGGCGGTCACTTGGACGTCGGCGTGGTTGTGCGCCAGTAGGTGTTGAATACCGTTCGCAGGGACGTCCGCTGGGCGTTGTTCTGCGGATTGAGGCAGTGGCGCGCCGCGAAGAAGACGACGCCGGAGACTTCCTTCCTCAGGATGAGGTAGAGGACCTGGTTGGATATCTCGCTGGGCGACTCCATGCCCGCGGTCACGCCGGCGTTGTACACGCCGATCCCGGCATACAGCTTCACGTTCGTGCCGCGCACAAGGTCGGCCCACCAGTTCACGATCCCGGCGAACGGCGCGATCTTGTTCGCGAATCCCCAGTTGATCTGGGGGATCACGAAGTCGATCCAGGAGTTTTTCACCCATTTTCGGACGTCGGCGAACGACTGCGAATACGCCTCGACGCCTCTGGACGGGGAGCCGTCCGGGAGCGCCGCCGACTTGTTCGCCCAGATGCCGACCGGGCTGATGCCGAACGGGATGGAGGTGCCGTTCAGCTTGTTGAACGCACGGACGGTGCCGGACACGCTCCGGATCAGGAGTTCGGTGTTGGCGCGGCGCCAGTCGGCGAGCGTCTGGCCCTTCCTGCCGAACTTGCGGAACGTGGCGGCGTCGCAGGTGTCGTCCACGCCGATCGGGTAGAAATAATCGTCGAACACGATCCCGTCCGGACGGTATTGCTCCAGCACCTCGCGGACGCTGTTGACGACGTGCGCCACGACCTCGGCGCGTCCGGGGTCCAGAAAGAAAAACGAGAGGTTCGTCTTCCTGTTGTCCCAGCGCACCACGAGCCCGGGATTCTGCCGCGCGAAATTGCGGCTCGAAAGCGTCTTGAGGTACGTGGAGGCCGCGGATGTGTTGACCTGTCCGACCCGGTACGGGTTCATCCACGCGTAGAACTTCAGGCCGCGGCGGTGCGATTCGGCGATCATGAACGCCATCGGATCGAACCCGCCGTCGTGCGGTTTCCCCTCCTCGCCGGTCAGCCAGCGCGACCACGGGTTGATCGCGGACGGATAAAGGGCATCGCAGGTGGGGCGCACCTGGAACATGATGGTGTTGAACCCCATGGCGGCGATCCGGGCGGCAAGCGAACGGAACGTCGCCTGAAACTCCGCCGCGGTGTCATGTTTCGGGAAGTCAAGATTGAACGCGGTCGCGACCCAGATGCCGCGGAATTCGTTCGGCTTGGCCGTGTACTCGACGGGAAGCAGAACGGGGCTTCCGCCGTAATTGCCGTTCATCGTGACGACGTTGCCGGAGAGGTCGCGCAGCGGCTGCGAGTTCACGCGGATCGGCGCGGAGGAAGAAGCGGATGTGGTGGTCGTTTTCGGTTGTTGAACCGAAGAAGCGGATGCGGCGGTCGAAGCCGGTTTTGTCGTCGTGGTCGTCGCCGTTGACGAGGTCTGTTTGGTCGTTGTTTGTGTTGCCGGTTTTGTAATCGTGGTCGTCTGTGTGGGCATTTTCGTCACGGGCGGCGGATCCTCGGCGGGCGGCGGGATCGGATGCGGCAGCGGCAGGGATGCGCCGGAAAGGCACACGCAGAGGAACACGGTCAGGAACAGCATCGGCAGGAGAACCGCCCGGAAACGGAATCCGATTCGCGTAATCCGGGCGGGAAACAGTGTTATGCCGAGGCGGTCCTTCATGCGTTACGCTCCGGGGAAGGTGCGGATGGGCTTCGGGTCGACGAAGACCGCGGGCCGCAGATAGATCAGTTCCGTGGGGGGCATGTCGCAGACGCCGGGCGGGATGTTCGCGAGCGTGGCGGCGTTCACGTGGGGAGAGAGGACGACCGGAAGCGACGGGTCGAACAGGCGGACGGCCTCGATGTCGTGCGGACTGGCCGTGAAGGTGTCATAGGAACCGCGCAGTTCATTGAGCTTGTCCGGAGTCTCCAGCACGCCCTGCCAGCCGTCCGGAACCCAGCAGCAGCCGTCGAGTTTCAGGCCGAAACCGAGCAGTTCGTGTTTGCGTCCGTCGTACAGCACCAGGACGCGGTCGCCGAACGATGTTTCGCCCTCGAAACCGCATGCGGACGGAATCCCGCGCACGGTCTGGTTCCTGCCGCGCGACGCGCCGAGCACGAAGGCCGCCGCCACGCGCAGAGCCGTGAAGGAACCGGGTCCGGTCCCGACCGTCCACGTGTCAATGTCGTCGTACGTGAATCCGGCCTCCTTCAGCGCGTTGCCGACGAGGATCGGAAGCGAGGAAGAATCGCGTCCCGGCAGGTCGACCCGGAACGAGGCGGCGGCATGGCCGCACGGATACACAGCCGCGAACGAAAGCTCGCCGCACGAAAAATCCAAAGCCGCTCTCAGCATGGGTCAGGCGTCCTTTCCTGAAATCAAAACCAGCGACGCGCCGGATTTCCGCAGCTGGCGGTTCGCCCAGCGGGCGAATTCCCGGAGCGCGGGCAGATCCCAGTGCGGCAGGTCTTTCTTGCGGCCGCGGTCGAGGTGACCGGCGCGACGGCAGAACCGTCCGCCGTCGATCGCAATGGCGAAAACGTCGCCTTCCTTCGCGGAAGCGAGGCGCGTCCGCACCCACTTTTTCAGGTAGTTTTCGGTGGCCTGGGCGCAAGCGCATTCGTCGCACTCGGCGCGCAATTCCAGCACGTCGGTGTATTTGGCATCAGCGGCGGCGGGATCGCCCCACTGGACCGACCAGGTGATGTTCCAGTTGCGGCCCGGCGGAGGCGGCGTTTCCGCATCGGACGGAGCGAAAACGTACAGGCTCCAGGTGCAGATCAGGTCGCCGCCTTCGGCGCGGACGATGAACGTGGACGTGCCGTCGCCGATGCGGGCAGCGTTGGCCCAGCGCCAGATGTCCTTGCCGGTCTCGAACCGCACGGTGCGGCCGTCGGCGAGACGGAACAGGACCGCGAGCGGCGGCGTGGCGCCCTTGTAGAGCTCGGCGTCGGAACCGTCGAATGAAATCAATCCAGGTTCCTTCACAATGCCCTCGGCGGACGGAGTCTTTACGACGGCGTACGCGGCGATGGCGCCGCGGAAGCGCAGGCCGCCCGCCGTGAGGCTGCGGAGCTCAAACGCATGCGGCAGCTCGAATCCGGTCTGGACCGCGAGCGAGGAATCGTCGAGCTTGTAGCGGTGGGAAATCACGGTCGGAATGCCGAACGGGATGCGGCTTTCGCTGTCGAAGGAGACTTCCGCGCCGTCGTCGGAATGATGCGGGCGGCGGAGTCCGGCGAGCGCCATGGACTCGGGATACTCGCCCGGAACCGCCTCCAGCGAGGTGACGGTGAGGCCGTCGAACGGCGTCAGCGTGAAGAGTCCGGCCGCGGGCTTGTCCAGCTCGAAACCGACGCCTTCGCCGCCGAGCCGCCAGAGCCCGTCCGGGGTTTGTTCGAATTGTCTGTAGTTCATCCGATCACCTTCACGAGCTCGTCCACGGGTTTCACGTTGCGCGGACGGCAGGCGTTCTCCCTGCCGAATCCGAGCGGGGAGACCGCGACGGACCGCCACGGGGCGGCGATCCCCGACGCGGCGTCAACTTCGGCGCGGTTGTAACAGCAGATCCAGCACGTGCCGAGACCTTCCGCCGTCGCCGCGAGCACGAAATGCTCCATCACGATCGATGCGTCGACATCGATGATGGACCCGCCGTCGGGGCGTTCCCACGCGGCGGAGGCATTTCCCGCGAGCACGGCCACGACGGGCGCTTCCTTCAGCCACGGGAACATGACCTTTTCGCAAATCTTCGCGCGGATGGCGGGGTCGCGGAACAGAAACAGCTGGAAAGGCTGGCGGTTGCAGGCGGTCGGGGCGAGCTGGACGGCGCGCGAAATCTTCGCGATCGCTTCGTCCGGGACGTTTTTGTCAAGATAGCCGCGGACACTGCGCCGGGCTTCGATCACATCGTAAAAATCCATGAAAACCCCCAAAAACTAATCGGTTTCAATTCAAAGCGGAATAACGTAAAAATGCGTTATCTTACTATACAGGCGGTACGGCATTTTTCAACCGGAAACCGCCTTTTTCAGAGAAGAAAATCCGGGAGCTGTTTCGCGCACTGCCGCAGGAGGGCGTCGCGTTCGTGCCAATCCGGGCAGAGTTCGTCCATCTTCTGCTTGAATCGTTCGGAGTGGTTCATCTCGAACTTGTGGCAGAGTTCGTGCAGGATCACATAGTCCACGACCTCCGGCGGGAACAGCATCAGCAGGGTGTTCAGCGTGACTTTCCCCGTGGCGGAACAGCTACCCCAACGGGATTTCTGAGGATGTACCAGCACACGGAATTCCGGAAGCCCAAGATTCAGCGCATGAGTACGGATACGGGCGGTTAAAACCGGTTCCGCGAGCTGCGTCAGCACGGACAGAAACGCCTGTGCAAACGCTTTTCCGTCCGCAGGATCGCCTCGCATGGTGATCTGCCGGAACAACGGGTCGTACCAGCACCGGACCGATTCCGCGCCGGGCATTTCCTCGACCGTAATCTGCAAAGTTTCTCCAGTCAGGCGCAGTTCGATTTCCGTTGGAATCCGCCTCGGCACATCCGGTCCACGCGGCATCGCGCCGGGTTCCGGCGCGAGCTTACGGATGGTCGCGGCCAGCCACGCGGTCTTGCTCTCCGCGAACTTCCGCGCGGACGCCACGGAACGGCGTTTCGGGATCACCAGCTGCACCGAGAACGGATGCGGACAGACGCGCAGGAAGAAGCGTTTCGCCTTCAGCGAACGCCGGACCGCGCAGCAGACAGGCGGCATGCCGTCCGGCAGGTCAAGCATGATATATTCGGGATCGGGCTGCATGGTGGTGCCTTCCTGAGAAGTAAAAACTCCCGAACGTTTTTTTGCACATCCGGGAGTTTGATGGATCGTATAACAAAGTGGTTTCGTTCAAGCTTTCTTCCCGTGTCCGTAGGCGGCGTATGCGAGCGCGGAGCAGACTTCTGCCGAGGTGCGGCCGAAGACGCCGATCGACTTCGGGAGCAGGCTGGACGCCGTGAATCCGGGAAGGCTGTTGCCCTCGAGCATGAACACGGCCTTGTCGGAGTCGCGCACGATGACGTCGATGCGGATGAGCGTGGTGTTGCCGACCGCCTGCGCGAACTTCAGCGCGGCGGCGCCGATCTCTTTCTGAACAACCTGGTCGATGGTGACCGGCGGACAGAAATACTTGGTCTCGCCCTGCGCGTGGGTATACTTGGCGTCGTAGTCGTAGAGGGTGCCGGGATGCTGGATCTCGATGACGGGGTAGACTTCGCCGAGGACGACGCCGACCGTGGCTTCGGTTCCGGCTATGAACTCCTCGACAAGAACGCGCTTGTCGTATTTGAGCGCGGTCGAGATCGCGAACTTCCATTCGGAGACATCGCGCACGAGGGAAAGCCCGAACGTGGAGCCTTCGGAATTCGGCTTCACGATCAGCGGCAATTGCATTCCGGCGGGAATCTCCGCATCGGGGTCTTCGATCAACGCGTAGGCGGCGTTGCGGATGCCCGCCTGATCCATCACGCGTTTGGACTCGAACTTGTCCATCACGATGCGGCAGGACTCGGCGGAACCGCCGACGAACGGGATCCCGGCCTGTTCCATCATCGCCTGGATCGTGCCGTCCTCGCCGAACCCGCCGTGCAGCACGGGGTAGACGACGTCCGCGGCGCGCATCCGGTCGGTGATCTCCGGCTTCGTGATGTCGTACGAATCAACGTTGTGGCCCGCGTCGCGGAGCGCGTTGACGACGTTCGCCGCGGACTGGAGCGAGATTTCACGTTCGGAGCTGTCCCCGCCCATGAGGACGAGGATGTCCAGGGGTTTCTGCTGACACATGGCCGCCGCCTGTTCTTTCATGTTGATCGATTTGACCTCGGGTTGAAGGATGATGTTGGAATGCCGGAAAACCGCGCCGCGCATGGCGCGGATGAGTTCGTAGCAGTCGTGTCCGGAATGCGCCAGGAGCTCGGGAGACGGCGAGGCGTCGCGCACGATCCAGTTCGCGTGAACGGGAGACACCACGAACGCGCCGGAGCGCTTGCCCTTCATCCCGGCGGATTCCAGCAGACGGCCCGCGTAAAGCTCAGGAGCGGGATTGCGGAAGATCGAACCGGCGCTGCGTCCCTGCGGAGACTTGCGGCGGCGTTCATGCTCCGCGACCATGGCGGCTTGTTCCGCCGCCGGATCGACCGGACGGAAGCGGAAGCGGGCGGACATGACCATGATGTTCTCCGGGATGCCGGAGTCGCGGTAGCGCCAGAGAAAGGCGTTCTTCGGGACGACGGACACGGACGCGGTCTCAAGGTCGAGCAGCGTCATGTCCAGCAGGAAATCGGAAATGGTCTGGCCGTTCGCGCCGGCGTTCATGTGCAGGCCTCCGCCGATGGAGCCGGGGATGCCGCACAGGCCAGCCGCGCCGCCGAAACCATGCTTGAGGGCTTCGTTCAGGACGGCCGCGAGCTTCGCGCCCGCGCCCGCCGTGCAGAGGCCGTCGTCCGAGCAGGTGACTTCAGTCAGGACGCCGGACGGTTTGAGGTAAACGGTTCCGTCGGTCGGTTCGTCGGAGCCGACCAGGTTCGTACCCGCGCCGAGCGGACGCGCGATCCATCCGGCGCTGAGGACGTAGCGCAGAAATTCGAGCGTGACACCGGGATCGGTGACACGGGCGTACAGAAATGTGCCGGAGCCCGCGCCGAGGGAGGTATGGTCCGCCCAGACGGCGTCCGGGACAAGCTCAATGTCCGGAAACTCGCGGGCGGCGCCGGCAATCAGTTCACTTTTTGTAAACTTTCTTGGGATCAAAGACACGTTCTCCAACGACTTCCAGCGTGTCGCCGACGACCTTGCGGAAGAAGCAGGTGTGATAGCCCTCGTGGCAGGCGGCGCCGCCGACCTGCTCGACCTTGAAGATCACGGTGTCGGCGTCGCAGTCCACCAGGATCTCCTTCACGATCTGCACGTTGCCGGACTCTTCGCCCTTGTGCCAGAGTTTGGAGCGGGAACGGGACCAGTAGACGCCGTGTCCGGTTTTGAGGGTCTCCTTCCAGGATTCCTCGTTGATGTAGGCGAGCATAAGGACCTCGCCGGTCTTCCAGTCCTGGGCGATGGCAGGGATAAGGCCGCCGCTCTTCTTGAAATCAAGTTCGATCATGGTAATTCAGTCCAAATCGGTGCGTGGCGGGGTCATTCTTTATCCGCGGGGACAGCCTTCGGAACGGAGTCGGCGTCCTTGTCCGGGATGCCGATGACCTTGACGTCCTGCTTGTCGCCGGTAACATTCTGCTCAGGAAGATCGGGAACGATTCCCTCGATCATTTCCTTTTCGGCCTTGGCTGCTTCGGACTCCGCGGCGGCTTCGGATTCTGCGGCGGCCTCGGATTCGATGGTTTCCCTGTCGGCGGGTTCCGCATTGTCGGAGACGGACGGAATCTCGGAGGCCATGCACAGCTCGAACGCGTAGCCGCGGCACTCCTCGGTCGGAGCATGTCCGACGAACCGCACGGGATTGCCGGGGGTGGTCGAACGCGGACGGAAGGCTTCCTGTTCGGAAACGAGGTTGCCGTCTGCGTCGAGCCAGTAGAAGCGATAGGCGAATTCATAGTCGATGTCGCCGAAGAACGCCCACTTCAGGGCGGAGAGTTCGCAGGTCTTGCCGAAAACGCGCACGGCCAGATAGCCGTTTTCGTTGATCTCGCTCTCGACGTCGCGGAACGTGAAGATATTCGCGGCTTCCGCGGAGATGCAGATGTTGCCGGGCTGGATTTCCGCTGCTTCGTTTGCTTCCATCACGTGGACGCGTTCATCGGTCGGGGCGGGAGTGGAGGCGCAGGCCGAAACGACCAGGGCGCATGCGGCAGCCGTCAGAATGGAGAACAGTTTCATGGTTGTTTCCTTTCGGTTTTATTTTCTAAATAAATGTTTGATTTGTATTCCGGTGAGTAATTTACACCGCGAAAGCGGCGTTTTCAAGCCTGAATGTCACATTTTTTGCCGACATATACCTGACGCGGGCGCACGATGCGGGTGCTGTTGCCGATCATCTCGCGCCAGTGGGCGATCCAGCCGGGCAGACGCGCCAGCGCGAACATCACGGTGAACATCTTCTCCGGGATGCCGAGCGCACGATAGAGGATGCCGGAGTAGAAGTCAACGTTCGGGTAGAGGTTGCGGGAGACGAAATAGTCGTCGCCGAGGGCGGCCTTTTCAACCTCGAACGCCACCTGGAGCAGCGGATCGGTCACACGGCGTTTCGAGAAATAGCGTTCGCATTCGGCCTTGATGATTTTGGCGCGCGGATCGAACGTCTTGTACACGCGGTGTCCGAAGCCCATGAGGCGTTCCGGGTTGTTGCGGTCCTTCACGCGGTCGAAGAACTTCTTCACGTTGCCGTCATGCTCGATGCGGCGGAACATCTCGATGACTTCCTGATTTGCGCCGCCGTGGAGCGGGCCGGAGAGCGCGGACACGCCGGCTGAGATCGTGGCGTACAGGTTCGCCTGCGTGCTGCCGATCGTGCGGACCGTCGTGGTCGAGCAGTTCTGTTCGTGGTCGGCGTGGAGGATCAGCAGGACGTTCAGCACGCGCACTGCCTCCTCGGAGATCTCGTACGGCATGACCGGCGAATCGAACATCATGTTCAGGAAGTTCGCACAGTAGGACAGGTCGTAGCGCGGATACACAACCGGTTCGCCGATGCTCTTCTTGTACGCGAAGGCCGCCATCGTGCGGACCGTGGAGATCAGGCGCGCCGTCGAGGTGTCGATGTCCTCGCGGAACGACAGCAGGTCGACGTTCGGATAGAACACCGCCAGGGCGTTGATCATGGTCGAGAGGATGTGCATGGGGTGCGCGCCGCGCGGATACAGATCGAAGAAATGGCGCATATCCTCATGCAGCAAGGAGTTGACGTTCAGGAGCTTGGAGAACGCGCGCGCCTCCTCCGGACTCGGCAGTTCGCCGTGGACCAGCAGGTACGCGATGTGGACGAACCGGAGTTTCTCGTCCGCCACAAGTCTCTCGATCGGAATCCCGCGATAGCACAGGATGCCTTTTTCTCCGTTCACGTATGTGATGCTGCTGCGGCAGACCGCGGTGTTCATCAGGCCGGGGTCGAACGTCAGGCAGCCGGTCGTCTTGCGGAGGGCCGTGATATCGATCGCCTTTTCGCCCTCGGTCCCGACAATGATCGGCAACTTAATGTCCTGTCCGTTTATGGACAGTGTCGCGAATTCACTCGCCATCGTGCAGCCTCCTCTCTCGTGTTGTTTCGGGCCGTTCGTTGTTGCAAAACTGTATGGAAAAACATATAAACTGAATAATGTACACCCCGCACGCGAAAAAATCAAGCGGAAAGCAGTATAAATATGGGAAATAGATGGAAAGAGCGGGCTCCTGGGACTATTTTCAGGCACTGTCATCCAAATTCTTACGAATCAGAAACTCAGAGAAAGCTTCCCCATGCATACATGTTCCGATGAAAAAATGATGAGGAAGAAACGATTGACACCCTTTCCGCGCATACGCGCAAGTTTCAGTTAAAACAAGTTCCTTAACTGAAAACTTGGAGAGGGGAAACGATCATTTTCTCTTTCCATTTGTCCTATTCGTGCATTCATGTCATATACGTCCATCCTGAAAGAATTCAAATACGAATATGAGACAAAAGTTTCACTTGGGCGATTGGGACACCAATATGAGACACTTTGTCTCAATTCAATATCATCATTATCATTGTAACCGATTGATTATGCAATATTTTAATTCTTGGCACGCAAGTTGCTTGATTGCAGTCGGCATATTCAACACACATCAAATCAACCATCAAAACAAAAGGAGTCGCGATTATGCTGGACATTCAGAAAATGACCGAAAAGACCCGTGAAGCCCTTGCAGCCGCCGGCGCCGCCGCCCGCGAAAACGGAAATCAGGAGATCCGTCCGATCCACCTGCTCTCCGCTTTGGCACATCAGGAAGGCGGTCTGCTGCCGTCGCTGCTGAAACGCCTCGGCACTCCGAATTCGCTACTATCGGACGCAGTGGAAGCCGAACTGGCCAAGCTGCCGAAAGTGAGCGGGAACGCCGCCGACGTGTATCCGTCGCGCGATTTCAGCAACATCCTTGTGGAAGCCCGCGACCGCGCGGAAAAAATGAAGGACGAATACATCAGCGTGGAACACCTCCTGATGGCGATGATCGACAAGGACGCCGCATGTGCCGCCGCGCTCGAAAAGGCCGGGCTCACGGCGGATACGCTACTAAAGACTCTCGTTGAGATCCGCGGCAACCAGCGCGTAACCAACGAGAATCCGGAAGCGTCATTTGAAGCGCTTGAGAAATACGGACGTGACCTCACGCAGGCCGCCCGTCAGAACAAGCTCGACCCGGTGATCGGCCGCGACGACGAAATCCGCCGCACAGTGCAGATCCTCGCACGCCGCACGAAGAACAACCCGGTGCTGATCGGCGAACCGGGCGTCGGCAAGACTGCCATCGTCGAAGGGCTGGCGGTCCGCATCGTGAAGGGCGACGTCCCGGAATCCCTGCGGAACAAGCGTCTGGTGGCGCTCGACATGGGCGCGCTGATCGCCGGCGCGAAGTACCGCGGCGAATTCGAGGAACGCCTGAAAGCCGTCCTGAAGGAGGTTTCCGGCTCGAACGGCGACGTGATCCTGTTCATCGACGAACTGCACACGGTCGTCGGCGCGGGCGCGTCCGAAGGCTCCATGGACGCGGGCAACCTGCTGAAGCCCGCCCTGGCGCGCGGCGAACTGCACTGCATCGGCGCGACCACGCTCAACGAATACCGCAAGTACATCGAAAAGGACCCCGCGCTCGAACGCCGGTTCCAGTCAGTGCTCGTGCCGCAGCCGTCCGTCGAGGACACGATCTCGATCCTGCGCGGCCTGAAGGAACGCTACGAACTGCATCACGGCGTGAAAATCCGCGACGGCGCGCTCGTGGCGGCGGCCGTGCTGTCCGACCAGTACATCGCCGACCGGTTCCTGCCGGACAAGGCGATCGACCTGATCGACGAGGCGGCGGCAAAGCTCCGCACCGAGATCGACTCCTGTCCGCAGGAGATCGACGAGGCGGAACGCAAGTCCATGCGCATGGAGATCGAACTCTCCGCGCTCCGCAAGGAAAAGGACGAGGCCAGCGCCGCGCGCCGCGAGGAACTGGAAAAGGAACTCGCCGACATGAAGGAAAAGGCGAAGGCCATGCGCGCCTCCTGGAACGCCGAAAAGGACGCGATCGGGAAACTTCAGACGCTGCGCGAAAGCCGCGACACAGCGAAAAGCGAGCTCGAAAAGGCTGAACGCGACAGCGACCTCCAGCGCGCCGGCGAACTCCGGTTCAGCATCATCCCCGGCATCGAAAAACAGATCGCCGCGGCGGAAAAGGCGCTCGCGGGCGACGAAAACGGCAAGCGCATCCTGAAAGAGGAAGTGACCGAGGAGGACATCGCTGACATCGTGAGCCGCTGGACGAACATCCCCGTCGCCAAGCTCGTCCGCAGCGAACGCGACAAGCTGCTGCACCTGTCCGAGCACCTGCACCTGCGCGTCGTGGGCCAGGACGAGGCCGTCGAGGCGGTTTCCGATGCCGTCCTGCGGTCGCGCTCCGGCCTGAAGGACCCGAAACGCCCCATCGCGTCGTTCCTGTTCCTGGGGCCGACCGGCGTGGGCAAGACGGAACTCGCCCGGGCTCTGGCGGAAGACCTGTTCGATGACGAACGCGCGATCATCCGCATCGACATGTCCGAATACATGGAGAAATACAGCGTGTCGCGTCTGATCGGCGCCGCGCCAGGTTACGTCGGGTTCGAGGAAGGCGGCCAGCTGACCGAGGCGGTCCGCCGCCGTCCCTACGCCGTAGTACTCTTCGACGAGATCGAAAAGGCGCATCCGGACGTGTTCAACCTCTTCCTGCAGATTCTGGAGGACGGGCAGCTGACCGATTCGCACGGACGCACCGTGAGCTTCAAGAACACGATCATCATCATGACGTCGAACCTGGGCAGCGACCTGCTGCTGGAGTGCGGCGGGGACGTGGAAAAGACGCGTCCCGAGATCGACAAGCTCCTGCACGCGCAGTTCCGCCCGGAATTCCTGAACCGTATCGACGGCATCCTGCTCTTCAAGCCGCTGGAGCTTGATCAGATCGAATCCATCTTCGACATCCAGATCGCACTGCTCCGAGAACGCCTGAACAAGCAGGGCGTGGCACTCGAAGTCACGAAGGAAGCCCGCACGCTGCTCGCGAAACGCGGCTACGATCCGCGGTTCGGCGCGCGTCCGCTGAAGCGCGTGCTCGTGAACGACCTGGAGACGCCGCTTTCGCGGATGCTGATCTCCGGCGAACTTCACGAAGGCTCGGTCCTGACCGTCGGCGTGAAAAAAGACGGCGAACTTAAGTTCACGTGCGCGGATAAAGGTTGAAAAAAACGATTCGCACGCTATATTAAAACGTCAAATATATCAGAATCCGGAGAGAGATCATGCACAATAAGAAACGCGGCATCGACCATGCCGAAAAAATAGAAGCCGACGCGGCCGCCGAGGCACGCGAAATGCCGACCATGGAGCCGAAAGGCGAAGCGGCGTTCGATGAAGCAACGCAGGCCGCGGCGTCCGCGATGGCCGACGCGAACTTCGAGTACGAGGCGGAGTGCGCCAAGATCGAAAAGCTGGAAGCAAAGCTTCAGGAAACCGAGGAGAAACTGAAAGAGGCGGAGCGTCTCCGCCTCCTCGCCCTCGCCGAGATGGACAACCAGCGCAAACGCCTGGCGAAGGAGATGGAGAACGTGCGTTACAACACCACGCAGGACACCGTCTTCCCGTTCCTGCAGGTCTTCGACCATTTCACGATGGCCGTGGCCGCCGCCGGGAAATCGAACTCGCTCGAATCGCTGATCCAGGGCATGGAGATCATCCAGAAGGAATTCGACAAGGCGTTCGCCGACCTCGACATCACCGTGATCGACGCCGCCGGAAAGCCGTTCGACCCCGCCCTGCACGAGGCGGTCGCCGAAGAACCCTCCGACACCGTGCCGAACGGGACCGTGATCCGTCAGTGGAGCCGCGGCTACCAGTGCGGTTCGCGTCTGCTGAAACCCGCGATGGTCGTGGTCAGCTCCGGCCCGGCCGCCGCCGCTGAAGACGCGGAAAAGAAGGACGGAGAATAAGCAGGCCGGATCCGCCGGAAGCGCCGGGAGACCGGAAGCCGACGGCGGGTCCATATATTCAGGCAATTTGAGGTAACATTCATGGCGAAGGATTATTACGACATATTGGGAATATCCAAAACGGCGTCCGCGGACGAAATCAAGAAGGCGTACCGCAAGCTCGCCGTCAAATACCATCCGGACAAGAATCCCGGGGACAAGGCCGCCGAGGAGAAGTTCAAGGAAGTCTCCCGCGCCTACGAAGTCCTCAGCGACGACAAGAAGCGCAAACAGTACGACCAGTTCGGACCCGATCTCTTCGAACGGACCGGAGGCCAGGGCTACGGTCCCGGCGCGGGCGGCTTCGGCGGGGGCGGCCCGGGCGGGTTCTCCTCGTCCAATTTCAATTTCTCCGGCTTCTCCGACCCGCGCGACATCTTCAGCCAGGTGTTCGGCGGAGGCGACGGCGGATTCTCGTTCGACGACCTGCTCGGCGGCATGAGAAACGGCCGCGGCGCGCGGCGTCGTTCGGCGTCCGGCGCGCGCAAGGGCGCGGACCTGAACTGCCGCGTGGAGATCGACCTCGAAGACGCCATCCTCGGCGCGGACAAGAAGATACGCCTCGCCAAGGACGAGACCTGTACCGCGTGCGGGGGTTCCGGCGCGGAACCCGGCTCCACGCGCAAGTCCTGCCCCTCCTGCGGCGGCTCCGGATTCATCGTGTCCGGCCAGGGGTTCTTCCAGCAGCAGGAGGCGTGTCCGGCCTGCCACGGCACCGGCAGCGTTATCATGCATCCGTGCAAGCGCTGCGGCGGACGCGGCGTGATGCGCGTGGACAAGGAGCTCCAGATCCATATCCCGCCCGGAGTCGATGAAGGCTCCAAACTGCGCGTCGCGGGCCAGGGCGAACCCGGCACGGGCGGCGGTCCGGCGGGCAATCTCTACGTCATCATCGGACTGCGCCCCCACGCCGTCTTCGAACGCAAGGGACAGGACCTGATCTGCGAACTGCCGATCACGCTCGAATGCGCGCTCCAGGGCGGCGTCGTGGACGTGCCGACCATTTCCGGCCGCACCCGCATGAAGATCGCCCCCGGCACGCAGAACGGGACGATGCTGCGCCTGCGCGGCAAGGGCGTGCCCGCGCTGAAGGGCGGCGCGCGCGGCGACCAGATCGTCCGCATCCTCGTGGAAATCCCGTCCGGCCTGACTGACGAACAAAAGAAGGCGATCGCCTCGCTCGGGCTGACCGGCGCGAACTACCCGAAACAGGCGGAATTCCGCGCGAAAGCCGCGAAATTCCTGCACACATAACCGAACCGGACAGCACCATGGCCTCGGCAAAGAAAGACAACGCGAAAAACAGCAACGATCCCGTCATCGCGCGCAACCGCAAGGCGTTCCATGATTACGAGATCATTGAGACCTGCGAAGCGGGGATCGTGCTCGTCGGGACCGAGGTCAAGAGCTGCCGCGGTCACAGCGTCCAGCTTCAGGACTGCTTCGCCCGGATTGAAAACGGCGAACTGCTGGCCTACGGTATCCACATCTCGCTTTATGCGTTCGGCAACCGGTTCAACCACGAGGCGAAACGCCCCCGCAAGCTCCTGATGCACAAAAAGGAAATCCTGCGCCTCGCCAACAAGGTCAAGGAAAAGGGCTACGCGCTCATCCCCCTGAAAATGTACCTGAAGGGCATGCACGTGAAAGTCGAAGTCGGCCTCGCGCGCGGCAAAACGTTCGGCGACAAACGCGAGACGCTCCGCCGCAAGCAGGACGACATGGATATGCGGCGCGCCATCGCCGCCAGACGCCGGGGCTGATTCCGCCCGGCGTTCTATTTTGTCTCTTTTTTACGAATGACTGCGGACGAGTTTCCGTTCGACGGATTCGGGATGCAGGTTCAGATTCTCAATGTAGCGTTCGGTCGGCCCCTCGGCGACCGCGTCGAGCAATCTATTCAACGCGTCGGCGGAATCCAGATATGAAATCGAAGCCCGAAGCGCGCCGGGATAGCCGCGTCCGCGCAGAAATTCCAGCAGGGATTTCCGCGCCACGACGTATGCGAACTCCGGTCCGTAGCAGTCCAGCATATCTTCCATGTACACGCGGATGGTCTCCGTGAACTCCGCCACGTCCGGCGGAGGCGCGGACGGATCGGCGATCTCCCGGAAGATCCACGGATTGCCGAGCGCGCCGCGCGCGACCATGCCGGCGGAACACCCCGTTTTCTCCAGAAGCATGCGGAACGACGCGCCGTCCATCGCGCCGCCGTTGGCGACCACCGGGATGTCGAGCGATTCGCGGACCGCGGAAATGATCCCGTAAAAGACCGGGCCGGAATAGAAATTGCGCATGAGGCGGCCGTGGACCGTAATGGCTTTCGCGCCCGCGTCGCGCAGACGACGGCAGAACGCGACGGTCGGCACGGGGTCGGATTCGTCCTGAATCCGCGTCTTGGCGGTGACGGGCAGACGCGAGGCGGAAACGAGCGTCTCGAACGCGCGGACGGCTCCGTCCGGGTCCTCCAGCGCAAACCGGATCCCCTCGCATTTGCGGGCGACTTTCGGCGCGGGACAGCCGAGGTTGAAGTCCAGCACGTCGAAATCCATGTCGTTGATGATCTCGGCGGCGCGTTTGAGCGTGGGGAGATCGGAGCCGACCAGCTGGATGCCGAGGAAGCCCGCGTCGGAACCGCGTTGCGCAAGCCGGAGCGTCTTCTCCCCCTGAAACACAAGGGAACCGGCGTCGATCATTTCGGTGAACGCATGACGGCAGCCGAACCGCCGTATCATGCGGCGGAACGGGATGTCGGTGTGCCCGGCAATGGGCGCCATGACGGCCGCACCCGGCGGGTAAAGCTCGGGGGGCATGGAACTAACCTCAGGCGTCGTCGCGGGAAACGATGATCGCGGCGTTGGTGCCGCCGAATCCGAAGCTGTTGCTGAGCGCGTGGCGGATGGGGACGTTCATGCGCGGCGTGCGCACGATGTCGGCCCAGGCCATGGATTCTTCAATGTCATCCGCGTTGACGGACGGGCTGACGAAGGAATGCTCCATCATCTGGGTGCAGAAGATCAGTTCGATCGCGCCTGCGGCCCCGATCGGGTGACCGGTCTGGGACTTGGTGCTGTTGATCATCGGGGACGCACCGTGTTCGTGGAACACTGCCTTCAGGGCGTCGACTTCGACGGGATCGCCGACCGGAGTGCCCGTGCCGTGCGTGTTGACGTAGTCGATATCGGACGGCTTGAGGTTGGCACTGGCGATGGCATCGGACATGACCGCCGCGGAAACTTCGCGGCTGGGAGCGACCATGTCGCAGGCGTTGCTGTTGCAGGCATAGCCGCTGATGCGGCCATAGGTCTTCGCGCCGCGCGCTTTCGCGTGGGCTTCGCTCTCCAGGATCATGATGCCTGCCGCCTCGGACAACACAAATCCGGTGCGCTGCTTGTCGAACGGACGACTGGCCTTCGCAGGATATTCATTGAAATTGCTCGAAAGCGCATGCATCGCTCCGAATCCGAGGGCCTGCTGCCAGGCGAGTTCCTCGCAGCCGCCCGCCATGACGATATCGTACGCGCCGGACTGGATCAGGCGGAACGCCTGAATAAGGGCCACCGCGCCGCTTGTGCAGGCGCAGCTGACATCATAGCTCTCGCCGCCGATCTTGTAGACCAGCGAAAGGTTGGCGACGGCGGACGACGGCATGATGCGCGGGATGCTGAACGGGGAGATCTTGCGCGTCGAATGCGTCCGTTCATAAGTTACGATCGACTTGTAATACTCGGAATAACTGCTGCCGCCGCAACCCGTGATCACGGCCATTTTCGAGCCGGGAAGCGTCTCCATGGTATAGCCGGCCTCGGTAATGGCTTCATATGCGGCGGCCACAGCCATGATGCCGCTTTGCGTCATGTACCGGAGCTGTTTGCGGTCAAACGCAGGACATTCGAACCCTTCGAGATTCACCACGCCGGCGACCTGCGAGTCCAGATTAAGCTCCTGCCAGAACGGAACCCGCGTAATCCCGATTTTTCCGGTTTTCAGAGACTCCAAATTTTCGGCCAGACTCATTCCGATCGGGGTGACCAGACCACGGCCTGTGATAACAACGGGAATCATTCGCTTCGTTCCTAATTGGTTTGATAGTGGTTGACGTACATAATTTATCTTAATACTTTACACGCTGTTTTTTATTTTTCAAACGCGGCGGAACATTTTTTTAGATAAATGTCTAAAACACACGAAAAAAAGATCACTTTCCCACCCTGGCCCGGATATCGGACAGCTTTTCCGCCTCCGGGACGGAATCGTTGTAACGGATCAGGGCATCCAGACAACGGAACGTCTCCTGACGCGGCAGCGCGCGGAGGATGTCGATGCCGACGCTGTTCACGCGGCTGATGTACTGCGTGGAAACACGTTTATCCTTGGTCGTGAACATGACGAGTTCGATGCCGGCACAGACGCTGAGATCGGTCTGAGGCGCTTTCAGGATGGCCTCCTTCGCCGACGCAATGCGCTTCTCGTCCTCGACCTGAAGACGCGCGTTTCGGGTGGCATCCGTCTCCTGCACATTGCGGTACAGCGGGGAATTGGCGATCTCGCCGCTGCGGATGGACGCGATGGTGATCTCGTTCAGCGCCTGTGTGTGCACGAGCTTCAGGTCCGGGTCCTTGAGCATCCAGCGGGCACGGGCGACGGTCTCGAACTCCGCCACGGACCTCGGTTTCGCATAGTAGGCATCGAGCAACGGGGAAAGCTCCTTTGCGCAATCGAGAAGGTCACAGGCGGCGAATCCCGGCCAGATCTTTTCACGCGTTTCGACCATGCGGACATACGAATGCTTCAGTTCCCTCATCACGGACGGCATCCCGATCATCGCCGTGAACGCGGCGTCGCGTATCTGGGCATCCTTGGAATCCGATGCCTCGTTGAGCAGTTCGATCGCCTTCTCCGAAGACGCGGCGATGTTCGTGAGAGCGAGGAACTGCTGGATCGGGGTCTGGCCGGCGGCGGCGATACGCTTGATAGCGCTCTGCAGGTCAGGGATCGAGGCGTCCCCGAATTCCGTCAGATGCACGAGCGCGAACCGGTTCGTGAAGTATTCCTCGTCCTCAATGTCGAGGCAGTCCACGAACAGGGAAATCAGGTCGGTGCCGCCCTTCATGTCGACGTTGCGGAACAGCGTATAGATGACGGCGATGTTGGCCGAAGCGAACACATGGAAATCCTCCGTCGCGCCGAGGTAGAGCGTGAAGTTCTCGTACTGTGTCTGGAGTTTGCGCCACATGATGCCGTATTTCGTAAAGAAAAGCGATTGGAGAATCTTCTCCTCCGGCTTTCCCACAGCGCTGAGTTTCAAAGCGTTGGAAAGCCGGATGGATTTGACCGGGATCAGCGTGATCGCGGCGAAATCCTCCTTCAGGTCTTCATCGTCATCCTCCGCGGCCGCAGGAGTGGCGGAGGCTTCCGTTTTTGCGTCTTCCTGCGGCTTGTCGAACGGCTTTACATAAATCAGCCGCCAGGACGGGACAACGTCATCGGAAAGATCCCGGTTCATGATCGGTTCACGGTTGCGCTGAAGCGGCTTGTACGGATAAATCATCCTGTCAAGACGCTCCGTGATCTCCTTGATCGCCTCGGCCTCGGTCTTCGCGGGTTTCTTCTCCTCGGATTTCGCGGTTTCTTCCGCTTCGGGGGAGTCTTTTTCCTGTTCCTCGCCGGGGAGTTTTTTCACGGCGGATTCGGATTCCTCCGGTTCGTCGGGAAGCTTTTTGATCGGGGCGGCATGAAGCAGGACGTCGGACGCGGCGAGCAGGATCACGCAGAGAAGAAGCAGACAGGTGCGGATTGCATTTTTCATGTGGTACTCCCGGGTGCGTCAGGCCGAAGCCGGTTCGGTTTCCTTGTCCCGGCGCCACTGGCGGCGCGGCTGCGGAACGTCATCGTTGGGTTTGATCGTGTAGTGGTTCGCACCGAGCAATGCGTCGAGTTCGTTCAGGAGTCCCCTGGAGACATAGACGCGGACAGACTGCGGCAGTTCGATAAAGGCGGCCAGACGATCCTTCGTGGCGGCGCAGACGAGCACGGGAACGGGTTCCGGGCCCTGTTTCTGCTTCGCGTTTCTGCGCCGGGCCGACGGATCGTCGGCTTCTTCCGGTTCAAATCCCGCCGGGAAGAGTTCGGGCGGCGGCGTGGCGTGGCGCGTGAGCAGGTCGCGCAGTT
The DNA here is from genome assembly GCA_016285345.1 of Victivallales bacterium. GTDB lineage: Bacteria > Verrucomicrobiota > Lentisphaeria > Victivallales > UBA1829 > UBA1732. The sequence continues at coordinate 42,027 of JAEEQN010000001.1, read as the reverse complement.
TTTCGCAGGCGTCCGGCTTCATGTCGTCCTCGAAGAGATTGACCTGAAGCGTGCCGGCGTTGAAGAACGGAGCGTCCTCCAGCGGGATCACGTCTTCGAGCTGAAGCGAAACTTCGGCATCCTCCTCCTCGCCCTTCTTGGTGACGGCGCGGACAAAGACCTTCGCGCCCTCGACGAGCAGCGAGTTGACCTCGGTGTAGAGGCGGTTGTAGCAGACGCACTCGATGGTGTCGGTGAGGTCCTCGATCTGGACGATGGCGAAGGGCTTGCTGTCGCTCTTGGTGTATTTCTTGGCGACCGAGGTCACGAGGCCGCCGAACTTGACGCCGATGTCGCCGGGCATGCGCGAAATCTCCGCGAGGTTGGCCGTGGAGAAGTTGCCGATGGTCTTTTTCGAGGAGGAAAGCGGGTGACCGGAAACGAAGAATCCGAGGAGCTGCTTCTCGTCCTCCAGCATTTCGCTGTCCGGGAATTCCGGGATGTCCGGCGGGGCCTGTTCCTCGAGTCCGGCGTCCTTCGGGTCGTCCAGCATGTCGAAGAGGCTGGCCTGGCCGGATTCGCGGTCGCGGCGGGCGGCCGAGGCGGACGTCAGTGCGGAGTCGATCATGGCGACGAGCTGGGAGCGTTTGAGGCCGGTGGAATCCAGCGCGCCGCAGCGGATGAGCGCTTCGAGCCCCTTGGCGTTGAGCCCTTCGGTACGTTCGGCAAGGTCGGTCAGCGAGGTGAACGGGCCGTCCTTGCGCGCCTCAATGATGACGGCGGAAACGCCCTGCCCGAAGCCCTTGATGGCGCCGAGGCCGAATCGGATGGCGTCGCCGTCCACGGTGAAGTTCACGTCGCTGGTGTTCACGTCCGGCGGGAGGATGCGGATGCCGGTCGTGCGGCATTCGTTGATGAGGAACGTGAGCTTTTTCGCGTTGGAAAGTTCGCTGGTGAGGACGGCGGCCATGAACTCGGGCCGGTAGTTCGCCTTCAGGTAGGCCGTACGGTAGGAGAGGAGCGCGTAGGCGGCGCTGTGCGACTTGTTGAATCCGTACTCGGCGAACTTTTTGATGTTTTCCCAGATGTGTTCCGCCTGGGCGGTCGGGATCTTGTTCGTCTGGGCGCAGCCCTCGATGAACTTGTCGTGCTGGGCCTCCATGTCCTTGATCTTCTTCTTGCCGATGGCGCGGCGGAGGATGTCGGCCTGGCCGAGCGAGAATCCGGCGAGCACCTGCACGCACTGCATGATCTGCTCCTGGTAGAGCATGATGCCGTACGTTTCCTTCAGGTATTGTTCCATGAGCGGATGGTCGTATTCGAGCGGGATGGTGCCCTTTTTGCGTCCGACGAAGAGGTCGAGGAACTGCATCGGGCCGGGGCGGTAGAGCGCCACAAGGGCGATGATGTGCCGAAGATTCTCGACGCCGAACTTGCGGCAGAGGTCCTGCATGCCGCCGGATTCGAGCTGGAACACGGAAACGGTGTCGCCGCGGTTGATGAGGTCGTAGGTCTTCTGGTCGTCCAGCGGAATCGTGTCCATGTCGAGCGTGATGCCGTGCGTGCGCTTCACGTTGTCCACGGCGTCCTGGATCACGGTCAGCGTACGGAGGCCGAGGAAGTCCATTTTGAGGAGGCCGATGCTCTCGCAGAGCGGCGCGACGTACTGCGTGATGACTTCCTCGTGCGCGCCGCGCCCGAGCGGGACGAGGTCGGCGAGCGGCTGGTTGCAGATGATGACGCCGCACGCGTGGATGCCCATCTGGCGGTTGAGCTGTTCGATCGGGGCGCAGTATTGGAATATCTCGCGGACCCAGGATTCCTTTTCGAGGAGCTGTTTGAGCTCGGGCGACTCCTTGACGGCCTTCGCGAGCGTCATCTTCGGGTCTTCGGGAATGAGCTTCGTGATCATGTTGCCCTCCGCCGGGGTACGGCCGAGGACGCGCGCGACGTCCTTCACGACGGCCTTCGCCTTCAGCGTGCCGTACGTGCCGATCTGGGACACGCTGTCCTCGCCGTATTTCTTGATCACGTAGTCGATGACCTCCTGGCGGTGACGTTCGCAGAAGTCCGTGTCGAAGTCGGGCGGCGACACGCGGTCCGGGTTCAGGAAGCGCTCGAACAGCAGGTCGTATTTCATCGGGTCGATGTTCGTGATGCCGCTCAGGTAGGCGACGATGGAGCCTGCGCCGGAACCGCGTCCCGGTCCGACCGGGATGCCGTGCTCCTTCGCCCAGTTGATGAAGTCCCACACGCAGAGGAAGTAGCTCGGATATTTCGTGCGGTTGATGACCGACAGTTCGAAGTCCATGCGGTCGAGGTTGCGTTTCGCCTCCTCCTTTTTGTCCTCCGGCGGATCGAACGGGTCGTAACCGTATTTCTTCTCGTAGCCGCACACGCTGTCCGCGCGGCCCGTGCCGTACAGGCAGATACTGCGGAGGTAGGCGGCGGATTTCTTCATGACGATGCGGCGTTCGACGAGGTTGGCGCGCTTGGCGTCGTCGGGAACGGGGTCATCGGGCTTTTTCACGCGGTTCTCCTCGATCTCGGCATCGATCTCCGTTTCGGATTCGGCGCGGATGGCATCCAGGTCGAGCGTGTCGATGAACTCCTGCGGCGGGGTGTATTCCGGGTAGTGGTTCTCGTAGCCGATCGTAACGTCGCACTGTTCGGCGACCGCGAGCGTGTTCGTAATCGCGTCCGGAGCCTCGGTCCCGAAGACCTTCATCATCTCGTCGCCGGACTTGAAGTAGAATTCGTCGTACTCCATCTTCATCCGGCGCTCATCGCTCAAAGTGGTGCGCGTCTGGATGCACAGCATGATCTCGTGGGAACGCGCATGCTCCTTCTTCAGATAGTGCACGTCATTCGTGGCAACGAGGCGGATGTCGTTCTCCCGGGCAAGCTGGATGAGACCGCGGTTGACGGTCTTCTGGTCCTCGATCCCGTGGTACATGAGCTCCAGGCAGAAGTTTTCCCTGCCGCCGAAAAGGTCGAGGTAGTCGAACAGCACCTTGCGGCCGGCGTCCACGCCGCCGCGCAGGATCGCCACGTCGATCTCGCCCTGCAGACACGCGCTCATGCCGATGATGCCCTCGTGGTATTTCGCGAGGAGCTCGCGGTCGATGCGCGGCTTGTAGTAGAACCCGGTCATGTGCGCTTCGGAATTAAGCTTGCAGAGGTTGTGGTAGCCGACGTTGTTCTTCGCCAGCAGGATCAGATGAAAACCCTTGATGTTCGGGACGCCGGGCGTTTTTTCCAGACGGCTGCCGGGCGCGATATACGTCTCGCAGCCGATGATCGGCTTGATCTCCGCCTTCTTCATGGCGTTGTGGAACTCGTAGCAGCCGCCCATGACGCCGTGGTCGGTGATCGCGCAGGCCTTCATGCCGTATTCCTTTGCCATGGTGACCAGGTCGACCTTGCCCTCGGCGTCCTCCTTCTTCAATTTCGCCCAGGAGATGGCGCACGCGCCGTCCAGCAGGCTGTAGTCCGTATGCAGGTGCAGATGCACGAAATCCGTAGCCATAATTCCCGTATCCCTAATCGTTTGCGTTCAAATATAACCATGGACGGCGGCGGGAAACGCGCGTGTCCATCTATAAAAGGCGATATCATTTAATTATACAGCCGAAACGGGGATTTTTCAAACCGGAAACAGGAAAAAGGCAAGATTTGATACCAAAAGAGCGAATTACGAAAGAAAAGAAGGAATCACCGTAGGAAAACACATATCCTTATGTCCGTCCTTTTCAGGGTATTTTCCCGCTTTTTCCTCATTTAGATTTGCATTTTGGGAAAAACGTGTTATTTTATAGTGTTTCACGTGTTTTTTGTCGTGGGCTGGTAGCTCAGTCGGTAGAGCATCGCCCTTTTAAGGCGGGTGTCCAGGGTTCGAGTCCCTGCCAGCTCACTTTTTTTGTGCCCTCGTTCCTGAGTTTTCTCCTTCTTCCCCGGAATCCCGTTTTCCCGTATCTTAAAAACGAAAAAGGGTTCGCACGTAACATGCAAACCCTTGAAGATCAAAATGGTGGTGGGGGATGGATTCGAACCATCGAAGGCATGGCCGGTAGATTTACAGTCTACTGCATTTGACCGCTCTGCAACCCCACCAGGAAACAGCACTTGGAGCGGGTAGAGGGAATCGAACCCTCACAATTAGCTTGGAAGGCTAATGTTCTACCGTTGAACTATACCCGCGGGCGTTTCAAAAGAGGATTTATTACTATACATCTTTTGCCGGAGAAATCAAGTCCGGAACAAGAAAAAAGCGGAAAAAACACAGATATGACGCTCAAACACGAACACAAGGTTTGGAAATCAGGATTTCGGAACAAGCGGGGAGGCAAAGCCTCCACCCAGGTTGTGACGGGCTACGCTCCGACACGATGCCTGGAGATCAGGATTTCGGAACAAGAGGAGTGGGAGAGTCTTTCTTGTGGAAGAAATCCTGCTGAAAAGCATACTTCTCTCCTCGGTAACAGCTCATGCGCTGGATCCAGCGGTAGCGGAGACCTTTGAAGCAATAGCCGAGCTCGCGATGTCGGCAGAGGTAGAGGAAATCGCGGGCTGCTTCGGCCGCAAATCCGAGGAACGCACGGCAGAAACAAGGCTTCGCGCCGTAGAGCATGCCGTTCGCGATACCTTCGTTGTAGAACCGTTTGCGAAGGATTTCCGGCGTATAATTGTGCGAATGGACCACGGCGGCGTCCTTTTCGTAGACGACCTTCAGGCCGGATTCGCGGATGCGGAGCGCCCAGTCGATGTCCTCCGAATACTGGAATGCCGGATTGAACCGGATACGACGCGCAACGTCGGTACGGACAGCGGAGAAGACCAGCGAGAACATGAACCCCCAGCTTGCCGCGACCGTGCCGTCGCCGAATGCGCGCTCGTAGTCCTTCCGCACCAGCGGGAGAGCGTCCGCGCGCGGCAACTGGTTGCCGTAGACCGCGCCGACGGCGGAGTCCCGAAGACGCGCCACGATGCGTTCCACCGCGTCGCGGCTGCACGGGACGGCATCGGAATTGTTGAAGACGATGTATTTGCCGTGCGCGGCGTCGACCGCGCGGTTCAGCACGCGGGGCGGATTGTACGGCAGGCCGTCCCACGGAACAATCGTGACGGACGGGAACGACATGGCGATCTCAAGCGTGCCGTCGGTGGAATTGTCGTCGAAAAGCAGAATCTCCATACGGTCCGCGACAGTCTGTTCGCAGAGCATGGAGAGCGTGTCGAGGATGAGGTCGCGATCATTGTGGGAACGCACCACGACAGTGATTTCGGGCGGACAACCGGATTGTGTTTCCGCGGACATGGGAGATCACGCTCCGGCGGTTTTCAGCTCGAATGCGCCCTGTTTCATCAGGCGGAAGAAATCGGCGATCTCGCGCGGGTGTTCGGAGAGTTCGTTCACGGAGAGGATGCAGGCCGTGGAATCGCGGTCGTCGGGGGAGAATCCGTGCATGCCGGGGATGGGCTTCGCGCCCATGTCGCTCGGGACCAGCTGAATGCCGGGGTCGAGCAGGAATATCTCGTCGCCGTAGCTGGCGTCGGCGAAATCGACGTGGAACGCGGTCTTTTCCTCCGGGGAGAGCCAGTGGCCGGGCGCGCCGTTCACTGCATCCATGACCGGCTTGCGCGCTTCCGGTTTCAGGAACCACACGCGGAGCATGGTGGAATCGTACGCGGCAACGTAGTCCTGCCCGAATTTGAGCGGGAGCGCCTCAAGCATGGCCTTGATATCGGTCTCACCTTTCAGCGGCGTCATGCCGTGATCGGAGAAGATGCAGAAATCGACCTGACGGAAATGCGCCCGGGCGGTTTCAAGCAGGCCGCGCACCTTGGCGGAGAACGCCTCAAGATGCTTCGCCACGACCTCGGGTTCGTGTACGTGAAAATGCAGCATACTGTCCAGACCGGCGGTATAAACGAAGAAGAACTCCGTCTTTTCCTCCTCAAGCAACCTCTTCGCGGCTTCGATGTTCTGGTCGTCATTCAGACGCCAGTTCGAGATATGGAACGGCACGCCGGACTCGGTCAGGACGTCGCGCAGATTTTTCACCGGAGCCAGGCCGTGCGGCGCATACATGTCATGTTTCTCGCTGTAATCGAAATACGGCAGGCGGGCATACGGCACACGATAGAGGTTGAAGTAACCCGTGTAGTGCATGTGGCGCGCCAGCCAGAGGCTTACGCGGTGACGGATGCGGTGGTTATCGAAGATGACCGACGGATGCAGGAAGGGATGCAGGAAGCGGAAAAAGCCGAACGGGGATTTCGCGTCTTTCGGGCGGTAGAAAAAGCTGAAATGGCCGTGTTTCGTGGGGGGTTCGCCGGTCAGGATTGTGGGGACGCACGTCGAGGAATAGCCGAACTGCGTACGGACGGGAAGCCGGACCGGGAATTCGTCCGTCATGAACTTGTAGCGCTGGACGATCTCGTACCCGAGCGCATCGCTGAACATGAAAATCTTGACACGGTCCTTCAACGGAAAACCCCCCTGAAATCAATGAATCGAACGTTGATTATAATTTAGCACGGAAGTCCAAAAAAATCAAATAGAAATCCTGATTAATTGTACCGTTTCCACAGGCGGATGAACGTGTCGGTCTCGTGCTTGGGATCCTCCAGGCAGGCCGTCAGGAGCCGCAGGAGCTTCACGCGCGGATGGACCGCAAGAGGGGAAAGCAGCGACGGCAGGACCGGGGCGCTGAGGATCGAGAGAATCACGGACTTCAGCGAACGCGGCCCGGCGTCCGCGATGCGGCAGGCGGAGAAATGCGCATCGGCGGAGGCGATATGACGGGTGATTTCCGTGGCGACGAGCGCTATCGTGCGTTCCCAGCAGTCCAGATGATACGCGTAGTCGGGTTCCTTCCCCGTGCCCGGCGCGTATTTGAACGACAGCGCATCCTCGTATGCCGGGATCAGCCAGGACGCCTCGTAATACTTGCGGAGCGCTTCGAGGCGTTCCGTCCCGGTCGTGCGGTAGTCGTGATGAACGATTAAAATGGCATCGCCGCAGCCCAACGCTGCCTTGTGGAGGTTGCGTCGGACGAAATCCGCCTCGTTCGGATCAGTCGCCCGCTGACGGGCGAAGAGAAGCCCCGCGCCGCGGTTGAGGAGGAGACGGGCGGCCTCGGTCCAATGAAGTTCGGAAAACGGGCAGCGTGGCGCATTGTCGAAGACATGTTCATCGCCGAAGATGATTTGTTTCCCGGCGAAAAGCTCCTGAATCATCAGCGTATGCGCGTCTTTGTACAACGACTTCAAGGATTTGACGCAGCAAAAATCAATATCGATGGCGAGCTTGCCGTGCCACTCCGAAGAGATGGAGCCCAGAAACTTCTGAAGTCCCGGAGACGGGTTCTTTCCGTTCAGGATCACGAAGAAATCCATGTCATTGTACGGCATGCCGTCGGGCGTAGCGCCGCCCTCGCCGCGTCCGTAGCCGCCGCCGAGCGCGACGGCGCGAATCGCGGAGGATTCCGGCGAGGCGGCAAGGGAAGCCCGGATGCCGTCGAGGGCGTCCTGGATATGGCGTTCAACACGGGGATCAGCGGATTTGGAGTAAGACATGGTCGGAGGGATATTTTTTGAAATCAGTTGTCGGAACACTCGGCGGGAAGATCGGGATCGCGGCCGAATTCCTTGCGGTAAAGCCGGGCCGCGGTCCGGAGGACGTCCGGCCATATTTTCGCATCCAGAACGCCCGCGCGGGGCGTGTACGCGGCGATAAACCGGAGAGCATCACGACGGGAAAGTCCGAGGTCCATGGCGGAGAAGAAAATCCCGGCCAGGTCCTTGACGCGGTAACGGCGGCGGATGCGCGAACGCAGTTGCGCCCGGTGGAGGTCGATCACATGCAGTCGGATGCGTTTCTCCTGAAGCGAGGCGGGATCCAGCAGGAAATGGCAGATGTAGCAGTCGCGGTGGTTCAGGCCGCTGCCGTGCATCCGGGCGATCGTTACGGCCAGAGTGCGGATGATGCGGTTCTTGAGCGCGGACGGCGGCGGGTTCGTCTTCCAGTCGCGGCAGAAATCCTCCAGCGAGACCATGCCGACGAGGTCTTCGGTCACCAGAAACGATTCCATGGCGGCGGGATTGACGCCCCGAATGCCGAACGCGCAGGCGGTCATGGTCGGCACGCCGAGCTTGTTCAGCAGGGAGATCGCGAGGTATTCGTTGGCGGATCCGGTCACGGGGAGCTTGAACTGGAGCAGGTTTTTCCATATCTCGCGCCAGCCGACCGGCCCGTGCAGCTTGATGAAGTAGGACTTGCCGTCCATGCGGAACCGCATGGTCTTGCGGTTCTTGACGTCGCGGAAGACTTCCCCGGTCACGGCGAACGCACTGGCGAACGGGTCCCTGCCCCAGGCTTTCTGAAACGTATCGTTGAAGTAGAGCTTTTCCACGAAATCCTCGCACGGCTTACAGTTTGTCGGGCCGGACGGTCACGTTGCCCTTGGAATCCGTCATGTAGACGGGCTCCTCCTCCGGGGGCATTTCGGCCGGATCGGAGGCGGCCTCCTCCGGCGTTCCGGTCGCGCGGATCATGATCTCGAAAACCTTTTCCGGGGCCTTCTTTTCCCAGCTGTTCTTGTATTCCATCGCGATGCCGCAGACGCCCGGACCGATGACCCGGTAGGCGAAATAATGCGTGCCTTCGCGCCCCTCGACGGGCCGGAACCGCCGCGTGCCGTCCGGATCGGGATCGGACTCGTAGCGTTCGCCTTTCTCTGCAAGGATGCGCACGCTGCCCGCGCCGTGCCGGGAAAACCAGTCGTACCCGGGTGTGCCGTCGGCGCTCAGCGCCACCAGGATCGTGTCGCCGACGCAAAGATCGAGTGTCCTGCCGGAATCCGAGTTCGTCAGCAGTATCTGCTGCGGGGAACGGCATGCGGACGTGAGGCAGGCGGCGAGAACCGCCAGGGAAAGACTGAATATGAACCGGAAAAACGTCATGAACTGCAAAGGAAAGGATCTGGCTCAGTTGCCCGCCATCATGTCGGCGGCATCGGCTTCGGCGGTCGTGATCGGCTTCACGCCGTAGTCGTTCGTCAGGACGTCGAGAATGCCGGGCGAGAAGAACGCGGGGAATGTCGGGCCGAGACGGATGTTCTTGAAGCCGAGCGTGAGCAGCGCCAGGAAGACCGCGATCGTCTTCTGTTCGTACCAGGAGAGGACGAAGGAGACGGGGAGCTTGTCGAGCGTGCGGATGCCGAGGGCGTTCTGAAGTTCGAGCGCGATGCGGACGATGGAGTAGGCGTCATTGATCTGGCCGATGTCCATAATGCGCGGGATGCCGGTGATCTTGCCGAGGTCGAGGTTCAGGAAACGGTACTTGACGCCGCCGGCGGTCAGGATGACGGTGTCGGGCGGGAGCGCCCTGGCGAGCTCGGTGTAGTACTCGCGGCGTTCGTCGCGTCCGTCCTCGCCCGCGATCACGATGAAACGGCGGATGGTGCCGTTTTCGATATAGTGCGCGATCTGGGAGATCACGGAGCAGACCTGATGGTGGCCGAAGCCGCCAGTGAGCACGACGGAATCGGTGTCGAGCGGCGTGGGGGCGGGGAGACTCTTGGCGAGGCGGATGACCTCGGAGAAGTCCTTCTGCATGCCTATGTGGCGGTGCGTGATGTGCGGCGTCCCCTTGCAGCCGGCCATGCCGGTCGTGAAGATGCGTCCGCGGTAGGCATCCTGTACCGGCGTGATACAGTTCGAGTTTACGATGATCGGGCCGTTGAACGAGGCGAAATCCTGCGTCTGGGTCCACCAGGATCCGCCGTAGTTGCCCTTCAGGTGCGGGAACCTGCGGAACCCGGGATAGGTGTTGGCGGGGAGCATGTCGCCGTGCGTGTAGACGTCGATGTCGGCGTGTTCGGTCTGGATCAGGAGTTCTTCGAGGTCCTTCAGGTCCTGGCCGGACATCAGGATGCCGGGATTCTGGCCGGCTTTCCAGGAGACGTGGCAAATGGCCGGGGAACCGTAGGTCTCCGTGTTGGCTTCGTCCAGCAGCGCCATGGCGATACCGGCGATGCGTCCGCATTCGACGATCAGCAGTGCGAGGCGTTCGTGCGTGGTGTCGGGCTTGGCCGTGGCGGACAGCACCTTGATGATGAAGTTGTAGATGGCGTTGTCCTCATAGCCGAGGGCGAGCGCGTGGAACGCGAAGGCGCAGACACCTTTCAGGCCGCTCATGAGCAGGTCGCAGTAGGCGCGCTCTTCAGGGTCTTCAACGAGGGCGGAAGGATCCACCTGGATGTCGGAATCGAGCGTGCGGAGAGCGCGTTTCGCCTCGTCGATGAGGGAATAGATGCGGTCGGGGTTGAAATTGGTATCGGTGAGCGTGGCGGACATGGCGCGGACGATGAACCGGCTGAACTCGCGCGTGACATTGGTGCGGCCTTCAAGGGTCAGGGCGACGGCCTTGAGCTCGGCGATGAGGCGGTCCTGAAGATTGGCCGTCTCGGAGGTCTCGCCGCAGCGGCCGCTTGTCGTGCAGCCTTTGTTGCCGAAAGCCTCCTGACACTGATTGCAGAACATGGATCCTTCCATCTGGATTTTCTCCTTTATAAAATTGATGTTGCGTTTCAGAAAACAGGAAATCCCGGATGTATTTTACACGCTGGAATACGTTTTGTCAAATCGTTTCCGCGGAAATCGCACGGGATTTGCGAAAAATCGTTTCGTATGAAGGAACGAAACAGTCAAAAACAGACAGGCGGCCCCGGCATCGAAAGCACGGAACCGCCATGCCAATCGTTTCACGGATCGCGTGATTTAAGCCTTTTTAACGATCTTGGACCAGGAATCCTTCAGGGCGACCGTGCGGTTGAACACCGGATGCTCCTTGGAATGGTCCTTCGGATCGGAGAAGAAATAGCCGATGCGCTCGAACTGGACATGCGTGCCGGGCGGAAGCTCGGCCAGGCCGGGTTCGATGCGGCATTTCGCAACTTTCAGGGATTCCGGATTCAGGTAGCTCTTCCAGTCGGCGTCCTCCGGGATGGCGGAAAGGTCGGGAATTGTGAAGAGTTTGTCGTACAGCCGGACCTCGGCCTCCAGGGACCGGTCGGCGGAAACCCAGTGGATCGTGCCCTTGACCTTGCGTCCGTCGGGGGCGTTGCCGCCTTTCGTGGCGGGGTCGTAAGTGGCGTGCAGCTCCACGATCTCGCCGTTTTCGTCCTTCACGAACGAGGTGCAGGTCACGAAATAGGCGCTGCGGAGGCGGACTTCCTTGCCGACCGCGAGGCGGTGGAACTGCTTCACGGGGTTCTCCATGAAGTCGTCGCGCTCGATGTAGAGCGTCCTGGAGAACGGGACCTTGCGGGTGCCGGCGGCGGGGTCTTCCGGGTTGTTCACGGTCTCGACCTCCTCGACCTGGCCTTCGGGGTAGTTGTCGATCACGAGCTTCAGCGGGTTCATGACGGCCATCGCGCGGCGGGCGGACTTGTTCAGGTCGTCGCGGACGCAGTGGTCGAGGAGTTCGATCTCGGTGAGGCTGTTGAACTTGGTCACGCCGATGGTCTCGCAGAAATCGCGGATGGCGGAGGCGGGGATGCCGCGGCGGCGCATGCCGCAGATGGTGGGCATGCGGGGATCGTCCCAGCCGTTCACGAGGTTGGTCTTCACGAGCTCGAGGAGCTTGCGCTTGCTCATGACGGTGTAGGTCAGGTTGAGGCGCGCGAACTCGATCTGCTGAGGTTTGCACGGGGTGTCGAGCGTGTTCAGGATCCAGTCGTACAGCGGACGGTGTATCTCGAACTCGAGCGTGCAGATGGAGTGCGTGATGCCCTCGATGGCGTCCTCCAGGCAGTGCGCGAAGTCGTAGAGCGGGTAGATGCACCACTTCGAGCCGGTGTTGTGGTGGTCGGCGTGACGGATGCGGTAGATCGCCGGATCGCGCATGTGGATGTTCGGCGACGCCATGTCGATGCGCGCGCGGAGCACCTTGCTGCCGTCCGGGAACTCGCCGGCGCGCATGCGTTCGAAGAGGTCCAGGTTCTCCTCGATCGTGCGTTTGCGTCCGGGCGGCTCCTTGCCGGGCTCGGTCAGGGTGCCGCGGTATTCCTTGAATTCCTCCTCGGAAAGCTCACAGACATATGCCTTGCCCATCTTGATGAGCTGAACCGCGTATTCGTACATCTGATCGAAATAATCTGACGCGTGGAAAAAACGGTCCTCCCAGTCTGCGCCGAGCCATTTCACGTCTTCAAGGATGGATTCGACGTACTCGGTGTCCTCCTTCACTGGGTTCGTGTCGTCGAGGCGGAGATTGAACTTGCCGCCGAACTTCTGCGCGGTGCCGAAGTTCAGGCAGATGCTCTTCGCATGGCCGATGTGGAGATAGCCGTTCGGCTCCGGCGGGAAACGCGTCTTGACCGCGCCGCCGTTCTTGCCGGCTTCGAGGTCCTTGCGGATGATCTCGTGGATGAAGTTGTCGGGGAGATTGATCTCGGTTTCGCTCATGATTTGTCGCTCCGTATGTGATTCAGTCAAAAACAGAATAATCTATTAGTATAGCATGATTTAACCCGGCTTTCAAGCCGGAATCCGAAAGTTCAGCAAAAGTTGACGAAGAGGACCTCGGGCGGACAGCAGATACGGGCATTGAACCAGGTTGCGCCGATCCCGGCGGACACGTACATCGTCGCGCCGGTCGAACTGTGCCGGTACGCGCCGTATTCCAGACGTTTGCGGTACCGCGAAGACGTGACGACCGCGCCGAATCCGGGGATCCGGAACTGGCCGCCGTGCGTGTGGCCGCAGAGGATCAGCGGCGCGCCTTTCAGCTTGTCCGTAAGGAGCATGGCCGCTGCCGTGTCGGGATTGTGCGAGAGAATGCAGACATTTTCGGAACGCGGGATCGCCGCCTCGCAGGAAAGCCCCTCGCCCTCCTTTGCGTCGTCCAGCCCGTGGAACAGGATCCCATGAGATTCAACTGTCTCGTTCAGGAGAAGGCGAAATCCGGCCGAGGCGAAAAGGTCGCGCCAGCGTTTCGCGGGGAGCCAGCGGCGACGGAGTTCCCAGTTGCCGCAGACCGCGAACTTTTGCGGCCCGGACGGGATGGTACGCAGGAAATCAAGCGACTTGTCGATCCAGGCGGCTTCTCCGGCGAGGTCGCCGCCGAAGAGAATGCAGTCCGGCATCGGGATCGCCTCGAAAAGCTCCCGAAAAGATTTCGTCAGCCATTCTGTTCCGCCTCTCTGCCGCACCCCCGGAAAAAAACCGCGTACGCCCGCGGTACGGATGTGGGGATCGGAAAAAAACAGCATGGTTCGTCCGGCCAGTTTCTGCTTGGAAACACGCAGGAAACGAACATGCAGTCCGGACGGAAGCACGCGCGTATCCCTGACTAGCGACGGGGCTGGCTGCCAGAGCAAAGCGCCCGCGCGCTGCTCAGGGGTCAGCTTCGTTTTCTGTCTCCGGACGTAGATCCGGGATTTGAAGAAGGAAACGTCCGACATGGCCGGTACGCGGGTGGAGAAGGAATTACTCGCCGGAGAGTTCTTTGATCATGTCGGCCGGCAGGGGTTCGAGCTTCTCGATCAGACATTCGCCAAGCTCGGGCAGCTTGACCTTTTCACCGATCTTGTGTTCGACGAGCGCCTGTCCGAGCGGAGCCTTGTAGGCGATGCGGCCGCGGTCGACGTCGCCGTCCCATGCGCCGAGGATGTAGTAGGAGACTTCCTTGCCGTTGGCGTCCTTCAGGAAGACGCGGCAGCCCGGCACGACGGTGTCGGTGACCTCGACGTCGGCGAAGTTCGTGACGTCCATGAAGCCGAGCGATTTTTCGAGCTCGGAACGGCGTCTCTGAAGGAAACGGCGCTGTTCCTTGGCGGCGTCGTATTCGGCATTTTCGCGAAGATCGCCGAAGCTTCTGGCATACGCGACGGCCTCGGCGTTCTGCGGGATCAGAACCTCGACAAGATGCTTGAGTTCCGCCTGCATGCGCTTCTGCGATGCGACGGACGCAACCGGAGGCTGTTCGGTGGAGCTGGCCGCGCCGATGCCGAGGAGCTTGCTGCCCTCGCCGCTTTCGATGTATTCCATGAATTCGGGGGAGATGCGGCCCATTTTGACCATAACGCTCTGGAGCTCGCTGGCCTGCGTGCGGAATTTCTGGAGGCTGCCTACGATGGACGGGATGTCGCCGTCGGCGTTCTCGATGAGATATTTGCGGAAGTCGGCCTTTTCACCGAGCAGGATGCGTTTGAGTTCGCGCTGGGCCGCGCCCCATTCCTTCGGGAGATCCGAACGGTTCAGGGCGGCGACGACGGTCTCCATGTCGACCAGCGAGGTGATGATCTTGGATTTGATGCGGGCCTTGTTCTTCCATATCCAAAGACAAACGTCGGCGGACAGGGTGTCCATCGCGGCGATCTTGGTGATGATGCTCTGGACGAGGGCGGCGTCCGCGGCTTCACGCGCGGCGGCTTCCTCCTTTGTCTCATTCGCGGCTTTCTTCAGCGGCTCGAAGAAGACGGTCATGCAGCGGAGCGGGAGCATCAGGCCGAGGGAAACGAATTCGTCCTGCGTGTAAATGGCGCGCGTGGCGGCCAGAAGGCCGTCAAGGTCCTTTACGGAAACTTTCGCCCAGATCGCGAGGTTCGCGAGCTTGACGTCGGCCGGGATCGAAGCGGGCCAGAACGGGACCTGGCCGCGAAGCGGAGTGAACATCGAAGCGAGAATTTCGGGCGAAGCGTCGAGGGAAAGCCAGGAAATGGATTCGGCGAGCATCTGGACGTCCTTCGGGAGGAGTCTGGAGCTCACGCGGACGAACAGTTTTCCGAGCTTTTCGGCGGCGGCCTCATCAACCGTCACGGTGTTGCCTGCATCCACGACGCCTTTCAGGAGCGTATAAAGCTCCAAGACGCTGCGTGAATCGCTGAAATGACGCTTTCCGCCTGCCGTGGCGGCCGCGGGCGCAGCATCCCACCAGGCCGCGAAATCCGAGGCGGCAAAAACCTGCGGAACCAGGAGACGCTGCACGAATTCCTGGAGCTTCTGTTCCGGGACCTCGACCAGCGCCAGACGGTTCAGGATGCGGCGGTATTCGGACGAGGGGCGGATCGCGGAGCGAAGCGGGGAGATCAGATCCACGAGATCAGGTGTCGTCTCGAAGAAATAGGCGGAAACGACGGCCGAGGCGATCGGAATGGAGGAGCTGCTGGAACCGTCGATCGGGGTGACGGCGATGGTGCCGGTCACGCGGTCGATGCCGGTGATACGGCCGCACAGTCCGGTTTCCGCCTGGTACATGATCGCGGTGGAACGCAGACGCTGGAGTTTTTTGAGGCGGAGAGCGACTTCACGGACGCCGACGTTCGCATCTTTCGCGCCGAGGGCTTTCACGACCGCGCCACTCACCAGATAGGGGGGAAGCAGCTTGCGGACCGCGTAGTTCAACGAAGAGCGGAAATTCGCAGAATCGAGGATAGAGAGCTCGGCGATGCGGACACAGAATCTGGCCTTGTCGACGGAGGCGGAAATCTGGTCGTCCCACGCCTCGAACAAAGCTTCGAACTGAGGCGCGGCGGCGCGAAGTTCCTGAATGCCGTCCGCGGTTCCCAGACGGTTGACGCGGTCAAGCAGGACGTTGACAGCGTCGTCGTGCTTTTCCAGTTGGGCGTACAGGATCAGGTCCGGCAGAGAAAAGTCATTGATGCTCATAGTGAGTCGTCTCCTTCGACATCGTTTAGTCAAATAGCATTTGCGATTTATATAACTAATTAATGTACACCCAATTCGGTGTTTTTTCAAGTTTTTTTCGGAATCGGAAGCATTTTTTCCTGTATTTTGATTTGATTTTTTCCAGGAAAGAACTATGTTTATTATTTATTTACCTGTTTTCACCGACCTTTTTCAGCACATCCCGGAGTCCTGCGCCATGGAATCATTCGACGTCATCATCTGCGGAAGCGGTCCCGCCGGACTTGCGGCCGGGCTTGCCGCCGCCTCGCACGGCGCTTCCACGGTCATCCTGGATCCGAACTACGTCATCGGGCGCAAACTGTGCGCCACGGGAAACGGTCGCTGCAACTTCTCCAACACTCTGCCGCCGCTCAAATTCATGGCGGAATTCGGACGGCACGGACGGTTCATGACCGACGCCCTGCGTGCCGCGCCGCGCGAGTTCTTTCTGGAACTGCTTCAAAAGGAGGGAATTCGCCCGACGGTCGAAAACGAGATTCACTATTTCCCGATGAACGGCAGGGCGTCCGATGTCCGCGATGCATTTCTGCGTGCGGCGAAACGTGCCGGAGCGGAAACGCGCCTGTCCGTGTCCGCACGGCGCATCATCGAGGAAGAAGGCGCATGTGTCGGCGTCGAAACGGACGGAGGTGAAATCATCCGGGCAAAACACGTGATCCTGGCATGCGGCGGCACGGCAGCGCCCTCGCTCGGCGGCACGGCATCCGGGCTGGAGCTCGCGAAAGCACTCGGACACGGCATCCGCGAGCCAGTCGCAACCCTTGCGCCGATCCATGTCGACGACCCGTGGATTTCCGAACTTGCCGGACTGACCGTGCCAGACGCCGAACTCGGCGTCATGGTCGGGACCCGTCACGTCTCCATGCGAGGCAGCATGCTCTTCACGCATACCGGGTTTTCCGGTCCGGCGGCGCTGAACCTTTCCGGTACAGCAAACCGGGTCCTTCTTGAAGGAAAGCCCGCTCAGATTTTCCTGCGCGTCCTGCCGGACAAAAAGGAACAGAACCTGTACGACTATCTGATCGACGAACGGGAAAAAATGCCGGACCATCTGCTGAAAAACTCTCTCGCACGCATCATGCCGCGTTCGCTGGCATCGCTCGTCTGCGAACGTCTTTTCGGGGAGGATTTCCACTCGAAACGCCTTACGAACGCCGGAGCGCACGAACTCGCGCATCTGCTTGACCGGATGCCGTTCACGGTGTCGGAACCGGCCACGATGGACGAGGCGATGGCGATGGACGGCGGCGTCCTGCTGAAAGAGGTCGATCCGCGCACGATGGAAAGCCGCCTGGTCAAAGGCGTGCATTTCGCCGGGGAGATCCTCGACCTGACCGGTCCGACCGGCGGCTTCAACATCCAGTTCGCACTCTCAAGCGGACGCCTCGCGGGGCTTGCCGCGGCTGGCGCGCTGTAATCCAATTCCGCGTCATTTTCTGTTCAGCGGGGAAACAACGCTTCAGGCGCAGGCGGATTCGGCTGTTTGAACTTGACGAGCGTACCTTCCAGCCAGATACGGAAGGAAACGCCGCGCGAACGGCATTCATCCGCGCAGATCGCGAGCATGGCAAACGGATCGGCGACAGGCGTTTCCGGATTCGCGCGGGACAACTCCAGCCTCGGATCGTACAGAAATTCCGAAAGCGTCTTTTCATGTTCAACGGCGTAACGGAGCGCTTCGGCAAGCGGCGACCGCGGATTCTGAGCTGGAAGCATCTCCCGGCACCGTTCAAAGATTTTCGCCGCGACCCGGGCGGATTCGAGCCGGACGGCGCGGCGTTCGCGGTACAGGACCTCCGGCGCACCGCCAAGACGTTCCGCGCGGATCCGGGCATGGTCCTCCAGTTCGCACAGCGCATGGATCCCCTTCAGAAACTCATCGGCGAGCCAGTCGCCTCCGGCTTTCGCTTCCTCGAACATGCGACGCAGATTCATCCAGTCGGGAAGCGTCCGCACGACCAACGCGGCACAGACCGGAGCGATCGCCTCCGCCGCGGACAAGACCAGTTCGCGCAAAGCGGATTCGGAGATCACAATGCCGGATTCCTGTTTCAGGCGCTCGGAGATCGTACGGAAGGTCATGCCCGCCAGATAAAAATCAGTTACGTAAGCGACGAACGACGCATCGAACATCTGTCCGCCGCCGGACGGATCGGGAAACAGTGCCGGAACGGGCGCGGCGGAAGCCATCCCCGAACCGTCGTCGGAAACATACATGGCGCGGTGAATCGTCCGCCGGACGACCGGAGAGCGCACCGCGACCGCTTCCGCCGATTCGTATGCGACAACCGACATCCCGGCGGATTTGGAGGGCGGGAGTTCCAGTTTCATTTCGTCCGACGGAAGATCAGGCGGAACAAGCACCGGTTCGGAGACGTGATAGGATGCGGCGGACTCGTGCAACTTGCCATCTTTCGTTTCCGAAACATGGTCAGTCCGTTCAGCACCATAATCCGTTGCATCAATTTCTTTCTCAGCCGGAATCGCATACAGTCCGGGCATAACACGTCCGTAGACCTGACGTGAAAGCAGGTCAATCGTCTTTTTCAGGTCGGCATTCTCGTGCCGACTTGCTTCAAGCTCGTGTTCGAGCTCTGTTTTCCGGTCGGACGGCATAGGATCGGGGGGATGAACTTCTGCCGGAAGAGGGAATTACAGGCCGAAGAAGGCCAGCGGGCCGTCGTAACACATAGTCTTCGCGAGCTTCATGGCGACGGGTTCCGGCATCTGTCCGGCCTCGACCATGCCGCCGAGCGTGGAGGAAAGGATCCTGCGGAACATCTCGAAGCGGGAACCGTAGCTCAGGAGCTTGCGGGAATCCGAGACCATGCCGGCGAACGCGCTCAGGAGATCGACGCTGCCGATGTATTCCAGCTGGCGTTTCATGCCGATGGGCGTGTCGCAGAGCCACCAGGCGGATCCGAGGCGAACCGTGCTGCCGAACGCACGGGAGAGCGCGGCGAGCGTGGCCTGGTGAACCTGGTCCAGGCAGTAGAGCACGACCTTCAGGCGGCCGTCGAACCGGTTCAGGAAGCGGATGAGTTTCGTCTCATGCGACTGGAAAAGATCGCTTACGTCGCCGCCTGAGTCCGGCCCGATCGTGCGGAACAGGAAATCGCGGACGTCGCGGACCGCGCCCATATGGAGCTGCATCACCCAGCCGCTCCGGCTGTTCATCTCGCCGAATTCGCCGAGCAGATAATCCGCGTAGTTCGAAGCTTCCTCCGGGAAAACGGATTCGCCAGAAAGAGCCTTTTTGAACGTCTCCGCGGCGGCCGCGGCGTCGCCGGTCCCGCTGGATGCGAGTTCGAGCCCGTGGTCGCTGGCGCGGCAGCCGTTTTCGGCGAAGAAATCGTGGGATTTCTGAAGGACGTCCAGCAGTTCGGCGAGCGTGGTGATCCTGACGCCCCAGCGTTTTCCGAGACGTTCGATATAGGCCGGGAATCCCGGTTTCCCGGCCTTCATGGCCGCATCGGGACGCCAGGTCGGGCGAACGACCGTCCGGCCCATGCTCCCGTTGACGATCTTATGATAATCAAGCGTATCGGCGGGATCGTCTGTCGAGCACATCACTTCGACGTTCATGCGATTCAGGAGCGCCTGCGGGCGGCTTTCCTCCTTCGCGAGGATGTCGTTGACTTTCTTCCAGATCAGCTCGCCCGTTTCCGCGCTCAGGAGCTCCTCGACGCCGAGGAACCGGAGGTCGAGATGTATCCACTCGTAGACCGGATTCCCGGCGATCCGATCGAAGACTTCCGCCATGGCGATGAACTTGTCATGCGGGGATGCGGAGCCGGTAATCTTCTCCTCCGGTACACCCGCTTTCCGCAGGACTTCCCACACGTAATGGTCCGTAGCGGCGAAGAGCTCCCATGCGTCCCTGAAGTTCTCGTTGCGCGCGATGGCCGCGACGTCGGCGTGGTTGTGCGGATCGAGGATGGGAAGGTCTTTGACCGAGGCGAAAATGCGTTTTCCGGTTTCGTTGGCGATGAGGTAGTCCTGACCGAGGAACATGGCAAATCCTTTCATCTTATGCTTATGATTGTTTCGTGGATTTCAGGGAAATAATATACTTGAAACCAACGAAAATACAAGCGGAAGCACGTGATTCCCGGCGTATTCCGGTACCTGCCCGGAGAGCAGCCAGGCGTCAGAAGACTTGCACCGCCTCGCGGATCGGAACGATCCAGCAGCAGACGTTGTGGAAATCCGTCCGCGGGATGCGATGTTCCTCGGCGGCTTTCTGGAGCGGCTTCAATATAACTTCGTCGTCTTTGCGGGAATAAACGGCAAAGAGGTATTCTTTTTTGTTCCGGAGCTTCACCAGGACCGTGTCACCGTCGCCGGGCGCATCCAGTCCGCGGAGCAGCAGACGAGTTCCGGCGGGGAAGAATCCGCTGCGCTTTTTGTCGATCTCGACAGCGAAGAAACCGGCCTGGACCGGCGAGGTGAACATGACGACGCGCCTGGATTTTTTCCGGATGATCTCTTCTATTGAATCGATTTGCGGGTCAAAGTCTTTCAGGTCGTCCAGACGGAGCAGCGGCGTCGGCGCAGTCTGCGACGCGCCGTACCGTCCGGCATATTTTTCACGCAGGACATAGGCGGGATTTCCGGCCGCTTTCGGTTCGGACGGATAGGCGGATTCGGCTGACTCCGTCTCCAGATACTCCTGAATCAGGGGATGAAGATTGTCCCACACGGTGGAATTGATCTTGCGTGTACGTCCGCTGAGCCAGAAGGCAACGGTCGTGTGCGAGACCCCGACCGAACGGGAAAAACTGAGCAGGCTTCCGCATTTGTCGATCGCGGACTGAATGGCTTTCTGAATTGATTCGGTGATGACCAAGGCTGGCTCCCCTTAACGTTCTTCTTGGATGAAGGGACTGTGTTGACAAGGAATATAAATCTTACCTATCACTATACACCGTTTGAAAAAAGTTTCAAGTATCTTTCAAAAAAGAAATCAAAAACTTTCAATTCAAGTTCAAAAACAATACAATAGGACAAGCTTTCTTTTTTATAAGGCGACATGGAAAAAACGGGAACTTTTTTGGAAATGCGGTGTCTATATGCGATGTCGGAGGTATTTCCGCGATCCAATAAACTGGACCGGCGGAACTCCGGCACATATTCCGATACAGATCATCAACACCGACCCATTTTGAGGAGATAACTTGGCATGAGACAGGAAGAACTTCAGGAACTGCAAAGCAAAATCTCGGACGCGTCCGCGTTCATCCGCCCGCTCCGCACCGAAATCGGCCGCATCGTGGCGGGGCAGGAATATCTGGTCGACCGCGTGCTGCTGTCGCTGATCGCGAACGGGCATCTTCTGCTGGAAGGCGTCCCCGGTCTGGCGAAGACGCTGCTGGTGAAGACTGTGGCGCAGGCCATGGACGGCGTGTTCTCCCGCATCCAGTTCACGCCGGACCTGCTGCCCTCGGACGTGGTCGGCACCACGATCTACAACCAGAACGACCACACGTTCTCGGTCAAAAAGGGACCGGTCTTCGCGAACCTGGTCCTTGCCGACGAGATCAACCGCGCACCATCCAAAGTGCAGAGCGCGCTGCTGGAGTGCATGCAGGAACGCCAGGCTACCATCTCCGGGGAGACCATCCCCATGCCGTCGCCGTTCCTGGTCCTCGCCACGCAGAACCCGATCGAACAGGAAGGCACGTACCCGCTGCCGGAAGCCCAGGTCGACCGTTTCATGTTCAAGCTGAAAGTGGACTATCCGACCCGCGAGGCGGAACGCTCCGTGATCGACCGCATGGCGCACCCGGAGACGAACCTGCGCGCGCTGGCCGTGGCGAAGCTCTCCGACATCGAAAACGCCCGCGAATGGGTCGACAAGGTCTACATGGACGAAAAGATCCTTGAATACATCCTCGACATCGTGATCGCGACTCGTCCGAAGCACCACGCCGAGCTTTCCGGCCGCCAGAACGGCGTGAAACTGGGCGAACTTGCCGAGCTGGTGCAGTTCGGCGCATCGCCGCGCGCCGGCATCGCGCTGGCCCTCGCGGCGAAGGGCGCGGCGTTCCTGGAAGGCCGCGCCTACGTGATCCCGCAGGACGTGAAGGCGCTCGCGCCGGACGTGCTCCGCCACCGCCTGATCCTCAGCTACGAGGCCGAAGCGGAAGGGCTCGACGCCGACAGCATCATCGAACGCATCCTGAACGAACTCCGCACGCCGTAGTCCGTATCCCCGGCACGTTCATCCGTCGCAGATTCACAGCAATTCAGCGAGGTTCACCCCATGTTGACCAGAGACCTGCTCGCCAGGATCCGGAAAATCGAAATCAAAACGCGCAAAGTCGTCGAGGAGATGACCGGCGGCGCTTACCGCAGCGTGTACCGCGGACGCGGCATCGAGTTCAGCGAGGTCCGCACGTACACCGAGGGCGACGACGTCCGCGACATCGACTGGAACGTCACCGCCCGCACGGGCGTCGCGCACATCAAGAAATATGTCGAGGAACGCGAGCTGACCGTGATCATCGCGGTCGACATCTCGTCCTCCACGCTCTTCGGGTCCGCCGAGGACGACAAACGCGACAAGATGGCGGAGACCGCCGCGCTCCTCGCGTTCAGCGCCATCCGCAACAACGACAAGGTCGGGCTGCTGCTTTTCTCCGATCGCGTGGAATCCTACATCCCGCCGCGTTCGGGACGCGCCCACGTGATGCGCGTGATCCGCGACCTGGTGGCGACACATCCGCGCGGACGCGGCACGAACATCGCCGCCGCGCTCGAATCGCTCAGCCGCACGCTGAAAAAGAAGACCGTGATCTTCCTCATCAGCGACTTCATGGACGAAGGGGATTTCTGGAAGCCGCTGCGGATCCTGAACCGCAGGCACGACCTGGCGGCCATCCGCGTGGTGGATTCGCTGGAGACCGCCCTGCCCGCCGCGGCCGCGCTCGAACTCGAAGATGCCGAAACCGGCGCGACCTTCGCGTTTCCCGGCAGCAGAAGAGCTGCCGCGCGTTACGCCGCCGCGCAGGAACTCTTCGACCGTCAGCTTGAGGAAAACTGCCGCCAGGCGAAAGTCGACCTGATCGAACTGCCGTGCACGGGCGACATCGTAAAGCCGCTGATGGGTTTCTTCCAGAAGCGCGGCAAACGAAAATCCGGAGGCTGATACCCGATGATGAAGTCAAGATTGATTGAAAAGACCTGGTTCCGGATGCTCCCCGCCATCCTCGGCGGAGTCCTGCTGATCCTGATCGTCGCGGGGGCGGCGGTCGCGGTCCGCTGGTATATGTCCGCGAAGGAGGCAGCCGATCCTGTCCTGCTCGGCGAACCGGTCTACGAATTTGAAGGCAAGGAACCGGCCATCGGTACGCGTTTCAACGCGGTCCTGAAATACCGCCTGCCGTGGTCCGACTCGTTCAAGCTCGCTGCGGCCGAACCCGGCAAAAACCTCCAGCTCACCTCGGATCCGGCGTTTTACCGTTCGCGCATCCGCTGGGGATATTCCGACTGGACGCTCGTGCTCCCGCTTCAGGCGTACCGCGGCGGGGAATCCGGCGGAGGTTCGGTCCTGGCTGAATTCTTCGCGGGCAAGAGCATCGAAACGCCCCTGCCCGAACTGAAGGTCGCCGACCTGGTGCTGCCACTGGACGACAACGGCACGGAGCTTTCGCTCGCGCCGCGCATCGAAACGCACGACAAAAAAATGTCCTGGCTGACCGCGGGCACCGTCGCGGCGGTCATCATTCTCGTTTCGCTGGCCGTCTGGGCGCTTCTGGCGCACAAAAAACGCGAAGCAGCCAAACACGTCAAGACCATTTG
Organism: Victivallales bacterium; assembly: GCA_016285345.1. Taxonomy (GTDB): domain Bacteria; phylum Verrucomicrobiota; class Lentisphaeria; order Victivallales; family UBA1829; genus UBA1732. The sequence goes on along the minus strand of JAEEQN010000001.1, from coordinate 18,525 downwards.
GGAAAAAGCTCTGGAAGCCATCCAGATGCTCCGGGCGCAGGTCAGGAGCGGCACATCCTCGCCCGAACTCGCCATCGCCGGACTCACCGACGTCGTCCGGCATTATCTTGAGGCGCGGTTCCGTCTGCGCGCCGAACGTCAGACCACGGCGGAGTTTCTGACGGATCTGGAACGGAACGACAAGCTGCTGGAAGACAAGGACCGGAAGTTCCTGCGTTCGTTCCTGGCGTCCGCCGACATGGTGAAATTCGCCCGGATGCCCGCCGATCCGCATCTCTTCGAACAGGCGTCCGGAAAGGCGGAGGAGCTCGTCTCCGGCACGATCCCGCGTGAGGACGACCTGCCGGGCAATCAGGAGGAAGGCCGCAAATGAAACTCGAATATCCCTGGCTGCTTCTGCTGTTCATCCCGTACGCGGCGGTGCTGTGGTTCGCCTGGACGCTGCACGCGCCGTCGATCCGCGTCCCCGGACTGGCGCCGTTCCGTCGCGCCGCAGGCAGGAAAGGCCGCCGTGTGAACTGGCGCAAGCTGATCCCGTTCGTACTCTTCGCGCTTGGCGGCGCGGCCATGATCGTAGCCCTGGCGCAGCCCCGCGAGGGCATTGAGGAAATCCGCTCGAAGGCGGACGGCATCGACATCATGATCGCGTTCGACCTGTCGCCCAGCATGGAGGCGTATGATCCGCCCGCGGACCATCTCACCGACACGCAGATCATCAATCTGATCCAGCGCGGCACGCTCAAAAACCGCGTCGAGACTGCCAAGGAGGAGATCGCCCGTTTTATTGAGGAGCGCCCGAACGACCGCATCGGCCTCATCGTGTTCGCCAGCATGCCCTACGTGGTGTGCCCGCCCACGCTCGACCACGCGTTCCTGCTCGCCAACCTGGAACGTCTTTCCTCGCGCCAGATCGGCGACGGGACCGGCATCGCGGCTCCGATCGCCAGCGCGGTGAAACGCCTGAAGAGCTCCGACGCGAAAAGCCGCATCCTCGTGCTCTTCACCGACGGCTCGAACACGGTCAACGGCCAGATCTCGCCGCGCGACGCGGGCAAGCTCGCCGACACGTTCGACATCACAATCTACACGGTCGGCATAGGGTCACGCCGCGCACGCATCCCCATGCAGAGTCTCCTCGGCGGCGTCATCCTCCAGAACTATCCGGACGAATTCGACGAACCGCTGCTGCGCGAACTCGCGGACATGACAGGCGGGCGTTACTACCGCGCCGCCGACGCAAAAGGCATGGCGCAGGCCATGGACGAGATCAACAAGCTGGAGAAAACGAGTGTGGAGCAGCCAGTGGTCGTCAACTGGCGGGAGCTCTACCCGTATTTCTGCTGGTTCGGACTTGGCGTCATCCTGCTCGGATTCTGCTTCCGCCAGACGGTCTGCCTGCGCCTGCCCTAAACGCATAATCTGTTCCGGGCCTTATCGTGTCCGAGCGCAGCCGGACACAACCGCAGTGGAGGCGCCGCCTCCCGGAGCTTACAGCTCCGCGCCTCTTCTTATTATAAAAAACAAAAGTTCTTTCTTCTTTTGCGCTTGACATTCACGGGGACTGTCGCTATATTAATAGAATAAGCAAAAGCAACCCTGCCGGGCCCGGAGCGGAATATGGAAAAACCGCGCGGATTTCCGGCATTTCCCGGAGTATACAGCATGAGCAAACAACTGGTTATCGTGGAATCCCCCGCGAAAGCGCGCACGATCGGGCGCATCCTGCCGTCCGAATACATCATCAAGGCCTCGATGGGCCATATCCGCGACCTGCCCGAAAACTCGTTCGGCGTGGACATCGAACACAACTTCGCACCGCAGTACGAGGAGAGCAAGGCACGCGGGCACAACCTCGGCGAACTCAAGACCGCCGCAAAAAACGCGGAAGACATCTATCTGGCGTCGGACCCTGACCGCGAAGGGGAGGCCATCGCGTGGCATCTGCAGGAAGTCCTGCGCAAGATCAACAAGAAGGCGCATTTCCACCGAGTCTCCTTCCACGAGATCACCCGCAGCGCCATCAACCGCGCGTTCCAGGCTCCCGGCGAGATCGACATGAACCGCGTTGACGCCCAGCAGGCGCGCCGCGTGCTCGACCGCATCGTCGGCTACCAGATCAGCCCGCTGCTGTGGTCGCGCATCGAACGCGGCATCAGCGCCGGCCGCGTGCAGTCCGTGGCGCTCCGTCTGGTCTGCGAACGCGAACGCGAGATCCTCGCGTTCATCCCGAAGGAATACTGGATATTCGAGGCGCTGTTCCATCCGGAAACCGCCCCGGGCCGTTCCTTCCGCGCGAAACTCGCGAAAGTCGACGGCAGAAATGCCGACGTACCCGACAAGGAACAGGCGGAAGCCCTGCGCAAGCTCATCGACGACGCATCCGTGTGGAAGATCGCCGACCTGGAGACTTCGCCACGCCGCAAGTTCGCTCCGCCGCCGTTCATCACCAGTACGCTCCAGCAGGCCGCCAGCTCCGCCATGGGGTTCACCGCGAACCAGACCATGCAGACCGCGCAGCAGCTCTATGAAGGCATCACGCTCGACAACGGCCCCGTCGGCCTCATCACCTACATGAGAACCGACGCGGTGAACATCGCGATCGAGGCGCAGGCGGCATGCCGCGCCTACATCGAAGCGACGTTCGGCCCGGACTACGTCCCGCAGAAACCCAACATCTACAAATCCAAGGCCAACGCGCAGGCCGCGCACGAGGCGATCCGTCCGACCGACGTCAATTTGACCCCGGACAAACTCCGTCCGTTCCTGAACCCGGCCCAGCTGAAACTCTACACGCTGATCTGGCGGCGTTTCGTGGCATGCCAGATGAACCCGGCCCTGCTTGAGACCACGACCGTCACCGTGGAAAACGCCGCGTCCGCGCCGCACGTCTTCTCGTTCCGCTCCTCCGCGACCGTGACGAAGTTCCCCGGATTCCTCGCCGTCTACAACATCAAGGATGAAACGCACACGGCGGAGGACGACCAGGACGAATCCGCGCCCGATCCCGAGCTCCTCGGCATGCTCCGCAACGGCACGAGATGCGATCTCGCCGGATGCAAGCCCGAACAGAAATTCACCGAGCCGGCTCCGCGCTATTCCGAAGCCACGCTCATCAAGGAACTCGAATCCAACGGCATCGGCCGTCCGTCCACGTACGCCACGATTGTGAACACCATCCAGGTCCGCAAGTACGTGAACCGCGAAAAAGGCAAGCTCATCCCGACCGAACTCGGATTCCGCGTGAACGACTACCTCGTGAAGTCGCTCCCCGAACTCTTCCAGGTCGGATTCACCGCCGATATGGAAAAGAAGCTCGACAACGTCGAGGACGGCGGGGTCGAATGGACCGCCATGCTCCGCGACTTCTACGGCGTTTTCTCCGAATGGCTCAAGGGCGCGAAATTCGCCGACGCCCCGGACGACGGCAAAGCCGCCGCCCTCATCGGCATCCTCGCCGGGTTCCAGGGGTGGGAAAAACCCGTCGCGCAGCCCGGCGCGAAACGTCCGTTCAACGAGAAGACTTTCTTCAACTCGGTCGTCTCCAAGAAACAGTCCGGCGTCCCGGTCACGGTCAAGCAGTGGAACGCTCTTCTCTCCATCGCGGCGAAATACCGCGACAAACTCCCCGGCCTGGAGGAAGCCGCCGCGAAGTATGGATTCACCGGAGAGCTGGATGAAGCGCAGGCGAAGCTGAACGCCCACTTGCAGGCGATCAGGGAACGCCAGGCGGTTCAGGTCGAAACGCCGAAGTTCGAAGCCGATCCGCGTCTGGAAGCCGTTTTCCAGGCGGCGGAAAAGGTCAAATGGAACAAGGCGGAGCGCATCCGCGGTCGTGTGTATGACGATGCGGCTTTCGTGGAATCCCTCCGCAAGCAGTACAAGGCGGGCAAGACGCTCAGTGCCAAGCAGATCGCCGCACTCACCCGCGTCATCCGCAAATATCCCGGACAGTTCCCCGAAGGCGACCTCGCCGCCGCGACGCCCGCGCCGGAACAGAATCCCGCCGCAAAGGCGCAGATCGACTCCCTGCTGAACGCGTTCAAGTCGTTCGAAAGCTGGAACGAACCCACGGTCCGCCGCGGACGCACGTTCAGCGACCGCGACTTCATCGCATCGCTCGCCAAGCAGCACGCATCCGGCAAGGTCCTCAGCGAAAAGCAGGTCGCCGCGCTGGAACGCATGGCCGCCAAGTATAACCTGAAACCGGTATGAGCCGTGTCCGCCGCATCAGCCGTATCAGAAGAGTCATTCTCTTCTGGGCGGCGGCGGCCCTGATCGCCGCGCTGGAGGCCGTGCTGACCGCGAACTGGCTGGTCGGCAAAACCTCGGCGCGCATCTATTCTTCCGTGAACGAAATTCCGGCCAGCAAGGTCGGGATGGTCCTCGGGTGTCCGGAATATTCCGGCGGCCGTCCCAGTCCCGTGCTCGCCGGACGGCTTCAGGCCGCGGCGGATCTCTATCATGCCGGCAGGGTGCAGTTTTTGGTCGTGTCAGGAGCGGATTATCCTGAAAGATTTCATTGGCAAATCCCCGCCATGACGCGGGGATTGGTCGCACTGGGTGTCCCGAAGGACGCCATCATCGGCGACGGTAAAGGTGTCCGCACGCTCGATTCCATCCTCCGTATGCGGGATGTTTTCGGCTATGAAGACTTCATCACGGTCTCTCAGCGGGACCACCTCGAACGCGCGCTTTATCTGGCGGACCATCACGGTATTCCGACAATTGGATTTGAGGCGGGAATTCCGTCGGGACTGTATTTGAACGAATGGCTCGGATCAGCAATCCGCGCGCCCCTTTCTAATGTGAAAGCTATTCTGGACATCGCGATCGGCCGTCAGGCTAAATACCCGATCGAGCGATAAAACAAACGGACAAGGAGCAGAAAACTATGAATCCTGTTTCCGATACGGTATTGATCCTGGCCGCGGGCGGAGCGTCCACCCGGTTCGGCGGCGGGTCCAAGCTTTTCGCGGAACTCGACGGCATCCCGGTCTTCCTCCACGCCGTCCGCACTGCCGCGTCCGTGCTCGCGCCCGGTTCGATCATCCTGTCCGTCCCCGCCGCGGCCGAAGCGGATTTCCGTGCCGCCGCAAAAAAACATCTTCCTGACGTACCGCTTCATTTCACACATGGCGGAGCGACCCGGACACAGTCCGTCCTGAACGCCCTCGAAGCCGCCGCGAAACTCGGCGAATCGCGTTTCCAGCTCGCCGCTGTCCACGATGCCGGACGACCGATGCTAACGCCGGAACTCCTTCTGGCGTGTCTGGACGCCGCCCGGACGCACGGCGGCGCGATGGCGTGCCGCAAGGTCGCCGAAACGGTGAAGCGCATCACCCCGGACGGATTCCTCGGCGAGACCGTCCCGCGCGATGAGCTCCGCACGGCGGAAACGCCGCAGGTGTTTCATTTCGAACCGCTCCTGAACGCCTACCGCAGTGCCGCCGCGTCCGGCGAAGTCTTCACCGACGACGCGCAGGTCATGGAGCGGTTCGCCCCGGTCCGCGTGTTCCCGGTCGAACACGATTTCCCGAATCCGAAGATCACGTACCGTCCCGACCTGGAGCTCTGCCGCACGCTGCTGCGTCTCCGCCGCGAGGGAACCGGCGCATGAAGCCGAAGGCAAAAACAGCCTCCGCTTTGAACTCCGGCAAAGCAATCCCGCGCCGCCGGAATCACCTGTATTTCCCGGTCGTCCTGGCACTGCTTGCCCTACTTGCCGTCGTGCTCCGCATCATCATGACCGTGGAGGTCGTCCATACGGACCCCTTTGCCTACAATCCGCCGGATGTCACGGACATGGCGACCTATCACGCGCTGTCCCGCGGCATCCTGAACGGCGTTTTCCCAAGTGAGTTCGTCTACCAGCCGTTTTATTACACGGTTTTTCTCCCGGCGGTGAAATTCCTGCTCCGCTCCGAATACATGAGCGTGGGCATCGCGCAGTCGGTCTGCGTCGGTGTCATCGTATGGTTCGCGGGGCTGACCGGCGCGATGCTGCGGTCACGCGTGACCGGACTCGTGGCGGCGGCCCTGTGCACGGTCTCCACGATGCTGTTCTTCTACGTGCCCTACGCGCTGATCGAGATCCAGCAGGCGATGTGGTTCACGCTGCTGCTGTATTTCACGCTGCGGGCGATGAAGACCGGACGCGCCGGATTCTTCGCGGCGACGGGCCTGATGCTGTCGTTCGCGATCCTGTCGCGCGGCAACGCCTGGTGTTTCCTGCCCGCCTTGGGATTCGCGTACTGGACGGCTCTGCGCCGGAAACGCTTTTCCACGCGCCGCAAGGCCGTTCTGGCGGCGGTTCTCTGTCTTGCCGCAATTCTGCTGCCCCAGCTGCCTTTCGCCGTCAGAAACACCCTTGCGACGCATTCCCTGTCCGGTCCCTCGACCGCCGGGCCCGCGGTCCTCACGCTCGGCAACAATCCGGAATCCGCGCCCGGCGGCCTGCCGATCCCGTATCCGCCGACCTATGACGAATGGATGGAACACGAGTCCGAATATTCCATCCCGCGCCGCATTTTCGACTGGTTCCGCGCGGAGCCGATGGCGTTCCTTCAGCTTCAGGCGGAGAAATTCTTCCTTTTCTTCGATTCGGACGAGATTCCGAACAACATCCAGCTGGGCGTGAACGCAACAGGAAGCAATATCTTCCGGGTGTGCGGCAACCTCCGCACGGGAATCCTCATCGCCCTTGCGCTTGCCGGGTTCTTCCTGTATTTCCGCCGCCTGAAAAATCATCCCGGACGCCTTCTGCTGTACCTATTCCTCTTCCTGTACGCGTTTGCCACCGTCGCGTTTTACATGCTGGCACGGTTCCGCGTCCCCGCCATCCCGTTCTTCGCGATCGGCGCGGCGCTGTTCGTCACGGACGTCTTCGGGATGAGACGGCTCGCTTTCTGCCCCCGAATCAAGAATCCCCCCCTATGGATCCCGCTGAAATACGGTCTGGCGTGGCTCGCGGGCGTGTATTTCGTGTGGGGCATCTATCCGTCGTACCGGAAGGCGTACGAACCCGGTCTGACGAAGCTGACGCGGCCGGACGGCGTGCGGCTGGAGACCTCATCGACGCTCATGGCGCACGACAACGGCCCGAACTACCTCGACGGCTGGATGGCGGCAAATCTCGACAGCGGCGTAACGTTCTCCAAGACGTTCTCCGCGCATGGCATGGACCTGAGCAAATACGCGAAAGCATACGTGACGGTCACTCTATACACATTGGAGTCACGAGCGATCGAGGTCGTCTGCAACGGTAAACGCGAAACAGTCAATCTGACCCCGCACGATCTGTACCGTCTGCCGCTCATCCCGGTCCGGCTCGGACCGTTCTCCGTGCCGGAAGACCTGACGTTCACGTTCTCGTTCCCCAGGCTTGCGCCGGACCAGGTCGGGCTTGCGGTCGATTTCCACCGCGACTACGGACGCACGACGTACCTCGGCGAGGTCTTCCCGGCGGAGGCGGTCGTTCGCCTCGAACTCGAAAAGAAAGATCAGCACCCGGAACCGGCATCCCCCTGACGGATCATAAGGGATCCGGGAAAACATGCTTGCTTTTTGGCGAAGATGAAGAATAATAATCCGCGGAAATTCAAGCACCCTGTTTTTTTAAAAACTCATTTCCTCCATCCCCAGTAAACCTATGCCCGGCGGTCATTTCTTCCCGAAATCCAAAATGGATTTCGAGGAAGAAGGGGGCTGGTCCGGGCGTTTTTCGTAGTCCGGACAGTCGTCCATCGGCTGGACTTCGCAGTGTTTGCGCGTACAGATCACGGCGAAGGCGTTCACGAGCGCGTGGGCACAATCCCGGCAGAAACGGTGTTCCGACGGGGTGTCCATGTCCAGGATCGAGGTCTTGCGGGAGGAGGCGGATTCATCGTTGCCGAACAGCGCGTCCAGCGCCTTGCGTCCGGCAGAGGCCGAGGCGACATCCGCGGACTTCGGAGCACTGGGAGCACCCGCGTCCGCACCGCAGAACGAACAGACCAGGTGTTCGCCCTTCACGTCCCAGCCGTCGAGGATCTTTTCGAGCCTCGCGAACGCGGTGCGTCCGCAGGCGGGACAGGTGAACTGTTCGCCGGGTTTCATGGCGTGCCGGAGTCCGCGCTGCTCTGCGCCTGCATCGCCTTGCGGCGTCTGCGGGCGTTCAGGGTCTGGTAGAAAAGCGGGACGAGGAGCTTCAGGAGGGCGGCGGCGGGCACGGCGAGGATCATGCCGGAGATGCCCGCGACGACCGCGCCGAGCAGGACCACGATGATCGTCTCCACGAGCGTCAGGCCGATCGCCTCGCCGACCAGCACGGGATACAGCAGGAGCTGTTCCAGGATCACGTGGATCAGCAGGTACGCCAGCGCGATGCCGATGATGGGCATCACGATGCCTTCCTGCGCGAAGATGATCGCCACGACGACGGACAGGATGGCCGCCAGCACGGGGCCGAGGAACGGCAGCAGGATCGTGGAGCCCGCGATGAGCGAGAGGACGGGCCAGAACGGGACGTTGAACGGGATGAAGATCAGCGCGTACAGGATCGTCTCCAGCACGATGATCCAGAAATAACCGACCAGCCACGCCCGGAACATCTTGTAGATGTGGTTGATGATGTGCGCCGCGCCGCTGCGTTCGTGCTCGGAAGCGTCCGGGAGCCAGCCGCTTTCGTAGATGCTGCTCACGGTCCATTCGCCGAGGTTCTGCCCGAAGTCCGCGCGTCCGGCGGCGAAGACCGCCATCCTGAGCAGGAAATAGTAGTAGAAGAACAGGAACATCACGAGGTCGAACGCGAAAGTGCCGACCCACGCGGTGATGTGGAACGCGTTTTTGACGAGCTCGTTGCCCGCCTTGAGCGTGTACTTCGCGAAATCGGCGTTGTGCTCCTCCATCGCGGCGGTGATGCGGCTCCGCATGCGTTCGCGGACGTTCAGGCCCTCCTCCTCCTTCGAGGGCGGGTCGAGGCGGTCCAGCAGTTCGCCGAGCTTCTGCTCCAGTTTCTCGACCGCGTGGTTGTTCTGCGCCCACTGGGACAGGGAATCGCCGGACATCGCGGCGAACGGGCTGATGAAATGAACGATCGTCCAGGAGAGCAGCACGGTCACGATCACGACGAAGATGACCGTCATGGCGGAGGCCTGCGTCGCGATGCGGCGATTTTCCGCCTCGGAGAGCCCATTGGACTGTTCCAGCGGACATTCCGCCTCGGTCTCGGACGCGTGTTCCGGCTCGTCGCCGAATCGGCGCGTGATGCGTTTGCGGAAGGCGGTGAACGGGGCTTTCAGCTTCACGAGGAAGGCATGCAATCCGAGCATGACCTTCGTCCCGAAGAAACGGCGTTCGAGGAACTGTTCGAAATGGAACGACAGGACGGCTGCGAGGATGCCGAAGAACAGCGGCTTGACGAAAATCGCGGCAAGCAGAAACAGGACCAGTATCACGAAGACCGGGATGAAGCCGTGCGCGGGTGCGATGAACATGTCCGCCTTCGGACGGCGGAGGAACTTACGCGCCCCGGATGAGTTCGGTTCCGCGGGACATGCCCCGGTCTTGTCCTGTTCGGTGTCCATGCGCGGTTACTCGGTGACGATGGACTTGCCGGAGCCTTCCGTGACCTCGCCGACGACAAACGCGCGGATGCCGGCGGATTCGGCGGCGTCGATGGCGGCCTTCGCGGCGTCCGGACGGACGAACCAGACCATGCCGACGCCCATGTTGAACACGCGGTAGGCTTCCTGCACGGGGAGGCTGCCGATCTTGACCATGAGGTCGAAGATGGCGGGCCGGAACGGGATATTCGCGGTGTGGAAGACGGCGTCGACGGTCTTCGGCAGGATACGCGGGACGTTGTCGACGAGGCCGCCGCCGGTGATGTGGGCGATGCCGTTGATCGTAACGCCCGCGGCCTTCGCGGCCTTGATGGCCGGGAGATAGCAGGTGTGAGGCTTCAGGAGAGCTTCGCCGACGGATTCGCCGCCGAGCTCGGCGGGGGTGGATTTCACCGTGTATCCGGCGGCCTCGAAGAGGAGTTTGCGGGCGAGGCTGAAGCCGTTGGTGTGGAGACCGTTGGACGCGAGTCCGATCGCGACGTCGCCGGGGGCGATGTTCTCGCCGGTGATGATCTCGCTCTTCTCCACGATGCCGGTGATGATGCCGACCAGGTCGAAGTCGTTGCCGTACATGCCGGGCATCTCCGCGGTCTCGCCGCCGAGGACGGCGCAGTTCGCGGCGCGGCAGGCGTCGGCGATGCCGCCGAGGACGTCTTCATAAAGCGGGCTGCGGAGCTTGCCGATGCCGATGTAGTCGAGGAAATAGATGGGCTCCGCGCCCTGCACGGCGATGTCGTTGATGCAATGGTTCACGATGTCGAAGCCGACCGTGTCGTATTTTTGCATTTCCGCGGCGACCATGAGCTTGGTGCCGACGCCGTCGATGCTGGCGACGAGGACGGGTTCGCGGTAGCCCGGGAAACCGGCCCGGAAGAGGCCGCCGAAGCCGCCGATGGGGGCGAGCATTTCGGGACGTCGTGCGGCGGCGAGACGGGGCTTGACGCGGCCGAGGAGTTCAGTTGCGAGGTCGATGTCGACGCCGGCTTCTTTGTAGGAGGAAGGAGTTTGCATGCGGCAGGGGTGCTTTCGTGTTGTATGTGAACTTATTTGAGTTTGATGTTGGAGAATGCGGCTCCGAGGCTGCCGAAGGGTTCGTTGCTCCGCGGGAGCGGATAGGCGGAAAGAATCTTGTTCTGCGCCTCGAAAACCGGGGCGAGACCGGACTGTGCGAGCTCAAGGATCCTGTCGAGCTGTTCGCGGTCGAACGGGACTTCCTCGGCGGTGCCCTGAAGCTCGATGAACTTGCCGGACTCGGTCATGACGACGTTGAAATCGACGTCCGCGCCGGAGTCCTCCTCGTAGCAGAGGTCGAGCAGCGGCACGCCGCCGCGGATGCCGACGCTGATCGCGCCGACGTTCTCGCGCATGGGAAACCGATGGATTTTTTTCCCGGCGAGGAGCTTGCGGAACGCGATCTGGAGCACGACGCTCGCGCCGCAGATGGAGGCGCAACGGGTGCCGCCGTCGGCGTCGATCACGTCGCAGTCGATGTACAGCGTGTTCTGTCCGAGCGCCTGCAGGTCGATGACCGAACGGAAGGAACGCCCGATGAGGCGCTGAATCTCCATGGTGCGGCCGGACTGCTTGCCGCGTGAGGCCTCGCGCGCGACACGCGTATTGCCCGCGCCGGGGATCATGCCGTATTCGCTGGTGACCCAGCCGCCGGAAACGCCCTGCTGGCGCATCCATCCGGGGACGCCCTGTTCGAACGAGGCGGAACAGATGACCTTGGTGCCGCCGACCTCGATGAGCGCGGAGGCAATCGGGTGGGCGAGGTAGTCGGGGGTGATGCGGAACTTGCGCGGCTGGGACGGCGCGCGGCCGTCAATGCGTTTCGTGTTGTTCATGGGGTCCGATTCCACGTTCAAAAGAAAAACCGCCGCCCGACAGATGGCCTACGCGCAAGGTCTTAACGCTTAGAGCTGCTTTGTTCCCAACCTGACTCGGTTCACGCAATTCCATCGCACAGGGTCCGGCGGACGACGGCAAATTTTATGCTGTTTTCTTTTTGCGGGGAGAATTCTCCGCCTTATTTACTTTACACCGTTTTGTGAAATATTCAAGGCAAAGAGTGAGTTCCGCACGTAAATTTTTCCGTTCGATGATCCGGTCGACGAAGCCCTTCTGAAGCAGGAACTCAGAGGTCTGGAACCCGTCCGGAAGCTGCGCCTGCGTGGTCGCCTCGATCACGCGTCGTCCGGCGAACCCGACCATTGCGCCGGGTTCTGCGAGGATCAGGTCGCCGAGCGAGGCGAAACTGGCGGTGACGCCCGCGGTGGTGGGATGGGTCAGGATCACGATGTACGGCAGTCCGGCTTCCTTGTGGCGGTGAAGCGCGCCGCTGGTCTTCGCCATCTGCATGAGGCTGATGAGGCCCTCGTACATGCGCGCGCCGCCGCTGGCCGTGACGATCACGAGCGGGAGACGTTTCGCGGTGGCGGTCTCGATCGCGCGGGTGATCTTCTCGCCGACGACCGCGCCCATGCTGGCGCCGAGGAACCGGAAGTCCATGACGGCGAGGACGTACGGGATGAAGTTGATGGCGGTCACGCCGGAAATCACGGCGTCGCGGAGACCGGTCTTCTCATGGTTGGCGCGGAGCTTGTCGACGTAGGGGGAGACTCCCTCGAATTTGAGCGTGTCGACGGATTCGAGCTTCGGGTCGAGCTCCTGAAAACTGCCGAGGTCGGTCAGCAGGTCGATGCGCTCCAGCGCGGTCATCGGGTAATGATAGCCGCACTTCGGGCAGACCTGCAGGTTTTCCTCCTTGCGGCTGGAGAAGATCAGTTCATTGCAGTTTTTGCATTTTTCCCAAAGCCCCTGCGGGATGTCTTTCCGTTTCGCGACCTCGCTCTGTTTCTGGATGCCGTGATGCGCGATGACGCCGACCGGGATCGCGGCGGTCGTCGGCAGAGGTTTGACTTTTTTCACAAATGCAGCCATGGCAGCACCTTATGGATTGGGTTGATTCCGGCTTCGTTATTTCATCGGCGGGCGGCCGAGACCGCGAAGACTTTGGCGGCTCCCGCGTCAAGCAGGACAGCCGCCGCCGTGGCAAGCGTGGTGCCCGTCGTCAGAACATCATCTACAATTAATATAGCACGCTTTTCGCATTTTGTCGAATCCGTCGGCGAAAAAGCGCCCGTTAAATTCAAAATTCTTTCCTTGCGGGTCAGTCGCGCCTGCTGGCGGGTACGCCTGACACGGCGGAGCGCCCGGACCACGGGGACGCCGAGTTCCGCGGAGATGCCCTGACAGATCAGGTCGGCCTGATTGAAGCCGCGCTGCACGAAACGCGTCCAGTGGAGCGGAACGGGTACGATCATGTCGACGGGGCACGGCAATTCGCGTTTCAGCTTGTCCCCGAGCAGACGGCCGAGCGAACGCGCGAACTCCGGGCGGTTGCGGTACTTCAGCATCATGATCGCGAGGCGGGCGTTTCCTTCCATGTGAAAGAGCGAGAACGCCTGACTCCACGGACGGGGCGGTTGGTGAAGACATTTCGGACAGACGTCCAGGATGCCGTCCATCGGACCGCCGCAACCGGGACAGTACGGAGGCGAGATGAATGGAAGCGATTCCATACATTCCGCGCAGAACATCCCCGGCGTGCCGTCGAACGGCGGTTTGCCGCAGATGGGGCAGCGGAACGGCGCGACCGCGGAAAGACACGGGATAAGCACGGAATCGAGGCGGAACGGCATGGCGCGGCCTCAGCGTTTCTTCGAGTAGGTGCCGTCCGGGTTCTTGCGGACGCGGTGCAGGATCTCCAGTCCGATCATGGTGGAGATCACGGTGGACGGCGGAATATTCGCGGCCTCGGAGATCGCGTCCACGTTCGCAGGCCCCTTCGCCAGCACGTTCAGAATCGCCGTCTCCTCCTCGGAGAACATGGAGTCGTCGAGCGCATCCGGCTCGTCCTGCGCGCCGTCCGCATCGTCCGCGCCGAACGGACTCACGGGCGTTTCGCGGAGCGCGGCAGGATGGAATCCGGGCAGAAAATCGAATTCGTCGAGGATGTCGTCGAAGTTCATGACGAGCTTCGCGCCCTGCTTGATGAGCGTGTTGCAGCCCGCTGCCGACGGATTGTCCGCCTCGCCCGGCACGGCGAACACGTGGCGGCCCTGTTCCAGCGCCTGCGCGGCGGTGATCAGCGAACCGCTGTTGACGCCCGCTTCGACCACGAGCGTGCCGCAGGAAAGCCCGGCGATGATGCGGTTTCGCATCGGGAAGGTGTGGCGCGTGGGCGCGGTGGTCATGGGAAATTCGGAAATGACCGCGCCGCCGGTGCGGATGATGGCGCGTGCGAGGTCGAGATTCTCGACGGGATGAAGTTTGGCGAGGCCGCCGCCGAGCACGGCTACGGTTTTGCCGCCCGCGTCGACCGTGGCCTGATGCACGATCGTGTCGATGCCGATCGCGAGGCCGCTGATCGTGGTCCAGCCACCGTACGCGGCGGATTCCGAAAGATGCCGCGCCATGCGTGCGCCGTAGTTCGAGGCGTTGCGCGTGCCGACGATGGAGATGGAGCGCGTGCCGAGGTCGGCGGGCAGGGTTCCGCGCATGTAGATGCAGAGCGGGGCATCGCGAAGTTCGCGCAGTGCCGCCGGATATTCGTCGTCGGTGCGGCAGAGTATGGTCACGCCGCCGTTCCGGGCGATCTCCAGCTCGCGGTCGAGCTCGACGAAATCGCGCCAGCGGAGGATGCGTTCGGCGAGGCCGGAGCTGATGCCGCGGATGCGGGAAAGCGAGGCGGCGTCCGATTCGAAGATGGCCGAAACGGAGCCGCAGAATTCGATCAGGGCATTGGCGCGGGAACCGCCGATGCCGTTCAGCATGTTCAGGATGATGCAGCCGTCATGATCGTTCACAGACTTCCTCCCAGACGGCTTCGATGGCCTCGCGCGGGACGTCCGTGCGGACTTCGGCGCGGCCGATTTCGAGCGGCAGGACAATGCGCGGCACGCCGGAAACGGCTTTCTTGTCCGATGCCATCGCCGCGAGAAGCGCCGACGGTTCGCAGCCGGAGACCGTGACGGGCAGGCGGTACTGGCGGAGCAGCGCGGCGATCTTCGCGGAGGAATCCGCGTCGAGCTTGCCGAGCCGGACCGAAAGCCGGGCGGCGGCGGCAGTCCCGACCGCGACAGCTTCGCCGTGTTCCAATCCGCGGTAATCCTGCACCTTTTCGATCGCGTGCCCGAACGTATGCCCGAGGTTGAGCAGCATGCGTTCGCCGCGTTCCTGTTCGTCGCGGGACACCACGGCGGCCTTCAGCGCGCAGGAACGCGCCACGAGGGACGCGAGGCGGGCATAGTCGCGGAAAAGGGTATCTCCGGCGGCTTCCAGCTCATCGAAGAGCGAACGATCAAAGAGAACGGCATGCTTGATGAGCTCGGCGAAACCGTTCGACATCTCGCGAGGAGGGAGCGACTTCAGGAACATCGTATCCATCAGGACGGCTTTCGGCTGGTAGAACGTGCCGACCAGGTTCTTTCCTTCGGGCAGGTCCACGCCGGTCTTGCCGCCGACGCCGGAATCGATCATCGCAAGCAGCGAGGTCGGAACCTGCACGCAGCGGATTCCGCGCATGTAGATGGACGCGGCAAACGCCGCCATGTCGCCGACCACGCCGCCGCCGAGCCCGACGATCAGCGAACCTCGGTCAAGCCCGGCGCGCGCTGCGTCCCGGCAGATGTCCCCGATCGTCATGAGGTGCTTGGAGGTCTCGCCGGCGGGGAAAACGGATTCCGACACGCCGGATGCCCCGGCATCTTGAAGCGTACGGGACAGGAGTTCGCCGTACAGAGGGTAAACGTTGGAATCGGAGACGATCAGGACTTTCACGCTCTTCGCGAACGGTGCGAGCAGTCCGGCTGCCGCGCCCGACGTGAAGAGGTCCTGCGCCACCGAAATATCGTAAGAGCGCGCTCCGAGGCTGACTTGCACGGTCTCCATGTCAGCGGGCGTCTTTCGCGACAGAGAGAAGTTCAGCGTAGGTCGTGCGTCCGTCGTAGAGCGCCTTTCCGACGATCGCGCCTTCGAGGTTGGAACAGCCGAGCGAGATCAGGCCGCGCACGTCCGCGGGCGAGCTTACGCCGCCGGACGCGATGATCCTGCAGTCCGGGAGCTGTTCGCAGAGGTTCCGCATGAACGGGAGGTTCGGGCCCTTCAGCGCGCCGTCTGTGGCGATGTCGGTGAAGATGAAGCGTTCGATGCCGAAGAGGAACAGCGACCGGGCGAGCGCCGCAGCCTCGACCGTGGAAGTCTCGACCCAGCCGCGCGTGGCGACCTTGCCGTCGCGGGCATCGATCCCGGCCACGATCTTTTCCTGGCCGAACGCGTTGATAAAGTCCTCGGCGCTCTTCGGATCGTCGCAGACCGCGGTCCCGAGAATCACGCGGGACACGCCCAGATCGAACGCGCGTTTCGCATCGTCGACGGTACGGATGCCGCCGCCGAGCTCACACGGGATGGAGACGCGGGCGCAGATCGCGCGGATCGCCTCGGAATTGGTCATCGCGCCGGATTTCGCGCCGTCGAGGTCGACCAGATGGATCAGCGGCGCGCCGGCCTGTTCCCAGACAGCGGCCTGGTCAGCAGGCGTACTTTCGTAGACAGTCTCCTTCGCGTAGTCGCCCTGAAAGAGGCGGACGCAGTTGCCGTGAAGCAGATCAATGGCAGGGAATAATTTCATGAATGGGTCTCTCCTTTGCACAAGGCCGAGAATCCGCGCAGGATCGTCAGCCCGTTTTCCTGGCTTTTCTCCGGATGGAACTGCGTCGCGGCCAGGTTGCCGCGCGACACAGCCGAGGTGAAACCGCAGATATAATCCGTCTGTCCGGCGGTCACGGACGCGTCATCCGGCACAACATAGAACGAATGAACGAAATAGAACCACTTTGGCTCTTTGAATGAAGCAAAACACGGATGCGACGAACGGAACGAAACCGTGTTCCAGCCCATGTGCGGCACCTTCTCCGTCGCGGACTCGAACTTGCGGCAGCAGCCTTTCAGGATCCCGAGGCCCGGCACGCCCGGCGCTTCCTCGCTGGATTCAAACAGCATCTGAAGTCCGAGGCAGATTCCGAGGAACGGTTTGTCCGCCGCGGTCCAGTCGCGCAGAAATCCGACAAAACCGGCGCGGTCAAGGTTCTTCATCGCGTCGTGGAAATTCCCGACGCCCGGCAGAACCACGCCCGCCGCGTCCGCGGCTTCGGACGGCGCGCGCACGATGCGGACCTCGGCGCCCGCATAAATCAAGGCTCTCTCCACGTTGCGGAGATTGCCCATGTCGTAGTCGATGATCGCGATCAATGCCATATTGATCCATCCTTCATTAAAAAATAAAACAACAATTAATATATCCCTTTTTCTTCAAAAAGTCAAATCCCGCCCCTCAAATCCAATGCTTGAGACCACTTGCATCAGACCGCGATGATTTCCGCATCCAGTCAAAGAGTCCTGTTTTCCTGAAGTTTTTTCTGAAGCTTTTTGAAAAATGTCTAGTTTCAGTTAAAAGAGGTTTGTTTTAACTGAAACTAGCGCGTATGCGCGCGAGATAATCTTTTCATTTTCCAATCGACTTTTCCAATCGACTTAAAAAAAAGAGTTTATGCTCAAAACATGGGAATCACGATCCTGAAACAGCAGCCCTTCCCCGGGACAGAACGCAGCTCGGCTTTCCCGTTGTGGAGCTGGGCGATATGCTTCACGATCGCGAGGCCGAGGCCGGTCCCGCCAAGCGCACGGCTGCGTTCCTTGTGAACCCGGTAGAAGCGTTCAAAGATGCGAGGCTGATTCTCCTCGGGGATCCCGCATCCGTGATCGGTTACGAAAATGACAGCGTTATCATTCTCGCGGGACAGAGACAATTCGATATCCGGGCTCCCGCTGTACTTGATCGCATTGTGAATCAGATTGGACAAAGCCTGTTCCAGCAGCTGGGCGTCGCCGGATACGGAGACCGGTTCGGCATGCGTGATCCGGACCGTCATCCCATGCTGTATGGCTTCCTGCTGAAGGGCCTGCATACCTGATTCCAGAATATCCTGCAAATCCACCTGCAGGAACTCCCGGCGCTGGCGTTCCGGGTCGTTTTCGAGGGCAGCGAGGCTCAGGATGTCCCGGATCAGCGCGTTAAGCCGTCCCGCCTGCTCGTCCAGCATTTTCATCAGTTTTTCATACTGTTCCGCGGGAAGATCGCGTTCCTCCTGGATAGTTTCGACCGCGCCGAGGATACACGTCATCGGCGTTTTGAGCTCGTGGGAAACATTCGCGATAAACTCACTGCGGAACGATTCCAGTTTCTTCATCTCGAACAGCTGTTTCTTCAGCTGTTCCGTCATTTTCGACAGCATCTCCGCCAGGGGCCTGACCGGCCCGCTCTCCGGAATGGGGATCCGCGTTTCAATCTCTCCCTCGAAAATATCCCCGGCACAACGCCCGACATCCACCAGCGGACGATAGATACGCTTCAGCAGATAGAGTTGCAGCCATGCGAGCAATCCGGTCGAGATCGCAAACAGAAGGACAATGCCACCGGTAATCCACGGGAAGATTTCCATGTACGGGAAATCCTCCTTGGCGAAACGGACTACGTACAGCCCGTGCGGCGTCTGCACCGGCACGGCATAATAGATCATTCTCTCCTTCAGCGTCTCGCTGTATCGACGGGCAAACCCGATCGTCCCGCTCTGCGCGGCCTTGAACTCGCTGCGGCCGGAATGGTTGTCAAACGCGAGGTGGATCGGGTTTGTGTCCGCCAGCACGACGCCCTGCGGCGAGATCAGCGTGATACGGAAGATGCGGTTGTCGAACGCGCGGCAGAATTCGATCGCGGATTCCGTGTTTCCTGACAGAAGCCTGTCCTCGATCGCCGTGGCGGTCAGGTCCGCCTTCTGCGCCAGACTCTTCATCATTTCGC
>JAEEQN010000009.1 GCA_016285345.1 Victivallales bacterium | reverse complement strand
TGCCGCTCTGCGGGGTGTCGTGCTGGATGGCACGGGAGGAGCCGTCGAATTCCTTCATGTTGTCCTTCAGCTTCGCGATCTGCATGCCCATGCCGGACCAGATCAGGTACGAGGTGCCGTCGTCGTCGATGAAGATGCACGGATCGATGCCGTTCGCGCCCTGGATGGGCTGTTCCTCCACGCGGAACGGCCCGTACGGCTGGTCGGCGGTGGCGAGCCCGATGCGGTTGTTCGCGGGGAAGTAGAAGTAGTATTTGCCGTCTTTCTCATTGCAGTCGGGCGCCCACATGCTGTAGGAACGCGTGTTCACCCACGGCACGTAGGTCTGGTCCACGATCACGCCGTGGTCCACCCAGTCGACCAGGTTGTCGGAGGAGTACACGTGGTAGTCCGCCATGCAGAACCAGTCCTTGCGGTTGTAGTCGTACGGCGCGGGGATGTCGTGCGAGGGGTACAGGTAGACGCGTCCGTTGAAGACGTGCGCGGACGGGTCGGCCGTGAAGTTGTCCCGGATGATCGGGTTCTGGGCGAGCAGCGGCGCGGAGAGAAGCATCAGCGCGCCTGCGAGGAAGCCGTAGTGTTGCGGTTTCATATACTTTTTTCCTGTTGGTTAGGGGTTGGAAATGCGGGAGCCGGAAAACCGTCGGGCGCAATGGGCGCGGCGGCGGTTTTTATTCAATACTATACTACAGGGCAGGGAAAAATACAATCACCCGATACGCGAATAAATGATTGAATCCATGTGTTTTTTGTGAAAGACCGGAAATGCGCCGGAAAACACGTCCGGTTCCGAATGTCGGAAGCGGATTATTGCACTGCTTGACATTTCCCGTTTTCCATGCTATATTTCCGAATGTTGTTTGCCGTATACGTCTGAACTGTTCCAACGTGGAGAAATGCACCATGCCGTCCGAAAGATTTCCCACCTTTGCAAAAGCGTGGGACCTTATTGTGTCATTGTGCTCGTGGATCAATCGAACCCTTCTGCGTGTGACAGGAAAGCGCCTGGTCATCGTGCTTTCCGTTGTGGTGGTTCTGGGCATCGCGGACTATCTGAGTGTGTTAAAATGGACTCCACGCGCAGACCCGGAAGGCATCTATGATGCAAAAATCCCTTATGCCAATTGCCTGTGTTATGACGGGAGGGCGTATCTCATGGTTTTCAGCGATTCTTTCAGCGAAGGCTGGGACGAAGGGAAACCATCTTCTGGGACCTGGCATTTATATGAGTATCATCCCGGTACGGAAGAAACAGTAACCTCGGGAACATGGAAAAGAAACCCGGACAACGGTCTGCTGGAGTTCGAGTATAAGCCTGAAAAGAATAAAACCGATGACGATACGGAATCGGATCCGGTTATCGTTATGAGAGGCAGGAGCTGTTTCGGCGGAATCAAATGGCAGGACACAACCAGCAGAGGGACTACCTTGACCGGGTGGTTCCCCAGATTGCTGCCATTTTTCAATTTGAAACAGATGAGCATAAAAGAACAGGAGCCGCAGGATTGAGCCGGTTCATCTCATCCATGGGGCTCTGCATGTTTAAAAATGCGTCAAACCAATCACGCATGACGCTGTTTTGCAAATCGTAATACTCCTTTTTTTCGACGTTTTCCCGAAAACGACCTGTTGAGAATCGTCTCTCGCGCTTTCACCCGAAACAAGGCGGGAAAACGGCGGCTTCCCCCGGTGTTCCGCTTGACTTTACGGCATTTTGCAGTATATTATAGTTTACCCGTTTTTATCTCAATCACTTTGGACAACGAAAGATGGAAAACAAACTTCAGCAAATCGGCAGTCGCATTCGCGACATCCGTCAGATCATGGAAATCTCCGAAGAGGAAATGGCCAAGGTCACGGGCGTCACCGTAGAAGAATACCGGAAGCATGAAGACGGTCTCGTTGAAAGTCCGTTCGCCTTCCTTTACCTCTGCGCGGAGCGGTTCGGTGTCGATGTAGGCGTGCTCGTCAGCGGCGAGTCTCCGAAGCTTTCGTTGTACAACATCACGCGCAAAGGCGGCGGCATGCCGATCAAGCGCCGCGAGGAGCTCGACTACCGTCACCTCGCGCCCCTGTTGAAAAAACGCAACACCGAGCCTCTGTTCGTCCGCGCCCAGCCGCAGGACGAGGGCCTGCCGATCCACCTCACGACGCACCCCGGCCACGAGTTCGACTACGTGCTGTCCGGCCGTCTGCGCATCCAGCTCGGCGAAAAGATCGACGTGCTGAATCCGGGCGACAGCGTGCTGCTCGACTCCAGCCTGCCGCACGGCATGGTGGCCGCGGACGGCAAACCCTGCGAATTCCTCGCGATCGTCATGTACGGCGAAGGCTCCGAGGCTCCGGCCCCCGCGCCCGCCCCGGTGGCGCACGTCGCCGAGGAAAACGGTTCCGAAGGCCGCCTGCTGTACCAGGATTACCTCGACGCCGAGTTCGACGAGAACGGCATCCTGAACAAGGTCAAGTTCCACTATCCCGACACCTTCAACTTCGCATACGACGTGCTCGACCGCCTCGCAGAGAAGACGCCCGACAAGGTCGCGCTCTCCTGGCTCAGCCGCAACCACGAACACCGCGAATTCACGTTCAAGCAACTGTCCGACCTGTCCTGCCAGGCGGCGAACTACCTCGTTTCGCTCGGCATCAAAAAAGGCGACCGCGTGATGCTGGTGCTGCGCCGCAACTACCAGTTCTGGATTCTCATCAACGCCCTGCACAGGATCGGGGCGGTGGCGGTGCTCGCGCCGAACCAGCTGCTCGTCCACGACTTCCAGTACCGTTTCGACAAGGCGACGATCCGCGCGATCATCTGCACCTCGGACGGCGAAGTGCTGGAGCAGGCGGACGCCGCGGCGAACCTGTGCAAGTCCGTCGAATTCCGCATCTCCACCAACGGCTCGCGCCTCGGCTGGCTGGATTTCGACGCCTCGCTCGAACGCTACAGCAACGTCTTCAAGCGGCCCGAAGGCCTGAAGGCGACCGACATGATGCTGATGTTCTTCAGTTCCGGCACGACCGGCTACCCGAAGATCGTCACGCACATTTTCTCCTACCCGCTCGGACACATCATCACCGCGCGCTGGTGGCACTGCGTGGACCCGAATGGCCTGCACCTGACCATTTCCGACACCGGCTGGGCGAAGTCCATGTGGGGCAAGCTCTACGGCCAGTGGCTCTGCGAAGCGCCGCTCTTCGTCTACGACTTCGACCGCTTCAGCGCCGCCGACATCATGCCGCTCTTCAAGGAGTACGGTATCACCACGTTCTGCGCGCCGCCGACCATGTACCGCTTCTTCATCCGCGAAGACCTCTCCCACTACGATTTCTCCTCGCTCAAGCACACCACCATGGCGGGCGAAGCGCTGAATCCCGAGGTGTTCAACGTCTTCCTGAAGCAGACCGGACACAAGATGATGGAGGGCTTCGGCCAGACCGAAAGCACCATGATCATCGGCAACATCAACGGCATGGAACCGCATCCCGGCTCCATGGGCAAGCCGTCCCCGATGTACCCGGTCGAACTCTTCGACGCCGACTGCAAGCCCGTCAAGCAGGGCGAGGTCGGCGAGATCGTCATCAAGGCGGAACCGGGCGAGATACCCGGACTCTTCGTCGGCTACTACGGCGACGAGGAGGCCACCAAATCTGCCTGGCACGACGGCTATTACCACACCGGCGACACCGCCTGGGTCGACGAGGCGGGCTACTACTGGTACGTCGGACGCACCGACGACCTCATCAAGTCCTCCGGCTACCGCATCGGCCCGTTCGAGGTCGAAAACGCGATCATGGAGCTGCCCTACGTGCTCGAATGCGCCGTGGTCGGCGTGCCCGATCCCACCCGCGGCCAGGTCGTGAAGGCGTACATCGTCCTGACGAAGGACAAACAGCCCAGCGAAGAGCTGAAGAAGGAGATACAGGACTACGTGAAGAAGAACACCGCGCCGTACAAATACCCGCGCAAGATCGACTTCCTCACCGAACTCCCGAAGACCGTCAGCGGCAAGATCCGCCGTTCCGCCCTCCGCCAGCTCGGCGACCAGCCCGTGCAGAAGTAAATTCGAGCTTTTGCAAGCTCGAACAAGCACATCCCAAAATTACGAAAGCCTGCCCCGCGCAAAACGGGACAGGCTATTTTGCTTAGTAGCTATTGTTAGCCGATTACGAGATGTTGCGGATAAATGCATCCAAAGGAACGATGCATTTCATCAGCACAATTGCTTTGTCAATTTTCGATGAACCAGGCTTTGCGCCGCAAACAAGATAATCAATGCTTGAAGAAACATCCGACTTGATTTCACATTTGAGTTGTTCAGCGAGATGTCGAAGCAACTCTGTTTCAGTTGCTTTAAAGCCTGTGAAGCAGATTCTCTTTCCAGTGAATACGCAGTTTTCTCTCGTAATGTTTGGTGGAAGCTCACGCTCATTTACTGTAGCAAGGTTGCTTGAATGTTTCTTTCGGACATAATCCCAGTAGGTTGGAAGCCAGCTGAAGAAGATTTCCTTCGTCTCCTCCGGATAGGAATATCCCGGAGAGCCGTTTATACCTTCTATCCGTTCAGGATAGGAATCCATTATATTCTTCCATTTATCCTGCGACCAGTGCGTTCCAAGACTGATCAGGTTAATTGGGAGTCCAATAAGGTCTTTCGGAACTGTTTGTTTAATCTCCAACTGAAGTGAATCAATATTCCACCACCGGGATGTGTCAATCGTTTTGTCGCTCATGCTTTTTTCTCCTTGTTTTCTTGCGATTTAGGATTAAAGGGCAGATTTCAACCTTCCTTGCAGTTGGCGCGGCAGCCGAAGGGGATATGCACGGAGGGCGTGAATTCCTTGGCGGCTTCGAGGTGCGGGGACCACTGGTCGTCGAAATAGATGTGGGGGCGGAGCTGCTTCAGAATGCGGCTTTTGTTCATGCCGCCGAGCGTGAAGGTCTGGTCGACGGTGATGTTCCAGTCGCGGAGCGTGGTGGCGAGACGCCATTGCGCCGGGCCGTTGCGCGCCGTGACGATGGCGGTGCGGAGGAACCTGTGGTATTTCGGGTCGGCGCTGCGGCGGTCCTCCTCCATGGTGTGCAGGCGGCCGAGTTTGGCGAAGAGGTCGGCGAGCGGGCCGGGCCCGAGCGGGATGCGCGAATGGGTGGATTCGGATTTCCAGAACTTGTCGATGCCGCCGCTCTGGAAGACCTGTTCCGCGCTGTCGTCAGCGAGCACGCCGTCGAAGTCGAACGCCACACGGAGCTCGTCGTCGTTCTCGTCGTCGTTGAGCTTGCTGTCCAGCACGTAGCCGGCGGCGAACCCGCGCCGGATGGCGTCGCGCACGTCGGATTCGTTGCCGGAGAGGAAGAGCGAGACGTTGTAGGCGTCGATGTAGTCCATCGGGTGGCCGTCGGTGAGGAACGCCGAGCGCGTGATGTCGAGGCCGTAATGGTCGATGCAGCGGAGCACGCGGTTGCCGGTGTCCGGGTCGTTGTGGCTGAGGAGAACGACCTCGACGGGCTGGGTGTCCGGGAAGATTTCGTTGAACTTCAGGAAGCGCCGGATGAACGGGAACGCGATGCCGGGTTCGAGGACGGTGTCCTCGTGTTCGCGCTGGTACTTGCGGTAGGCGGAAAGGCCTTTGCTGCGGTAGATCTCGTCGGCGACGTCCAGGCGGAAGAGCGCGCTGGATGCGACCGCGATGACGAGCTTGTCTTCGATGGGGAACGCCATGTCAGATGCTTCCTTTCCTGATGTAGTCGAATGCCTGCGGAATGCGGGTCAGCAGGTCGTCCGCGATGAGCCCGCGCAGGGCGAACGGGGCGTCCAGCTCGCCGAGCAGGCCGTGCACGAAGACGCCGTTTTTCGCCGCGGTGAAGAGGGAATTCGAGGCGGGCGCGAGCGCGGCGACGATGCCGGAGAGGAGGTCGCCGCTTCCGGCGGTCGCGAGCACGGGCGATCCGCTCAGGTTGAGCGAGTAGAGGCCGTTCGGGGACATCACGACGGTGCGGACGCCCTTCAGGACCACGTGGAGCGCGGTGAATTTCGCGAGCGCTTCGGCGCGTTCGACGCGGCTCCGTCCGCCGGTGTTCAGCCCGAGCGCGGCCTCAAGCCGTTTCATTTCGCCCTCGTGCGGCGTGACGACCGTGGCGGTGCCGAGTTCGTGCAGCAGGTCGGGATGCTTCGCGATCAGGTTCAGCGCATCGGCGTCCAGCAGCAGCGGACACTGCGCGGACGCCATGAGCTTCCGCAGGAACGGCACGGTCTCCTCGGCGGTGTTCATGCCCATGCCGGCGGCGACCGCGGAGACGTTCGGCGGCAGGTCCAGCGCCTCGGCGGACTTCGCCGAAAAGACGCCGTTGCCGTCATCGGGGAGACGTTTCACGATGAGCGCCTTCGGCGGGGCGCAGACGATCTCCATGGACGCGGGCACATAGACGGTCACGAGTCCGGCGCCCGCCCGGAGCGCGGCCTCGGCGGTCAGGAACGGCGCGGACGGGTAGTCGCGGCTGCCGCCGATCACGGCCACATGGCCGCGTTTCTGTTTGTACGTGTCGAACTCGACCGGATGCAGGCTCAGGCTCCGGCGGACGTCCTGAAGTCCGGTGCACGGCACGATCCGCATGACCGCCGCGTCGGGCAGTTCGTCCGGCAACCCGATGTCCACGACGCGGATGCGTCCGCAGAGTTCGGGGCCGCGTCCGGTCAGCATCCCGGTCTTCGGATAGCCGAACGTGACCGTGACGTCCGCCCGCACGGCAGTGCCGCCGCGCACCTCGCCGTCGTCGGCGTCGAGCCCGGACGGCAGATCGGCGGCAATGACCGGGAGGTTCAGGTAGTTCACGAGGTTGATCCAGTGGAGCCAGGGTTCCTTCAGCGTGCCGCTGAACCCTGTGCCGAGGAGCGCGTCGATCACGATGGAGCCGCGGAGATCGGCGGCGTGAAGCTCCGTGGTGCGTTCGATGGCGTCGGGGAGCTGCGACCAGGCGCGGAGGGCGTCGCCCTTGAACTCCGACACCGGGCAGGTGTGGAATATCTTGACGCGGCAGCCGCGCTCGAACAGCGCTTTCGCGGCGACAAAACCGTCGCCCGCGTTGTTGCCTTTGCCCGCCAGCACGGCGTAGAATGTGCCGCAGTCGCGGAACGCCGCGGCTTCCCGGGCGAGCGCTTTGCCCGCGATGGTCATCATGGCCCACGAATCGACCAGTCCCTGTTGAATGGCGGCGGCCTCGATGGAACGCATGTGCGTACCGGAAATGGCTTTCATGGCGCGACCTCCTGTATGTTTTTGCGGAAATAATCCGTTTTTGATTTGTCTTAATTGGGTTTACGGTGTAAATTTACTACATCTTTTTTCTTTTTCAACATGTATTAAGAGGTTTTCACCCTTTTTTATGGCCATTTTCGAAGAAAAACAGCCCGCGGTCCGCTGGATCGTGCTGCTGATCGCCGCGGTGTTCCTCGTTTCCTTCCCGCTCGTCCAGATCGGGATGAACGAGCTGTACTCCACGGAGGGCGAGTACGCGGCGGCGGCTCTGGAATTCACCGGGGGGAATACGCTGGTGACCGTGCACGGCACGCTGCCGGACTCGGTGTTCCCGCTGTACCCGGCGCTGGTGCGTCTGCTGCTGAACTGCGGACTGCCGCTCGAATTCTCCCTTCGGTTCATGTCGCTGCTGCCTCTGGCGCTGCTGGCTCTGCTGACCGGGCTGATCTGCGGACGCTCGACGGACCGGCAGGCGGGCGCGGCGGCGGCCGTCATCGTGCTGACCACGATCCTGGCCGGATCGAAAGCGCCGGAGGGGTATCCGCAACTGCTGTCCGCGCTGATCGTGTACGGCGGGTGGATGCTGTGGTTCTATCTTGGGTTCGTCCGGTCGAACTGGAACGCCGCGTGGCTTTCGGTCGGGTTGTTCGGCGGACTGGCGTTCTACTCCAACGGACTTACGGCGGTGGTGTACTTCCTCGTGCCGCTGGCGTTCCAGCAGAGGCCGTTCCGCGTGTGGTCGAAACTCAACAAGCCGGGACTTCTGGTCGCGATCCTGCTGGGCGCGGTCTTCTTCTTCGCCTGGCTGACGCCGATCCAGAACTTCCTGGCGGCGAACTCCGAAGCCCCGCGTGAAGCCGCATCCTTCCGCATCCTGACGTATTTCAAGGACATCGCGGTCCGCCCGTTCGACGCCGCATTCCGGTTCTTCCCCTGGTCTCTGATGCTGTGGGCTCCGTTCTGCCCGGCACTGATCGCCATCGAACGCAATCCTCTGCTCATCAAGTACCACCGGATTCTGTTCGTGGTGCTCGGACTCCTGATCTGGTTCAATCCGCAGACCAAACCGCGCGATTTCTTCTATCTGCTGCCGCTCGTGTCCGTGCTGGCGGCCTGCAATTACTGGATCCTGGTGCGGCGCTACGCGGGGAAGTTCTTCGGCATCTTTACGCTGCTTTCCGTGCTGGCGGTCGCGGCGGGCGCGGCGGCGGTTGCCTACCTGGTATTGCCGCAGGACGTGTTTTCGAAATTCGCGGTCGGGATCGAGCTTCCCGAGGCGAAACCGGCCGTTACCGCTCTGATGACGGCGGAGATCGTGCTGTCGTTCGTCGCGGCGGTCGCGGCGCTTGTCCTGATTCGTCTGCGCCGTCCCGTCTGGATGGCTTATATTTTCGTGTTTGCGTCATTCATGCTGCTCTTCTGGGCCGTGGTGAATCCCGTCCGGAGCATGAAGGAGAACAAACGGGACCTGGCGGACGGCATTCTGACGGCGCTGAACGGAAAAGACGCCGCGGCGGATCCCGCTTCCGTTCCCGCGACGCTTTACAAGGACCCGGCCATCATGGGGCTGTATTCCGAGGGCTGCTATATCGGTATTCCGATCCGCACGCTGGCCCACGACAAGATACCCGCGGGCGTTGATCCCGCCTATGTGCTGACGGCGGACGTGCCCTCGCACATCGCACGGACCTGGACGCGGCTTTACGACTGCGAGTACCGGGGCAAACATCTGTATATCTACAAAGGCGTTTCTCTCAAGAAGGAGCTTTCCGATGACGACGACTACTACGACTATGACTACGAATGAGGCGAAACCGTATCTGGCGTCCGCTTCGAAACAGGATATCGCAGCGGCGCTGAAAGCCGCCGGACAGCCCGGATACCGCGCCGACCAGGTCTATGACTGGATCGTGAAGAAATGGATCGTCGATCCGGCGCTCATGACGAATCTTTCCGCGTCCGCGAAAGAGGCGCTTTCCGCGGCGTTCCTCTGCCCGTCCGTCGCGATCGAGGCGGAATACCCCGCCGACGACGGGTCCGCGAAGTACCTGCTCCGGCTTCATGACGGCGAAACCGTGGAGTGCGCCCGCATCCCCGCCGAGGACGGCCGCATGACGTTCTGCCTGAGCTCGCAGGTCGGCTGCCCGGTTTCCTGCGTGTTCTGTTCCAGCGGCGAATCCGGCCTCACGCGGAACCTCGCCGCGGGCGAGATCATCGAACAGTATTTCCTGCTCTGCCGCAAGCTCGGACAGGCTCCGGACAACGTGGTCATGATGGGCATCGGCGAGCCGCTTCTGAACTTCGACAACCTCGTCGCCGCGCTGAACGTGATCACGAACCCGGACGGCGTCGCGCTGGCCCAGCGCCGCGTGACCATCTCCACCAGCGGCTGGACGCCCGGCATCAAGGCGCTGACCGAGCTTCGCAAGCAGTGGAATCTGGCGCTTTCGCTCCACGCTCCGGACGACAAGACCCGCGCGATGCTTATCCCCACGAAATTCCGCCGCGACATCCGCGAAATCCTCTCCGCCTGCCAGGAACACCGCGAGGCCACGGGACGTCTGCTCACCATCGAGTACGTCCTCCTCGCGGGCATCAACGATTCGCCTGAAATGGGGCGCAAATTCGCGCGTCTCGCCGCCGACGCGGGCGCGAAAGTAAACCTCATCCCCTACAACAAGGCGCGCGGCGCGTTCGAGCGTCCCTCGCGCGAGGCGGTCAAACGCTTCGAAAACGCCCTGAAGACCCTGCATGTGCCCGTGACCGTCCGCGTCGAGAAAGGCTCCTCCGCCACGGCCGCGTGCGGACAGCTCCGCGCGAACTCGAAAAAGTCCGCCGAGGGGAAGGCCGTCACGGTGTTTGCCGCCGTCCTGATACTTTTGGTCGCGGCCTCCTGCTCGTTTTTCTCCTCGACCCCGAAAGAGCTTAACGAACATCAGCGCGAGCTTATGGCGGAGGTCGTCAGTCCGGAGGAGGACCTCGCTCCGCTCTACAATGCGCTTTCGTACACCAATCCGAATTTCATCGATCCGGAAACCGGGCGCACTCCGCTCATAACGGCCATCGCGCTCTCCGATGCGCCTCGCGTTTCCGCGCTCCTGGCGTCCAAGGCCGATCCGGACGCCAAAGATGCGAACGGCATCCGCGCGATCCACTATGCCGCGGGCGAACCCGATCCGGCTATCCTGCGCACGCTCATCGTCGCCGGCGCGGACATCAACGCGAAGGGGCGCACCGGCAAGACGCCCGTCATGGAGGCCGCCCGCCTCGGGATGTTCCAGAACGTGAAGATTCTCGTCGACGCGGGCGCGGACCTGAACGCGCATGACGACCAGAACCGCAACACCCTGATGTTCGCCGCGATGGCGAAACAGTCCTCGCTTGATATCGTGAAGTATCTGCAAGACCACAGTGCGCCGGATTTCTCGTTCGACGACAAAGGCCAGACCCCGCTCTTCCTTGCCATTGACTACGGCAACACCGACACAGCGCTGTATTTAATCAAGGCTGTTGAACAATTCGAAGGAAATCAGACGCTCAATGCGGGCGTGGTCGAGATCGAATACACCATCTTCAACCGCTACAACGAAGCCACGGCCATCGGTCTCGCCGCCATGAAGCACGCGATCTATGCCAACGACATGAAGGTCGTGCAGGCGCTGGTAGAACGCGACCTGCCGCTGAATTCGAGCATCAACCGCATCTACAGGGGGCTGGATCGCGCCAATATCGAAGGTTTCCACGAACTTCTCGCGCGCAATGGCATCATCGAGGACGGCAAAAAGCCGCTTTTCTGGGCCGCCGAAACCAACAATGTGCCGATCATGGAGTACTTGGTGGAACACGGCGCCAATCCCAACGAGATCGACCATGCCGGGAACCGTCCCATCGCCTATGCCCGAAGACGCGAGGCCATCGACTTTCTTGAAAAAGCCATGAAAACAGAAGAATGAACGCGGGCAGCTTCAAAACCCGGTACATGATCCTCCGGAAAACGCCGTTCCGCGACACCAGTCTCGTGGTCGCCGGGATCAGTGCGGACCACGGACGGCTTGATTTCGTGCTGAAAGGTGCGCGCGCCATCGGGAAAAAACAGTTCCCGACCGCGGACGTTTTCCGCGAGTATCTCATCGAATTCCGTCCGTCGCGCCGGACGGAATCCATGCCGACGCTTGTTTCCATGGACCTGGCCGCTTCGCACGACGGCATCGCGCAGTCCATGGACTGTTACCTCGCCGCGTGTTCGTTCGCGGCCGAGACGCTCCGCCGTGCGCAGCCCATGCTCGAAATGCCGCTGGCCTGGCAGGCGTTTTCCGTGATGCTGACCCGCATGGAACGCACTCTGACGCCCAAAATCCCGCTCATGCTCGCGCGTCTGGCCGTCCTGCGCGAACACGGCATGCTTTCCGACGTCGTGCCGTACCCGGACCTGATCGCACCGCTGTTCCGGTGCGCAGTCGAGGCGGATGCGCCGTGGCCGGAGATCGACGAAACCGCGTTGAACCGCATCGACAGCTGGGTGGAGACCCGTTTCCGCATGCTTTCGGTTTGAGGGTAGCGCTATTCGTTGGTTTCCGGCGGCTTTTCGCATCCGGGCAAATCCCGATTGGGAAGATTCCCGGCGGTTACGTTTTCAGGTAGCCGCCTTCAAATCTTCCTGCATCGTCTTGTTTGCCTGTCTGCTGAACCCCATCCGTTCCAAAGAATATCGCTGCCCTTGATCTGTTTTTGTAAAAATGAGGTCGCGAGCGAAAAAAACGGAAAAAAAAGGGAAACCGTGTAGAATCGGCGGAAAAGATGCGTTCTTAATATTGTGTCTTTCCTGCCGGTACATCAAAAACTGTTTTTTTTTGATGCGGGGCGTTGAATCGGCGGGAAAGACGCGTTCTTGAACATGCGGGACGAAGACCCGATGAAATAGAAACGAAAACCGCAAACGACACTATCAAGGAGGCTACTATGAACAAGATTCTTACACTCGCAGTCGCCGGGATCCTTTTCGCCGGAATCGGAACAACCGGAATCGTGAATGCACAGGCGCCCTTCGGCAGAGGGCAGGCCGGAACGTTCCAGCGCGGACCGCAGGGCTTTGGCTTCGGCGGAGGTGCACAGCGCGGACAGCAGGGCTTTGGTTTTGGTATGACACAACGCGGCCCGCAGGGCTTCGGCGCGGCACCTCAGGGCTTCGGCGCGGCACCGCAGGGCGGCCGTCAGCAGGCACGCGGCGGACAGCGCGGCGGCCGTCAGGGCGGCTTTGGTTTCGGTGCGGCACCGCAGGGCGGCCGTCAGCAGGCTCGCGGCGGACAGCGCGGCGGCCGTCAGG
The DNA here is from genome assembly GCA_016285345.1 of Victivallales bacterium. Classification (GTDB taxonomy): domain Bacteria; phylum Verrucomicrobiota; class Lentisphaeria; order Victivallales; family UBA1829; genus UBA1732. The sequence goes on along the minus strand of JAEEQN010000009.1, from coordinate 66,133 downwards.
GCGGCTTTGGCTTCGGCTTCGGCATGATGCCGCAGAGAGGTTTCGGATTTGGTTTCGGTCCTCAGGTGGCGCAGCCCCGTGGTCCGCAAGCAGGCCCTCAGGCTCAACAGCCTCGTGGTCCGCAAGCAGGCCCTCAGGCTCAACAGCCTCGTGGTCCGCAAGCAAGTCCGCAGGCTCAACAGCCCCGTGGTCCTCAGGCACGTGGTCCCCAGGCTCAACAGCCCCGTGGTCCTCAGGCACGTGGTCCGCAGGCTCAACAGCCTCGTGGTCCTCAGTTCGGACCGCAGGCTCAGCCCCGTGGCCTTCAGGCCGGTCCGGCGGCCGGAGCTCAGGCTCGTGGTCCTCAGGCTCGTGCCCCTCAGGCGCGCGGTCCTCAGGCTGGACCTCAGGCAAACAGAAGGTAAAAAGTTAAAGGGTTGTTTCGGGCCCTGAACTCTGAAAAAACTCCCGGTTCCCGCAAAGGTCCGGGAGTTTTTTGTTTGACTTTCCTGCAAACATAGTTATAGTAATACGAAAGACCTCGCAACACCTTCCCCGAACATAGGAAAAAACGTTATGGCTCCGCAGGATGCAGATGAATTGAATCCCCTCGATCCGGTTTTCTCGGAACACCGCGACCGGCTGCTGGCTCTCGCCCGGCGCAATCTGAACCCCGTGCTGGCACGGCGGATTTCGCCGGAGGACGTGGTACAGGAAACACTGGCGGCGGCGTGCCGCAGGCTTGATTTTCTGAAGAACTGCCCGGAAGTCCCGGTGTACTGCAAACTGCGGAGAATCCTGTTTCAGACAATCACCGACCTGGAACGGAAACACCTGCAGAGCATGAAGCGCGACGCCTACCGCGAATGCGAGGTCGCCCAGGATGAGGACGTTTCCTCTCCGAAAATGGACTGGAACCTGTTCGCCGACACGGTGACCGGACCGCTCACGCAGCTCGCCCGCCAGGACCGCTACGAGCTTCTTCGGAAAACGATGGAATCCCTGCCGGAACACGACCGCGAGATTCTGGAGCTGCGGCATTTCGACGGGATGAGCAATACGGAGTGCGCGGAGGCGCTGCACCTGACGCAGAAGGCGGCGAGCATCCGTTACGTCCGCGCGCTGGAGCACCTGAAGAAACAGCTGATCGAATTTACCGAGTTCCGGCCGTGAACGACGACGCGACATTCGAAGACCTGATCGAAGCGTATCTGGAGATGTTCCGAAGCGGGACGGCTCCGGATATCGATGCTTTCACGCACCTTCACCCCGAATACGCGGACCGTCTCGCGGAGCTCCTGCCGCTGATGGTGAAGATGGAGAACTGCGCCGCCGATACACGCCGGGACCATACGCAGGCCGTTTCGGGCGGGGAATTCCCCGATCTGAGCGGGTCGGATTACCGTCTGATCCGGAAGATCGGCGCGGGCGGCATGGGCGAAGTCTTCGAGGCCACGCAGATTTCGCTGGACCGGAAGGTCGCCGTGAAGGTGCTTTCGCCGTCGCTGACGTCCGATCCGGCGCAGCGCGAACAGTTCGAGAACGAGGCGCGCGTGATCGCGATGCTTCATCACCCGAACATCGTGAAGATTTACAACGCGGGCGTCAGCGCCGACCGTTGCTATTACGCCATGGAGCTGATCAACGGCACCGGGCTGAACCATTACGAAACGAACGCCCCGCGCGAGATCGCGCGTCTGGGGCTTCAGGCCGCGCGGGCGCTCGCCTACGCCCATCGTTGCGGCGTTCTGCATTGCGACGTGAAGCCAGCGAACCTGCTGCTGGACACGCAGGGCGAGATCCATATCGGCGACTTCGGGCTGGCGTTCGTGCTGAAAGACATGGTCGGGAAGCCGGGCAAATCCGGGATGCGGAGCGGGACGCTGCGCTACATGGCTCCGGAACGCCTCAAACACGGCATCAAGTCTTTCGCCGGGGACCAGTATTCGTTCGGCGTGACACTGTACGAACTCATCACGCAGGCTCCGGTCCTGCCGGAACAGAACCCGCGGAAGCTGATCGACCGCGTCTGCGCCGGGCCGCTTCCGCCGCTGCAATGCTCCGAGCCCGACCTGGCGGCGATCGTCAACCGCTGCATCAGCTTCGATCCGTCGGCGCGGTATCCGGGCATGGCGGAAGTCGCGGCGGACCTGGAGCATTTCCTCCATCACGAGCCCGTTTCGGCGGCAAACACGTCGGCGTTCCGGCGGTTCCGGCTCTGGGCGAAACGCAAGCCCGCCGTAGCGGCTTTGAGCCTGCTTGCGTTAATCGCGATCATAGCGTTCGCCGTCTCCGTGACGGTCGGCTATGTCCGCACCAATTCCGCCCTGAAACTGGCCGAGAAGAACGCCGCCGCGGCAAACGCCGCACTGTCCGATATCTTCGCGCACATCGAACACCGTACGCCGACTTCGAGCGGGAGCGAACTGCTATCGCGACTGATGCCGTATTATCAGGACATCGCCGAACAGCGCAATCTGCCGCAATCTGAGATCGCGGACATCAACCTGATGATCGGCACGGCGGCCATGCGGTCCGGCAACTATCCGCTCGCGGAAAACGCGTTCCGGCGCGCCGCCGAGCTCCGGTCCGACGCCGCCACGCTGAATCTGCTTGCCGCGGCGCTCCGTCAGCAGGGGAAGACCGTTCAGGCGGACCAGCTGTCCCGTCAGGTCATCGAAGATTATCCGCAATCCTGCGAGGCTGTCCAGGCGTATCAGTCGCTCGGTGAATACGATGCGGCATCAGCCCTGCTGCGTTCGCTCCTGCTGGCCGAACCGGAGAATCCGGACTACCTTTACCAGTATGTTCTCCTATTGGAAACCCGGTCCGGTCCGGCGTCGTCCGATCCGATCCCCGGCATCGATCCGAATCCGCCGGAGATACTCGGAAAATTGGTGAAACAGTACCCGGATCGCATGGAATTTTCGCTGGCGCTCGTCGACCTGATGAGCCGGAGACTGGGCTCGCAGACGCGGTTCGCGCAGCAGGACAGGCAGTCGCTCGAACAGGCTCTGGCGCTGGCCGACCATCTGCTGGCGTGGTATCCGAACACGCCGGAAGTCGCCTCGGCCTCCGTGGAGCTTTACACTGCTTATATCTCCCGGTTGCGCCGGAGCGGAGACCAGGCCGCCGTGCGCAGCGAAATGGCGCGCCTTCAGGGAATGCTGGAAATCCTGTACCGCGGCCCGGACGCTCCGGACGAGGTGAAGGAAGCCCTGCTTGAAATGCAGCTGGAACAACTGGAACAGATGAGCGCGCCGGCGCGGATTCAGCCGGGGAACGTTCAGGAACTCGCCACGAAGATACGGGATGAATTGGACGATTACCACGGGGACAGGCTGACGGGATTTCAGATGGGACTTGCCAGACTTGAATCGAATCTTCCGGTATCGGTTCGCCCTGGATTTGCAGGACGTCAGCCCATGCCGGGCGGACGTCAGCCTGTTCAGCCGGGCAGGCAGCCGGGCAGACAGAATCCGAATCCGGTTTTTCAGCCGCGCACCCGTACTCCGGCAACCGCGCAGAACGGGACAAGGCCTGGGCGCGCCGGAAATATCTTTATGCCGCCCGCGGGTGGTGAGATGCGTCCGTTTGCGCCGAACAATAACCGGTCGATGTTCAACCGTGACCGGACCACTGGCGGCTCCGGACGCGGCGGACGGAATGAGAATGCCGCCGGACGCAACACAGGCGCGGAAGCCGGACAAAATGAAAACTCCGCCGGACATACTGAAGTTTCCGGCGGGCAAAACTGAACGGAAAACATCCTTTCGGCTTATTCCGGAAGTTGTTTCGTCGTGGAAAGCAGATGACGTGCGGCGTTGGCCGTGGCGTTCGTCGATCCGGGCGCAAGCATCTGGCGGAGTTCCTCCATATCCTTTTCCACCTCGGCCCTGCGGGAACCGCCTGGCAGGATGCGTTCCAGCGCGTCGGCCATGTCGTGCGGCCTGACCTGATACTGAAGGAATTCCTCGAAAGCTTTCCGGTTCAGGATGATGTTCACCATCGTGAAGGCGTTGCGGAAAAGTTTGCGCACGATGAGGAGCGCAAAGAGGAATGTAATGTAGTTAAGCTTGTAGGCGACGACGAGGGGCAGTCCGGCGATGGCGCATTCGACTGTGACGGTGCCGGATGCGGCGAGGCCGACGGAGCATTCCTGAATGGCGCGCGGGGTGACGCCCAACTTGACGTCGATACGGACATCCTGCATCTCGGGGTGATGCCGCGTGAACCGGTCGAGTCCTTCGAGGACGTCCTGATAGGTCTGCCTGCGCGGGAGCGAGATCGTGAAATAGAGTTCGGGACGACGTTGGTGGAGGATCAGCACGGTCTTCAGGAACGGTTCCAGGAGCGCCGACGTCTCGTGTCCGCGGCTGCCGGGCAGGATCAGAACGTGGTTCGGGTCGCGTTTCAGAGACGGATCGGTACGTTCGCGGACGATCTCGATCAGCGGATGACCTTCGAAATGCGTTTCGAGTCCGGAGCCCGCCCAGACCTCCGTCTCGAACGGGAAGATCACGATGAGCTTGCGGCAGTATTTCGCGATGCGCGGAATGTTGGATTTGCGCCACGCCCAGACCTGCGGACTGACAAACCAGACGACCGGGATTCCGAGCTTCCAGAGGCGTTTCGCGAGGCGGATGTTGAATCCGGGGTTGTCGATAACCATCACGGCGTCGGGGCGTTCCTTCTTCGCGAGACGGATGCACAGGAAGAAGATGCGGATGAATGTGCCGATGTGGGCGAAGACTTCGATGAAACCGACCACGCCGAGTTCGGAGGAGTCGATGAAAAGGTCCACGCCGGCGTCGCGCATGCGCTGTCCGCCCATGCCGCGGATCGTCGCGCCGGGGCATTGTTTCATCACTTCCTGTGCGATGCGTGCGCCGTAGAGGTCGCCGGACGATTCTCCGGCCATGATCCAGATCAGCGGTTTATCCTGACTCATAATTGTTTGCTCCCGTGATTCGGCTTATTTTTTGCGGCGTTTCTTTTTCGGCGGCGTGTAATTGCTGCCGCGCATGCGGAAACCGCCCATGCCGCCTCCGAAACCGCCCATGCCGCCCATGCCTCCGAAACCGCCCATGCCTCCGCCGAAGCCGCCGCGCATTCCAGCCATGCCGCCTGCCATCCGGTCGAGCAGGCTGTTGTTCTTCATGACTTTCTTCATCATGAGGAACTGCTTGATGAGCTGGGAGACTTCCTCGACGGAACGCCCGGAGCCTTTCGCGATACGGCGTCGACGCGGCATGTCGATCTGTTCGGCGTTGGCGCGTTCGAACTTGGTCATGGAGAGGATGATTGCCTCCATGCCCGCGAATTTCGAGGGCGCGAGCTCGGCGATGCCGGAGAGCTTGTCGCCGCCGGGCAGGAATTTCAGGATGGCTTCGAGGCCGCCGAGGCGCGTCATCTGGCGCAGCTGGCCCAGGAAGTCGTCGAAGTCGAACGTATTCTTGCGGATTTTCTCCTCGAACTTCGCCGCTTCCTCCTGGTCGATCTTCTCCACGGCGCGTTCGACGAGCGAGACCACGTCGCCCATGCCGAGGATGCGGGACGCCATGCGGTCGGGGTGGAAGACGTCGAGGTCCTCCAGTTTTTCACCGGAACCCGTGAACTTGACGGGGCAGCCGGTGACCTTGCGGATGGAGAGCGCCGCGCCGCCGCGCGCGTCGCCGTCGAGCTTGGTGAGCACGATGCCGGTGATGTGGAGCGCGTCGTTGAAGTGGCGTGCCACGGAGACGGCCTGCTGACCGAGGGCGGCATCCGCCACGAGCAGGATTTCGCCCGCCTGCGTGACGCTGGACACCATCACGAGCTCCTGCACCATGGCGGTGTCGATCTGGAGACGGCCCGCGGTGTCGATGATTAAGTAATCGGCGTTGTTATTGCGTGCCTGTTCCAGCGCGCGGAGCGCGATGCCGGGGACGTCCCCGACGCCTTCCTCCGCGTAGACCGGGACGCCGATCTCTCCGCCAAGCACTTTCAGCTGTTCGATGGCCGCGGGACGGTACACGTCGCAAGCCGCGAGCAGGACCTTCCTGCCTTTGTTCTTCAGGTGCAGCGCGAGCTTGGCGCTGGTGGTCGTCTTGCCGGAACCGTGCAGGCCGACCATGAGGATGATGTTCGGATGCGCGCCGGTGTTGAGTTCCGCCTCGGCGGATCCCATGAGTTCGACGAGTTTGTCGTGGACGATCTTGACGGCCTGCTGGCCGGGGGTGACGCTCTTCACGACGGCTTCGCCGAGGCACGCCTGACGGACTTCGGAAACGAACTCGTCGGCGATCTCAATGTTGACGTCGGCGTCGATCAGGGCGTCGCGGACGTCCTGCATGGATTCTGCGATATTGGATTCGGAAATGGTCGTCTGGCCGCGGAGCTTGCGGAAGACTTCCTGGAATTTGTCGGAAAGATTTTCAAACATTTTACGGTCTCTTGCGCTTTGAAAAAATACATGCGGTGCTATATTATAGCATAAGAATGAAAAAAATCTAACCCGAACCCGAAAAAAACAACTCTTTTTTATCGAAATCATGCAGGAACGCACCATCAGCACCACCGCCGGACCGGAACTCGAAGGCGTCCGTCTGGACCACTTCCTCACGGGGCGTTTCACCTACCAGTCCCGGACCGGATGGCAGTCGATCATTCGCGAGGGGCGGATCTCGGTCAACGGCATCCGGGTGCGGGCGTCGCGGCGGCTCCATGCGGGCGATGTGATCGCATTCGACGTGCAGGGGATCGCGGAACCCGAGGTCGATCCGGCGTATTCGGTCGTGCTGGAACGGCCCGGCTTCATGGTCGTGTCGAAGTCGGGCTGCCTGCCGGTCCATCCGTCGGGCTGTTATTTCCAGAACACCCTGCTGATGCTGATGAAGAAGCGGTACGGCGAACTCTTTGCCGTGAACCGTCTGGACCGGGAGACGTCCGGACTGGTCGTGCTCGCGAAAGACGCGGAGACGGCGGGCGTCCTGAGCGGGCTTTTCGCCTCGCGGCAGGTGGAGAAGACGTATCTCGCCGCCGTCTTCGGCGAGTTTCCCGAGGGCACGGTCGTGAAAAACGGCTGGCTGTCCTCCGATCCCGATTCCCCGGTGCGGAAAAAACGGCGTTTCACGGAAGATAATCCCAATACGGAGGACACCGAACCGTGCGCTACGGAGTTTGTCTGTTTGAACACGAACGGGCGGTTCAGCCTTGTCGAATGCCGTCCGCACACGGGCCGTCTGCACCAGATCCGCGCCACGCTGTGTTCCTGCGGATTCCCGCTCGTCGGCGACAAGCTCTACGGCCCGGACGACACGATCTTCCTGCGGTTCACGGAGGACGCCATGACGGATGCCGACCGCGCGGCGCTGATCCTGCCGACGCAGGCGCTCCACGCATGGCGGCTGCGTTTCACCGTTCCCGGCACGGGCGAGGCGGTCGAATGCGAAAGCGCGCCGCCTGACGCGATGCTGAATCTTTTCGGGCCGGATACAGGCGGGTTTTTGGCGGAACGCGCTTGACAAAACGTATTTTTGCAGTATATTGTATAGAAATATTTTTTTACCTCATCACGCACTGTTTTATCTCCGAACCCGAAAGGAACCGGAAATGATCCGACATACGATCCTGCCCATTGCCTGCGCCGCATTGGCCGCGCTGTGCGCTTCCTGCGGGTTTTTTCAGGCGAAGGAACAGCGCGCGAAGCTGGCGGATATCCGCGTCGGCATGACGCAGGACCAGGTCGTCGAGATCGCCGGCGAGCCGCTCAGCAAGGAACTTTACAGCACGGACAACATCTGGTTTTACTACACCAGCCCCAAATGGTACGACGGCCTGGTCACGCAGGACGAGTGCACCCCGTTCCTCTTCGACGACGACGGCGTTCTCCAGGGCTGGGGCCATGATTATTTCCACGAGCAAGGCATCCTGTCCGTCTGGACGCAGAAGGCCATCAACAGCGCCGTGTGGTTCTAACCCCCCTCCGAAAGTTTACGCATGTATCAGCAAACCGTTGAAATCCGCAACAAGGCCGGCATCCACTGCCGTCCGTCCAGCGTCATCATGTTCACCGCCGAGCCGTATTCGGCCACGCATGAAATTCTGATCACCGGCCCCCGTGGTGCGTCCAAGCTCACCAGCATCCTCGATCTGCTCACCATGGGGCTTCAGAAGGGCGAGACGGTCACGATCTCCGTGACGGGGGAAAAAGAGGAAGAGCTGTGCAAGAAACTTGCGGAACTCTTCGAAACCGAATTCGACTTCACCTGAAAACGTTTATCCGGCGAGGAAAACAGCTTTTCGCGCTTTTTTTATGAATCCGCTGTAACCGCCGGAACCGGGGGAGAGCATTTATGAACATCATCGTGATCGGAGCGGGCGAACTGGGACGTCTTCTGGCGTCCGCGCTCAGCGAGGAGGACCACGACGTCGTGGTCGTGGACAGCGACGCGGACAAACTCGCCCGGATTTCCGATCAGTTCGACGCCATGACCGTCACGGGCAGCTGTTCCAGCGTCCGCATCATGAAGCAGGCCGGGGCGGAGAACGCCGACGCCGTGCTTGCCGTGAGCGGCGACGAAGCCGCGAACATTCTGGCGTGCCAGATCGCGAACAAGCTCGGCGTGAAGCATACCGTCTGCCGCCTGTACAGCAACGACTGTTTCTCCGAGGACGACGGCATCAGCCCGGCGACTTACGGCCTCTGGCGCACGTTCTCCTCGCCCGAGGAATCCGCCCAGAAGATTCTGGCGGTCCTCGCCAACCCGATTACGCTCGAATCCATCAACTTCACCCGTCAGGACGCCGCCATGCTCGTGCTGGAGATCACGCGATCCAGCGTCCTTCAGGGCGTGCGCATCCGCGACATCCCCGGCCCGGAGCTTCTCCGCAAGATTCGGTTCGCCGCGCTCGTCCGCGACCGTCAGCTGCTCATTCCGCACGGCGACACCCTGCTGATCCCCGGCGACCGCGTGTATGTGGCGGGCCGCAAGGAGGACATCGACGCGTTTGTGGACTGGGCGACGCCGGAGAACGCCGGGAAGCCGTCGCGGATCATCGTGTCCGGCGACGACGACGCCAGCGTGATCGTGGCGCGCAAGGCGCATGAACTCGGATTCGGCGTCCGCATGATCGTGCGCGACGAAAAGACCGGCGAGCGCATCCAGGACGAGATCCCGCCCGGGATCATGGTCCTGCAAGGCGACCCGACCGACGAATCCCTGCTGGAAGACGCCGGGATCGCCGCGTCCGACGTGTTCGTCAGCGTGGGACAGGACGACGAGGAGAATATTCTTTCGTGCATCATCGCCAAGCGCCTCGGCGCGAAGAAGGTCATCAGCCTGACGCACCGTCCCGAATATATCCGCATCGCCCGCGAAATGGATCCGATCGACTGCGCGTTCAGCGCCACGCTGGTCGCCGCAAACTCCGTGCTGCGCCTCCTTGAGGGCGGAAACAAGCGCGTCGACGTCCAGCTGCAGAGCCTCAAGGCCGCCATTTCCGAATTTCATATCACCGGCAGTTCCCCTCTGTGCGGAAAGTCTCTCTCCGCCGCCAAACTCCCTGCCAGCCTCGTTCTCGCGCTCGTCTTCCGCGGCAGCGAGATTTTCGCGCCTGCCGGGGATACCGTCTTACTCGAAGGCGACGTCGTGGTCGCGGTCGTCACGCGGGATACCCTGCGCATGATCGACAAGTTATTCCCCGCGAAATAACGCGTCCGGCTTATGAACCTCAGGCTCATCCTTTTTTTCATCTGCGTGATCTCCGCCGCGGTCGGCCTCATGGAAACCTTGTCCGGCATCGTCGGGTTTTTCTGCCACGATTCGACGGGCGACGTCCGCGCGCTCCTGATCTGCGCCGCCGTCACGCTCGTCGCCGGAGCCGCCGGATGCATCGCGTTCCGGCCCCGTACGGAGCAGCACCGCAAGGCCGGACTGCGCGAAGGCTACGCGGTTGCGGCGTTCGGGTGGCTCGCCGCCTCGATCCTGGGCGGTCTGCCGTTCCTTTTCGTGGCCGGGATGCCGTGGTACGACGCCTTTTTCGAGTCCGTTTCCGGGTTCACGACGACCGGCGCGGCGCTGATCCACCGCGGATACCATCTGACAAACGGGACCGTGCTGCCGGACGGCGTGGAGAGCCTGTCGCGCGGCGTGGTCTTCTGGCGCACGCTGGAATCGTGGCTGGGCGGCATGGGGATCGTGGTGCTCGCGCTGGCGGTCCTGCCGATGTTCAACCGCGGCGGCCAGATGCTGTACAACGCCGAGACGCCCGGCCTGAAGTCCTCCGACACGCAGATCGCGCCGCGCATCACGTCCTCCGCGAAGATCCTGTGGCTGATCTACGTCGGGCTTACCGCCTGCGAGGTCGTCCTGCTGCGTTTCGCCGGAATGGACCTGTACGAAGCGGTCTGCAATTCCTTCACGACGATCTCGACCGGCGGTTTCTGCACGCGTCAGGACAGCATCGCGGCGTTTCACAGTACGCCGATCACGCTGATCGTCCTGTTCTTCATGTTCATCTCCGGCGTCAATTTCTACCTGCACGTGCGGCTCCTTTCCGGCAAGACGCTGTCGTATTTCCGCGACGAGGAATTCCGCGTGTACGCCTCGATCCTGGCGGGCGTCAGCTGCATCATCGCGGTCGCCCTGCTGCTTCAGGGGGAGGCGTATCATGTCAATTCGGAACAGAACTTCATCGAATCCATGGCCGTTGTCGGACGGGCGTTCCGCGACGCGGCGTTCCAGACGACTTCCCTCATGACGTCCACCGGATTCTCGATCGGGGACTATTGCCTGTGGCCGTCCATCGCGGTCGCACTTCTGCTGGGGATTTCCGTGATCGGCGGCTGCGGCGGCTCGACTTCGGGCGGCCTCAAATGCGTCCGCGCGCTGCTGGTCTGGCGACAGAGCCTGACCGAGATCAAACACAACATCTTCCCGCAGCTCGTCACGGGCGTGTACCTGAACAATGTCCGCCTGAAAGCGCCCGCCGTCCAGAAAACCGTTGCGTTTTTCGCCGCCTACCTCGGAATCATCCTGCTCTTTGCCCTGCTGATCCCCGCCGTCTGCCCGGAATGCACCTGGGAATCCGCGGTGTCGATTTCCATCGCCAGTCTCAGCAACATCGGACCCGGCGCGGCGCAGATCGGTCCCGCGTGCGATTTTGACTGGCTCAATCCCGCGGCGAAACTCCTGTCCGCGTTCGAAATGCTCATCGGACGTCTCGAACTCTTCACGATCCTCGTGCTCTTCCTGCCGTCCTTCTGGCGCAAGTGAGCAATCCGATTCGTTCGTTTCCTGTTCAAAACAGAACCGCCGGAACCGTCTGCGCAACGATTCCGGCGACTGTTTTTTTGAGGGGGGTATTTTTGACCGCGAATATCATTCCTCTTTCTTGCGGCTGCCGATCTTGATCTTTTCCTCCGGCACCTGGAATACATCGTCGCTGAACGTGACGTTGAGTTCGAATTCGCGCAGAAGGATGACCTCGTGGCGGTCCTCGCCGATGGTCGTTTTCGTGATGGTCGGCATCACGACGCCGCTGCGTTTCTCGAAGCGGTCGGGCCGGGCGACGTAAAGGAATTCCTCGCCGCCGTCGGTGTACAGGATGGTCTCCATTTTTGTAGTGATGAACGTGTTTGCGTTGACGTACATCACGTACGGCGCGATCTCGACGTCGTCGGCGCGGCAGACGACGCGGTAATGGCGCGCCCCGTTGATGTAGACGGTGGAGATGTCGATCGTGCTGAAAACGTCCTCAAGGTTGTTGTTCGGGTGGGAGAACGAGTTGAAGACGTGGAACAGGCGGAGCTGGTGGCCGGTGATCTCGGTGGCTTTGCTCTTCTTCGGGTCGATGGTCCACGCGCGGCCGCCTCTGTACAGCAGCGCGGCGAACGGCTCGCCGTTGCGGTAGGATGTCTGACGCTCGAAGTCGGGCTTGCGGAACTTGATCTCGGTCTCGTACTGGTCGACGGAGGTGCGTGTGTTCTGGGTGAACGGGTTGTCGTCGACGTCCTTCTGGGTTTCCTCCACGATGACCTGGCGGAGGATGTAGGACTTGGCGTTTTTGAAGTTGCCCTCGGGGTCGGTCGCGGCCTCCATGTGCTTGATGAGCTGTTCCACCGTGAGGTCGGCGGGTTCGCCCGGGTCGTTCAGCCCGAGCATTACTTCGATCTCCTCGTCGGAAAGCTTGCACGAGGGAAGCATGGCGCAGCATACGAAAAGAAGAAGAACGGAAGCGAGGAATCTGGTCATGGGAAAAAGCCTTTCCGGAAGGTTGCAAAAAAAGAAGTCAAACAGCAATATATCACAATCTCGCGGTAAATCAATAGCGGACCATGTTTTTTTGAGAAAAAAGGCGTTATTTCAGCTCGTAGCCGAAATTGAAGAGCGCTTCGCCCGGTTCGTCGGCGCGGGCGTCGCGGAGGTCGGTCAGATATGCCGCGAATCCGCGGACGCGCGGAAGTCCCATGACCTTGTCCGCCGTGATCTGCGTGAGCACGCCGTGGCGCGAGACGCGGAAGACGTTGCCGCGGGCGTCCTGCATGTCGCCGTCGACCTGGATCGCGGCGCGCGTGGAGAGCAGGACCGGACGTCCGAAGATGAACTGTTCGGCGGGAACGGGCGACTTCCGGGCGAACGCCTCGAGTTCGGCGCGTTCGAGTTCGACCCACGCCTGTACGGAGGACGCGCCGAGTCGGCCGAGTTCGCGCGCGGCGAAGGAATTGCAGCAGGGCAGGGGGAAACCCGTGCGAATGGTCAAATCAGGATACTTTTTCAGGAGATTGAAATGCTGGATCGAGGTCACGCGGACGACCTTTCCGCCTTTCTTGACGAAACGGTCGAGCGCGGCGGCGACGTCCGGCAGGGATTTCTGCGGGATGTAGAACGGCAGGAGAAGTTCCTCGTGCGGAGACGGCTCGTCGGCGAGCTCGCGGACGACGGTCATGCCGGGGGAGGGCGGCCGGATGCCGCGCGGCAGGATCACATAATCTTGAGGAGATTCGGGTTCGGCGGGATGTCGGAAAGATTTGTAGTCGGCGAGAAGTATTTTCAGCGAATCGGCGGCGGGATCGGGGCGTTCCTGAACCGGGATTTTCTCCGCGAACGCCGTAAGCTCGCGTCGGACGGATTTCAGGACGCTCGCGGGCAGGAAGAATCCTCTGTTGACCTTGGCCTGAACAGGCGAGAAGACGAAATCCGGGGAGCCTTCTCCCTCGAATGCCGCCGCGAGGGTGTCCGGCGTGACGGGATGCGCCGTGGCGGGGGCGAGGTCGAGAGGTTTTTTGAAGGTGCGTCCGCAGAGCTCGGCGGTCAGGCCGGAGGCGTCGAGGCGCAGTTTGAGCGGGATCTCCGGACGAGGCGCGGGGAGCGACGCCACGCGGCGCGAGTAATCCGAGGTGGATTCGCCGGTCTTGTAGACGATCGAACCGGGCGCGGCGGCCGTGTCCGCCGCCATGCGGATCGTGCAGCGTTCGCCCTGGAGCGCGCGGTTCACGCGGACGCCGTTGACCATGAGCGAAGTCACCGAGACGGCTGGGCCTTCGTCGCCGGAACGCGGCTGGATGCGGAGCACGTCGCCGAGGTGGATGCGCTTCGTCACGTTGATGACGGCGACCCCGTCCTTCGCGGAGACGACCGTGCCGCAGAGCTGGCCGGACGCACCGAGCGAATCGTGCTTGACGAGCGTTTTCGCAGAGGCCGCCGTGTAGAAGCCCTCCGACCATTTGCGCCCGAACGTGTGCGCCATGCGGTCGCGTGCGGCGGGCAGCAGGAATTTGAACTCCTCCTCGCTCGTCGCGTCGAGCAGCATCCGGTAGGCGGACACGGCATGCTCCACGTAGTCGGATCGGCGCAAGCGGCCTTCGATCTTGACGGACGCGACCCCGGTTGCGGCGATGCGCGGCAGGAGCTCCATCGTGCAGAGGTCCTGCACGGAGAGGTAGAAGCCGTTGCCCTTGTCCGTGTGGTAGCGTCGACGGCAGGGCTGTTTGCACTTGCCTCGGTTGCCGCTCCAGCCGCCGAGCCAGCTGGAGAGCAGGCAGGAACCGGAGATGCAGCAGCAGAGCGCGCCGTGGATGAAGACTTCGAGCTCGACGGGCGGTTTCGAGGCAGCGATGGCTTCGAGTTCGGATAGTGATGTCTGGCGTTCCAAAATCACACGTTTTACGCCGAGTTCGTGCGCGAGCTCCAGCCCGGCGGTGTTGTGGATGCCGGTCTGAGTAGAGGCGTGGATGGTCAGGCGCGGGAAATAGTCGCGGAGCATGGCGACGACGCCGAGGTCCTGCACGATCACGGCGTCCGGGTGCATGCGGTCGAGTTCGGCGAGCATTTCCGCGGCCTCCGGCACCTCGCTTTCCTTGATGAGCGTGTTCAGCGTCACGTAGAACTTCCGGCCGTTTTTGTGTGCGTAGCGGATCACCCGCGCCATCTCGTCCGGCGTGAAGTTCCCGGTGCGTTCGCGGGCGTTGAATCGCTTGAGCCCGGCGTACACGGCGTCCGCTCCCGCGTCGTATGCGGCGAGGGCGCAGGCGGCGTTTCCGGCGGGCGCGAGGAGTTCGGGTTTGTGCGGCATGAAGTTCTGCATAATGAAAATAATATAGCGCCGGAACGGGAAAAAGGCAACAGTCCGGCTTGAAAAAAGCGCGAAAACGAGGTATATTTATCTGTTTTAAAGCTGATTGAGAGGACGGCTTTTCCGCATCATCGCTTTTTTTATAACCTAACAATTTGGATTTCACACGGAATGAGTGTTCGGACGGAATGTTTTCTGGCGTGGCGGTACTTCAAGCCGAAACGCAGTGCGGTCAGCGTGATCACGCTGATTTCCGTGATCGGAGTGATCCTGGGCGTGGCGGTGCTGATCGTGGTGCTCGCCGTCATGACCGGATTCACCGACCAGACGAAGATCAAACTGCTGGAGACCGGGTCGCACGCCCAAATCCGCAAGCCCACACGGCATTATTCCACCAACCCGCGCGGCAACGCCGGGGTGTTCTTCTCCGAGGAGGCGGAGGACGTGGTCAATATCGTGAAGAAGCAAGGCGGCCGCGCGCTCCCCGTGCTCGTCTCGCCCGTGCTGCTTCAGGTGAAGGAGGCGTTCAATCCGAAGGTGCTCGCGGCGTTCGATCCCGACATGGACACCGCCGGACTTGACCTGAAGAGCGTGGTCAAGCAGGGCGAGTATTCGCTCGGACGCGGCGAGATCGCGGTCAGCCAGGTCATTGCGAGCGAGTTCGGGCTTTCGGTCGGCAGCAAGGTCCTGCTGCACTCGCCGTCGCGCCTCGCCAAGCTCATCGAACGCGACGAGTCCGGCAAGTACAGGATCTCCGACAAATCCGAATACTACCTGCCGGGCGAGTACACCGTGTCGTTCATCTTCAGCTTCGATAAGTACGACTACGACCGCGACATCATGTTCCTGTCGCTCGACGACGCCGACCAGCTGTTCGGACTGGACTGGGGCTGCGCCACGCACGTTTATGTGTGGGTGGACGATCCTTTTCACATCGACAGCTTCCTGACGCCGCTGCGCGACCGGCTGTCGAAGAGCCACCCGGACGTGATGGTGTACTCGTGGAAACAGCTGAACGGCCAGCTGCTGAGCGTGCTGGCGGTGGAGAAGAACATGATGTTCTTCCTGCTTGTCTTCATCGTGCTCGTGGCGGCGTTCAGCATCGCGAATACGCTCATCACGACCGTGATCCAGAAGACGAAGGAAGTCGGCCTGCTGAAAAGCATGGGCGCGGGGTCGTTCTCGATCATGCGCGTCTTCATCATGCAGGGGTTCTTTGTGGGGATCATCGGCACCGCCGGCGGAGTGTTCCTCGGCTGGCTGGTCGTGGTGTTCCGCATGGACATCCTGCACACGATGCGCGTGGTCACGGGCCAGGAGATATTCCCGAAGGAGCTGTACCTCTTCAGCGAGCTGCCCGCGCACATCGTGTGGGGCGACGTGGCGCTGATCTCCGTGATCTCGATCCTGCTCTGCACCTGCGGCGCGCTGGTGCCCGCGATCCGCGCCGCCAACCTCGATCCCGCAAAGGCCCTGCGCTATGAGTGATACCAGAGATTTCCTGTCCGTACAGTCCGTTTCCAAACAGTTCAGGATCGGCTCCTCCGTGATCAAGGTCCTGCGCGGCGTGTCGTTCAACGCCGGGCGCGGCGAATGGACCGTGCTGCTCGGGGCGTCCGGGAGCGGCAAGACGACGCTGCTCGACATCATCGGCACGATCTCGCGCCCGGACGAAGGCTCCGTCGTGATCGACGGCGTGAACCCGGCGGAACTGTCCGCCTCGAAACTGGTCGCGTTCCGCCGCAAGAACATCGGATTCGTGTTCCAGTCCTACCACATCCTGCCCGAACTGAACATCCTCGAAAACGTGATGCTGCCCTCGCTGCTCGACGGCAAGCCGCCGCGCGAGTGCAAAGCGCGCGCCCTCGACCTGCTGGAACGCGTCGGCCTGAAGGACCGCATCGGACACCGCGCCAACGAGATGTCCGGCGGCGAACAGCAGCGCGCCGCCATCGCGCGCGCCATGATGAACGAGCCGCGCCTCCTGCTGGCGGACGAGCCGACCGGCAACCTCGACTCCAAGACGGGGAAGGGCATCCTCAACCTCTTCCGCAAGCTCGTGGAGGGACACGGCACGACTATCGTGATGGTTACGCACGACCGGGGCGTGGCGGACATCGCCGACCGCGCGATCGTGCTGAAAGACGGTGTGATCGCCAGGTGAACGCCGTGCGGATCATCCGGAATGCGCTGATCTGCGACGGGACGGGGGGCGACGTTTACCCCGGCTCCATCCGCATCGACGGCGACCGGATCGCCGAGGTCGTTTCAGGAGGGGAGATTTCCGGCGCGAAGGACGCCGAAGTCTTCGACGCGCAGGGATGCGTGGTTTCGCCCGGATTCATCGACGCGCATTCGCATTCCGACGCCACGCTGCTCGCCGCGCCCGATGCCTTCAGCAAGCGCACCCAGGGGATCACCACCGAGATACTGGGCAACTGCGGACATTCGCTGTTTCCTGTTACGCCTCACAACTCCGACCAAGTCGCCTCGGACTGCGCTGCCGTCGGCGTGAAACCGTCGTGGACCGACTGGCGGGATTATTGCGAGGCGGTCGAAAGCGTGTGCCCGGCGGTGAATTTTGCCGTGCTCTGCGGACACAACGCCCTATGCGCGGCATATTCGAAGATCGAAGACCAATGCGCCGCGCTTGATAAGATGCTGGCGGAGGGATGCCCCGGGCTTTCCAGCGGGCTCCTGTACGCGCCGGGTCGAACCGTGCCGCCGGGCGACCTGCTGCGTCTGGCGTCCGTCCTGAAGGCCACGGACGCGATCTATACGACGCATCTCAGGAGCGAGGGCGCGCGCCTGATCGAATCGCTGGAGGAGGCCGTCGCGTTCGCCTCGGCGGGCAGCGGACGGCTTCACGTGAGCCACTTCAAGACGGCGGGCGAGGCGAACTGGGGCAAGCTGGACGCCGCGCTGGAATTGTTGGAGAAAGCCCGCTCAAACGGCCTGCGGATCACCGCCGACCGTTACCCGTATACCTATTCCCAGACGAGTTTGAGCGTGATCCTGCCGTCGCGTTACAATTCCATGCGCGACCGCGAGATTCAGGAGAGGTTGGGCGGAGATTCCGCCGAATGCGAACGGTTAATTGTTGAACTTGTGGATTCCCGCCGCGTGAGGCGCGCGATCCTGACGGCGGTCTCCAAACCGGAATTCCTGCCATACTGCGGCCTGACGCTCGAAGACTGCGCCGTCCGTGCCGGAATGCCCTCCGCCGCGGCGTTCGCGGTTACGGTCCTGCGGGACGACGGTGCGCGGGCGATGGCGGCGTTCGGAGGGATGTCGCCGGACAATCTGAGGCGGATCCTGGCGGAACCGCGGGTGTGCTGCGGCACGGACGAGAACGCGCGTCCGCTGGACGAATCGCTCGGGCGCGGCCATCCGCGTTCGTTCGGGTCATTCCCGCTTTTTTTGAAGCTGACGGCGGAGCTATGCGGCCTGCCGGAAGCCGTCCGCCGCGTGACATCGTTCCCCGCCTCGCTGTTCCGTCTGAAGGACCGCGGATTGATCAAATCGGGCTGCTTCGCCGATCTGACCGTGTTCGACCCCGCGAAACTCGACTGCAAGGCGGATTTCGTGCATCCGCACACCCCCGCCGAGGGAATCGTCCGCGTGTACGTGAACGGCGAGCCGACCGACGGCGGTAAACGCGCCGGCCGCGCGCTAGTGTGACATTCTTCCATTCAGAAAAAGAAAAACCCGTTCAAATCCGAAGAATTGAACGGGTAGGAATACTGTTTGTTCAGACGGCTCAGGCTTTTCCGGCTTTGAGGTCGTCGAGAAATTCCGCGATGCGGTCCATAGCGGTGCGGATGTCCTCCAGCGAGGTCGCGTAGGAACAGCGCACATAACCCTCGCCGCACGCGCCGAAGGCGTTGCCGGGGACGACCGCGACGCGCTTCGACTGAAGCAGCCTGACGGCGAAATCCTGCGAGTTGAGCCCGGTGGACGTGATGTTCGGGAAGACGTAGAACGCGCCCTGCGGATTGAAGCAGGAAAGCCCCATTTCGTTGAAGCGGGAGACGATCACGTTGCGGCGGCCCTTGTACTCGGCGACCATGCGGTGCATGTCCGGGCGGGCGCTCTTCAGGGCCTCCTCGGCGCCGTACTGCGCGGTCGTGGGAGCGCAGAGCATGGCGTACTGGTGGATCTTCATCATGGCGTCGACGATGCTGTTCGGGCCGCAGGCGTATCCGATGCGGAATCCGGTCATGGCGAACGCCTTGGAGAACCCGTGCAGGAAGATGGTGCGTTCGCGCATGCCGGGGAGGGCGGCGACCGTGTGCATGGGGCGGTCGTCGTAATGCAGTTCGGAGTAGATGTGGTCGGCGATCACGGCGAGGTCGTACTTGACGGCGATCTTCGCGATGTCGCGCATCTGTTCGTCCGTGAGGACAGCGCCGGTCGGGTTGCACGGGAAATTCAGGATGATGGCGCGGGTGCGCGGCGTGACGGCTTTTTCGAGGTCGGCCGGGTCGAGCGCGAAGAGGTTTTTCTCGTAGGTGCAGACGGGAACGGGCACGCCGTGCGACATGCGGATTTCCGTGCCGTAGGAGACGTAGCACGGTTCGTGGTAGACGATCTCGTCGCCGGGCGAGGTGATGGCGCGGATGGCGAGGTCGAAGGCTTCACTGACGCCGACGGTCACGAGGCATTCGTTCTCCGGGGCGTAGCGCACGCCGAACTCCTCGGCGACGTAGTCGCAGATGGCCTTGCGGAGGGAGAGGAGCCCGAGGTTGGACGTGTAGCTGGTTCGGCCGCGTTCGAGCGAGTACATCGCGCCCTCGCAGACGGACCACGGGGACACGAAATCGGGCTCGCCGATGCCCAGCGAGATCACGTCGGACATGGTGTTGACGAGGTCGAAAAAGTAGCGGATGCCGCTCTTCGGCAGGACGGCGATATGCGGCGCTACGAAATCACGGCACGATCTTGAGTCGCTCATCGCGTTCCTCCTCCAGGAGCATGATCCCGGATTCTTTGTATTTCTTCAGCAGGAAATGGGTGGCGGTGGAGAGCACGCCGTCGATGGTGGCGAGCTTGCTGGAGACGAACGACGCGACTTCGTTGAGGTCCGCGCCGCGCACCTCGATCATGAGGTCGTAGCCGCCGGACATCAGGTACAGGGCGGTGACCTGCGGGAAATTGCTCAGGCGGCGTGCGATGCGGTCGAATCCGCCCTCGCGTTCGGGGCGCACGCGCACCTCGATGATCGCCTTGACGGGCTTATCGTGGAGGTTGTCCTCGTTGACGAGCGCATGGTAGCCGCGGATGATGTTCTGTTTCTCGAGGTCGGCGATCTCGGCGGCGACTTCCTGTTCGGACGCGCCGAGCTGTTCGGCGAGGTCCGCGGCGGTCGTTTTCGCGTTTTTGACGAGTGCGTTCAGGATATATTTGCGGTCTTCAAGTTTCATGGGGGATTCCTCCGGATTTCAAATCAGCTTTTACTATACATCTTTTCAGGCGAAAATACAAGTATTCCCGGAGAAAAACTCTACCGGTCCGGTATCGGGGAACGTCCCTTATGCGCCTGTCCCGGAGCATAAGGACGGCAATTTGTCAGTGCCGGTCCTGTTGTTCCGTCGGGATCGCCTCGCGGGGCAGGGCATCCAGATCAGTCCATCTTTTATATCCGCTGCCTATCCGGCCGTCGGGAAATGCTATGCTGTAGCTGTAACCTCTTTCGTCCACGGACATGATCGTGATTTCGGCGAAGTTTCCGGGATAAATCTCGCAGGTGAATTTGTTTCCTTCTTTCATGGCTTGTCTCCGGTATGGGTTAAGTTGTACTGTGTCTTTGTCAATATCATTTCGTTTTTGACGCTCATCCTTCACGCCGGATAGCGTGCGAGGAGTTCCTTTGCCGCGGTCAGCACGTCCCCGACGTCGACCGCCTGCGGGATTTTCTCGATGTTCTGATGCACGCCGTGACCGGTGCGGACCAGCGCGACGCCCCGGCATCCGGCGTTGATCCCGGCCTCCAGGTCGGATTCCTTGTCGCCGATCATGAACGAGTTCGCGAGGTCGATATCGAGGTCTTTCGCGGCGCGCAGGAACAGACCGGGCTTGGGCTTGCGGCAGTCGCAGTCGACGGCATACTCCGGGATGATGCCCTTTTTGTGGTGGTAGCAGTAGTACGTCGCGTCGACGTGCGCGCCTTCCGCCGCGAGAAGCTCGTTCATGCGGGCGTCGACGGCCTTCAGTTCCGCCTCGGTGAAATACCCGCGGGCGATTCCGGACTGGTTGGAGACGACGATGACCAGCCGTCCGGCGTCGTGCATGGCGCGGACGGCCTCCGCGGCGAACGGACACAGCCGGACGAGGGCCGGATCATGGATGTAGTCGGCTTCCTCGATGATGACGCCGTCGCGGTCGAAAAAACATGCCTGACGCATGGACGGAAACTCCTGTTACGCGGGTTGAGCTCCGCTCGGCGCGGCTCCGGCCGCTTCGGCCTTCTTCTGCTTCCTGAGCGCCTTCTTCTCGCGGGCACGTTCGCGCCAGCCTTCCCATCCGGCGTAGAACGCTGGGATGAAGAAGAGGGTGATGAGCGTGGAGCTGGTGAGTCCGCCGATCACGGCGCGGGCGAGGGGCGCCTGGGATTCGCCGCCTTCGCCGAGGCCCAGCGCGAGCGGGATGAGGCCGAGCACGGTGGTGAGCGTGGTCATCAGGATCGGGCGCAGACGGCGGCGTCCGGTTTCGCGGACGGCAATCGACAGCGGGAGCTTGTCGCGTCGGCGCAGGAGGTTGGCCGTGTCGACGAGCAGGATGGCGTTGTTCACGACGATGCCGGCGAGCATGACGCATCCGATGAAGGACTGGATGTTGAAGGTGGTGTAGGTGAGGAAGAGCATCAGGATGACGCCGATGGCCGCGAGGGGCACGGAGAACATGACGATGAGCGGGTCGATCAGGGATTCGAACTGGCACGCCATGACCATGTAGACCAGGACGAGGGCGAGCGCGAACGCCATGCCGAGCTCGCGGAAGGTGTCCTGCTGGTCCTCGTAGTCGCCGGAGAACGAGATGGTGAAGTCGGCGGGCAGCGGGTAGAGCGACTTGATCTTCTCCTGCATCTCCTCGACGGCGGAACCGAGGTCGCGGTCGTAGAGGTTGGCGGAGACGGTCAGGTTGCGCTGCTGGTTCTTGCGTTCGATGGTGACCGGGCCGAGGACCTTTTCGGTTGTGAGGAAGTTGCGGAGCGCGACGTTCTCCCCGTCGCCGTTGCGGACGGTGAGGTCGAGCAGGGAATCTGTGGTCATATACTTGGCGTCCTTGACCTTCACGAGGATCTTGTATTCGTAGCCGTTTTCGCGGAAGTAATTGGCCTGGGTTCCGGCGAGGCCGAGGCGGAGGCAGTTCGCGATGGTGTTCACGTCGACTTTCATCTTGCCGGCCTTTTCGCGGTCGATGATCACGCGGTTTTCAGGCATGCCGATGTCGCGGGAGAGTTTGGCGTCGGTCACACCCTCGACGGTGAGGCAGAGCGCCTGCACGCGCCGGGCGAGGTCCTCGGCGGTCTCGAAGTCGTAGCCGCGGATGTCGATCTGGATGGCGTCGCCGCCTGCGCCGCGTCCGCCCATGAAGGACTGCGCCGCGCGCACGCGGAAGATCGTGCCGGGGAGCTTGTTGAGCTCTTTGCCGAGTCTCGCGGCGATGGATTCGATTCCCTCGCTGCGCTGGGTCTTCGGGACGAGCTTCAGGTTGTAGCTTGCCTTGTGGCCGCCGGATGAGTTCCAGGTGGATGCGCCCGCGGAGGAGGTCCAGTGCCTGAGGCCGGGGACTTCCGAGCGGATGATCTGTTCGGTGGCGATGACGGTCTCGTTGACGAACTCGGGGCCGGTGCCGACGGCGTCCTCCATGTTGATGCGGAGCTGACCTTCGTCGGTCTTCGGCATGAGCTCGGTGCCGATGAGCGGCGCGATCACGAAGCAGAAGGAGAGGATGCCGACGCTGAAGATGATGGTGATGAGCTTGTGGCGCAGGACGGAGTCGAGGGCGTCGGCGTAGTAGTCGGCGAGCGCGTCGAAACCCTTCTTCGAAATTCTGGCGAACCAGGCGATGAAGCCGGTCTTCTGAGATTCGCTTTCCGTGAGCATCTGGCCGCAGAGCATCGGGACGATGGTGAGCGCGGAGACGAGCGAGCAGAGCAGGGCGAACGCGATGACGTACGCGAGCTGTTTGAACATGACGCCCGCCATGCCCTTCATGAAGACCATGGGGAGAAAGACGGCGACGGTGGTGAGCGTACTGGAAATAAGGGCGCTGGTGACTTCGCTGGCGCCCTGCCTGGCGGCTTCGGCGCGCGGCATGCCGCCGTCGTGCAGTCGCACGGTGTTTTCGAGCACCACGATGGAGTTGTCCACGAGCATGCCGACGCCGAGCGCGAGACCGCCGAGCGTCATGATGTTCAGTGTGAATCCGCAGAAGTAGATGAGTGCGAAGGTGGCGACGATCGAAAGCGGGATGCTGATGGCGATGATGAGCGTACTGCGGATGTTGCAGAGGAAGACGAAGAGGATCAGGATGGCGAGGAGGCCGCCGGAGACGGCGGTGTTCGACACGTTGTTGATCGAGCGCTGGATGTATTCGGATTCGTCGGTGACGGGGACGATGTTGAAGCTGCCGGCGAGCTCGGCGTTGATCTTTTCAAGTTCGGCGCGGACTTCCTTCGCCACGCCGACCGTGTTGGAGCCGGACTGCTTATAGACTTCGATGTAGATGCCGGGCTTTCCGTTGATGCGGACGAAGCGCGTGGCTTCCTCGTGGGTGTCGACCACTTCGGCGACGTCGCGGACGCAGATCGCGGAACCGTCGGGCCCGACCGTGAGGAAGAGGTCGCGGATCTCGTCGAGGTTGCTGAACGTGCCGATGGTGCGGAGGCGGACGTCGAGCGTGCCGGACTTCTGGTTGCCGGCGGGCGTGGTGACGTTGGCGCTGCGGAGCTTGTTGAGGATGTCGGTGAGCGGGATGCGGAGGAGCTTCGCTTTGTCGACGTCGAGCAGGACGTGGATTTCGCGGTCGTAGCCGCCGCTGACGTTGGCGCTGGCGACGCCCTCGACGCGCTCGAAGCGGTAGACGACGCTGTCTTCGAGGTATTTCTTGGCCTTCGTCAGGTCCATGTCCGTGCTGACGCCCAGGCGCATGATCGGCATGGAGGCGGAGTTGAAGCGGATGAGCATCGGGCGGTCGACGTCGTCCGGGAGCATTTTCAGCGCGCGGTCGATGCGGTCGCGGATGTCGGAGATGGCGTTGTCGAGGTTGGTGCCCCATGTGAAACGCACGATGACGGAGCTTGTCTCCTCGGAGCTGATGGAGGTGATCTCCTCGATGCCCGTGACGGCGCTGATCTGGCGTTCGATCGGGCGCGTGATGAGCTCCTCGACTTCCTGCGGGGAGGCGTCGTCGTAGAACGTGGTGATGGAGCATGCCGGGAAGTCGATCTCCGGGAACAGGTCGACGGGCAGATATTTCAGCGAGATGCCGCCCAGCACCAGGGTGATGCAGGCGAACATCGAGATGAAAATCGGACGCGAGACGGAAAAGTCGGCTAATTTCATTGCGCTTTGTCTCCGGATTCGGCGGGAACGTCCTGCGGCTGGTCAGCGGAAGGCTGCTGTTCCGGCTGTTTGTCCTGTTCGACGGCTTCGACGGCAGGCTTCTGACTTTCCTTCTTCGCGGCCTCGGCCGCGATGTTTTCGGCCATGTGCAGACGGCTGAGCTGGGAGACTTCGACGCTCTTGCCGGTTTCGAGCATGTGGTTGCCGACGGTCACGATCAGGTCATTTGACTTGAACACGGGAGAAAGGATTTCCACGCGGGTGCGGTCCTCAAGGCCGGTTTTGACCGGCACGAACTTCGCGGTCTGGTCGGTCGGATCGATGGTGAAAACGCCGCGCTGATCGTTGCGGGAAAGAATGGCGTTCGGCGGAATGGTCTGTGTGTCCCTGTGCTCGGAAAGGATGATACGCACGCGCACGAACATGCCGGGGCGGAGGCGGTAATCCACGTTCGGGATGGAGAGGATGGCGACCACGGTGCGGGTGCTTTCGGCGAGTTCGTTGGAGATCATTTCGACGGTTCCTTCGAACTTGACGCCGGGATAGGCGTCGGTGGTGACCTCGGCCTGCTGTCCGACCTTGAGGAAACGGAAGTCGCGTTCGATGATCGGGATCCTTGCCTTGATGCGGTTGATCTCGATGATTTTCAGGATGGGCTTGCCGGGGGAGACGAGCGAACCTTCGTCGACGTAGCGGTCACCGACGTGGCGGACGTCGGAGCCGGAGTTCCAGTCGGCGAAGATGCGCGTGTCGTCGAGCTTGACTTTTGCGGCGGCGAGGCGCGCTTCGCAGTTCTGGATGTTCGCCTCGCTCTGGATGAGCGCGGCTTCCTGGACCTTCATGGCGCTTTCGGCGTTTTCGAACTCGGAATCGCTGGTGGCGTTGCGCTCGTGGAGGAGCTGGAGGCGTTCGAACTGGGATTTGCGGAGCTTGAGCAGGGCCTTCACTTCGACGTCCTTTGCTTTCGCGACTTCGAGTTCGGCTTCGGCCTGGCGGACCGCCTGTTCGTAGTTGGAATCGTCAAGCTGGGCGATGAGGTCGCCTTTTTTGATCTGGTCGCCGATGTCGAATTTCAGGGAGACGAGCCTGGCGGAGACTTCCGGGTCGATGTCGAAGGAGCTCCACGCCTGGGTCGTGCCGGAGTAGACGCGTTCGTCAAGCATGGTGACGTGTTCGGCTTTGACCACGTTCACGACGACGGCATCCTCGGGACGCTTCTGCGCCTTTCTTTCCTCCTCTTTCACGGACTCCTGATAGCGCTGCCAGGCGAAAACGGCGATGGCCGCGAAACCTGCGATGAGGGCCAGCAGAACGATTTTTTTACCCATTTATAGCTTTCTCCAAAAGGTTTGGTTTTGTTTTTAATTCGATGTACGAATTATAAATTAGCACAACTTTTGAAAAAATCAAGTCTATGGAGAAACAATGTTGAACTTTAAAATGAAAATAAAGAAAAAATGTCAGAGTTCGCCTTGACTTTTTTCATCATGGTGCTATTGTTTTTACGAATCGACAACCCTGTTTTGACAGACAAAGGAGAAAAACCGTGGATTCCAATTCCATTCTTGTTACCCCGCAGGCCCAGGATTTCGCCAAGGATATTTCCATCGCGCCCGTCGCCGCTCCGCAGGACGCACTGAACTTCACACAGAAGGGCCCGGACCCGCAGCCGATCTCGCAGGCTACCGGCGCGCCCGGCCTTGCTCCCGGACAGAAGCCAGACCCGAAGAAACAGCCGTCGATCTACGGCGAGATTCCGCAGATTCCGGTGCTTGACGCGGTCGAAGGCATCAAGTTCGACTTCAACCATGGCATCCGAATTCTTTTTCCGCAGAACGGCAAGAACTACCATGTGACGTTCACGGACATTGACACCGGCATCATCCTGTACAGCGCGGACACCGTGCCGGGCGCGTTCGTCACCAGCGTGAAGAAGTTTTTCATCCGGTTCCGGCTGATTATCCACGACAAGGGCAACGACAAGCCGATCTTCACGCACGACTACGACGCCACGGACAAGGAAGTCATGATTCAGCTCCCGGTCGGCACCATCGGCGACAGCATCGGCTGGTTCAGCTACGTCGAACGTTTCCAGCTGAAGCACAAATGCAAGCTCGTCTGTGTGATGACCCCGTGGATTGCCGACATCTTCAAAAAACAGTACCCCAACATCACGTTCATCACGACCGAAGAAACCAAGACGCACCGTCCGTACGCATCCTACTACATGGGCCTTTTCTTCCGCGGCGACGTGGACAACCAGCCGATCGACTTCCGTTACATCGGCCTCCACAGGACCGCCGGATACATCCTCGGCCTCGAGGATACCTCCGACATCCCGCCGCGCGTGGACCTCTCCGCCCCGCGCAAGATCAAGGAAAAATACGTATGCATCGCGGCGCAGTCCAGCTCCCAGGCAAAATACTGGAACAACCCGTTCGGCTGGATCACGCTCGTGCAGTTCCTGAAGGACAACGGCTACCGCGTGCTCTGCATCGACAAGGAGAAAGTGCACGGCATCGGCCTCAACTGGAACTACATCCCCTACGGCACGGAGGATTTCACCGGCGACATCCCGCTCCAGGAACGTATCAACCTTATCAAGGACGCGGATTTCTTCATCGGCCTCTCCAGCGGCCTCTCCTGGCTCGCCTGGACCTGCAAGGTGCCGGTCGTGATGATCTCCGGCTTCACGCACCCGACCAACGAATTCGCGACGCCGTACCGCATCATCAACTATCACACCTGCCATTCCTGCTGGAACGACATGCGCGAGAACTTCGACCACTACGATTTCCTGTGGTGCCCGCGCCACAAGGGGACAGACCGCCATTTCGAGTGCACGCGCCTCATCTCCGCGGAACAGGTCATCAACACCATCAGGAAGATCCCGACGTTCCAACCCGGCGAAAAGGTGAAGGACGAAAAAGCCGCCGGCGACAACGTCACGGCCCGCGATCCGAAGGAAGGCAAGCACAAGAAATAATCGTCCGTGTTTCCGGACTCAATTTGTTTTCTCCGGCCAGTTCCGCTTAGGAGGAATGCCGGAGTTTTTTCAACTGTAAAGGTTATTCTCATGCCTCATTTTTTCGAAGCCGCGATGCTGGTCTGCTTCGGCGCCAGCTGGCCGTTCGCCATCATCAAGACTGTCCGTGCGAAGAATCCCGCGGGCAAGAGTTATCTGTTCGCCGCGCTGGTCATCATCGGTTATGTCGCCGGTTGCACCGCGAGGTTCATGCGCGACGGCGCGGACGGGGTATTCTTTCTGTACATTTTCGACATGCTTATGGTCGGGACGGACACGGTTCTGTGCCTGTATTACAGACGGTGCAACGAACGCAAAGCGGCGGCATAACAGTTTTTCCTCGAACAGTTTTTTGCAGAATCATTGAATCCCCTGCTTTTTTTGATTTGACAAAGCGCGGTTTTCGATATATAATATTGCTGTAACATAATAAAGCGAAATGTTTCCGTTTCCTGCTTTTATGTCGGGCGGCGGAAGCGCCAAATAATTTTCAGGAGACGTGTTATGATTGGAAGACTTCATCCCGTTCTTCCCGCCTTTTCCCTTGTGAGTCTGTTTCTTGCCGGAGCTTTGACGGTTTATGCCCTGGACGCCGATTCTTCTTTGATCGCCGCGCCGGACAAGAAGCCGTTCGTGATGACTGTGATGGGGGTGCGGAAAGCGTTTCCCGTCGCCCCTGATGTCATTCGGGTCGAGATCGGCATGGCATCCAATACCGGTCCGCTTCTTGAGCTTGGCGCATACCGCATTGTCAGCGAGGACGACCCGGAATACGCATACGAGAAGTTTGTCCGTCCTGCCGACGTGACATACCCGAAAAACCATACGGTGACGGAACTCTCCGTGCCGGAGGGATTCAAGGCCGAAAACCAGGCCGCGAATGTTACGGAATTCAAGAGGGAAACGGTTGATTTGAAGTTGCATGCGCCGATGCAGCCCGGTAAAACGTATGCTGTCGTTACACGCGGAAGCGGTTCCGACGTAGTATCCGCCGGGCGTGCCGCATACGAGTTCAAATTTGACGCGGCGGATATTGCGAAAGCGCCGGAAGTCGGACATGCGCCCGATCTCATGACTCTGACGGTGATGGGGCTCCGCGGACTCGACAGTGTGGGCAATGGAATCATTCGTCTGGAGTTCGGCCCGACCTTTTTCTATCGGGAAGGGTATCTGCTCAAGCATTATCATGTCACTGTCAATGGCGAGCCGACCGAGGTCAAAGCCATGGGGCGCCATAGTCAGATTGATTTGTACCGCCCGGTCGGGTGGCCGTATTCTGTTCTGATGCAGCATGAAGTTTTCCTGGAGATGGATCGAGTGCTGAAGAATGGGGACCGGCTCCGCGTCGAGGTCGATCCCGCTGTTGTCTCCGGTGCGAATACAGCGGAGATCGTTTTTTCAGACAAGCATTCTTTTTCCAGCGCGATCAAGGTCAATCAGGTCGGGTACATTACCTCCGCGGTCAAGACCGCGGAGATTGGACGCTGGCTTGGATCATTCCCGGATGAAACCGCAATTCTGGCGACGTCCGCGGAAACGGAGCGTTTCCGCGATATTTCCGCGGATGAGATTTTTTTCGGCGTGTCCAATGGCGAAAAGGACGGCAACGGGGATAAAGGCAAGAGTGCCTCCGCGGAAAAAAACGATCCAAAGAAAACGGACAAAACAGAATCGGTCAACTCGGGTATCGCATCTGTTGCCCCTCACGAGTTCTCCGGCAGCGCGCTCAAATACGATGTTCCGCCGCCGTTTGAGATCCGTGATGTCCGTACAGAAGAGGTCGTTTTTTCCGGACAGAGCGTTTTGTCCAACCCGGGGAACCGTTCGGAGGGGCGGGCGCAATATTCCGGCGAGAACGTCTATGAGATTGATTTCACATCGTTCAAGACGCCCGGCCGTTATTACATCGCGGTCCCCGGCACCGGGCGCAGCTTCGAGTTTTCCATCGCGTCCGATGTCTACGACGAGGCGTTTCAGACTGCCGCATACGGCGTTTTCGCCCAGCGGTGCGGGATCGCGTTGGAGCCGCCGTATTCTGACTGGCGCCGCATCGCCTGTCATGACCATGGGATTCAGTTGACTACGCAGCAGAGGATCGACGGAGGAGAGCATATTGATGTAAAAAAGGCCATATTCGAAAAGAATTCCTCTCCCGATGCAACGGTCCGCCCTGCAATCTATGCAGGACCCGGACTTATTGCTCATTTCCCGTTCGACGGGTCCGCCGCGAATACCGTTCCGGGCGGTATGACGCTTTCCCCGGCAAAAGGGACTGCACAGTCGTTCAAAACGTTGCCGAATCTGATCTGGGACGGTGAGTCCAACCGGGTGTATGAGACGAAATCCGGTCGGGACAATGGCTGGACGGGGAAACTGGACTATGACAAGACGAAGGGAATCACATTTCATTTCTGGCTGCGGCGTACCGATGCGCCAAAGGGAAACCGGTTCGATGGGGATATGCTTACTCTTCACTCGGGGCGATCCATTTCCTTCCGTTTTTATTGCAACTGGGGTGTGCCTTATTATGTTTTCAACGGATCCAAATTTTATTCGAGCGGCCGGTTCGGCGATGACCGCTGGCACAGCTGCTCCGTTACAATTGGACCGGATTCCGATTCCGGTCAATGGTCATGTCGTCTGTACCGTGACGGAAAGCTCCTCAAAGCCGCATCCGCTTCCAGTTCGTTTGTTCCGGGGGATGAACTTACGATCGGTGCCGTTACGAACATCGGCGCGGAGGGGTGTTATTTCGATGAATTCCGCATTTATAACCGTGTCCTTTCCGAAGAGGAGATCGCGAAACTTTCCGAACGGGTCGAGGCTGTCGTGCCGAAGCTTCTTATGGCGTCCGGCGGGCATCACGATGCGGGCGACTACAATCCTCGTTCGCACCTCGACATCGCTCAGGTCCTGATGGATGCATACGAAATCGCCCCGAATAAATTCTATGACGGACAGCTGAACATCCCGGAAAAGGACAACGGCATCCCGGACATCCTTGACGAGGCGCTCTGGGCGCTGAAGCTTTGGATCGGGCTTCAGGACGAGGACGGAGGAGTTTACAACGGAACGGAATCGAACGGCGACCCGAACTTCTTCCAGACGGTCGAACTTGACCCGAAGGGTGACTTCGCCTTTGCCAAGGACAGCCGCGGCTCCTTGCGGTTCGCCGGAGCCATGGCGCATGCTTCCCGTTTGCTCAAAGCCATCGGAAAAACAGAAATGGCCGCCGATTATCTGAACCGCGCCCGTCGCGCCTATGACTGGGGCGTGAACCACAAACCGCAGACCAATAATGCGAAAACATTCGGCACTTACTACACGGCTCAGCTGGCCTATGCGGCCGCGCAGCTTTACCATACGACAGGAGAAAACGTTTATCATCAGGCATTCTTCGACAATACTCCGTGGAAGAAGAACCCAAAAGCGAAGATGATTCCGAGCGATAATAGCTATAACCTTACTTTTGCCGCCTACGCATACGCGGCGATTCCCCTTTCAAAAGCTGATCCCACCATACATTCCGATGTCGTCCGTGCCATCTGCGAGGAAGCCGATATGTATATCAATGGATCGAACAAAGCCCCCTACAAGTTCATTCGGAATCCCTATGCGCCAATCAATTGGGGAACAGGCGCATACGAACACTTCCTCACCGTCGTCTGGCACGCATGGGCGTTTACTGACAACAAGCTCAAGGTCAAAGCCTATCTTGACGCTATGATCAGGACCGCGGACAACACGCTCGGATGCAATCCTCTGAATATCAGCTGGATTGTCGGCCTCGGCACCAACGGCGTCCATGCTCCGCTTCACAACAGCCGGTTCAATCCAACCGGTTTTTCCGTCCCGGGAATGCAGGTCCAGGGGCCCGACAACAAGGGCAAAGAGTATAATTATGCCGCCACGCTCTTCCCCAATCGCGATAAGACCCCGCCTCTTTATTGCTTTATCGATTCCATTTTTGCCATTGGCATGGATGAAGGTACCGTGATTACCCAGGCCGAGACCATGGCCGCTTTTGGCCTTCTCCTGCCTGATGCGAAGAAGCCTTCGGAAAACGAGAAAAAGAACAGCGGAAAATAAAAAAAGCGGGAACCTGAAAGAATCCCGCGTGAAAAGTATTCTGGTTCAACCGCCGCCCCTGTTTGAAACAGGGTGCGGCGGTTTTTCATTTCGGCTTAATAGCGATAATCGTCCGGCTTGAAGGGGCCGGAGACTTTCACGCCGATGTAGTCGGCCTGTTCCTGCGTGAGCCTCGAAAGCTTCGCGCCGCACTTGGCGAGGTGGAGACGTGCGACTTCCTCGTCGAGCTTTTTCGGGATCAGGTAGACTTTCTTTTCGAGCTTCTTCCCGGCGATCTCGATCTGGGCGAGGACCTGGTTCGAGAAGGAGCAGCTCATGACGAAGTTCGGGTGGCCGGTGGCGCAGCCGAGGTTGACCAGCCGGCCTTCCGCGAGCAGGTAGATGCTGTGTCCGTCGGGGAAGGTGTACTTGTGGACGGGGCACTCGCAGCCCTTGATCTCGGTGACCTTGATGCCCTTGACCGCCTTCAGCCCGGCCACGTCGATCTCGTCGTCGAAGTGTCCGATGTTGCAGACGATGGCCTGGTCCTTCATCGCGGCCATGTGCTTGGCTGTGATGATATGGCAGTTGCCGGTGCAGGTCACGTACACGTCGGCGGTCTTCAGCGCGTCTTCGATACGGGCGACCTGGAATCCGGCCATGCACGCCTGAAGCGCGCAGATCGGGTCGACTTCGGTCACGACGACGCGGGCGCGTTCGTTCTTCATCGCTTCGGCGCAGCCCTTGCCGACGTCGCCGTAGCCGCAGACCACGACCTGCTTGCCGGAGAGCAGCACGTCGAGCGCGCGCTTGATCCCGTCAGGCAGGGAGTGACGGCAGCCGTAGACGTTGTCGAACTTGGATTTCGTGACGGAGTCGTTCACGTTGATGGCGGGGAAGAGGAGTTCGCCGGACTTCGCGAGCTGGACGAGGCGGTGGATGCCGGTGGTGGTCTCTTCGGAGACGCCTTTCATGTTCGCGGCGATCTTCTGCCAGAACTTGCGGTCCTGCTTGCGGACCTCCTTCAGAATGGCGAAAACGGCTTTTTCGTCGGCGGATTTCGGCGCGGTCTTCAGGAAGGAAGAATCAAGCTCGCCCTTCACGCCCATGTGGATCAGGCCGGTGGCGTCGCCGCCGTCGTCCACGATCTGGTCCGGGCCTTTGCCGTCCGGCCAGATCATCGCCTTCATGACGAACTGCCAGTATTCCGGGATGCTTTCGCCTTTGTACGCGAAGACGGGGATGCCGCGTTTCGCGATGGCGGCCGCGGCGTGGTCCTGCGTGGAGAAGATGTTGCAGGAGCACCAGCGGAGGTCCGCGCCGAGCTCGGCGAGGGTTTCGATGAGGACCGCGGTCTGGATGGTCATGTGCAGGCAGCCCATGATGCGGATCCCGGCGAGCGGTTTGGATTTGCTGTATTTCTCGCGGATCGCCATGAGGCCGGGCATTTCGTACTCGGCGATCTCAATTTCCTTGCGTCCGAAGTCGGCGAGTCCGATGTCGCGGACCAGGTATTCGCCTTTGGTCTTCCGGGATGTTTTCGTTGCCATTGTGAGGAGTCCTTTTCGTTTGTGTTATGTTATGATTGAAGATTGAGTTCAAATCATAGTGCGGATTATTTCGCGCAGTTCGCGCCAGCGGTCTTCCGGCAGACGCGCGCCGAAATGCGACACGGCGGCCGCGCCGAGGATGGAGCCGATGCGTCCGCAGATTTCCGGCGCGGCATGATGCAGCCATCCGAACAGGAATCCGGCTTGCCAAAGGTCGCCCGCGCCCGTCGCGTCGACCGGATTCGCGGATTCCGGCGCGACCCTGACCGTCCGTCCATTCATGCGGACGAACGAACCGAGCGCGCCGAGCTTGACTGCGGCGACGGGACAGAGTTGCGCGAGGGTGTCGAGCATCGCTTCAGGATCACTGGTTCCGGCGAATTCCGCCGCTTCCAGTTCGTTCGCGAACACGATGTCGACATGTTTGTTCAGATATTCGCGGATTTCATCGCGGTATTCCCGTACGATCCCATAGGCCGCGAGGTCGAAGCTCACGGGGATTCCGGCGTTTTTCGCCTGTTCGAAGAGATGCGGCAGGAACGTCCGGTCCTTCAAGCCGCATAGGTAGCCTTCCGTATGAAGAAGGGAGATGCCCTCTAGGTCGGATGCCAGAATGCCATCCGCGCACATTTCGGCGGACGCGCCGAGGTCGGTCACCATGGAGCGGTCCGCGTCGGGCGAGACCAGACTCAGACAGCGCCCGGTGTGTTTCGAAGGATGGTATTTGAACGAATGGATGTTCCCGCCGGATTCTGCGAACGTGTCGCGGTAGTACACGCCGTCATCGTCGAGGCCGAGCCAGCCGAGGAAACGTGTCTCGCAGCCGAGTTCGGAGAGGCCGCAGAGGAGGTTTCCGGTCGATCCGCCCGGCGCTTTTTCGAGTTTGAATCCGCATTCATGCAGATGTCGGATCAGTTCGTCCAGGCGCGCGGCTTCGACCCAGGTGGTGTTGCCGCGTCCGTCGGGCAGTTCCCGCGCCAGAAACTCGTCATCGACGCGGACCAGCAGATCTACGATCGCGGTTCCCGCGCCGAGGACCGCGGCGGACTGGCTGTTGTTCATCCCGGAGTGCCCCGCGCGAGGTCAGTCCGCGTATTTCTTCGCGGCCAAGAGGAGTGCGTCGACCTTGTCGGTGGCTTCCCACGGGAACCCTTCGCGTCCGAAGTGGCCGTACGCCGCGGTCTGGCGGTAGGTCCAGCCCTTGCGTTCCTTCAGTCCGAGCGTGGCGGTGATGCCCGCCGGAGTCATGTCGAAGACCTCGCGGACGATCTTTTCCAGCACGCAGTCGCTCACTTTGCCGGTGCCGAAGGTGTCGACGAAGATGGAGACCGGCTCGGTCACGCCGATGGCGTATGCCACCTGGATCTGGCACTGGTCGGCAAGTCCGGCCTTCACGATGTTCTTGGCGATATAACGGCACATGTAGGCCGCGGAGCGGTCCACTTTGGACGGGTCTTTGCCGGAGAACGCGCCGCCGCCGTGCAGGCCGCGACCACCGTAGGTGTCGACGATGATCTTGCGTCCGGTGAGGCCGGTGTCGCCCGCGGGACCGCCGATCACGAAGTTGCCGGTCGGGTTCACGAAATAAACGGTCTTGTCCGTCAGGAATTCGGCGGGGATCACGTCCGCGACGACTTTCTTCACGAGCGATTCGAGCTGAGCGCGGGTGGCGTCCTTCGTATGCTGCGTGGAGACGACGATCGTCTCGATTGCGACAGGCTTGTCGTCCACGTAACGGAAAGAGACCTGGCTCTTGGCATCGGGACGGAGGAACGCGTATTTTTGCGGCTCGGTCTTGCGCAGACGGGCGAGCTCGGCGACGATGCGGTGCGCGTAGTAGATCGGAGCGGGCATCAGCGCGTCGGTTTCGGTGCAGGCGAATCCGAACATCATGCCCTGGTCGCCCGCGCCCTGCGCCTTGTTTTCGCCCGCGTCCACGCCCTGCGCGATGTCGGCGGACTGTTTGTGAATCTTCAGCAGGACTTCCGCTGTGTCGGCGGCGAATCCGATTTCAGGATCGGTGTAACCGATGTCGCGCACCACGCCCCGGGCGATCTTTTCCCAGTCCACGGTCGCATTGGTCCTGATTTCGCCCGCGAGCACGATGAAGTCCGTGGTGCAGAGCGTTTCCAGCGCCACATGGCTTTCCTTGTCCTGCTCCAGGCAGGCGTCGAGAATTGCATCGGAGATCTGGTCCGCGACTTTGTCGGGATGGCCTTCGGAGACGGATTCGGAGGTGAACAGATAGTCTTTTTTGAGATTGCTCATGATGATGGGTTCGCTATGGGTAAAAAGATGATTTGATGACGGATTCCGGCCGGCGGACGATCAAAAAACGGCAATAAATAATATAGCACGCCCCTACGGGTAATACAAACTAGCAAAGCGAATTAATCCGTTTTTTACCGATACGGCTGCGCCGGGCGCGGGACTAGATGCTGAAAAGCGAACCGATCTTCCTGCCGAGCAGGACGGACGCGGCGGCGAGGATGGATGCCAGAAAGCACATCGACCACACGCCGAACGCCGCGGCGGTGTACGGACCCGCGCCAAGATACTGCGAGAGCTCGTAGATGGCCTTCGTGATCGGATAGAATTCGGCTTTCTGCGCGAGGATCAGGGAGTCGGAGACCTCCATCATGGAGAAGCTGAACGCGAACAGCGCGCCGACGACCAGGTTCGCCGCCACCAGCGGGAGCGTGACCTTCATCAGCGTGCGTCCGCAGCCCGCTCCGGCGTTCCGCGCGGCGCGTTCGAGCTCCTCCGGCGTCTGGTCGAGCCCGCCCGCGACGGAGCGCAGAACGTACGGCACGCGCCGGACGGCGTAGGCGATCGCGAGCAGGAAGACCGGATTCGCGACGGGATCGAACAGCCTGTGCGCCCACTGGTAACGGATGGACATGCCGAGGAAACCGACGGCCATTACGACGCCGGGGATCATGAGCGGGGTCATGGCGACGAGGTCGAGCATCCAGCCGAACCTGAGCTTCGTGCGCCGGGTCAGGAACGCCGTCAGCACGCCCGCGGCCAGCGCCAAAGCCGTGGCAAGAAGCGCGTATTTCAGGCTGTTTACGATGCCCGGTACGACCAGGTGGTCGCCGAGGGCGTTGCGGTAGTGCATCAGCGAGAAGTGTTCCGGCAGGATCGTCCCGCTCCAGCTCGCGGAGGAGGCGATCAGCACGAGGCAGATGTGCGGCAGCGACGCAATGAACGTGAACCCGACGAAGACCGCGAGCGGAAGCCAGCGGCCGGGACCGGTCAGTTTCCGCGCGGAAGCGCCCGGTGTGCCTTTTGCGGCCGAGGCCGCAGCGCCGTGTCCGAGCAGAAGTTTTGCGCCGAGGTAGAGCAGACAGGATACTGCGAGCGTGACGATCACGAGGGAGTACGCGGCGGGGTTGGTGCCGAGCTCGGTCACGCCGTTGAATATCTGGACCGGCGTCACGGTGTTGTAACCGAACATGAGCGGGGTGCCGAGTTCTGTGAACGCCCAGATGAGGACGATGCTGCCGCCCGCGAGGAGCCCGGGGCGGAGCATGGGGAGCGTGATGCGGCGGAACCTCTGCCACGGGCCCGCGCCGGCGTTCCGGGCGGATTCGAGCAGCGACGGGTCGATGTTCCCGAACGCCGTGACGAGGTTGAGGTAGGCGATCGGGTACAGATGCAGCGCCTGGATCACGCAGACGCTCCAGAACCTGCCGCTGCCGCCGAGCCAGTCGACCGGGGGCAACCCGAGCGAGCCGAGGATGCTGTTCAGCAGACCGTAGTGCCCGAGGAGCTGCTGGAATCCGAGCGCGCCGACGAACGGCGGCAGGATCATCGGCGCCATCATCAGCACGGAGCAGGCGGCCTTGCCGGGGAAGTCGTATTTGTCGTAGAGCGCGGCGAGCGGGATGGAGATCAGGAAGACGAGGAGCGTGGTCACGGCCGCGACCGCGAGCGAGTTCAGCATGCCCTGAAGATACAGGCGGCCGCGGAAGACCTCGCGCATGACCGCCGGGTCGCAGCCTTCCGCCACGACCGTGAAGAGCGGCAGGAAGAGGAACAGCGCGAAGAAGGTCAGGACCGCCAACGCCAGAAAGAGGGAGAGGAAGCGTTTCATTTCGGCGCGGCTCCTTTCTTCCGGGCGAGTTCGGCGGCGCGCAGATAGCTCGCGCGGGCGGCTTCGGTCCAGCGGGTGCGTGCGGCCGCCGCTTCGGCGGGCGTGCCGCTCAGAGCTTTCGATTCGTCTGCGGCGGATTCATACGGCACGGGGAGCGTGAGAAGTTCGGCCATGGCCTCGGGATTGGCTTCCGGACCGCCGTTGTCGAGGATGGCTTTCCAGGCGGCGCGCAGGTCGTCCTCCGGGTCGAGCGCCGCGCACTTGATGAGCACGCGGATGAGGCTGAAATAGCGCCCAGTCCAGTCGGAACGGTATTCGAACGTGCCGCCGAGGTCGTATGGGCGGTAGTCGGGCAGGGCGAGCTCGTCTTTCGGGAGCTCAAGCGGAGAGTCCTTCCGGACGGTCGGACGGAGCTGAACATACTTTTCCGGGCCGCCGGGCGTACCGGGTTTCAGCAGCCAGATCGCCGCTCCCTCCTTCGAGAGCAGGAAGTCGATGAAATCTTTCGCCGCGTCGGGATTCGGCGCGCCGCGCAGGAGCTGGACGGGGTCGGCGGTAACGGCGGTCCCGCCGCGCGGCATGACGTAGGTCATGCTCGGCTCGCCGGTCCTCTGCCGGGACCATTCGGCCTCGCTGAACCCGTAGAAATCGATGCAGACGCCCGCCGCGGCCTCGCCGGAGGAAACGTCGCGGACGACCTTGCCCGCGCTGTCGGCGATGGATCTCGCGTTCGCGGTGAGGAGCTTGATACGGCGGAATCCCTCCAGCCAGCCCCGTTCCGGGCCGAGCTCCGCCATGGCCTGCTGGAGGATCATCTCGTAGCATTTCGTGATGGAGCCGGATTTGGTCGGGTCGGCGAGCACGAGCGTGCCGAAATACGCCGGATCGGTGAGATCGATCCAGTTCCGCGGCGGTTCGATGCCGAGTTCGCGGATGCGCCGGAAATTGTACGCGATGCCGAACGAGGACAGGCAGTAGCCGTAGTAGCGGCCTTTCGGATCGTAAATCTGCTCGCCCGCGAAGTTCATGGGGATGACGTCGTCTGTGAACCAGTCCGGATGGCGTTCCTTCACGCCCGCGTCGACCGCGTAGCCGATCGAGGCGAATTTTGCCTGGTCGTAGGTGCCGCCGCCGAAAAAGAGGTCGATGCCGATGCCGATGTCGGATTCGAGCAGGAGCTTGCGGGCGGGGTGGTCGTCCGCCGTAAGCTTGGAGTTCTTGAATGCCGCCGCAGTGTCGCGGTCCCATTCCAGTCCTTTTTCGAGCGCGTACAGACGGAATTCCGCCTCGAATCTGTCGTTGATGTAGCGTACGATGTCGCTGGTTCCGCCGGGACTGCGCCAGTCGAACATGATGTCGCGTCCGCGGTGCTCCTTGTACCAATTGCGGAACGCGTGTTCGAATTCGTATTTAATCTGTTCCGAGTTCGGCGTGATGATCACGAGGCTTTCCGGTGCGTCCGGGCTCCAGTCGGCGGACGGCCTGAGCATGAGCGGGAGGATAATCAGCAGGATGGGGACTGCCAGCGCGAGAGCGAGACGTTTCATTGCGGTTGGCTCCGGCGTCAGCGGACGTTGTCCGGCGGAAGGATGGCGATCGCGTCCGGCGGAACGGAGCATGTGATCGCGTCGCCGAAACGGCGTTCGGGCGCGGCGGATTCGCTCGCGTGGAGCGTGAAGCCGGAGGCGTCCAGCGTGAGGCCGGTCGTTTCGCCGAGGAAGACGCTGTCGCGGACGACGCACGGGAAGGCGTTGGCGGACGCGGGATCGACATCGGTGCGGACCGCCTCGGGACGAATCATGAGCGTGCAGACGTCATTCTGCGCAGGCTGGACGGGCTGACCTTCAAGTCGGACGCGGAGTTCGCCCAACTGGGTGCGGAAGACAGCAAAACCGTTTTCAACGCGCAGGCATTTTGCTTCCGGGAAATCGGCGTCGCCGAGGAACGCCGCGGTGAACCTGTTCGCTGGGCGCGTGTAGAGCGTGCGCGGCGAATCAAGTTGGAGGATCACGCCGTCCTTCATGACGGCGATGCGGTCGCCCACGCTGAGCGCTTCGCGGCGATCGTGCGTGACATAGAGCGCGGTGAGACGGCGTTCCTTGCAGATACGGCGGATCTCGGTGCGCATGAGGTCGCGGAGCCGTGCATCGAGGTTGGAGAGCGGTTCATCAAGCAGAAGGATGTCGCCTTTGAGCGCGAGGGCGCGGGCGAGGGCGACGCGCTGCTGCTGGCCGCCGGAAAGCTCGTTGACCTTGCGTTTCGCGAACTCGGCCATGCCGACGACTTCGAGCATTTCGCCGACCGTCTTCCTGATCTCGGCGCGCGGGAGCTTCTTGATTTTGAGTCCGAATTCGATGTTTTCGGCGACGTTCAGGTGCGGCCAGAGCGCGTAGTTCTGGAACACCATCGGGGTGTTGCGGGATTCCGGGGGCAGGGCGGAGACGTCGCGCCCGCCGAGGACGACGGTCCCCTCGTCCTGCCGGATCAGCCCTGCGACGATGCGCAGGAGCGTGGATTTGCCGCAGCCGGACGGGCCGAGCAGGAACATGAGTTCGCCGGGTTCGACGGAGAGGTCGACGCCGCGCAGGACGGGCGTCCTGCCGTAGGCTTTGGAGACGCCGCGGATTTCAAGCATTGCCATGATGGTGCCCGGCTCAGCGGAAGTTTTCGAACGTGAGGTCGTCGTCGGTGATGTCGAGGAAGAAGAAGCCGAGCACGGCGTCCAGAATCTCGACCGGGTGGATCGACACGTCAGCCTCAATCACGCCGAGCCCGAGCGAGCCGCCGATCTCCCAGAAGTCGATCGCGCCTTCCTTCGGCAGGAAGATCTCGTCGGACGGCGTCACCAGCCCCTCCTTGTCCCACCAGTATTCCTTCGCGAGCAGGAACGCCGGACGGCGCTCCATGTTCGTGGCGACGATCGGGCCGATGCCGCTGTAGACGCCGTTTCTGCGGGCGAATCCGTACTGGCGGTTGCAGTCCTTGATCATCTGCGCCGTAGCGGAGAATCCGCCGCCGATCTCGATCTCGTGCGTGGCGCGGAGACTGGCGTGCGCGGTGAGGCCGACGCCGATGTTGAGGGAGAAAACGTCGAGGATGTCCAGGATGCGGTTCGGGAAATAGAGCGTGACCTTGTCCATCCACTGCGACTGCGCGTGAACGGACGCCGAGGCGCTGAAGAGCATGCCGATGCCGAGCAGGATCGCGGCCAGACGGTGTTTCGTGTGTTTCATGGGCCTTTCCTTGTATTGAAATATCTGTTAAATGTGCTGAAAAGGCGGAGCGGAACTTCGGAGCATCATTCGCCTGAAGTTGCGAGTCCGCAAATAAAATCATAGAACAATAAGCCATTTTTCCGAAAAGTCAAGAAAAAAACTTGACTTTCCGCCGATTTCCTGTATTTTATTATTCTGTCCCGTACGGGACGTTCCCCATGAACCGTAAACGGAAACCCCGGATCCCGCTTTGATACTTGATATTGTTTTCCTTGCCATTCTTGTCCTGTGCAATGCGTTCTTTTCGGCTGCCGAAGCCGCCCTGATCTCCCTGAAACCCGTCACTCTGGAACAGTTGTCGAAGGAGGGCAAACGCGGCCGGGTCCTCGGTTCCCTTGCCGCCGATACGGGACGCTTCCTGGCGACGGTCCAGGTCGGCGTGACGCTCGCCGGATTCCTCGCCAGCGCATTCGCGGCCGACACGTTCTCCGACCCGGTGGCACACTGGGTGTATCACGACTTAGGAATAAACGTGCTGTCCGAGGCGACGCTGGACCATATCTCGGTTGTGGTCATCACTCTGCTCCTGGCGTATTTCTCGCTGGTTTTCGGCGAACTCGTGCCGAAGCAGATCGCACTGCGCTATACGTCGTTTGTCGCGTTGAACTCCGCGATCCCGATCCACTTCCTCGCGCGGGTTGCCTCGCCGCTGGTGTGGCTTCTGAATAACTCGGTCAAGCTCGTCATGATGCCGTTCGGTTCCGCTGAAAACACCGACAAGGTCACGGAGGAAGAGATTCGTTCGCTCATCAATATGGGGGAGAAGGACGGCCTCATCGACGCCGACGAACGCCGCATCATCCAGAACGTCTTTGAGCTGGACGACATCACCTGCGGCGAGATCATGACGAGGCGCGGCGCGGTCTGCGCCATCGA
Source organism: Victivallales bacterium (assembly GCA_016285345.1). Lineage (GTDB taxonomy): Bacteria > Verrucomicrobiota > Lentisphaeria > Victivallales > UBA1829 > UBA1732. Next base: position 25,136 of record JAEEQN010000009.1, on the reverse strand, counting down.
AGCCGGAGCGCAGACAGATGAAATCGAACGTCTCCTGATCGAGAAGAATTTTTCCGCCTATCCGGTTTACCGGGGGACCGTCGACCGGGTCATCGGTGTCCTGTACGCATCGGACTATTACCGGAGCAAACTCAAAAACGGACAGTCTCCGCTGCCGGTCGCGGTCATGCGGAAGCCTCATTTCGTGCCGGAGGGCGCGAGTGTCCAGCAGGTGCTGCACGACATGCAGCGGGAGCAGTTCGAGATTGCGGTCGTGCTGGACGAATTCGGCGGTACGGCGGGCGTGGTCACGCGCGACGACCTGCTGGAGGAACTCGTCGGCTCGCTCCATCCGCGGAAACCGGAGGAGTCGCTGATCCGCGTGTCCGAGACCACCTGGGAATCCGGCGGACTCGTCCGCGTCGCCGAGGTCGAACGAGACCTGAACTGCAAACTGCCGGAGGACGAACGCCCGGATACCGTGGGCGGGCTGCTGATGGCGGAACTGGACGATATCCCGAAACCCGGCGACGTCGCGGAGGTCGGCGGCCTGCGCTTCACCGTACAGGCGCTGGAAGGCCGCCGCATCACACGCGTCCGCATCGAAAAGCCGATGGCGGATCCGGATGAGACCGGACATGCCGCGTCCGATGCGGTCTGATATCATTCGCATTATCTTGCCCCGTGAAGCGGTCGTTTTAGCTTTTTACGGTTTTTTTTCGGTAAAAATGAGAAAAAAAACTTGTCTTTCCGCGATAGCGTGATATATTTCCCTCTATAAGTATGTAGTTTTGAACCACACTTGAAGGAAACAGCCATGGCAGATCCGACTTCCGATACCCCGACTCCGAATACTCCCGAGGACGTTCGTCCGCGCGCCACGATCAAGCTCAAACCGATGACTCCGCCCACGCCCGCGGCCGATGCCGCCGCGCCTGCCGGAGCCGCGGCCGATGCCGCGTCCGATGCCGCCGCTCAGGCGGAACCCGCGATTCATATTACGCCGTCGCCCGCCTCGGTCGTCCCCGGCGTCAAGCAGACGATCCGTCTCCGTCCTCCGACTCCCCCGACTGTTGAATCCGCTCCGGCGACCGAAGTGAAACCGGCGATCAAGATCGTGCCGAAAGCCGCGGAAACCCCGACCGGCATTCCGACCGCAAAGCCGGTCGAATCCACTCCCTCGACGATCCAGCTGAAGAAACCGGAATCCTCGACTCCGACGATCCAGCTGAAGAAGCCGGAATCCTCGACTCCGACGATCCAGCTGAAGAAACCGGAATCTTCCGCCTCGACGATCCAGCTGAAGAAACCGGAGTCCTCGACCCCGACCGTCCAGCTGAAGAAACCGGAACAGGAATCCTCTCCCGCTTCCGCCCAGACTGTCAAAAAAGTCGGCGAGTCTCCGATTCCGCCGGAACGCAAGCTCACGCTGAAGCTGAAAAACCAGCCGTCCCAGCCGAAGGAGCTCCCGAAGAACATCATCCCCGGCCTGAACATCCCGAACATGCCGCCTCAGGCGCAGAAGCCGGAGGAACAGAAGCCCGCGGAGGCCGCGCAACAGGCGGAACAGACCCCGGTCGCCGCTCCGGTCGAGACCCCGACCCCCGTGCCGGAAGCCGTGCCCGAAGACAAGAAGAAAAAAGGCAAGCTGCCGAAGGTGAAAAAGCAGAAGGATCCGGTTACGTCCGCCGACGAACCGAACTGGTTCTTCCTCACGCTTTCCATCCTCACGCTCATCTGCGTCTGCTTCATCGCCTATCTGCTTTTCGCGCAGTACATGAACATGTACCAGGGGCAGCAGATTCCGATCCCTCAGTTCCTCATGCCGAAATGAGTAATCCACGCCCGAACTGAACAGAATACAGAATCGAAAACCTGCCGCATCCGGAGAACGTTTCCGGGTGCGGTTTTTTTCTTTGCCGCGAACGTTAAGCATAACGTCAAAAACGTGAAAAATGACGTAAACAAACCTTTTTTCTCCTGAAAACAGCGGAAACATGTTTGCAAAATATGTGGAATGGGATAAAGTAAAGAAGGAACGCTAACAGATCAATTTTCCGAGTCAGGTGCTATGCCGCCCGGAATGAATCACGAAAGGGTACGAAATGAAGTCGTTTCATCGCTATTGCATTGGCGCGGTCCTCTGCGCCGGAATCATGATCCTCGGCGCCGCTCAGGCGAACGCGCAGGCCGTCGGTGCGGAGCTGCCTTTTGTTGCGGCCGGCAAGAAGCCGCCGCTTTCCGGCCGGGTGGTTTCCAACCTCAATGCGGAATGGAAATTCAAGCTCGGCTCAGTCGAGAACGGACAGGCGGTCGACCTCGACGACAGCAAATGGGAGCTCGCCCATATCCCGCACTCGTTCAGCCTGCCGTATTTTCTCTCAGACCGTTTCTATACCGGCGACGGCTGGTATCGGAAGAAAATCCATATCTCGAACGTGGATTTCGTCATCAAAGACGGACAGGTCGTTGCCGAGGAGGACAAGAAATACCGGTATTATCTGGACTTCAAAGGCGTCTTTCAGGTCGCGGACGTGTATGTGAACGGCAAGCTCGCCGGGCATCACGAGGGCGGCTACACCGGATTCGAGGTCGACTTTACCGATCAGATGGTCAACGGCGATAACATCATCGCCGTGCGCGTGAACAACAACTGGAATCCGCGCCTGGCTCCGCGCGCGGGCGAACACACGTTCTCCGGCGGCATCTACCGCGACGTCTCGCTCGTCGTGAAGCGGGACGTCCATGTGGCGTGGTATGGCATGGCGATTACCACGCCGAAACTCGAAGAGGGCGACACGTCCGTCTGTGTGGTCAGCGAAATCCGCAACCAGTCCGGCGAGGCGCGCACGATCAACGTGGCGACCAGCATCTACGACCCGGAGGGCAACCTCGTGGCGCAGGCGTCGAAAAACGGCATTGCGCTGACACCGAATGCCCTCATGGAGGTCGAGATCGTCACGCCGCAGGTGAAGGACGCCAAATGGTGGTCGCCCGAGACGCCGAACCTGTACCGCGCCGAGACCACCGTGGTCGACGCGAAGACCTCGCTCTTCTACGACCGTTACTCCGATAACTTCGGATTCCGCACGATCAAATGGACTGCCGACAAGGGGTTCTTCCTCAACGGAAAGAACCGGTATTTCCACGGTGCGAACGTGCATCAGGACCGCGCAGGCTGGGGCGACGCCGTCAGCCACGCCGGATTCGAGCGCGACGTGCGCTACATGAAGGAGGCCGGATTCGATTTCATCCGCGGCTGCCACTATCCGCACCATCCGGCATTCGCGGACGCCTGCGACCGCATCGGCATGATGTTCTGGAGCGAAAACTGCTTCTGGGGCACGACCGGCATGGGCGGCCCGACGATCTGGGGCGGCGCGAGCGCGTATCCCGTGGAGGAGGCCGACCAGATCCCGTTCGAGGAATCCGTGATCCGCAGCCTGCGCGACATGATCCGCATCAACCGCAACCACCCGTCCATCGTGTGCTGGAGCCTCTGCAACGAGGTGTTCTTCTCCGACGGGCGCGTGATGCCGAAAGTGCGCGATTTCCTGCGCCGTCTCACGAAGATCGCGCATGAGGCAGACCCGACCCGTCTGGCGGCGGTCGGCGGCGCGCAGCGCGGGCAGGTGGACCATTGCAGCGACATCGCCGGGTACAACGGCGACGGCGAGTATATCCGCGAATACCAGAACCCCGGCCTGCCGAACGTGGTCAGCGAATACGGCGCGGTCGGCTCCGCCATGGAGGTCCGGCCCGGCAAGTTCGACGCCGGCTACGAATCCGTCAGCCGCATCACCGGAAAAAAGGAATACGACTGGCGCAGCGGCGAGGTCATCTGGTGCGGCATCGACCACGGCAGCATGGGCGGCCGTTTCGGCTGGATGGGCGTCATGGACTATTTCCGCCTGCCCAAACGCCGCTGGTACTACTACCGCGAGGTGTTCGGCGGTGTGAAACACCCGGAATGGCCGGTCGAGGGGACCCCGGCGAAGGTCGTCCTGACCTCCGACAAGAACTCCATGTTTGCCGATGGCACCGACGACGTTCAGCTGATCGCCACGATCGTTAATGCCGAGGGGAAGGAACTCAGCAATTCTCCGGAGGTGACGCTCCGCGTGGTCTCCGGCCCCGGCGAATTCCCCACAGGACGCTCCATCACGTTCAAAAACGACTCCGACATCGCCATCCGCGACGGCAAGTGCTCCATCGACTTCCGTTCCTACTACAGCGGGACCACCGTCATCGAGGCGACCTCACCCGGACTCGAATCCTCCCGCGTCGAGATTACCTCCACGCGCGGCCCCGGATTCATCCCCGGCAAAACCCCGGTCATCGAGAGCCGTCCGTACGTCAAATTCACGGGCGAACTCATCGGCACGAAACCAATCGACAAGCCGCTGAACATGGCGCTGGACAAGCCCACGCTCGCCTCGGAATCCGTCCCCGGACACTCCGCCATCTGCGCCGTCGACGGCCGCCCCGAGACGTTCTATCAGGCCGCGTCCGGCGACAAGTGCTTCCTGACGGTCTCCGCCGAACGCATCATCAAACCGAAAAACATCCGCATCGTGTTCAATTCCGAGGCGGAATACGCGTTCAAGGCGGAATGCTCGCTGGACCAGGAATCCTGGACTCCGGTCGGCGAGGTCAAGGGGACCTTCAAGGAGAAAGTCATCCCCATGGACGGCAAGTTCGAGGGACTGTTCTTCCGCATCACGTTCGGTCCGGCGGACGCGGGCAAACCCGGCCCCGCGGTCTCCGAATTCGAAATCATGCTGTAAGAGATGAATGGACGCGAACAAGCGTCCGGCCTGAAACTGAATCATTCCCGGCTCTCCGAGTTGTTTCGGTCAGCCGGGATTTCTTTTGAGACGCGCGATCATCAAATCTCTTTGTAGTATCGCATGGCGAGGAGGACGAACAGCGCGGTCAGGATGAAGAAGACGGACCCGCCCGCGAAGATGAAGCGGATGCCGAGGTTGGCCGCGATGGGGCCGCCCGCGACCGGAGCGAGTCCGAGGCCGAGGCAGCGCATGGCGGAGGCCCAGCCGAACATCTGCCCGCGGGAACGTTCGTCGGTCTTTTTCGCGAGCCATATCTGCATGGCGGGGTCGATGCCGCTGCTCATGAAGATCATTGCGAAACGCAGGATGAAGAGCGCGGCGAGCCCCCAGACGAATGAAATGGAGAACATGAAGGCGGCGGTCAGAAAGGCCGAGATGACCGCCAGACGGCCCGGCGGATAGTGGTCGGCGAGATACCCGAGCAGGAACCCGGACACGACGCCCGCGAGGCCGCAGAGGCCGGAAAGCGCGCCCGTGATCCTCGACGCGCCGTCGATGCCGCCGTGCAGGTCCTGCACGAAAAGCGGGACGAAGGACGTGTCGAACGAACGCGAGAACATGACCAGGCACATGATCAGGAGGATGGGCAGGTTCAGCGCGAGCTGGGCTGTTTCGGGGCGGAGCGCATACAGCATGCCGCGCATCCCGGAGGCCTTTCCGGACGGCGGCGTGTAGTATTCGCGGGAGAAGAAGAAGACCGCGATGAACGACAGGACGAAGCAGAGGGCGGAGATCGCGAATGCCAGACGGTATCCGGCAAGTTCGGCCACGTAGCCGCCCGCGAACGCTCCGGCGATGGTGCCGGAGAACATGGCGCTGTTCAGCGCCCCGAGCGCGAATCCTGTGTGTTCGCGCGGAGTCTGCGTGGAGATGAGCGCCTGCGAGGCGGACATGGTGCCGCAGAACGCGCCCTGGATGACGCGGAGCATGACGAGCTGGAGCGGAGTCTGCGCCACGCTGATGAGCCCGACCGCCACCGCGCCGCCGATATAGGAACGCAGAAGCATCTTGCGGCGTCCGTAACGGTCGCCGAGCGCACCCCAGACGGGCGAGAAGAACATCATGGTGAGCGGGCAGGCGGCGCTGAACGCGGCGACCCAGTAGGCGAGCTCGGCCTTGTCCGTGACGCCCATGTCCTCCTGCATCAGGTAGGAGATGAACGGCAACCCGAAGGAGAAGCCGATGGCGGACAGGAACTGCGCACTCCAGATCACGCAGAGATGGCGTTTCCAGGTCTTCGTGAAATCCGGGGCGTTCCCGCCCGAGAGCCTGACGGACGCGGGGGCGTCCGCCGATTGTGGTTGGAGTCGCGGCATGATCGCCGTCCGCGCGGATCAGGCGCGGCCTCCGCACGCGGCGGCTTTGAACGCCTTGTACGCATCGGGGAAGGGGGACAGGGCGCGTTCGAGGATGCCGTGGATGTGCGCGATGGCGACGCCGTAGTTGGTGAACGGGACGCCCTGTTCGCGGCAGTGCAGGATGCGCGACAGGACTGCGCGGCGGTTGAACGTGCAGGCGCCGCAGTGGAGCACCAGGTCGTATTGCGTGAGGTCGTCGGGGAAATCGGCTCCGGCTGCCACGGTGAATTCGATGCCGTCGGCGCCGCGGTACTCGCGGATCCAGCGCGGGAGCTTCACGCGCCCGATGTCATCGCCGATGGGATGATGCGTGCAGGCTTCCGCCACGAGCACGCGGGAGCCGTCGTGCAGACGGTCGATCGCGGCGGCTCCGGCGGCGCATGCGGCGAGGTCGCCTTTCATCCGCGCGAGCAGGATGGAGAAGGACGTGAGCGGGATTTCGGGCGGCACGGAACGCGATGCGATGCCGAATGCCTGGGAATCGGTCACGGCGAGCGCTGGCGGTGTTTTTAACTGTGCCAGCATGTCCGCGATGCGGTGTTCGGTCACGCACAGACACAGCGCGTCGTGGTCGAGCGTGTCGCGGATCGCCTGGACTTCCGGCAGGATCATGCGGCCCTTCGGCGCTTCCTTGTCGATGGGCGTGATGAGCAGCACGGAATCGCCGGAACTGATAAGGTCGCCGAGCATGGGACGCGCGCCGAGGAATCCTTCGGGGGCGGCGTTGACCAGCGCGGCGCGGAGCGCGGAGAGCCCGGAGCCTGTCTGCGCGGAGACCTGAACATGTGGAATCTTATCCGCGTCAAAACGTGCGATGAGCGCGGGATCAGGCGCGGCGACATCGGTTTTCGTGAAGGCCACGATCAGCGGAGTGGCGCGTCCGCGGAAGAGTCTGAGCACGTCTTCCTCGATATCGCTCCAGCCGCCGTCGGTCACGATCAGCGCGAGGTCGGTCCGGTCGAAGACGCGGCGGCTTTTTTCGACGCGCATCCCGCCGAGCGCGGTCGGGTCTTCGTCAAGCCCGGCGGTGTCGATGAAGAGCACGGGTCCGAGCGGGGGCAGTTCCATGGGCTTTTCTACGGGATCGGTGGTGGTGCCGGGAACGTCGGAGACGATGACGACGTCCTGTCCGGCGAGCGCGTTGAGCAGGGAGGATTTTCCCGCGTTGCGTCTGCCGAAAAAGCCGATCTGGAGGCGGAGTCCCTTGGGCGTGTTCTGAATCATATTTGTGCCGTAGTGCTTATGGCGTATTGTTTTTATTTTTTGTCGGTGGTTTTCTTGATTTTTTCCGGTGTGACGTAGATAAGATCGCCAAGAAGGATATGTCCCTTGCCGTCGGGCTGCATGAAGACGTTGAGTTCAATTGTTTCAAGTCCTTTCTTCACTCTGACAGCGACGTCTCCGGCCACCACGGTCTTCTTTTCATGGACCATTTCGCCATTGATGTAGACCGTGGCTTTACCCGTCATGTTTTTGAAGCAGAGGGAACCGCCTTTTTCCGTGATGCCCGCGGGAAGCTTGAATTCAGAATAATAGTTGACCCACGTCTTGGGTTTGTGGGAGAGTACGGTGCCGAGTTCGGCGGGCGAGAGCTGTTTTTTTAGCTCTTCGCCTGAGTCTTCCGACAGAAGAATCGGTTTTTCCATGGATGGACTGGAGACACGCCAACCTGAGATTGCGACCTCATTGTTTGTGAAGCCTTCAATGACGGGAAGTCCGGTAGCGGAAACAATTCTGATGGAGCAGGAGGCGGATTTGAGTCCCTCGCTTTTTGCCGTGATCTCGATCGTGCCCTTCTGAATGCTGTCGGCCTGGACGATGAGCTGCGCATATCCATTGAAGAGCGGACGGGAATCCGCTTTCTCGCTGAGCGTGCAGGTGGGGTCGCCGTTGCCGACGCCGATATTCCGTCCGGGCCCGGAAATCTCAAATTCGACGGGGACGTTGGCGGTCGGGACGAAGCGCCCTGACGCGTCGACGGCGCTGACCGTGACGGGGACGGCATCATAGCCGTCTCCTTTGATTTCGGTGCGGTCGGGGGTGATTACGAGACCGACTGGCTTGCCGGTTGTCTCGACCTGAGTACGGATGACTTCCTGTCCGCCTTTTCTGCCGATGAGAAGCAATGTGCCGGGTTCATACTTGACTTTCCGCGTCAGCATTTCGACGGGATCGACTTTGAACGTTCCGATGTCCTTGCCATTCAGAATAAACGAGACCTCTTCCACATTCGTCGCGCAGAAGACATCGACTTCCTCTCCGTTTTTGACGTCCAGATTCCAGTGCGGAGCGACGTGCAGGACGGGCTTGTCGAGCCACTGCGCCTGCCGGATATAGAAAGCGGTCTTCGGGAAGCCGCAGAGGTCCATGCAGCCGAAATAGCTGCTGTTCGCCGGGAACTTGTTGTTGTAGGGCGTAGGTTCTCCGTGGTAGTCGAATCCGGTCCAGACGAACGTACCGGAGAGGAACCGGCGGTTCAGGACGGTTTCCCAGTCCTTGCGGTGCGTGGTGCCCCAGCTGGCGGCATCGACGTCGTAGGATGAGCTGATGAATTTTTCGCGGTCCGTGGTGAATTCGCCGCGCGTCTCGAACGCGCTGGCTCCTTCTGTGAGCAGGATCGGGACGTTCGGATATTCGGCATGGAACTTGTCGATGTTACCGTACTGGTAGTTGAATCCGACGATGTCGAGGACGTTTCGGGCGCTGTCTTTCGAGAAGAATCCGCCGTTCATGGCTGCGAGGACGGGCCGCGTCGGGTCTTCCGTTTTGACCACATTGACCAGCGCGCGGGCGATTTCCTGTCCGCGGAATTCACCCTGCAGCGGTTCTTCGTTGAAAATGCTCCAGGCGATGACCGAGGGATGATTCCGGTCGCGGCGGATATGCTCGCGGAGACAGTCCAGATTCTCCGGAGATGCATTGAACGCACGGTTTTCGTCAATGACGAGAAGCCCGTACTTGTCGCACAGATCAAGGATGTTTTCGCTCGGCGGATTGTGGGAGCAGCGGTATGCGTTCGCGCCCATCTCTTTGAGTTTTTTGATACGGAATTCTTCGATTGCGGCGGGGACGGCCGCTCCGACGCCCGCATGATCCTGATGATTGCAGACGCCTTTGATCTTCATCGGTTTGCCGTTGATCGAGAATCCGTTCGTGAAATCGAATTTGAAGGTGCGGAATCCGAAATTGACTTTCTTCTCGTCGTAAACGCGGCCTCCGTCTTTGAGCGTGACTTTGATCTGATAAAGAAGCGGCGTCTCGGGCGACCAGGTTTTCGGCGAACCGATGCGCATGGAGTATGGGACCTGGAGCGTCTGGTTCGCCGGAAGAGTCGGCAGGAACCGTTTGGTCTCAACCGTTCTTCCGCTGGGGTCGAGAATATCAATATCCATCATGGGCGATTCTTCCTTGGTGGAATCATTGACGAGATTCACATGCCCGCTCACGTTCCAGCCGTCGATCTTGACTTCCGCACTGACCTGGATACCGGCATCCGTGGCGACATGGATCGGATCGCTGACGATGAGCTTGACGTCGCGGTAGATGCCGGCTCCCTCGTACCACCAGCCTTCAAAGACAGCGGCGTTGACTTCAATTGCAATCACATTGTCGCGTCCGAACATCAAGGTCGGGGTAATGTCCATGGTAATGGTGTTGTACCCGCTGTAGTTGTGACGGAAAAGGGCCTGGTTGACCCAGAACGTCGAATGCGTGGCGATGCCGCCGAACTGAAGTTCCACGCGTTTGCCTTTCCACGAGGAGGGCACGAAGAAGCGTTTGCGGTAATAACCCCAGCCGCGTTTGCGGTATCCCTGTTCGCCGTCCTCCTCGGGATAAAAGCCGTCCTCGACGGCCCAGTCGTGGGGGAGATTGACAGGACGGTATCCCTCTTCATCGAAATTGAGCCCGGTGAACGGCCAGACGACGTCCGAAGTGGAGGCTTTCGCTCCGGCCCAGATGCTTTTGTGTTCTTTATATTCCTTCGGGGCGATCTGGTGATCCGAATGAAGGAACATCCAGCCGGGATTGAAGTCGTAGATTTCAGAAGCGCTTGCGGTTCCGGCGAGAAGCAGCAGGAAGAGGAACGTGCAGATGACCTCGACGGCGATTTTGTATGATTTCGTATTCATAGTATGCTGTCCTTTCTTTCTATGTCACGCATATCCGGCGCGAGCAGATTGGAGCTGAAAAAGACGAAAGATGTTTTTTATCTAATAATATAGCACGCCGCATGACGGAATCAACCGTTCATGCGGAAAAAACATGCGGTTTTTTCCGTGGCGGGATGAAGAAAAAAGCGGGCGTCAGAAGGAGACGTTGATGTCGCCGGAAATCGCGGTTGGAGGCGGGATGAGCTTCATCCCCATGGAGTTCAACCAGTCCTGATCCCAGGTGTTGAGCATCTTCGGATCGGTGGGCGGACCGAACGGGTTCAGGTCGATCACGAGTATCTCGTCCTTGGACGTGAAGTAGATGTCGAGCACAATATCCGGTTCCGGCAGCACCCAGAAGTTCTTGTCGATGAAGTCGACGGCGAGCGTCCAGTATTTCTCTCGGGATTTCTCCAGACGCGGATAATTGCGCGTCATCCAGTACTGGCTCATCGCGCGCAGTTTGCCGTTCTTAACAAAGAGACGGAATTCGCGGGCGGAGTCCATGCGGCGGAACGGACGGACGCAGAGGGCGGAGACCATGCCGTTCTGGGCGGCGTTCCGAACCTTTGCGCTCTGGGTCAGGAAATACCACGCGCTATTTGCGGAACGGACAGCGCCGTGTTTCTCCTCGAAGCGGACCGTGTCGGTCGGGGCGACGAGGTCGGTTCCCACGAAGCGCGTGAACGGGAACTTGCTCATGGCGCTTTCAAGGCGGTCGATCACGTTTTTCGCGATGCCGGATTCCGCGTCGCCCTCCTGGAGCGCCTTGATCTCGATATCCATCAGAAACACGAAGTTGGTGGGCAGAGAATATACGGAGAGACGCGGATACCAGTTCTGGATCCGGCAGTGTTCAAGAGTTTTGTTCATGGGGTCTGTCTCCTTTCGACAGGCGGTTAAAAATCGGAATCGTCGAAATCGTCGTCTTTCCGTTCGAGCTGCGGGCAGACTTTTCGGATGACGGCCCGGAATGCGAAGAGCTGGTAGACGAAAAAGATTCCGACGAAAAGAAGCTGGAACGAAATGAATCTGTCACCGCCCGCGGCGTCGAACAGCGTGGCGGCGATCTGGGCGGGGAAGGTGGAGTAGACCATGATCGTCAAAACGTTTCTGAAGATGATCCCCTTCGGAAGCGTGGATGCGCGCAGATACTGGACCAGCGACACCAGCAGCACGATCAGGCCGATCTCCAGGAAATTCCGGGCGAACGTGGACAGCAGGATGATCGCGGTCAGCAGGGAGAGCGCAAAACTGGCGGCCTGTGAACCGGTCGTCAGAACCGGGGCGGAGTCTTCCGTCGAGGAGGCTTTGTCCTCTTTTTTTGCATTCGGCGCGAAATCCTTCTTCAGAGTTTCTGCGAAACCGGGGCCGGAGAACATTTCCCAGCGTGCGCCGATGCTGTTGGGATCGGCATTCTTTCCCCCGGAAAACGAGGCGTAGAGCATGGACGCGGGCAGGAAACTTGCGTAGAAAACATCTTCGCCTTTCCAGTTGACCGAGGCCCAGGACGCCAGGCCGCCGGGAAGGATGACGATGCCGTGATCGGAAGTGCGGTCGACATTGAAATCCTCGCTCGTGAACGTGTCACCGGGATAGTATTCCAAAGTGATGTAAGGCAGTTTGAAGCGGCGCGGCGTATCCGGTTCCTTCTGGAATGAAATTGTCTCCGGCGAGACCTCGAACGCCCCGATTTCCTCGTCGAGATTGCGTCCGGCGCGTTCGAACACGCCTCTCTGCACCAGCGTCCCGACGACCGCCGCCATAATGGAACAGAGGATGGTCAGCAGGAAGAACCGCCAGATGGCGCGGGCGGGCGAAGATTCATAGATTTCGGTCATGATCTTCGTACCGGCGCACAGGCGTGCCGTCGTGGCGAGGAAGCCGGGCACGGACCCGGTGTTTGTGCCGGGCAGGGGCATGGTCAGACGAGCCTCCTGACTTTGAATCCGCGGGGGCCGTTGCGTTTGATGATCTTTTCGACGCGCCTGGAAATGCCGGGATAGACGTCCGGGTCGACTTTCTGGACGAACACGATGCCGTCGAGATGGTCGAGCTCGTGCTGGACGACACGCGCGAGGAGTCCGCCGCATTCGAGGACGAACTCGGAGCCGTCGAGGAGCATGGATTTGAGCACGACGGCGTCGCTGCGCATGACGCGGCCGTAGACCTCCGGCACGCTCAGACAGCCTTCGTCGAACGGACAGAGATTGCCGGAGTACGAAACGATCTCCGGGTTGATCAGCGTGATCGGCATCTTCGGGAGAAGCTTTTTCTCTCCCTCGGTATGAACCGGAAGCTCGTTGCCGTCCTCGTCGGTCGGCGGGTCGATGTCGATTGTCACGATGCGCTGGAGCAGCCCGACCTGGTTTCCGGCGAGACCGATCCCGTGCGATTTGTACATGATGTCGAGCATGGCCTCGGAAATGCGTTCCGTTTCCTCGGTGATCTGTTCGACCGGGCGCGCTTTCGCCGCCAGGATCGGATCGCCGAGCATCCGGAGCCTGAGTTTTTCGACGGGGATGTTGTTCATGCGTCCTCCTGAAAGCGGTTATGCCGTGGCGGCGAGGGCGGCGCGGATGCGGCGGGCGCATTCCTTCACGCCGATGCGGACGACCGTCTCGTAGATGCTGGCGCCGACGGTGACGCCGCAGACGGCGACGCGGACGGGCTGGTTGAGGGCGAACTGGGAAAGACCGTCGGCGGTCTCGATGGCGCGGAGCGCGTCCTCGACGGCCTTCGGATCGTTTTCGGGGAGGGAACCGAACGCGTCGGCGGCTTTCGTCAGGGCGGCGCGCAAGGGCTCCGGCGTGAGGAATTTCTTCACGCCCTTCGGATCGTAATCGACCGGGACGGCGAAGAAATACGTCCAGGTTGCGAGGTCGGTCATGAGCTTGGTGCGGGTCTGCATCAGGTCCGCCACGGCGTCGAATTTCGCACGGTCGACGGATTCGCGCCACGGATAGGCCGCGGCGAATTCCCAGGCGCGTTCGCGGAAAACAGCCGGATCAAGCGCGGCGATGTACTGCCCGTTCAGGTTCGCCATCTTCACGGCGTCGAACTGCGCGGGCGAATGCTGGGCGCGGGCGAGGTCGAACGCCTCGACGAGTTCCTCGCGGGACATCTTTTCGCGGTTGTCGCCGGAGGACCAGCCGAGGAGGGTCAGGTAGTTGAAAAGCGCTTCGGGGAGCACGCCTTTGTCGCGGAAATCGCCGACGAAGGCGTCGCCGTCGCGCTTGCTGTAGGGTTTGCCCTGGGCGTTCACGATCATCGGAAGGTGGGCGTAGGACGGGACCTGCGCGCCGAGCGTCTGGAACATGAAGAGATGGCGGTAGGTGTTTTCCACGTGGTCGTCGCCGCGCACGATGAGCGTGATTTTCTGCGTGATGTCGTCGCAGACGTTCGCGAGGTGGAAGACCGGGCTGCCGTCGCTGCGGACGATGATGAAGTCGCGCATGCTGTCGAGCGGCTTGGAAAGGTGTCCCTTGACCATGTCGTCGTAGAAGACTTCGCGGCGGATAAACGTCATGGACGCGGCGTGTTCGACGGTCTCGGACGATCCGTTGCCGAGGATGTCGTTGAGCTTGTCCTCCGTGAGCGTGAAGAGCGTCTGTCCGGTGGCGTCGAGGATCGCAAGATCTTTGAATCCGGCCAGGCACGCCTGGTTCTCGACGGGCTTTCCCTTCGGCGAAAGCGTGGTGAACTTCAGGCCGCCGCCGCTGATCTCGACCGCGGTGTCCGGGGCGAGCGTGTACGAGGCCGGGCCGACTGTGCGCACGAACGGGAACCCGTCGCAGAAGACGGGGATGCGGAAGAGGATCGGGGAATGCTCCGTGACGGGTCCGAGCGGATAAGCGTTCCCGTCGTCCATGAGCTTCTTCGCGGCTTCGAGGTGGTGCTGCGCCTGCGTGGTCTGGTAGAGGACTTCCTCGTCGTAGTCGAGGCCGAGCCACTCCATGCATTCAAGGAGCGTGTCGATCGCCTCTTTCGTGGAACGTTCGAGGTCGGTATCCTCGATTCTCAGAATGAACTTGCCGCCCATGTGCCGGGCGGCAAGCCAGTTGAAGATCGCGGTGCGGATGTTTCCGATATGGACCTGCCCGGTCGGGGAGGGAGCGAATCTGAGTCTGTGCTGCATGATGGGAAAAGATGCGGGCCTGTGACGGCCCGCGGATCGTGTTCAGGATTGCGGTTGAAAAGAAGGATCAGTTGGCGTTGGTCGCGGCGAGGATCTGCGCCTTGGCGTTGTGCATGCTGACGACGGCCTGGGCGAGATAAGTCTCGGCGTTGACAAACTCGCGCTGGACTTCGTTCACACGGGTGATGGCGCAGTTGCCGGCTTCGTATTCGTCGTCGACCAGGTCGCGCATCTTGCGGACGGCTTCGAGGTTCTTCTGGTAGAGTTTGACGGTCTTGAGGCTGACGATGTAGTTTTCGTAGGCGGTACGGACGTCGTTGATGACGGTGATCCACTTGTCGGCGAGCGTGTACTCGGCCTGTTCCATCGCGGCCTGCGAGGCGCGCATATTGAAGAATGTCCTGCCGCCGGAGAAGAGCTCCCAGGAGATGCCGATGCCGCTGGAGAACGTGCTGTAGCGGTTTCTGCGGATGCCCTGGTGCGTGGTGTAGCCGGCGTCGGATTTGAACGGGCTGTAGTGCGTGGGGGTGTTGTTGTAGCCGATGCCGAGCTGGGCGGAGACGGTCGGGCCGAACGCGGCGATGCTGGAATAGTAGCTGAACTTGGAGGATTCGAGCGCTTCGCGGAGCGCCTTCAGGTCGGGACGGTTGGCGAGGGCGGCGTCGAGGTAGACGTTCTCGTCGGCGAGCATTTCGCCGTCGATCGCGAGCTGTTCCGGGAATTCGACTTCATCGGGGATGGTGCCTTCGGTGAGGCCCATGAGCGCGGCGAGCGCGAACTTGGAGGAGGCGAGGGAGTAATTCGCGGTATAGAGGCTGCTCTCGGCGTTGTTGTAGTTGACTTTGAAGTTGAGGACATCGGAAAGCGTGGAGGCGCCGACGCCGTACTTCAGCTCGGTTTCCTTGAGGAGCTGGCGGTTGTAGCGCATATCTTCCAGCGCGATGTTGCGTCTGGCTTTCGCGTACATCACGTTGTTGTAGGCGTAGGCGACGTTCTGGAGGAGCAGACGGCGGGCGTCCTGCTCCACCTGTTCGGTGCTCTTCCAGTTGTGACGGGCGGCCAGCAGGTTCATCTCGCGCTGGAAGCTGTCGAAGACGAGCAGAGAGGCGCTCATGGACGGGTTGGACGTATAGGTCTTGTAGCTGGCGCCGGCGTCTTCCGTGTAGCCGTGGCTGTGATATGAGGTCATGTTGTAGGAGGCAGTGACGGTGGGCATGTAGGATGCGAACCGGCTGTAGTACTGGGCGCGGGCCTGGGAGACGGCGAAATAACGGGACTTGAAGCTCGGGTTGTTCTGAATGGCGATGGCCTGCGCCTCGTCGAGCGTGAGGAGCTTGAGCCCTTTCGGAAGCTGCTGGTGTTCCTCTTCGGTGATCTCGGTATATTTGTCCTTGGAAATGGCCGCAGGCGGTTTCGCGACGTTGCACGCGGTGAGGGCCGCGAGGAGGATCGCGGAAACGGCGGTAGCGCTCAAAACTTGAATTTTCATTTGGTTCAGTCGCCTTTCGATGGGGTAAAAAGTTTTTGTAAACGAATTACTACCTCTAAATATACATCGTTCCCCGGAATATTCAAATGATTCCGCGGAGAAAAATGTGTTTTTTCAGATGGAAAAGAGAATTCCGTTTCGCCGGAAGGAAATGTCTGAAACAAAATGGCGAAACAACTCAAAACGGACTTGTAAAAGAGAACGTGCCGGGATATATTATCGTCAAAATCAACTCCAAAATCCTTTTTTGTGTTGTTTCGGACGCCATGAAGAACAATCTTGAACTCTCGATCACTGCCGCCATTGCCGGTGTGTCCGGCATTCTGCTTCTCGCTGCCTGCCAGCTCGTTTTGAACCTTGTTCCGTATTCCTCGCTCCCCGCATGGGGCGTTTGGGTCGCCGGATTATCGATCGCGGCGGGATTTGCGTCGATGCTATGCGCGCGGAATTACGGCGTGCTGGTCGGCGCGGTGGTGCCGGGGCTGCTGCTTACTGTGCTCGGACTGCACTGGTCGCTGACAGGCGGCGATGTGAAACGCAGTCTCGCCCTCACGATGGCGTGCGGCGGATTCTGGGTGTTTCTGTGGATCGGGTCGCAGATGCTGGCGTCGGCGGTCCGGTCGCGCCTCGGAATGGGGCCGGGAAAAAGCGTGTTCGCAAGCGCGGCGGTCCTGCTGATCCTGTCGAAGACGCTGGCGCATGTCGTGGCATGGCGTGGCGCGCAGGGGGTTCATGTGCTTGAAATCGCGCTGGCGGTCTGGCTGGCCGCCCTGCTGATCTGGCGTCCGTCGCTGACGTTACGGACGCTTGGGCTGATCCTGTCGCACACGCTGTACCGGATCCGCGTCGACCGCATCGAAAACTATCCGGACGCCGGTCCGGTCCTGCTCGTCGCAAACCATATCTCATTCCTCGACTTCATCTTCATCCTGTGCCTGAAACCGCGCCGCGTGACGTTCATGGTGGACGAGACGTTCTACCGGTTCCCCGGTTTGCACCTGTTTTTCAAATGGAGCGGCGCGCTGGAAGTGCCGCGCGGGATGAACCGGGAGAAGATGCGGCGGCTGATCGAACAGTCGCACGCGGTCCTGAACCGCGGGGGCGCGGTGTGCGTGTTCCCCGAGGGCGCGATCTCCCCGAACGGCATCACGCACGCGTTCCGGTCGGGTCTGTACCGCCTGATGCCGTCGCCGGACATCCCGGTGATCCCGGTGCGCCTGGGGCTTCATTGGGGGAGCCTGCTGACGATCTACAACGGAAAACTCCGGTTCATCAAGCCGCGTCTGGTGCCGATCCCCGGCACGATCATCGTCGGCGAGCCGATCCCGCCGGACTGGAACGGATTCCGCATCTGGCAGCGGATTCAGGAGCTGGGCGCGGAGGCGGAGATGAAGCCCGTGCGCGGGGAGAAGACTGTTCACTACCGTTATCTGCGGCGGTCGCTGCAGCATCCGTTCGAGAGCACGTTCAAGGATGCCGACGCGCCGAAGGGACTGTCGAATTTCGCCATGCTCGCGCAGTCGATCATCATCAGCCGGAAACTGCGGCGGATTCTGGCGGAACGCGGCGACGACGGGCAGTTCGTCGGCGTGCTGCTGCCGAACAAGGCGGTGTCCGCGGCGGTGCTCCTCGGCGTGATGTTCGCCGACCGGACGCCCGCGATCCTGAACTACACGGCGGGCGACGCGGTCATGCAGTCCATGTACGACCGCGCGAAACTGAAAACGGTCATCACGAGCCGTCTTTTCCTGAGCAAACTGAAGAAGCCGGCGCGCGACGAGATGTTTTTCCTGGAGGACCTGCCGAAACTCGTCACGAAGGCCGACAAGCTCCTGACCGCGGCGCAGATCGTCCTCCTGCCGCATCAGCTGCTGATCCGCATTGTGTCGCCGCGCTACGGCACCGACCTCATGCACCCGGCGGCTCTCCTGTTCTCCAGCGGGTCCACGGGCATGCCGAAGGGCATCCTGCTCTCGCACCACAACATCACGGCGAACATATGGAGTTTCTGGCGGCAGCTGAACTGGCTGTACGGCACGGAGCGCATCCTCGGCAACCTGCCGCTCTTCCACGCGTTCGGGCTGATGGTCGGGCTGTGCTTCCCCGGCGTTACGGGGACGAAGGTCACGCTGGTGGCGAATCCGCTGGACGGCGCGGGCGTGTGCAAGGCGGTGCGCGACGACAAGGTCACGATGCTGATCTCCACGCCGACGTTTTTGCAGACTTACATGAGGAACTGCAAGCCGGGCGACTTCGATTCGCTCCGCATGATGGTGACCGGGGCGGAGAAGCTCCAGAAACGCCTCGCGGACGCCTTCTTTGAATTGACCGGACTGCATATCATCGAAGGCTACGGCTGTACCGAGATGTCGCCGATCGTGTCGCTGAACCTGCCGAAAGATTTTCTGGCGGTCGGACGCGAGGCGGGGCCGGAGGGGAGCATCGGCGTCGCCATGCCGGGGATCGCGGCGCGCATCGCCGACGTGGATACGGGCGAACTGCTCGGACCCGGAAAAGAGGGCCTGCTCCAGCTTAAATCGGCCTCCGTGATGCTCGGTTATCTGGACGACCCGGACGCCACGGCGGCCGCCATGACCCCGGACGGCTGGTACAACACCAACGACGTCGCGTCCATGGACCGCGACGGCTATATCCGCATCACGGGGCGTCTTTCGCGGTTCAGCAAGATCGGCGGCGAGATGGTCCCGCACGAGCTGATCGAAAACCGTCTGGAGGAGTTTTACGGCCTTGAAGGAAAGGTGGCGGTCACGGCGCGTCCCGATTCGAGGAAGGGCGAACAGCTCATCGTGTTCTATGCCGCCGACTGCGGACTCGATCCCGTCGACGCCGGAAACCGTCTCCGCGAATCCGGCCTGCCGAACCTCTGGGTGCCGCGTCCCGACTGCTTCTTCCCGCTGGAAAAGATACCGTTCCTCGGCAACGGCAAAAAAGACCTGAAGAAACTGCGCGAGCTTGCTCTGAATGCCGGACAGTGAATCGTCCGTTTGTGCAGAGTGCGTATAAAAACGTGAGTTTTCTCGACTTTTTAACAAAAGGTACTTGTTTTTTCCGTTTTTTGAGGTATCTTTTTATGATTTAACACGCACGCGGAGACACCAGCATCATGCCGAACCAGGACGTCATCGTCAAATATCTTTTCTATTCCGTCGACTTCGTGATCATCTGGGCGATGATCTACTGGGTGCTGTATTTCCTGCGCGGCACACGCAGCGCGAACGTGCTGTTCGGCGTGATCGCCGTCCTGCTGACCGCCACGATCGCGGTCGACTACGTGGAACGTCTGACCGTGCTGCGGTTCCTGCTCATCGAATGCCTGATCCCGTCCCTCGGCATTGCCATCCTCGTGATCTTCCAGCCGGAATTCCGGCGCGCGTTCGCGCAGGCGGGCAGCCTGTTCGTGTCGAACCGGACAGGACAGGAGACGATCGACCAGGTGACCGAGGCCGCCGCACAGCTTTCCCTCACGCGGACCGGAGCGATCATCGTGTTCGAGCGCAACATCGGGCTCACGGACACCACGCGGTCGGCGGTCTCGCTGGACGCCCGCGTGGACTCCCTGCTGCTCCAGTCGCTTTTCTATCCGAACTCGCCGCTTCACGACTGCGCCGTGGTCATCGGCAAGAACAACCGCATCGTGGCCGCGCACGCCGTGCTGCCGCTGGCCGAGGAGGATTATTTCGTGAACGGGAAACGCCTCGGCACGCGTCACCGCGCCGCGGTCGGCATCTCGCAGGAGACCGACGCCGTGGCGGTGGTCGTTTCCGAGGAGACCGGGCTCATCAGCCTGGCGAAAAAAGGCCGTCTGATCCGCGGACTGAACACCGAGGAACTCCGGTTCCAGCTCAGCACGATCCTGCTGGAACGGAAAAGAGCCCCGTGGAAACGTCTTGGTAAGGCGTCCGAACTGGAGCTGAAGCCGGACGAGGCCGCCGAAGCCGGAAAGGACGGTGAAGCATGAACTCGATCCGCGTTTTCTGGGCGAAGGTCCTGCCTCACATCCCGTATATCATCCGGCACGATTTCTGGCGCAAGGTCTTCGCGCTGATCTTCGCCTGCCTGCTGACCTGGTACGCGTACCAGAACGTGAAGTCGCGGATGGAGCTGGTCCGGGTCAACATCCGGAACGTGCCGGTCCGGTTCGTGCCCCTTGAGGAAGGCGTCACGCTCATCCCGCGCGACGTGTCCGCCGACGTCACGCTGGAAGTCCCCAAGGAGCAGAAGACGCTGAAAAACACCGATTTCTACCTCGAATGCCCCGTGACGAAATATCAGGTCGAGACCGATATGCCCGTGGAGCTCCGCCTGGACATGGTACGGTCGAACATCGTGTTCGACGGACTGCACGTGATCGCCGTCAATCCCGACATGATCCCGCTGAACATCGACATCATGGACACGAAGGACGTCCCGGTGCATCCCGTCAGCGATTCCGCCGAGGTGATGGAGGGGTATCAGGCGTCGCTGATCCAGCCGGAAAAACCGGTCACGATCCGCGGTCCGAAAAAGCTCCTCGACACCATCGAATACCTCGAAACGGAGAAGATTCCTCTGGCGAACGTGACGAAGAGCTTCACGCGCCAGGTCGATCCGGTCTCGCCGTACGGCAGGAACATCGAGATCCTGTCCGGCAAGGTGAAAGTCGAGGTCAGGGTCGAGAAGAACAAGCCTCGCGCATTTGACGGCATCCCCGTTCAGGTCCTCTTCGGCAGGACCGGCGCGAACAACCTCATCATCTCGAAGATACAGCCCGAATCCGTGACCGTCCTGGTCGACAGCGTGCCCGACATCTCCCAGACGCAGATTCACCCGTTCCTCGACCTGTCGGATGTGACACGGCCGGGCGTCTATACCGTCGATATCAAATGCTGGTCGGACAACGACCGCATCAAGGTGGTCGAGGTGATCCCCGCCCAGGCCACCGTGACGCTGGAACCCGTCGTCGCGCCCGCATCGAAATAGAACCTTTTTCAACCGGAAATGAATTATGACTGAAGCTGCCCCACTTCAATATCAGTATACGCAGGCGGAGGATATCTGCAACTGCGTCACGCATGTCATCGGCGCCCTCCTCACGATCTACGGCACGTACTGCCTTGTTGATATCTCGACCATGCCGTCGTTCGTCATCTGCGCCCTGATCTACGGCGTTTCCGTTTTCTCCATGTTCCTGGTCTCCTCCGTGTACCACGCCATCCGCGACCAGGATGTGAAGAACTTCGTCCGCAAAGCCGACCACGCCGTGATCTATTTCACGATCGCGGGAACATAC
This sequence comes from Victivallales bacterium, assembly GCA_016285345.1. GTDB lineage: Bacteria > Verrucomicrobiota > Lentisphaeria > Victivallales > UBA1829 > UBA1732. Next base: position 3,881 of record JAEEQN010000009.1, on the reverse strand, counting down.
GTGCCGATCCTGAACGCCATCGCGTCGCCGCGCGAGGGGCTGATCTGGTACTGCGTACTCGGCGTGTGCGCCGTGGCGGGCGGCATTTTCTCCTTTATCACGCTCAAACACAAATACGTCACCACGATCATCTATCTGGTCATGGGCTGGGCGTCGCTCCTGCTGCTGAAAAACCTCTTGAGCATGGCGGATCCGAAGGTCGCGTATCTGCTGATCGGCGGCGGCGTGGCGTATTCCGTCGGCGCGGGTCTGTACCTCATCAAGAAGCCGTTCGTGCATACGGTGTTCCACATCTTCGTCCTGGCCGGCGTGATCCTCCAGTACCTCTCGATCAAACTGCTGTATTCGTGAGCCGATTTCATCCTCAGTTTGTAAAAAACGTCCGACTCCATATTGAACGGCAGTCGGACGTTTTTGTTGAATAGGACCGTAGAAAAGGCGAATTACTGTTTCTTTTCCTCCGTCTTGGCTTCGTTCCAGAGTTCGTCGAGGCGGTCCATGGGGGTGTCGTCGACGGTCTTTCCCTCGGCGGCGAGCTTCGCTTCCACGGCGCGGTAACGGCGGTCGAACTTGTCCGAGGCGCGGTTCACGACCTCCTCGCAGTTTTCGCCGCGGAACCGGAGGAAATTGACGACGGCGAACACGAGGTCGGCGGCCTCGTCGTTGATCCTGTCGCGGCTGCCCGACTTATACGCCTCTTCCAGCTCGGCCATCTCCTCGCGGATTTTGGCGAGGATGTCGGCGTCGTTCGTCCAGTCGAACCCGTGCTTAGCGGCCTTCTTCTGGAGCTTTTCGGCGCGGAGGACGGCGGGGAGGTTTCGCGGCACGCCGTCGAGCGCGGACTTGCGGTAGTCGTCGTGCTCGGTCTTCTTGATCTTCTCCCAGTTCACGAGCACCTGCGCGGAGTTGTCCACGTGGACGTCGCCGAAGACGTGCGGATGGCGGCGGATCATCTTGTCGGAGATGCCGCGCGCGACGTCCTCCAGCGTGAACGCGCCGCGTTCCTCCGCCATGACGCTGTTCATGACGACCTGCATCAGGAGGTCGCCCAGCTCCTCGCACATCTCCGCGTCGGACTTGCGGTCGACGGCGTCGAGGTATTCGGCGGCCTCGCCGACGAGGCATTTCTTGAGGGATTCGTGGGTCTGTTCGCGGTCCCAGGGGCATCCGTCGGGCGCGCGCAGACGGCGCATGACGTTCACGAGGCGTTCAAGTTCGGACATATCCATATCGTTCAATACTCCGTGGCCGGGGCGTCCTGCGGAAAACCGGGGCGCTCCAGGCGTTTTCTGTAGTAGTTGTAAAGCGAGACCTGGGCGCGTTCGGATTCGTGCCGAATCGCGCCTGAGGTGTGCGAATAACGGTTTTCCCCGAGCAGACGGCGTCCCTTCCGGCGGTCGTGGAGCGAGGTGAAGAGGATCACGTCCAGCTCGTCCTGAAGCGCGGGGGATTCGACCGGGACGAGGATCTCAACGCGGCGGGAGAGATTGCGCGGCATGAGGTCGGCGCTGCCGATGAAGTATTCCGGCGAACCGCCGTTCGCGAACCGGTAGATGCGGGAGTGTTCCAGAAAGCGGTCCACGATGCTGACGACGCGGATGTTCGCGGCGGCTTCGGGCGGGAGCGAGGCGGGATTCAGGGCGCAGATGCCGCGCACGACCATGTCGATGCGGACGCCGCGCCGGGCGGCCCCGTAGAGGTGTTCGATGACCTCCGGGTCCTGAAGCGCGTTCAGCTTCAGCGTGATCCCGCCGGGCTGGTCGGACGTCGAATGTTTTGCCTCGCGGTCGATCAGGGCGAGGATGCGTTCGCGCATGTTGTACGGGGCGGCGACGAGCTTGTTCCAGGCGGCGGGCGCGGAGAGCCCGGTGACGGCGTGGAAGAGCGCGGAAACGTCGTCCGCGAGCGCGTCGTCGCAGGTGAAAAGGCCGATGTCGGTGTACTGCTTCACGGTGGAGCAGTTGTAGTTTCCGGTCGGCAGATGCAGGTAACGGCGTACCTCGTTCCCCTCGCGGCGGACAATCAGCAGCATCTTCGCGTGGACCTTGATCTTCGGCACGCCGTACACGACGTGCGCGCCCGCGTCGGCCAGCTCGCGCGAAAGCCGGATATTGTTCTCCTCGTCGAAGCGCGCCATGATCTCGAAGAAGACCGTGACCTGTTTGCCCGCCTGCGCCGCGCGGATCAGCGCGTGGACGACCGGCGGGTCCTGCCCGACGCGGTACAGCGTCTGCTTGATCGCGATCACGTCCGGATCGTCGGCCGCTTCGTTAAGCAGCCGGATCACCGGGTCGAACGATTCGTACGGGACGTGCAGGAAGAACGGGCCGCCGTCGCGGATGCAGTCGAACATGGAGCGGTCGGCGGGGCAGCGGGGCGAGGGCAGGGGCGGCAGCGGCGGGTCGAGCAGATCGGCGTGGCCGGGGAGATCGCGGAGTTCCATGAGGCACGTCAGGTCGACCGGACCGCGTACGGAGAAATGTTCGTCAGCGTTTATGCCGAGCGTGCGCATGAGGAACGCCCGCGCTTCGGCGGACATGGCGGCGGAGGTCTCCAGACGCATGATCGTGCGCTTGCCGCGTTTCCGCAGGATCGCCTGCATTTCGCTGAGCAGGTCGCCGGTGTCCTCGTCCGGGGTCAGGTCGCGGTCGCGCGTGACGCGGAACGCCGCGCATTCGAGCACGGTGCAGCCGGGGAAGAACCCGGCGGCTTTCGCCCCGACCAGCTCTTCCAGCGGCAGGAGCAGGACTTCGCCGGGCGCGTCTTTCCGTTCAAACCGAAGGAATCGTCCCGAGCGGGTCGGTATCTGCATGAACGCGGTGCGGACCTCATTCTGACCAGGACACTGCACGCGGATGAGGAATTCCAGCGCGAGACCGGGCACGACCGGCGGTTCCTCCGCGTCGGGATCGACCGCGACCGGAGTCAGGGCGGAGCGGTATTCGCGTTCGAAGAGCGCGGATGCCTCCGCAGTGCAGTCCTCCGGGAGTTCGTCCCAGCGGACGAAGCGGATGCCGCGCTCGGCAAGGGCGGGCTTCAGGTCGCGTTCCCAGCTGGCGTACTGCCGCGCCGTCAGACCGCGGATGCGCCGGATCAGTCTCTTTCTGAGCTCGAACGGGGAAAAATAATAGCGGCCGCCGAAACGGGCGACCGCATCGGGCGCGTGCCGGGCGAGGCCGGCGATCCGCACCATGAAGAATTCATCGAGATTGCTGCCGAAGATGGAGAGGAATTTTGCGCGTTCGAGCAGAGGGACGGCAGGGTCCATGGCTTCCTCCAGGACGCGGGCGTTGAACGAAAGCCACGAGTCGTCCCGGAGGAGAATGGGCGGATGTCTGTCCTCTGCAGGAGAAGCCATATTTTACCTCTGACCGCAGCGGCGGCCGTGAATCAATAGCGTTTCTGGGCGCTGCGGGCGAGGACGCGCAGACGGAGCGCGTTCAGCTTGATGAAGCCGGCGGCGTCCTTGTGGTCGTACACGTCGTCCTTCTCGAACGTGGACAGGTTGTCGTCGTAGAGGCTGAAGGGCGAACGGCGTCCGGTCACGTGGCAGGCGCCCTTGAAGAGCTTCACGCGGACTTCGCCGGTGACGAACTTCTGGCTGTCGGTGATGGCGGCCTGGAGCATTTCGCGTTCGGGCGCGTACCAGAAGCCGTTGTAGATCAGGCGGGCGTAAGTCGGGATGAAGCTGTCGCGCAGGAACATGACCTCGCGGTCCATCGTGATCTCTTCAAGGCCGCGGTGCGCGGTGTAGAGGATGGTGCCGCCGGGGGTCTCGTACACGCCGCGGGACTTCATGCCCACGAAACGGTTCTCGACGATGTCGACGCGGCCGACCGCGTGCTTGGAGCCGAGCTCGTTCAGCTTGCGCATGATGTTCG